>NZ_JAPDCH010000002.1:47747-465354 GCF_027705925.1 Aeromonas sp. Y289-2
GGGGCCGGATTTGAACCGACGACCTTCGGGTTATGAGCCCGACGAGCTACCGAGCTGCTCCACCCCGCGTCCGAATTTTTCTCGAAGTGGCCGAGCAGTAGCCAGTTCGATTTCTCCTTTCCCACCAACCGGTTACACCGGTTTTACTGGTCAGGATCTCAGATGGTTGCGGGGGCCAGATTTGAACTGACGACCTTCGGGTTATGAGCCCGACGAGCTACCGGGCTGCTCCACCCCGCGTCTGAGGTCGCCAATAATAGGCGCCAGCGCACAGATTGCAAGTAAATATCTCAAAAAAAGTTTATTCGTAGATTAATCGGACAAATAGTGCGGTCATTAGCAGCATCATGCTGTTTTTTCAGGCAATCGAGTCCTTGCCAGGCATCCGGCACTACACTCAATAAGGTGAACACTCCTCATTTTGGGTAGGTAGAATATGCGCATCTCCGCCGGTCACTGCCGTCAGTTGGGGGCCACACCCGACAGTAACGGCGTCAACTTCGCGATCTGGGCACGCCTCGCCAGCCGGGTCGAACTGCTGCTCTTCGCAAGCGCAGACGATGCGACCCCCGAGGTGATCCCCCTCTCCCCGCGCCTTAATCGCACCGCCTACTACTGGCATATCCATGTGGAGGGGATCTCGGTCGGGCAGCGTTACGCCTATCGCATTCAGGGCCCATGGCGCCCATATGGCGGCACCCGCTTCGATGCCGAGAAGGTGTTACTCGACCCTTACGGCCGCAGCATCGAGCTTGGCGCCAATTACGATCGATGGGCGGCGGCCCGTCCAGGCAGCAATCTGGCTTGTTGCGCCAAGAACAAGGTGGTCGATACTCGCCACTACGACTGGGAAGGAGACAAACTGCCCGCTCACTCCCTCTCCCGCTCGGTGATCTACGAACTGCATCTGGGGGGCTTTACCAAGTCCCCGAGCTCCGGGGTCGATCCGGCGCTGCGTGGCACCTATCTCGGGCTGATTGAGAAGATCCCCTATCTGCAGTCTCTCGGTGTCACCGCCGTCGAGCTGCTGCCGGTGTTCCAGTTCGATCCTCAGGATGCGCCCAAAGGACTCTCCAACTACTGGGGTTACAGCCCCATGTCCTTTTTCGCCCCCCACGCCCAATACGCCTGCGGCGATGATCCGCTGACCGAATTTCGCGACATGGTCAAGGCGCTGCACAAGGCCAATATCGAGGTGATCCTGGACGTGGTTTACAACCACACCGCCGAAGGGGGTGATGATGGCCCCACCTTCTCGTTTCGCGGCATCGACAACGAGGCCTACTACATCCTCGACAACAACCAGAAGGACACCAACTATTCGGGCTGCGGCAACACCTTCAACGGCGCCCATCCGGTGGTGCTGCGGATGATCATGGACAGCCTCCACTTCTGGCGTCAGGAGATGCACGTCGATGGCTTTCGGTTTGATCTGGCTGCCATTCTGTCACGGGATGAATCGGGTCAGCCGCAGGCCAATGCGCCTACCCTGCGCACCATAGATACCGACCCCAACATCGCCGACATCAAGCTGATTGCCGAAGCCTGGGACGCGGGGGGGCTCTATCAGGTGGGGTCACTGGCCGGCGCCCGCTGGCGTGAGTGGAACGGCCAGTTCCGGGATGATGTGCGCCGCTTTCTGCGCGGGGATGACAACAGCGTCACCGCCTTTGTCGAGCGGCTCTGCGGCAGTCCCGACATCTACCACTATCACCACGCCGATCCCGAGAAAAGCATCAACTTCGTTACCTGCCACGACGGTTTTACCCTGTGGGACTGGGCCAGTTACAACAGCAAACACAACGAGGCCAAC
Source organism: Aeromonas sp. Y289-2 (assembly GCF_027705925.1). Classification (NCBI taxonomy): domain Bacteria; kingdom Pseudomonadati; phylum Pseudomonadota; class Gammaproteobacteria; order Aeromonadales; family Aeromonadaceae; genus Aeromonas; species Aeromonas sp. Y289-2. The sequence continues at coordinate 49,561 of NZ_JAPDCH010000002.1, forward strand.
GGGGAGGAGAACCGTGACGGCTGCGATCACAACTTCAGCTGGAACCACGGCCACGAAGGGGTGACGGAAGATCCCCAGATCAACGCCCTGCGGATACGTCAGGCCAAAAACATGATGGTGGCGACCCTGCTCTCGGTGGGCTCCCCCATGCTGCTGATGGGAGACGAGCTGCTGCGCACCCAGCGGGGCAACAACAACGGCTACTGTCAGGACAACGCCACCTGCTGGATGAACTGGCTGCCCAATGCCCGCAGTCAGGAGATGTTCCGCTTTATGAAGGAGCTGATCCAGTACCGCAAACACCTGTTCCAGCGCCCGGAGCAGGAGAGCATGCCGCTGTCGCTCACCGAGATCCTGCGCCACAGCGAGATCTGCTGGCACGGGGTCAACGCCGGGCAACCGGATTTCAGCCCCCACTCCCACGCCATCGCCATGTCAGCGCTGTCGAGCGAAACCAAGCTGGCGCTCTATGTGCTGTTCAACGCCTACTGGGAGCCCCTCACCTTCAACCTGCCGAGCCCCCCCAAGGGGGTCGGCGGCTACTGGCGGCGGATCCTCGATACCGCCCTCCCCTCGCCGCAAGATATCTGCACCTTCGGCATGCCGCTGGAGGGGCTGACCCGGGAGTATCTCGCCCAGCCGCGCAGCAGCTGCCTCTTTATCTGCGGGGCCGACGATTTCTATTGATCGATTGCTGTGAATTGATAGCAGCGATTCCTGCAAGCCAGATATGCAAAAGCCCCGAGCCAAGGCTCGGGGCTTTCTCTTTTCAGCGCCAGTGTCAGATCAGCTGGTGCAACACGCTGGTAGCGGCAATCTGGGCGATCAGCAGGCCACACAGGGAGGTGGAGACCACCACTGGCGCGGTATCACGCTGCAAATAGAGCGGGCTGAACCAGAGCAGCAGAGAGGCCACCAGCAACGCTGCCTGGGTCACCACCGCCGGGATCAGGGCATCGAGATTGGCCTCCCCCCCTTGCCAGCCCACCAGCACTGCCAGCCAGACAAGGCTGGCCATCGCCCCCACCAGACCGGCCAGCGGCAACAGGGTGTTGAATGCCTTGAGACGATGACGGGCCCGCAGCAGCATCAGGTGGGCAAAGGCCGCCCCCAGTATCGCCATCTGCAGCAGGCCGCTCACCCAGCCCTGCAGTTGCAGCAGCCCGATGCCATAGAGAGCGAGCGGCAACGCTGGTAGCCAGAGCAGTGTCGAGGGGACTGAACGCTTGCCCTCCAGCCGTGACTGAGCCAGTGACAAGCCAACCCCGAGCACCAGTGCGCCCCCACCACTCCAGATGAGCCAGCTGGCAGCCTTGGCCTCTACCGCCAGCATCAGGGAGAGCGCGGTAATGACCCAGATGGAGAAGAGCTGCTGACTGATGCGCGAGCGCTGGCCAGGGCAGATATCACCGCGCCACAGCACGATGCCGAGGGCGATCAGGGCGCCAAGCGCCATCAATCCGGTGAGAGGAAAGAGCCAAAAAGGGAGTTGGACGAACACGACGCCTCCAGCAGTAAAGATTCGAGGTGCGCCACCGGGGCGCCAGAGAGGGGCGAGTATACCCAAACCGGCGGCTATCCCCAATCGCGACAAACAATCCGGGGCAATTTGCCGCCAGCAGAGCCCACCTTGAGGGGCGCCCTGCTGGCAGCCATATCCATAGTGACGGGATGCAGCGCTGGCTTTAGCCCTGACCACGGGCCAGCGCCACCACCCGGGCAAACATCTGGCGGATCACCGGCGGAATATGCTCGGCGCCGAGCCGCTCCGCCTCTTCCACCACCGCCAGCGCCATTCCCGGCTTGCTGCGGTGATGGATCGCCTTGTTGATGATGTGACTGGCGCTCCACATGGCGCGCCCGCCCACCCCGGCCTCGCGACGAAACACAGCTTCAAAACCGTTGTGATAGAGGTAGTGCTCGATGTCGGCGGCAGGGAGCTGGGTCAGTCGGTCCCGCTCCCGCTCGCCCTTGAGCTGGCCACGGGCCGAGGTGGCATACTTGAGCCCCGCCTCGTCGCCATCGGTCAGCAGGTGCCACTCGATGCCAAAATCTCGCGCCACCTTGATGAGCGGCGACTGGCCGCACTGGGCAAACTCGATGATCCGCACCCCTTCGGCCCGCAGACTGTAACCGCAGATCTGGGCCAGCTCGGAGAGCAGCCAGATCTCGGTCTCCCCCTCCACCAGCAGCCAGCAACGGGCAAACAGCGACATGGGGCGGTTGATCCGCACGTGGAAGGCGATCTTGCGCAGATCGTCGCTGCTGTAACGCTCGCCCCCCAGCTGGTGACAGAGGATATCCTGCTGACGGCGCACCAGCCGCCGCACCTGATTGAGCGGCAGGGAGGAGAGCAGATCCCCCGAGTTGGTGGTGAGCAGCTTCTGGCCCGGCAGTTGTTCCAGCAGCCCCCACGCCAGCGCCAGCATGGTCGGGTGCAGCCGACTCTCCGGGTCCTCCAGGATCATGATGGGACGGGCCCCCTCCTCCAGCTCCCGGTTGCCCCGCGCCTGCAACAAGGTAGCCGCCATCCCCGCCATCGCCAGCTGCAGCGCGCGGTTATCGGCGCGGCGCAGCAGGGTATGCAGGTTGCCCGGATTGCGCAACGTCATGGGGCGATTGATGATGTCGCGCTGACTGCGCGGCTTGTTCTTGATGGGTGCCAGGGCGTTGAAGTAGTGGTCCATCAACTGGCGCACCGCCTGGAGCGCCTCTTTGAGCTCCGGCTCGCCGATGCGCTGGGGTTCATCGATCAGCTTGTCCGCCAGCTCGCTCAGGCGATGCTCGGAGAGATCTCCCCACTGCAATGTCTCCACCCCGTTGCGAGCGGTACGGGCGTCCCGCAACCGGAACACCGGGTTCATGGTGATGAGCATGCAGACAAGCTCGTGGGTATTGGCGATGGGCAAGCTCTTGCCTACCCCGTCGAGAAAGTCGTGAATGGTGAGCACAGAGCCATCCGCCTGCAGCTCGGCGCTGGCGCGATAGTGAATGCGGTGGAATTTGTCCTTGTGCAGCACCCAGGAGGGGCAAAGACGGGCCAGCCGACGGGAGTGCTGACACATCTGGGGTCTGTGCTCACTGAAGGTGAGCACCAGTTGCAGGTGACGCGCCGGGGCCAATTCGGGATCTTCCGGTTGGTGAAAATCCTCGGCGGTGAACTGATAGGGCTCGGCATCCTGCCCCAGCAGACACCAGAGGGCGCGCAGCAGGCTCGATTTACCCCAGGTATTCTCGCCGATCAGCACTGTGGTGTGATCCAGCCCGAGCGACAGGCGATTTATACCGCGAAAACCTTTGACTTCAATACGTTCCAGAAACATCCAGCCATGTCCACATCATTGTGATGGGGCAATAGTGGCAAAGTTACCGGAAAAATCCTATCGCAGGCGGGGCTTTTTCAACGTGAACTGTGAGGCACTGCAGGTTCGGGAGGGGTAACAACAGCGGTGCGATCTTGCGGAGCATTCCAGTGGCTGAACCAGAGATGACGGGTACGGATTTGACGTTTGCGATAATTCAATGGGCATTCCTTTCAATGAATAAGTGGTAGAGAGTACACCTCTTTTGCCCAAAGTCTCAGGGTTATCTGTGACGAGAAGATGACAATTGCGCCCGCCACTGCCCCGGCGTCAAACCAAACGCCTCGCGAAAACGATTGCCGAAATGGGCCTGGGAAGAGAAGCCACACTGACTGGCGATACTGGCCAGCGGCTCGGGGCCAGCCAACAGCTGCTTGGCCCGTTTGAGCCGCAGCCCAAGCAGATAGCGGTGGGGCGGGCAGCCGAGACTCTGACCGAACATGCGGGCAAAGTGATACTCGCTCAGCCCCGCCTGCTGCGCCAGCTCTGCCAGCGTGACCGAATCGGCCAGATGGGCCTGCAGATACTCCTGCACCCGTTTGATCACCACGGGCGCCAGCCCACCGCGTAGAGGCGGCAGACCGGGAGCCTCCTCGGTGTGGTGGCGGTAGGCGTGGAGGATCAACATCCAGGCGCCGTGGGAGAGTGCCAACCGATCGACCCTGTGCTGCCACTGAAGCTGCATCAGTTGGCGCAGCACCAGCGAAGCCGCCTGCGGATCGTCGATAAAGGTCTTGTCCACCAGTTGCAGGTGACGCCCCTCCTTGTCACACGCCTCCTCGGCGATACGGGTGAGGTGAGCCGGGGTGAAGTAGAGATGAAAGAAGCGAAACTCTTCGCGCACCAGCCACTCGGATCTGTGGTGATCCGGCATGATGCACACCTTGCCAGTGCCACCGTGGCCACCCGGCCCATCGAGTCGCTCGGTCTGCTCGCCTCCTTGCAGATAGACGCTCAGGGTGTGGTGGCCCGGCTTGTGATAGCGGGTCTGGTCATAGCAGTTGCGCCAACTGGCGACGCCAAGCCCGGGTTCGAGCCAGCAGGCGTCCTCCAGCCGGGCGCCGGTGCTGACCAGTGCATCAAATACCCCTGCTGTTTTCATTCGCCCCTGCCGCCTGTTCCGGTTATGTGTACGGGTTATCCCGCTGCCATCCATCTTACCGACCGCGCCCGCAGATGACAGCGCGTGACGATGAAAAACCGCAAGATGGTGCAATCCAGCCATCAGGGTTCGCCCCATAGTGGATCATCTCTCCCTGACTCACCGGAACTGTGATGAACCTGATGCTCTATCTTGCCACCGTGCTTATCTGGGGCAGCACCTGGATTGCCATCGCCTGGCAACTTGGCCCCATTCCCATCGAGGTGTCGGTGCTCTACCGCTTCCTGCTGGCGGCGCTGGCACTGTTTGCCCTGCTCACCGCCAGTGGCCGCTTTCCGCGCCTCCCCTGGCATGGCCAGCGCTATGCGGCGCTGCTCGGTGCCCTGCTCTTTTCCACCAACTTTCTCTGCTTCTACCACGCCACCCGCTATATCCCGAGCGGCATGTCGGCGGTGATCTTCGCCAGTGCCAGCATCTTCAACGGCCTCAACCTCTGGCTGTTCGAGCGCAAGCGCCCCACCCTGCGCTGGTTGCAAGGCTCCTTGCTGGGACTCTTTGGCACCCTGTTACTGTTCTGGCCGGTGCTGGCGGATGCGCAACTGGGTGCAAACGGCTGGCAGGGGCTGCTGCTCGCCTGCGGCGGCACCCTCTGCTTTTCGCTGGGCAATCTGGTCTCGGCCCGGGGCCAGCGCCATGGCTACCACGTACTGCAACTGGTGCCCTGGGGCATGGTTTACGGCGTGGTGCTGCTGCTGGGCTGGGTCACATTGCTCGGGCAGCAACTGGTTGTGCCGACAGATGGCCACTATCTGGCGGCCATGGTCTACCTCGCCCTGTTTGGCTCGGTGATCGCTTTTACCGCCTACCTGACGCTGGTGGGGCGCATCGGTGCCAGCAAGGCCTCCTACGCCACCGTGCTCTTTCCGTTGGTGGCGCTTACCCTCTCCACCTTCTATGAAGGCTTTGTCTGGCAGCCGGTCTCGGTGGCCGGAGTGGTGAGCAGCCTCATCGGCAATCTGGTGATCTTCGCGCCGCCCTTGAGCGAGTGGCGCATTCGACCGGCCAAGGCAGCAAACGACCCTTGCTCCTGAACCAGTCAGCCCCTAAGGTAGCGCTCAATCTGTGACGATCCTGATGGCGATAAACAAGGGGGCGAGATGTTACTGGAAGGGCTGGAGACGCTGAGCCTGCTGGCAAGTGAAGGAACCATGGCCAAGGTGGCCAGTCGCCTCTATATCAGCCAGTCGGCGGTGAGCAAGCGGATTGCCCAGCTGGAGCTGCGCCTTGGCAAGAAGCTGATCGAGCCGGAGGGGCGCCAGATCCGCCTCACCCCGCAGGCCAAGGAGCTGCTGGAACGAGTTGCCCCGAGTCTGGCCGAAATGAAGGGGGTGCTTGCCGATAGTCAGGATCTGGCGGATCAGAGCCCCCTCCCCATCGCCTGCTCCGAAACCCTGCTGGCGGGTTATCTCGCCCACTTTATGCGTGACTATCTGGAGCGCGATCCCCACCTTGCCCTCTCTACCCACCACACTCCGGTCATTCTGGCGCGGGTGCGCAGCGGTGATGCCCTGCTCGGCATCTGCGCCGGTCGGCTCCCACCCGGCCATGGCCTCGACACCAATCTGCTGCTTGAGGAGCCCTTCTATCTGGTGGGCGAGGCGCAGCCGAGCCTGCCACCAGCCAACACACAAAGTAGGCGCAAGATCCTCACCATGGATCTGGAGAACCCCTCCAACCGCTACCTGCGCGAACCGCTGGCAGATATGGGATTGGAGCCCGCCATGGAGCTCGACTCCTATCTGGCGCTCATCGAACTCGCCAAGGCAGGTATTGGCCCTGTGCTGCTTCCCGCTGGCCTGCTGGGGCTAGTGAGAGAACAGGGGGAGATGGCGCGTCCACTGCCCGGACTGGGCCGCCCCCTGCATCTGGTCTACCGGCCAAACAGCCTAAAGCGCGAGCGCATTGCCAGGCTGGTGAGCGCCCTGCACCAACACTTTCGCCACTGCAGCGACACACCGCGCTAGCGCTGTAAAACACCAGATATGACAACGGGGCCCTTGGGCCCCGTAAACATCCGATTTATCGCACACTCGCCGCGGCTCAGATCCAGGCAAACAGCTCCGGATACTGGCTCCACACCAGCTTGGCGGACATCAGCAGGGAGACGGTCACCAGCAGCGGCTTGATCAGCTTCACCCCTTTTTTCAGCACCATCTTGGAGCCAAAGCGGGCGCCGATAAACTGCCCCAACGCCATGCAAAAACCGACACTCCACACCACCTTGCCACCAAGAGCAAAGAACAGCAGGGAGGCAATATTCGAGGTGAAGTTGAGCAGCTTGGTATGGGCGGTGGCGCGCGCCATGCCAAAGCCCGCCAGCGCCACGAAACCGATGGCAAAAAACGAACCTGTGCCCGGCCCAAAGAAGCCGTCATAAAAGCCGACACCGCCCCCCACCAGCAGCGCAAACAGCATGGGAGTCAGACGGCGGGAGCTCTCGGCATCGCTTACCCGCGGCGAGAAGTAGAAGTAGCAGGCAAAGGCCATCAGCAGGAAAGGGAGCAGGCGCTCGAGAATGGCGGCGTCTATGGTCTGCACCGCCAGCGTGCCGATAGCCGCACCGATAAAGGTGCAGATCACCGCAGGCCAGATCATGGCCCACTCCAGCAGCCCCTTGCGGGCATAGAACCAGGTGGCGGAGAAGGAGCCAAAACTGCTCTGCAGCTTGTTGGTACCGAGCACCAGCGCCGGGGGCATGCCGGTGGCCAGCAGGGCCGGCACCGTCAGCAGGCCGCCACCACCGGCGATGGCATCGATAAAGCCGGCGACAAGCGCCACACCAAACAGGGCAAACAGGGTAACCAGTTCCAATTCCATCCATAGACCTCACGAGAGTGGGTTGCCCGAAGGAGCAACCGGAGATAACCAAAACGACGTTGTGCGGGGGGCTGCACAGGCTGTCCGCTATCCTAGCGAGCCACTGACCATGAATCTAACGAAACAGTGGCAGCCAATTGATTCCTTATTTTCATTAATTTGAGCTCAGAGGGCCCGTTAGCAAGCCGTTGAAGCGACGTTCGCTTCCTTGATGGCCGCCAGCGCCTCACAGAGATGCTCCTCATCGGCACCGGGGAAACGGCTGACCCGACCGGCCATGTAGCGGCTGCTGAACAGATTGAACCAGTGCTGCAGTGCCTGCCCCGCCTTGAGCTCCCCCGCCACTTCCAGCACGCAGGCCGCCACTTCGGCGGTGCAGAGGTGCTCCTCGCTGTTGGCCACCCGCATGCCATAGGTGGAGAGTGCATCGGGTTTGATGGCGAGCACCGGAAAACCATCCAGATAGGGGCTCTTGTTAAACATCTTGCGCGCCTCCGGCCAGGTGCCGTCGAGCAGGATAAAGAGCGGCTTCTTGCCGGGCGCCAGCGTCACCTCGCCGGTCAGGCGGGCAGGCGCCTTCTCGCAAGCGGGAAAGACCACATAGGGCTGCCAGGCGGGATCGGCCAGCAGGGCCAGCAACTCGGGATGGGGCTGGGTACGTGACCAGAGAAACGCCCAGGTGGAATCCGGCAACACATCGGCGATGAGGCGACCGGTGTTGGAGGGCTTCATCGGCTCGCTGTCATACATCAGGAGGCAGAAACCGGCCTCCGCTTTGAGCTCGGGGCGCCACTCGCAGGCACACCAGTCCTCGCGCAGCTGACAGGCCGGACAGCGGGCCAGGGTGCCGCCACGGGCAAGAAACGGTCGGGTAGAGATACTCTTGCGCCAGGCCCGCAGGCGGTTGACGGCGTGATCAGGAACAGGCTTCATCTAGGTTCACAACTGGAGTCAAAACAGGAACGGCAGCGATGCCAACAAGTCAAGGCGCCACAGGGCGCGATAACAGGGAGACTGCCGGAAAAGGGCAAGATTGTACCGAGTTACGCGCTGGCGGAACAGCAATCCCTGCCCCTTTCGCCAGACGCAGTGCCAACACCTCTTGTCTTACGACTCCTGACAGCTGCGCAGCAGCTCCAGCAACAGGCTGCCATCGCGCAGTGCCTTGTGCACCTGCACCGAGGTGGGCTTGGTGGGATCTTCGTAGAAGTGGGTGGATTCAATCTGCAGCCGCACCAGATATTCGGCTGGCAGCTGGCTGGCCAGCGACTGGTGCAGCATGGGGAACAGCAGCCGATCGGCACGGGTGATCTCGCCCCCGAGCAGCAGCTTGCCCGGATTGAGCAGGCAGATGAGATTGGAGAGTACCTTGGAGAGACGACCCGCCGCCTGATGGAGAATATCCTGACAAAGGCCGTTGCCTGCCAGCGCCAGCTCGCACAGCTCGCGAATGGTGACGCTCTCGGGCAAGTCGTGCTCCTGCATCCGCTCGCGCAAATCCCGGTATTGCGCCTCCAACGCCTGATTGGTCACCAGGGTGCAGGCACAGCCAAAGCCGCCGCAGTAGCAGCGCTGGCCATAGGGTTCGAGCTGCAGGTGGCTGAGATCTCCGAGCAGCGCATTTTCGCTCTCGATAAGCTGGCCATTGACCACCATGCCGACCCCGATGTCGTTGTGGACAAACACCAGCACCGCATCGGCGCAATTCTTGGCAGCCCCCCACTCCCGCTCGGCCTGGATCCAGGTGCGCACGTCACCGCTCACCAGCACAGGTACCGAGAACGCCTGTTGCAGAGTCGGGCCAAGGGGCCAGTTGCGCAGATCGTAGAAGGGGAAGTGCTTGACCATGCCGGAGTGGCGCTCTACCTGACCCGGCAGACAGAGGGCGATGCAGGCCAGACTGAGGGACTTTCTCGGCAAAAACACCTTGATGGCATGCACCAGACTGCCCAGCAGATCGGCGCGCTCCTCCTCGGTAAAGAGGTGGCGCTGGCGGGCCAGCGAACGCCCGGAAAAGTCAAACAGCGCCATATCCACGTAGCCACGGCCGAGACGCATGGAGAGAAACTGGAAGCGGCGCTCGTTAATGCGCAGCAAGGTCTGACGACGGCCGCGCCCCACTGAACTTTCACCACAGGTGACCACCAGCCCCCCATCGAGCAGTTCCCTGGTGATCTTGGTGATACTGGCGGGCGAGAGGCCGGTCAGGCGGGAGAGATCGGTGCGCGACAGCTCCTTGTGCTCTTCCAGGCTGGCATAGACCAGGCCGTAGTTGAGCTGCCGGATCAAATCGATACTACCTTTCACGATCTCATTCATAGGGTATGGGGCAAAGGCTGAAAAAAAGAGGCTGGCAATTTTCACACATTATTGGTCAATCCCCAAATAAAGTGCGGCCTGAACCGGGGGTCAGGCCGCATCTTGTGGTGGCCGTCACGGACCATTGCAAGATCAATAACGGAATTGCGACACCAGTTTGCGCAATTTGTCACCGGTACTGGCCAGATCGCGGGTGGTGCTGTTGGATTCCACCGCCGCGCTGGTCAGCTCGCTGACAATCTGCTGAATGGCCACCAGGTTCTTGTTGATCTCCTCGGAGACCGCGTGCTGCTCCTCGGCGGCGGTGGCGATCTGGATGTTCATGTCGTTGATGGTACTAACCGCCATCACCATGCTGTCGAGGGAGCTGGCGATATGGCTCGCCTCCTGCACCGTCTCCTGGCTGCGATCCTCGCTCGCCTGCATCACCTCCACCGCCTGCTTCACCCCGCCCTGCAGACGTTGCAGCATCTCGTTGATCTCCTTGGTGCTCTGTTGGGTACGACCGGCCAGCGAACGCACTTCGTCCGCCACCACCGCAAAGCCGCGTCCCTGCTCACCGGCGCGGGCCGCCTCAATGGCGGCGTTCAGCGCCAGCAGGTTGGTCTGTTCGGCAATGCCGCGAATGACCTCCACCACCGAGCCAATCTTGGCGGTCTCTTGCGCCAATTGCTCGATAACGCCGGAGGCGGTATGCACCTCCCCCACCAGCCGGTTGATACTGTTGATGGCCCCGCTCACCACCCCTCGAGCGGCGTCCGATTCACGGGCCGCATCGCTGGTTGCCGTCGCGGCATTGGAGGCACTGGCCGCCACCTCCTGTGCAGTGGAGCTCATCTCGGTAACCGCTGTGACCACCTGATCGGTCTCGCGACTGTGACCCTGCATCTGATGGTCATAGTGCTCGCTCAGATGGTGCAACTTGTCGACCGCGCTAAAGAGGTGGTTGCTGGTCTCGCCCACCTGACTCACCACCGACTGGATCCGCTCGACAAAGCGGTTGAAAGCGCTGGCCAGCTGGCCAATCTCGTCCTGACTCTGCACCTTGAGGCGCTGGGTCAGATCCCCGTCGCCGTTGGCGATATCGTTCAATGCCAGTACCGCATCCGCCAGCGGCTTGGTGACCCGGTTGCCCACAATAACGGTCGCCGCCAGGGTGATACCGAGGATCAGCAGGATCACCAGCACACTGCTCTGCAACGAGGCATGCATGTTGCTCTCGCGCTCTGCCCGCAAGGCCGCCAGCTCGTTGTCGATATCATCGATATAAAAACCGGTGCCAATGGCCCACTGGTATTTGTCCAGCACCAGAGTAAAGGCCAGTTTGGGAGCATCGCGACCGATAGATGGCTTGGCCGTCCAGTATTCGGTAAAACCATCCCCCTGACGGGCCGACTTGAGGATCTCCTGGATCAGCAACTTGCCCTTGGCATCCTTGTCGTTCCAGCGGTTTTTTCCCTCCAGCTCGGTACGCACCGGCAGCAGTATGGTGTTGCCCTCAAAGTCATAGACAAAGAAGTAACCGTCACTGCTGTAACGCAGCGGCCTGAGCAACTCTTTGACCTTTTGACGATTTTCCGGTGAATCCGGCAGAGAATACACGGCATCGACAGCGGTTTTGGCCATCATGATGTAACTGCTGAGCAGCGCTTTACGCTCCTTGATGGCATTTTCCCTCGCCACCACCAGATCAGACTCCAGATCGCGCTTGGAGACCATGTAGTTACTGAGATTGACCACCAGGGCCATCAGCAGCACGGGTACTGCACCCAGTAACAGGATTTTCTGCTTTAGCGTCATCTTTCACATCCTTGCAGCTGTTTTTATTGGAATTCCTTGCTTACTCATCAGTATAGGTGCTGGCAGGGCGAGCCCAGCTTTCGTTACAATTCCCTTAAACAAATCGGCCAGAACGTGAAAATCATGAATCTTTGTCCTTGCGGCTCAACCCTTTCTCTCGAATTGTGCTGTGGCTCACGTCACAGTGGCGCTGTGGCTGACACCCCGGAACAGCTGATGCGCTCTCGCTACAGCGCTTTTGTGCTCGGTCTGGGGGAGTATCTGGTCCATAGCTGGCACCCGGCCCACCTTGGCGGTCTCACCGCCGAAGAGCTTTCACGCATCGACACCCGCTGGGATGGTCTCGAGATCATCGCCAGCCAGGGCGGCCCGGAGGATGAAACCGGGATGGTGGAGTTCAAAGCCTGGTTTCTGGAAGGGGATGAGCGTCACTGCCTCCATGAGCGTTCTCGCTTCGTGCGTTATCAGGGCCGCTGGGTCTACACCGAGGGAGAGCAGGATCCAGCCCCCCTCAAGGCAGGACGCAACGATCCCTGCCCCTGTGGCAGCGGCAAAAAGCACAAGAAGTGCTGCGGCTGACCCATCACACCCCCACCAGACTCGTCAAACAGTGACAAGGGGCATCCGATGCCCCTTTTTTGTGTCTGCCATTCGCCACCAGCCCATTAACCGCTGCGATAACAAGCGTGACAAATGTCACATAATGCTCATTAACGCGCGAGCAAATGAGCGTTTGCGAGCGCAAATTTGGCCCATATCAAACATTTCCACTCAGAAGTAAGCCACACTGGCCTCATCTGGAAGAGATGAGACGGGCAACAATGAAAAGAATAACTACACAAGTCGTCATCATAGGCGGCGGTGCCACAGGGGCCGGCATCATGCGCGATTGCGCACTGCGCGGCATCGACTGCATCCTGCTCGAGCGCGATGATATCGCCGCTGGCACCACCGGCCGCAACCACGGCCTGCTCCACTCCGGTGCCCGCTACGCGGTGACGGATCAGGAGTCCGCCCGCGAATGCATCCAGGAAAACCGCATCCTCAAGCGGATTGCCAGCCACTGTGTCGAAGACACGGGCGGCCTCTTCCTCACCCTGCCGGAAGATGACATCAATTTCCAAACCACCTTTATGGATGCCTGCGCTCTGGCCGGTATTGAAACCCGCCAGCTCGATCCGCGCGAAGCCTTGCGTATGGAGCCCAACGCCAACCCGGCGATGATCGGCGCCATCCATGTGCCGGATGGCACGGTCGACCCGTTCCGCCTCGCCGCCGCCAACGTGCTGGACGCGAAAGAGCACGGCGCCCGCATTTTCACCCACTGCAAGGTGCTGGGGCTGCTGCGCACGCAAGATCGGGTACACGGGGTCAAGGCGATCAATACCCGCACCGGCGAAGCGTTCGAGGTGGAGTGTCAGGAGGTGATCAACGCCGCCGGCATCTGGGGCCAGCAAATTTGCGAATACGCCGATCTCGGCATCCGCATGTTCCCGGCCAAGGGCTCCCTGCTCATCATGGATTACCGCATCAACCAGTTGGTGCTCAACCGCGCCCGCAAACCGGCGGATGCGGACATTCTGGTGCCGGGCGATACCATCTCCCTCATCGGCACCACCTCGAGTCGCATCGATTACAACAAGATTGACCAGCTCACCGTCGAACCGGAAGAGGTGGAAGTGCTGCTGCGCGAGGGGATCAAGCTCGCCCCCATCATGGCCCGCACCCGTCTGCTGCGCGCCTACGCCGGGGTACGCCCGCTGGTGGCGGTGGACGGTGACGACACCGGTCGCAACATCAGCCGCGGTATCGTGCTGCTCGATCACGCCGAGCGTGACGGCCTCAAGGGCTTCAACACTATCACCGGCGGCAAGCTGATGACCTACCGCCTAATGGCGGAGTGGGCCACCGATCTGCTGGCCAAGAAACTCGGCAACAGCAAACCCTGCCAGACCGCCGAACTGAGCCTGCCCGGCTCGCGGGATCCGGAAAAGGTCTCCGCCCCCGGTCTCTCGGTGCCGGTCGAAGGCTCAGCCCAATACCGCCACGGCGAGCGGGTCATCGCCTTCTTCCGTGACAATCCCAAGGCCAACGCCCTGATCTGCGAGTGCGAAATGGTCACCGCGGGTGAAATCGAATACGCCCTGCGCGAGCTGGATGTGGACAACCTCATCGACCTGCGCCGCCGCACCCGTCTGGGAATGGGGCCCTGCCAGGGCGAGCTGTGCGCCTACCGCGCCGCCGGTCTGATGCAGGAGTATGGCAAGGCTGACGGCCGTCAGGCCTGCGTCATGCTGCGCCAGTTCCTGGAGGAGCGTTACAAGGGAACCCGCCCCGTCCTGTGGGGCGATGCCTTGCGCGAGGCCGAGTTTACCTACTGGATCTACGAAGGGCTGTTTGGCCTGGGGGAATGGACGGCGCCGCAGCTGGTTGCCGATACCCCACGCGACCCAACCAGCGAGACCACTCACAAGGAGAGCCGTCATGAAGTTTGACAATATCGTTATCGGCGGTGGCATGGCGGGACTCTCGGCTGCCCTGCGGCTGGTGGAGGCGGGCCAGAAGACTCTGCTGATGGCCTCCGGCCAGAGTGCCCTGCACTTCTCCTCCGGCTCAGTCGATCTGCTCGAAAGCGAGGGAGATCCCCGCGCGACGCTGCCTGCATTTATGGCAGCCCATCCGGATCACCCCTACAGCAAAGTAGGAATGCAGAATATCGAGGCGAGTCTGGCCGATCTGCAGCGCCACTGCGCCGAGCAGGGGCTGCCGCTGGTGCGCCACGAGACCAATCACCAGCGCCTGACCCCCATCGGCACTCTCAAACGTACCTGGCTCTCCCCCGATACCTGCGCCTGCGTCACCGATGCACCGATCCCGGACGTGCTACTGCTGGCCACCCTCGAAGGCTTTCGCGACTTTCATCCGGCACTGGCGGCGGCCAATCTGGCGACCCATCCGCGCTTCGCCCACTGCCGCATTCTGACTGGCGAAATCCGCCTGCCCCAGCTGGCGGAATTCAGCCGCAATCCCCACGAGTTTCGCTCAGCCGACATCGCGCGCCTGTGTGACAAACACCATCTGGTAGCGGACCTGGCCCGCGAGATCAGCCGCATGGTGCAGGAGAGCGGCGTACCCGGCTGCCGCCATATCGTGCTGCCCGCCTGCCTGTCGTTGGGGCTGGTAGGCCCGCGTCTGGCGGAGCTGGAACAGCGTACCGGCTGCACCATCAAGGAGGTGGCCACCATGCCGCCATCACTGATCGGGATGCGGATGCAGGAGGCGCTCAAGCGCCGCTTTATGGCCCTTGGTGGCACCTTCCTCACCAGCGAGCGGGTGCTGGGCGCCCGTTACGAAGGTGACCGGGTGGTCGGCGTACACACCCAGAATGGCGATGATCAGCTGTTTGAAGCGGACAACTTCGTGCTCGCCTCCGGCAGCTTCTTCAGCCGTGGGCTGGAGTCCCGTCTGCGTGGCATTCGCGAGCCCATCTTCGATGCCGATGTGCTGAGTCTGGAGGAGCGTGACGCCTGGGCCGGTCGCCGCCTGTTCGACCACCACCCCTTCATGGGCTTCGGGGTCAAGACCGACGACAAGCTGCGGGTGCTGCGCGGCGGCAAGCCACTCACCAACCTCTATGGCGCGGGCAGTGTCTTGGCCCATTACGATCCCATTAAAGAGGGCTCAGGCTCCGGCGTTGCCGTTGCCACCGGCTGGCAGGCTGCCGGCCATATTCTGGGCGCGGCCCAATGATTACTACGTCCCATATCCCGTGTCTTCATCATCGCCGGGAGGAGAACTGACATGCTACTGGATCACGCCAACCAAACTTTCGATCAGTGCATCAAATGCACCGTCTGTACCGCCTACTGTCCGGTGGCCAAGGCCAACCCTGCCTACCCCGGCCCGAAACAGGCGGGCCCGGATGGCGAGCGGCTTCGCATCAAGAGCCCCGAGCTGTTCGATAGCGCCCTCAAGCACTGCACCAACTGCAAACGCTGCGAAGTAGCCTGCCCGAGCGGAGTGCGCATCGGCGACATCATCGCCAAGGCCAAGCATCAGTACAGCGGTTTCAAACCGGGGATCCGCGAGTTCGTGCTCTCTCACACCGATCTGATGGGCAGCATGTCTACCCTGATGGCCCCGGTGGTCAACTTCACCACCGGTCTCAAGCCGATGAAGCTGGTGCTGGACAAGGCGCTGGGGGTCTCATCTCACCGCGATCTGCCCAAATACTCCCAGGGCACCTTCCGCGGCTGGTACAAGAAGCAAAAAGAATCTCAGGCCCGCTTTGCGCGGCAGATCGCCTACTTCCACGGCTGCTATGTCAACTACAACCACCCACAGCTTGGCAAGGAGCTGGTGCAGGTGCTCAACGCCATGAACATAGGCGTGCAGTTGCTGGAGCGGGAGAAGTGCTGTGGCGTGCCGCTGATTGCCAACGGCTTCATGGACAAGGCCAAGCAGCAGGCGGCCTTCAACATCAAGCAGATGGAGAACTCCCTGCTGGGCAACGAGATGCCGCTGCTGGCCACCTCCTCCACCTGCGGCTTTACCCTGCGCGATGAATATCCCCACCTGCTGGAGCAGGACAACCACAAGGTACGGGATCGCATCTCGCTGGTGACCCGCTTCCTGTGGAACGAGTTCTACAAGGGCAACAAACCGGCGATGAAGCCGCTCAATCTGCACATCGCCTACCACACCCCCTGCCACATGGAAAAAATGGGGGGCGTCATCTACACCCTCGAATTGCTGCGCGCCATTCCCGGGGTCAAGGTGACGGTACTGGAGTCCCAGTGCTGTGGTATCGCCGGCACCTACGGCTTCAAGTCGGAGAATTACCAGACCAGCCAGACCATCGGCGAGGGGCTGTTTGATCAAATCAACCGCCTCTCCCCCGACCTGGTGATCACTGACTGCGAGACCTGCAAATGGCAGATCGAGATGAGCACCAGCTTCCGCTGTGAACATCCGATCCACCTGCTGGCCCAGGCGCTGGCCTGAATCCCCGGCCCTTACGGCCGCATAAAAACAATCCACGCAGAGATAAACAAAGAGCCGGCAATTGCCGGCTCTTCTTTTTTACGCTTCACGCACGCTATCAGGGGTGCTGGATGATCAGGCTATGTTGATCTTCCAGCATGCTCTGCAGGATATCGTGGGACGAGGTGCTGGTGAGATTCCAGCTGGTCAGGTCCACATCCTTCAGGGTGATCTGCTGAGTTATCTGGCCATCACCCGCGGGCGAAACCGAGAGATTCACATCACTCAGGCCATTGCTCCCCGTGGTCACCGAGGCTGAGAGATGCTTGAGCAGATCATCGACACCATTGCCAGTGACCCCTTGCAGCATGTCAGCCAGATCGATCTTGTCCCCCTGTTCCGGATGGAAGTCGGTTATGGTATCGATGGCGGGCAGCCCCAGACTCCCCTCATCCCCGTGTTGCCAGACGAAGAGATCGCTGCCAGCCCCGCCGGTGAGAATGTCGTTGCCATGCCCCCCAAATAGACGGTCATCGCCAGAGGAGCCAAACAGCCAATCCCCCTGATCGGAACCGACCAGCTCATGACCACTCTGGCCGTGCACCGTGATGGTCTCAAGGGGCGTGCTGACGGTTGAGCCGCCGACACTCGACTCGGCACTGATCCCCAGCACATGGTCACCGTTGCCAAAACCGCTGAAGTAGAGCGGAACCGAGTGATCGGCCGGGATCAGCCAGTCGCCATTGCCATCGGCATGACCAAGGCTCTGGCCATGCTCGTCCTGCACCTGCGCCCCATTCAAGCCGCTGATGCGGATGGAGAGTTCACCGGTGGCCGGATTGACCACGCTGGCATTGATGCCAAGGGGGATAACGGCCCCCTGCAAGGCATGGAACGCATGCTGATCCACCGTCAGACCCGGCATATCCGGCTCGGGAGTGACAGTGATGGTCACCTGATCGGTGTCGCTCAGAGAACCGCCCGCACCGCTGTTGCCCTGATCGGAGGTTGTGACGGTAAGGGTATCCTCTCCCCAGAAATCTTTGGCCGGTTCATAGTGCAGGTTGCTTGCCAGCAACTGGTTGAGATCAGCCAACGACCCCACCAGGGTGATCTCGCTGGTACCCGCCCCCTGCACCATCACGGCACCGGTTGCACCCAGCAAGGTCAGTACACCATGCTCGACACGCAGCACCATGGAGATAAGCGCACTGCCTGCATCCACATCCTTCACGCTGACGCCGGAGAGCGACAGGGAGCCATCTTCCTTCACCGTCATGCTGCCAGGCAGCTGATTGACCGGGGCATCGTTGACCGGCTGCACCTCGATGGGCAGCACATCGGTATCGCTGAGTGCCCCGCCACTACCCGTGTTCCCCTGATCGTTGGTGACCATGGTCAGGGCGTCATTGCCGTAGAAATCACTGTTGCCCTGATAGGTGACCCCACCAGAGAGCAAGGCATTGAGATCGGCCAGCGTGCCGGTCAGCACCAGCGAACCGGTGCCGTTGCCGACCACCGTCACGCCGCTGCCAGCAGGCAGCGTCAGGGTACCATGCTCCACCGAGAGGGTGAGCTTGATGGGGCTGTTGCCCGCATCCACATCTTTCACCTGCAAACCGTGGATGACAAAAGGCTGATCTTCCTGCGCGACCTGAGGGGTCGTTGGCAATACGTTGATTGGCGCATCGTTGACCGGGCTTACATCCACATGGATGGTGCCATTAACCTCGGGGCCAAGGGCGCCGTTGTCGAGGCTCTGGGCGGTGATCTTGAGATCCAGTGCACCGTTGGCATCATTGGTCACCAGCTCGACCGCACCCAGCTTGCCGCCCTCGGTAGTGACCTGCCAGCGACCGCCACCCAGATCAACAACCGTCCCAGCCACGCCATTTGGCAAGCGGATCTCGGCACCATCAGGCACCCCTTCGATAGTGACCCGCACCTGCTCGGGCTTGTTCTCATGCACATTACCCGCACTGCCGCCGGTTGGCTGGTTATCCCGGGTCTCCAGCCCCAGATCCAGAGTAATCACATCCCCTTCGGTACCGCTCGCCTGACCCTGAATGTCGGCGATAAGGGCATCCCCCACCGGATTGACGGTGACGGTAAAGCTGCCACTGGTTTCGAGCGGGATGGTGAGCCCCTTGTCCAAGGTAAAGGCGCTGAGTGACAGATCCACGGTGCCGCTGAAATCAGCTGGCGGGATCAGGGTCAGCTTGGAGAAATCGGTCCCCACGGGTACCTGCCAGACGCCGCCACCATTGTTGACCGCCGGAGCCGACAGGGTGAAGCCATCCGGTACCCCTTTTATCTGTAGCGCGACGATCTGCTCCGAGCCATCATTGTCGATAAGGGTTGCGCCAAATCCGGCAAGGTTGACCGTGCCATCTTCGCTCCCCGTGACGCTGTGAACCGAGAGCTGGGCCGGATCGTTGACCGGTCTCACCTCAAAGCCGACCTGCCCGCTCCAGCTGCCGCTGTCAGTCACCTGTTGGCCGCCGACCAGCGCGGTATCGACGATATCGACCTTGATGTCGAGCGGTACCTGACCGCTGAAGTGCTCTTTGGGCACAAACACCAAATCCTTGAGGGCTGCCACATCGTTGACCACCAGGGTGTTGACCGGCTTGCCACTGCCATCGAGGAAGTAGCCATATTTGGCATCCACCGTGATGGTGACCCGCTCAACGGTTTCGAGACCGCCGCCCGCGATGGAGGGGCTGATATCGGCCAGTTTCACCGAGAGATCGAGGTGGATCTCGCTATCTTCCAGATTGTCCGGCTGCCCGTCCTGGTTGGAGTCCTGCACGGTCAGTGTCAGTTCCGGATGCTCGCCACGACCACCATTCACATCGACCACGGGGGCCACATCGACCCGTACCGTGCTGCTGTCGACCTTGATGTCGCCACTGGCGGTATCCGTGTTGACCACCTTCACCTCAATATTCAGCGAACCGGCAAAGTCCTGCGGCAAGCCGAGGGTCAACCCTTCCAGGCCCGCCAGTGACGGTGGCACCTTGATGACGTATTCACCGGTCGAGATGTTGTACTCGGCCCCGCTGATGGTGACGCCTGCTGGCAATCCCTTGAGGACAATGGTCACCTCGTCGCTGGCCTGGTCGGCGGCGCCGATATGGATCACGCCTTTGAGCTGCTGACCAAAATCAACCCGGATATCCTCCTTGCCCACCAGCACGGCGTTGTCGTCGATATCGACAGTCGCCGCCGGCGTCTTGGGCGTCACTGGCTTGTTTTCAAATTCGGCACTGGTTTCCAGGCTCACTTTGACATGGGCGCTGGCATCGCCATCATCGCCCCGGTCGATAACCATGGCATCGATGCGGATCGGTTCGACCTTGCCGACAAACCCGTCCGGCGCATGCAGCTTGAAGCTACCGAGATTGCCCGCCGGCACGATCCAGCTGCCGTTACCGTTGTTGATACCGCCAACCACCACGAACTGATCGCCTGCACCACCGTTCAACACCGGCAGGTTGATCACCAGATAGTCGATCTCCTCCACGCTCGAGGGATCGAGGTCGGTAAAGATGAAGCGTCCACTCAGGTCTATATCAGCCCCACTCTGCCCCACGAGAGCTCCACCGCTCTGGGTCAGCACGCCATCGGGCTCCACCACGGCCTGGATATCGACATGCAGATTGCCATCGATCACCTTCTCGGCCACCGCGCCCGAATCCACATCATGCTGGGTCACGGTGACGTGGCTCTGTATAGTGGTATCCCGATCGCTATCCTCCGGCGCCTTCACCAGCAGCTGGCCCCCGTTGAGCAGGCTGTCGAGCTGGGCAGCAGTCAGGGTGACCTTGCCACTGACCAAGATCAGCTGGCTCTCGACACCGCCGACTCGCAGCCAGATCTGGTAGCCATCCTCCACCCCGGAGAGACTCAGCGCCGTGACTTTCTCGGCGCCGTCAGTAAGGGTCGGATGCCAGTCCAGCACGGTAAACTGATCTTCCAGGCCATGACTGGTCTTGCTGTAGTCGTTGGCGTCAATCTCCGGCTCCACCTTGATATGCAGCGGCACATCGAAGCTCTTGTGGTCGCCATCGTTCTCGGTCACCACCACCTTGGCGATCAGGTTCAAATCCGCCGTGCTGTTATGGGGCGGCTGAATAAGCAGGTTGCCAAAATCGGAGACATCGACCTGATAGGTCGGCTTGCCATGGGCGTCGAGTCCGGCAAAGGTGAGGGTCAGCTCCTTGCCATTGGCATCAAAGACCCGAGCACCTTCCGGCAGCCCTTGCAGCACCACATTGAGGCTCTCGGAGGTGTCGTGCGGGGTATCGGCCCACTCGCCCGAGGTGAGGGTAAAGTTGAGCGGTGCCCGTCCATCCTCACCCACTGTGGTGGCATAGCCTGTCCCCTCTACCTCCCAGCCGGTATTGCCAAGCTCGAAATGGGGCTGATCCACCACCCCCACCAGATCCACATGAATGGTCTGGGAGCCCGTCTCCTTTTCGTTCACCACGGTATGGGTCTGGCCACTGGCATCGGTCAAGGTTGCCGTGTCTTTCACCACCCCCTTGATGGTCAGATCGAAATCGACGTTGCTATTTTTCGGCGGTTGCAGCTTGAGTTCGCCAATCCGATCAAAAGGAACCTCATAGTAACCGGCTATGTTCTGTGCAACGGCGGAACCACCCAGCAACAAGGTTGCACCGTCAGGCAGGCCACTGATGCGGACAAACATCTGCTCGGAGCCATCGAGTTTGTCACCCAGATGAGCAAGGGCAATCTTGCTGCCCAGATCGAGCAGGGTGTCTTCCTTGCCCTGAATGTCACGCACAGTGAGCTTGGCGTCATCGGCCACCGGATTGACGTTGATCACCAGATCAATCTTGTCTCCCTGCGCCGTACCCTGACCCTGAGCGATCGGGTTCTTCTCGGTGCTGATCGGCGTCACCGACAGCTTGATGTCACCACTGAAATCCTTGCCCGGAACCACAGTCACCTTGTTGATGTTGCCAGCCGAAACGGTGTAGATGCCACTGCTATTTGGCTTGAGCTCGACTCCGTTGAGCATCAGGGTTCCCTTGCCCGCTTCCAGCTTGATCTGATAGGTCAACGTCTCGGATCTGTCGGTATCAGTCAGGCTCGCCTTGACGTCCAGCTTGATACCCGTGCTGTCTTCATTGGTGTCATAGTGGCGAGTGGTGTTGGCTGTGTCCCACATCGGCTTGTCGGCCACACCGCGCACCGTCACAGCCAGATCGCCCGTTACGACAGCAGGTGCCACCCCTTCGGTGACACCGACCTGCAGTTGCACCTGGAAGTGCAGCGGTTGACCGCCATTGCTCCAGCTCGACCAGTTGCTTGAAGGCACAAAGGTCACCCCCTGAGTGGTGTAGTGAACATTATCACTGGTCACCATGGCCGCTGGCGGCACGATAAACCACTTGCCATCAGCCGTGGTGGTGAGGGCAACGCCGTTGTAATAGAAGGTGCCATGGGCATTGGCAGGCGCCTGGATAAGTAACTGATCCACATGCTCACCGCGATCGAAATCGCCAATATCGAGCTGCATGTTGATAGGGATACCCAGCCTCGGGTCTTGCGACCCCTGATCTTCGTTACCAATAGCTGCGCTAACGGTAAAGCGCACCGCTTCATCCTGCAGATTGAGGGTCAGTGTGCTGTTTGCACGATCGCCATCGCCATCGACCAGATGGGCTGTCACCACCTGACTGAGCTGACTTGCGTCGTGATTGAAACCGGCCGCAGGATTGAAGGAGTAGGAGCCGTCGGCAGAGATGGTCAGGGTTCCCATCACCTGCTTGCCATCGGGGCTCATCACATCTTGTATCAAAGAGCCATTGATGGCGTACGTCTGGCCATTGATGGTAATCGACTCGACACGGGCACCATCCGCACCTTCATTGGCAGTAGGCAGCAGATCGCCGGTCACGGTACTGCTCCCCTCGCTCAGGGTATGAGCCAGCACAGTGCCGATAGGCATGTCATCTTGTACCGTCACGCTCACGCTGACGTTCGGACTACGATCGCCATCATGATCGGTGACAAACAGCGGCACTTCGATGGTCAACTCATCCTTGCCCTGTGCACCGTGATCAAGCTGGCCAACCAGATGGACGCTGTAACTGCCGTTAACATCGAGGTGGACCCAGAAAACGGGTTTGCCCCCCTCGGCCGTAGCCAGATACCAGCCGGTGCTGTGTGCAGCCAGCGTAACCGCTTTGCCACCCGATGTGAGGTGATTGGCCTGATTGAATGCAGCCACATCCAGCTCAAGGGAGGCAACCCGATCCGAACCGGCTGTGATGGTCACCTTGCCACTATCGGTTTCTCCACTCTCTGCTGGTGTGGTCCCCGGATGCTGACCGTTCACTGCATCGAGATCAGACTCCTCGACCCGAACCGGTTCAATGGCGGATATGATCGGGTTGATGCCATCAGTCACCGTGACAGTGGCGGTGCCCTGATTTTTGCTGCCGTCGCTGTCGGTGACTTCGACCGGAAGGGTCAGCTCCAGCTTGTTGTCTGCACCGTGATCCAGGTTGGTATGCACCGTCACCTGATAACCTATCTCTGCGCTGGTGTGCGCGGCGATGGTGGCAGGGACGGTGGGGATGGAGACCGTCATCACTACCAGACCACCACTGGTCACCGCCTGGAAGGTGTGACCATCGGTGCCAACCGCTTTCCAGGTCATGGTTTCGCCGTTATGGGTGATGGGCTTGCCGCTGGCATCCATGACCTGACCGGAGAGGGTCAGTCGTACATCGGTCACCGGATCCGAGTCAGCCTTGATGGTGATCTTGCCGCTCGTCTGCTGGTCATCCACGGCTGAGTTGGCGCCATCGAAGCGCCCTTCGCTTAAGGTGACGCCAGTCAGGGTGAGGGTTGGTTTCTCCCCTTCCCCAATCTGGATATTGAGGGTGCCACTGGTGCTGTCGTTGTTGCCGCCCGCCTTGTCGTAGTCGTTGACGATCACCTTGATGGGCAGCTCGGTCACGGCGTTGCCGCCCTGATGAAGCCCCTGATAGAGGGTCACCTGATAGTCAAACCCGTTCTTGCCCGCCTGATCGAGGCTGCCAATCAGCTTGACCTCAAACACCTCGACCCGCTGGCCATCCACCATCACATAACCCTTGATCAGCTGGCTACCGGGGATGGCGGAGTCCCCATCCACCAGCTCGTATTTGACGGGCTGGCCAAGTGCAGTGAGCGCCGGTTGCTGGCTGCCATCGGCAAACACCACCTCCACCACCCGATCCGACCCGGCTTGCACATCGAAGTGACCGGTTTGACTCAGGCTGTTGTTGCCGGTGAGGTCCCCCTCATCCAGGGACACGCCTTTGCCCGGAATAAAGCTAGGTGCCTTACCATCCACGATGGTGAGCGGCAACGTGGTACCGATGCGATCGCCATCCTTGTCGGCCAGGGTGACGGCAAGCGGCAGGTTGAGGGATTCACTCCCCTTGTGATCCAGCTCGCCGCTCAGGGTAACCTTGGCGGTGACGCTCCAGTTACCGTTGTTATCGACCAGGCTCAGCTCGGCGCGCAGCACCACCTGCCCACCGGCGGTCCCGACCAGCTGGCCGGTTGCGGGATCGACGGTGAAAGTGACCGGGTTGCCGTGGCTGGTCAGTCCGGTCAGGGTGCTCTGGATAGCGGCGATATCAAAACCAAGAGAGTTAGGGTCAAGGGCATCGCTGCCGTGCGCGACCGAGAAACTCATGGTGCTGACGGCAGCCGTCTCCCCTTGCGCCATCTCGGTGATGGTGGTGCCGGTCACGGCGGAGATGGTCGGATTGGCACCATCCCCCACCGCAACCGTAATGGTGGAGGAGACCCTGTCACCATCGCTATCGAGCAGGGTAAAGCCCGCCTTGAGCAGGCTGTCGGCACTGCCCTGATCCAGCGGTTGATGGAGGGTAAAGCTGTATTTGCCATCGTTACCGAGGGTCAGCTCAAACACCAGCTTGCCATCTGGGGTACGTCCCTCGATACGATGGTCGGCCACCGTGATGGTCACGGCCTGCTTGCCCGAAGTGAACCCTTGCAGCCCCGGCTGATTGGCATCGAAGGTGATGCTGGCCAGCGGATCGCTGCCCGCGGTGATGGTCAAATCACCGTCAAGGGTCTGGCCCTGCTGCCAGTTGCTATCTTCGGTGAGCGTGAGGGAGACAGGATTAACCTGCGGCAAGGCACCATCGGTGATGGTGATATTGAGGGTGCCGAGGTTGCTCTTGTCGCCGTCAAAATCTGAGCCCTGAACCTTCAGGCCAAGGTTGAGGCTGTTGGTCGCTTCCGGCTCGTCAAACACCCCGGTCAGGGAGACGCTGTATTTGCCATCCAGCCCGATGGTAACGGTGAGGATTGCCTTGCCCTGCCAATCTTTGACGATCAGCTGGTTGTCTTGAACCTCGTAAGTCGTCGCCTTGCCCTGGCTGGTGAGCCCATCCAGCGCCGGTTGGCTCGCCTCAAAGTTGAGGGAGACCAGACGATCGCTCCCCACCGTCACCGGCAGTTGGCCATCGATGCTCTGGTTGCCCCCCTCTTGCAGGGCGACCCCCTTGTCGATGCCCAATGCGGGATCACTGCCATCATTGACAGTCAACGTCAGGTTGGCGCTGGTGCTGTCGCCATCTATCTCGTTGGCGCTCACCTGCAAATCGAGGGAAAGCGTGTCGCTCCCCTGATGATCGAGCGGGCCGGTGAGGGTGACCACCACCCGCCCAGCCAGATCGCTGCCCTGCTGCTGCGCATTCAATTCGGCGCGCAGCACCTCCACCCGTTGGCCACTGCCATCCAGGTAGTAACCCACCAAGGTGCGATCATCGGCAAATTCAAAGGTCAGCGGATGACCATCGCTGGCAAGACCCGAGCCGTTGAGGGTAGTCAGGGTACTGTTCTGATTACTGAACACCAGCGAATCCACCAACAAAGGATCGACACCGTGTTTGACTACAAAGCGGCTCTCACCCACTACGGCGGCACCGTTGATAAAGGCATCTTCGGTCAGGGTAATGGGCGGGAGATCAACGTCAAAGTTGGGCGGATTGCTGTCCACCAGATTGATCACCAGCGGTGCCTTCACCAAATCGCCGTCGCTGTCTCGATATTCGAGGTTGAACGGCAGGCGCAGCACGTCCTGACCGTGATCCAGGCTTTGACTCCAGACGATGCGGTAGCTGCCGTCATTGTTGAGGGTCAGGGTGAAGACTGTCGCCCCACCGGCACTGGCGGTCAGGGTCTGACCGTTGATGATGTAGCCAAGGGGCGCGCCATGGCTGACGAGCCCCAGCCCTTCCAAGGCACTCTGATCAGCGGCGAACTGGACTTGCAGATTGCCATCCTGACCGGCACCGGTATTGAGGCTACCGGTCGCGGAGATCGGGCCACCGGCCAATCCGGCTTCGGAGAGCGTCAGGGTTTCGCTCTGACCGATCAGCGGCGCCCCATCGCTGGCGCTGTTGCCCGCCAGATCGGTGACACTGGCACGCGCTTCAAAGGATTGATTGATACCGGAGAGATCAAGACCTGATACCTGCCAGCGGCCATCGGCCCCGACCTGTGCCGAGGTGGTCAACAGCGGCTGGCCATTGCTGTCAACAAGTGTGATGGTGACACTCTGACCCGCTTCCACATTGCTGGTGGAGCCGCTCAGGGTGGCGCTGCTGTTGCCAAACAGGGCAGTGGTATCGAGATCATCGATGTCGATAGATGCCTGAGTATCGACATTGATAAAGAGGGTATCGCTGGCGCGGTTGCCGGCAATATCCACGGAATTGACCTGAAACTGGTACTGGCCATCGGCCAGGGTCTGCGGCAGCTGATATTGCCAGTTACCGGCGGCATCCACCGTCAGGACGGTGAGCACGCTGCCGCCAAGGCTCAGGGTTACGGTGGCGCCGGGCTCCCCCCTCCCTTGCAGCAGCGGGGTATTGTCGCGGGTCAGATCATCGATCTGGCTGGCGCCGGTGTCGCTCTCATCGGCGAGATCGAGGGTAATGGTGGTGATGGTATCGAGCAGAGTCTGTCCGGTATCGCTGGCGTTGTTGCCCGCCTGATCCTGGGTATTGGCCACAATCTGCAACGGGCCATCCACCAGCTTGCCGGTCACATCGCCAAAATTGGCTTCCCACACCAGGCCGGGCAGCACCACAGTCGTCACCGTCAGTGAATTGCCCGCCTGATCGATAAGGGTGACGGTGACTGGCTGGCCTACCTCCACATCATCCACCACACCACGAATGATGACGCCAGCCGCTTCATCGGCGTTGATAATGTTGTCGCTGGTTTGGGGTTCGGTGATGGTGATGGCGGCAAAGAAATCGCGCTCTTCTGAAAACAGCAGCTCATCGCCGACAGGTTGCACCGCATGGTCGGTATCAAAACCGGCCTCGGCCAGGGTGGCGTCATTGGTACGATCGACCACCACAAAACCACCCGAGCTGGAACCTGCTACACCACCGATATTACCGGCGGCGGCTGCGTTACCGGCGGCGGTCTCCTGGAACAATTCGGTCGGGTCAATACCCTGACGGATCGCCTCTTGCAACGAGGCCAGTTCCGGATCGGCCGGTTGCCCATCAGCAGCAGGTGTGGCGGGCTCAGGTTTGGCGGCCATATCTTGCTCACCAGCAGGCTCACTGCCCGGCTCGGCTAGTTGAAAGTGGCCCCCTTGGGCAGTTTGCAGGCGGTCCCCCGGCTGCAATGCCATCCCCACCTTTGCTCGTATGACAGATCCATCTGCACTGATGACAAACACGGAGCCCTCGAGTTGGGAGATCACCGTGGACTTTTCAATTTGCAACTCTGCCATACAACCTCCAGCAAAACCTTAACCACCAACATCAGTACCTACAGGGTACTTGTCTGTTCAATAATCATACCGCACCAGACTAAGTGGGTCTTTTCGCTATTTTCGACAATGATTGCCATAAAATGGCCATAACTTACAAGATTGTGCATCGAACAGGCCTTTTTAAATAAAATGAGATTTGGATGACCCCAATCACATCACCTTTATTAACAGGTCTATCAGACTTCATGTGACCATTTCTATCGTTTGACGATAGATCCACTGTAGCTTCAACAAATGGATCATAATCCGAAGGTCAACAGTTCATGCCATAACACCGCAAGACTGCATATTTAGTCAACTATTGGCATAAAAATTGCCAGAATGTGTGAACAATACGGCAGCAATCCAGCTCAGCTGGCAAAAATTGCCAGTACGTAACTGTATCGATCAAACGCCTGCCATCGAATGCTCGGCAGTTAACAAGAAGTTGAGTTTCCATAAAATTTAATCCAGATCTCATTTCAGCGATCAATCCTGTGCACCAATTGATCTGGCACAACTCTCCCTCCGATAAATCATCATTAAATTTACCTATTTGTTAGGGTAACCCTCGAGCAATCATATATTGCGCGGTTTTATTCACCCGCAAGCGAATGTCTGCCCACCCCGCCCAACGGGGGGAAGATCCACACCAAGATGGAACGGGTCAGACGAGACCAAAACATTTATCTGGGAGTGATAAACGTGGGTTCACAACACAGGCATATCAAACTGGGCCTCGCCGCCCTGCTGCTGACTACCAGCCTTGGCACCAGCGGCTGGGCACTGGCTGATGACGCAACCACCAATGGCAAGATAGAGGCGCGCAGCGAGCTGTTCGCCAAGGATCACGCCGATCAGTTCACCAGCTGGCAAGCCACCAGCGAAAGCAAGGAGCGCACCGACGCGCTGGCGGAAGATCCCAATATGGTGGTGCTGTGGGGCGGTTACCCCTTCGCCAAGGATTACAACAAGCCGCGGGGCCACTTCTATGCGCTGACCGATGTGCGCGAAACCCTGCGTACCGGCGCCCCGAAAACAGCCGAAGATGGCCCCCTGCCCATGGCCTGCTGGAGCTGTAAAGGCCCGGACGTGGCCCGCGTCATCGACGAGAAGGGTGAAGATGGCTACTTCAAGGGGATGTGGGCCAAGGGTGGGCCGGAAGTAGTCAACACCATCGGCTGCGCCGACTGCCACGACACCGCCTCGAAGGAGTTCAAGGAGGGTAAACCTGCCCTGCACCTCTCCCGTCCCTATGCCGATCGGGCCATGACCGCCATCGGCAAGCCGTTCAAGGATCAGGGACGCTTTGATCAGCAGTCCCAGGTGTGCGGCCAGTGCCACGTGGAATACTACTTCAGCGGCCCCACCAAGGCGGTCAAATTCCCCTGGGACAAGGGCACCACGGTTGAGCAGATGGAGGCCTATTACGATGAAATCGGTTTTGCCGACTGGACTCATGCCCTCTCCAAAACCCCCATGCTGAAAGCCCAGCACCCCGAGTACGAAACCTGGCGCGCCGGCATTCACGGCCAGAACAACGTCGCCTGTGTCGATTGTCACATGCCCAAGGTGCAGAACGAGCAAGGTAAGGTCTACACCGATCACAAGGTGGGGAACCCCTTCGATCGTTTCGAGCAGACCTGCCGCAACTGCCACACCCAGAGCAAGGAGATGCTGCAAGGGATCGTCAAGCAGCGCAAAGAGGCGGTAATCGAAACCAAGCTGAAGGTCGAGAAGCAGCTGGTACACGCCCACTTTGAAGCCAAGGCGGCCTGGGATGCCGGCGCCACCGAGGCAGAGATGAAGGATATTCTGCAGGACATCCGTCACGCCCAGTGGCGCTGGGACTACGCCATCGCCTCCCACGGGGTGCAAATGCACGCCCCCGAAGTGGCCCTCAAGGTACTTGGCAGCGCGCTGGATAAAGCCGCTGACGCCCGCACCAAGCTGGCACGCCTGTTGGCCAGCAAGGGGATCAGCCACGAAATCGCCATCCCAGACATCTCCACCAAGGAGAAAGCGCAAGCGGCCCTTGGCATGGATATGAAGCAGTTCAACAGCGACAAGGCCCAGTTCCTCAAGACCACGGTCCCCGCCTGGGATGCCGAGGCCAAAGCGGCCGGACGGCTGGCACAGTAACGGCGCCTGCGGGCCCGGCCAGACCAGGCCCGCAGCGGATGGAGGCTTCCTATGGGTGATTTAACGATGGATTTTTTACGACTGATGCTGATGGCAGCCATGCTGCTCACCAGCCTGCAGGGTCAGGCGGCCGAGCCGGCAGCAGCCCCTGTTCCAGCTACACATGAGGTGGAATTTTTACGCAATCCCGACAAGGCCTGTACCGACTGTCACAAAGAGCAGAGCGAGGGAATGCACGGCAAGCATGGTCAGGCGACCAATCCCAACAACCTGGCGCCGGTCACCTGCACCAACTGCCACGGCCAGCCCTCCCCCCAGCACCGGGAAGGGGTCAAGGATGTGATGCGCTTCAGCCACAGCCTGAAGGATAAAGAGAGCATCAAGCTTTATCCCATAAGCGAGCAGAATGGAGTCTGCATGAGCTGCCACGAGCCCAAACCACTGCGCGAGGCGCTCTGGGCCCACGACGTGCACGCCACCAAGCTCACCTGCACCAGCTGCCACCAGTTGCATCCGGCCAAGGAGCCCATGGTGGGGATCCCGGAAAAATCCCGCATCAAGCTCTGCGTCGACTGCCACAGCAAGCAGCATGAGGCCAGCAAGGCCCGGCAGGAGCAGTCCAAACCGGCTACCGGCAAGGAGGCCTCATGAGCTGCTCTCGCCGTAATTTTATGGCGGGCGTGGGTGCGGGGGCCCTTATCATGATGACGGGGCCGACTCGTTCCCTTGCTACCCCCCTCGCCCACAGCCAGACCATCGACGGGATCCGCTATGGCATGATCCACGATGAGACGGCCTGCATCGGCTGCACCGCCTGCATGGACGCCTGCCGGGAGGTCAACAAGGTGCCGGAAGGGGTCTCGCGCCTCGAGATCATCCGTTCAGGCCCCATCGGTGAATTTCCCGACGCCGAGTACCGCTTCTTTCGCAAGTCCTGCCAGCACTGCGACAACGCCCCCTGCGTACACGTCTGCCCGACCGGTGCCTCCCATATCCGCAAGGAGGATGGCATCGTCGATGTCAACGCGGATCTCTGCGTCGGCTGCATGTATTGCCTCGCCGCCTGTCCCTATCAGGTGCGCTTTATCAACCCGGTCACCCGAGTGGCGGACAAGTGCGACTTTTGCCGCAAGACCAACCTGGCGGCGGGCAAGGAGCCGGCGTGCGTGGAATCCTGCCCCACCAAGGCGCTGGTGTTCGGTAATCTGGATGATCCGGACAGCCCCATCGCCCAACGGCTGGTGAAGGAGACCACCTATCGCTACAAGCAGGCGCTCGGCACCTCGCCCAAGATGTACCGCGTGCCCAAAGGGGAGATAACGTCATGACCATGCAAGCGGCATTTTATTTTCCCTCCCCTGTCTGGGGATTTGTCCGATCGCCATCTACCGCAGTAACAGAGGGAGGAATGGATCATGTTGCATGACGCATTTCACTTCCCTTCCCTTGTCTGGGACTGGCCCATCGCTATCTATCTCTTTCTGCTCGGCATCTCCGCCGGGGCCACCACCCTCTCGGTGCTGTTGCGCCGCAAGGGGGCAGGCAGCGAGAGCGGTATCATCAAAGCGACCGCCATTCTGGCGCCAGCGAGCGTGATATTGGGGCTGCTGATCCTTATCTTCCATCTGGCCCGCCCCTGGACCTTCTGGAAGCTGATGTTCCACTACCAGTTCGACTCAGTGATGTCGATGGGGGTCATGCTGTTTCAGCTCTATATGGCGGTGCTGTTCGCCTGGCTGGCGGTGGTGTTTCGCACCGAGATCGAGACAATGCGCAGCCGGTTGCTGAAAGAGAAGTTCGCATTTGTGGATGGGCTGATTGGCTTGCTCGCCCGCATCGAACGGCTGCTGGCGCCGCTCTTGCTGCTGCTCGCCGTACTGCTGGGGGCCTACACCGGCTTTCTGCTCTCGGCGCTCAAGACCTATCCGCTCTTGAACAACCCGGTGTTGCCGGTGCTGTTTCTGGTCTCGGGCATCAGCTCCGGCATCGCCTCCACCATCTTGCTGGCGGTGACGCTCTTCAAGGAGAACCACCACAGCCAGGGGGTGAGCTTCGTGCATCGCTTCGAGCGGCCGGTGCTGGCGGTGGAGGTGCTGCTGCTGGTCTGCTTCTTTACCGGCCTCTACTTCGGTGGCGGCCAGAAAGAGGTGGCGATGTGGGCGGCCATCGGCAGCGGCTTCTGGGCTCAGGTGTTCTGGATAGGGGTGGTGGGCTTCGGCATGCTGCTGCCCCAGCTGCTGGCCCTGCTGACCCCGGCCCCCCTTCGGGAGCGCAATGGCCATCTGGTGCTGGTCTGCAGCCTGACCCTGGTGGGGATCCTGCTGCTGCGCTACTTCGTGCTTTATGCCGGTCAAATGACGGTCGTATAACGGTATGATCACCAGCGCCAGCCGCCCTCGGGTGACTGGCGCTAGCTTGTTGCTGGCCCAATGAATTTCTGGTGATGCCACACCCGTTGCTTGGCAATATTCCCCGCTAAAGGGAGACGACACGACGTGTGTGCCATGACATGAATGAGATCAAAGATTGAACCGGAGGTTATGTGCTGGCGGAGCTCGGCTATCTCTCACTGTTGCTGGCGGCGACACTCTCCTTGCTGCAGAGCACACTGCCTTGGCTGGGATTACGGCTCGCCTCCCCGACTCTGCTGCGCAGCGCAGCGCCGCTGGCGCTGATCAATGCCATCCTGCTATTGGCCTCCCTGCTGCTGCTCGCCAGCTGCTTTGGCCAGGATGATTTCACCGTCAGCTATGTGGCTCAACACGCCAACAGCGCCCTGCCGCTGGGCTTCAAGCTGGCGGCGGTATGGGGCGGCCATGAAGGCTCCATGCTCTTTTTTGTTTTTGCATTGGGGCTGTGGGGCGCTCTGGTGGCCCTTTGCTCCAGGCGGGTCGATCCGCTGATTACAACTCGGGTATTGGCCATCATGGGGCTGATCGTCGGGCTGTTTGCCCTCTATACCCTGATCTTCTCCAGCCCGTTTGACCGCCAGTTCCCGGGGCCGCTGGAGGGGCGCGATCTCAACCCCATGCTGCAGGATATCGGCCTTATCATCCACCCGCCCCTGCTCTATCTCGGTTACGTCGGCTTTGCGGTCAACTTCGCCTTCGCCATGGCGGCGCTCCATTCGGGCAGACTGGATGGCGCCGTGGCCCACTGGAGCCGCCCCTGGGCGCTCGGCTCCTGGGTGTTTCTCACCGCCGGCATAGTGCTAGGTTCCTGGTGGGCCTACTACGAGCTCGGCTGGGGCGGCTGGTGGTTCTGGGATCCGGTAGAAAACGCCTCCCTCTTGCCCTGGCTGCTCGGCACTGCCCTGCTGCACGCCCTGATTGTCTGCGAGAAGCGTGGCGCTTACGGCCACGCCGTGCTGTTGCTCTCCATCTTTACCTTCGCCTTGAGCCTGCTCGGCACCTTTGTAGTGCGCTCCGGGGTGCTCACCTCGGTACACGCCTTTGCGGTGGACCCCAGCCGCGGCCTCACCCTCTTGTTACTGCTCGGCTTGCTATTGACCTGCGCCCTCACCCTGTTTGCCCTGCGGGCGGACATTCGCGCCCCCTATGCCCGCTTTGGCTTGCTGTCAAAGGAGGGGCTGCTCGGCGCCTCCATCCTGCTGCTCTGCGTGGCCTGCGCCAGCGTGCTGCTCGGCACCTTCTACCCCATGGTGTTCCAGTCGCTTCATCTGGGCTCGCTCTCGGTGGGCGCCCCCTATTTCAATTCCATCTTCGTGCCGCTGGCCCTCTGCATGATGGCGCTGATGACCCAGCTGCCGCGCCTGCGCTGGCAGCAGCTTGCGCCACATTGCCGACTAAACGCTCTGTTACCGCCGCTGTTTGGCCTGCTTGGCGGCGGGCTGCTTAGCCTTGCCTATCTGGAACAGGGATCGTTTTCCGGTAGCTGGATTGGCATCCTCGCCAATATGATGAGCCTCTGGCTGATGGCCAGTCTGTTACTCCCGCTCATGCAACCGACGTCGCTGCGCGAGCTCACCCTCAATCGGTTCGGCAGCCTGCTGGCCCACCTCGGGGTGGCGGTGTGCGCCCTCGGCATCGCGCAGGTGAGTGACCACAGTCAGGAAGGAGGCACAGTGCTAAGTGCCAACCAACCCTACCCGCTCGGCGCGTTCGAATTTCGCTATGAGGGGCGCGAGCCGGTGATCGGCCCCAACTACACCGCCGAGCGGATCACGCTTAGCGTGCACAAGAACGATAAAGAGGTGGCACAGCTGACGCCTGAGCGGCGCCACTACAGCGTGCGCACCATGAACATGAACGAGCCGGGCATCGCGTGGGGAATGCTCGGCGATCTCTACGTGGTGCTGGGTGAGAAGATGGGGCCAGATGCCTATGCCATGCGACTGCACTACAAGCCGTTGGTGCGCTGGATCTGGCTCGGCGGCCTGTTGATGATGGCAGGCGGCACCCTGCGCCTGCTCGCCCGCCGCCCCTTGCTTGCCTCCCGTTCCGTTGCGGTTGGCACCTCCCATCCCCGGCTCGAACAGGAGGCATTATGAGATCCCGCCTGCGCCTCTTTCTTCCACTGCTGCTGACCCTGAGCCTCGGCATCCTGCTCTGGCTCGGCCTTGGCAACAATCCCTACAGCCAGGATGAGGCAACGCTCGGCCGTACCCTGCCTGCGTGGCAGAGCGACAATCTGCTGGATGGGTGTCGGATCCAGACCGCCAGCCTCAAGGGCGAACCCTTTGTCCTTAACGTCTGGGCCAGCTGGTGCGTCAACTGCCGCGCCGAGCATCCGCTGCTCAGCGAGCTCGCGGGCACAGTGCCCCTCTATGGTCTCAACTACCGGGACAAGGGGGATGCGGCCCGCGCCTGGCTTATCCAGGCGGGCAACCCCTATCGCGCCGTACTGGCCGACCCCGACGGCAAACTGGCCCTTGAGCTCGGTGTCTACGGCACGCCAGAGACCTATCTGTTTGATGCCGATGGCGCCCTGCTCGCCCGCCATACCGGCGAGCTTACCAAAGGGATCTGGCAACGTCAGTTTGCCCCCCTGCTCAACCAGGCGCGAACTGACGCGCAGATCAAGGCCGCCACAACGGCACCCGCGATTGCGCCATCTATTGCGCCGTCTATTGCAACATCAGCTCGGGAGACACAGCCATGATGTGCCGTTCTCTTGCCTGCACCCTGCTGGCCCTCGGCATGCTGCTGAGTGCCACTGCATATTCCAGCGGGGTCGATACCTATCAGTTTCGCCATCCCGAGCTGCAAAATCGGGCGCAAGAGCTGGCCCGCGCCCTGCGCTGCCCCCAGTGCCAGAACCAGAACCTGGTGGAGTCCAACTCCCCCATCGCCCGGGATCTGCGGCTCGAAGTCTACCGCTGGGTGGACGAGGGGCAGTCTGATGAACAGGTGATCGCCCGCATGACGGAGCGCTTCGGCGATTTCGTCCGCTACGATCCCCCCTTCAAGAGCAGCACGGCGCTGCTGTGGAGCGGTCCCCTGCTGCTGTTGGGGCTGGCGCTGTTGACCCTGTTTCGCCGCCTGACGCGCACAAAGGCGCAACCCATCCCTGTCGTTAAGGCCATCGTTGAGGCCCCCCCTCAACCCGCCGCCGATCCGCGCAGCGAATTGAATTTGCTGATCATGCACGGGGAGCAGGCAGGCCTCTCCCCCGACCAGCCACTCTACAGGGAGCTGAGCGCCGCCCGCCTGGCCAGCGCTATCCCGGCGGCTGAGCTGGCCCTGCGCGCGCAACTGGCCAACCAGCATGACAATCGCGGCCGCTATCATCGGCACGGGCTTGCCTTGTTGCTGCTTGGCCTCCTGGCCATCGCGGCCGTTGCCGCTGTGTATCTGGGCACCGGCCGTTATCAGGCATGGCAGGATTATGCATCCCGTCCCGATCCGCTGGCGGGGTTGAGCCCGCGGGATCTGCAGGACAAGGAGCTGGGGAGTCTGCATCAGAAGCTTCAGCGCAGCCCCGCCGATCTCGACAGCTGGGCGGCGCTCGGCCAGCTCTATCTCTATCGGGGTGAATATGACAACGCCCTGCTCGCCTACCAACGTCTCGCTCTGCTGGAGGGGGGCGCCAGCGCGGCGACCCAGGCCGCCCAAGCCACCGTACTCTACTATCAGGCGGGCCAGCAGCTGACTCCCGAGGCAACCCGCCTGCTGGAGAGCGCCCTCAAGCAGGATGCGGGGGAAGTGAGCGCCCTGATGCTGCTCGCCTCCGATCACTTCCTGCATGGCCGCTACAGCCAGGCCATTGCCCTGTGGCAACAACTGCTCGATGGCGAGCGCCCCCGCATCAACCGGGCCGCGCTGATCGAGGCGATCCAGACGGCAAGCATAATGGGCGGGTAACCCCTTGATTGAAGGAGGGTAATCGTGGTGATATGGCGCCGCGACCACGCAAGTGGCTCAGCACTCTCTTTCAATAGACAAGGATGTCTGGATGCAACTCACCCTGTTAAACGACTCGGGTAAATTCGATGGGCTCGATGACACCATTAGGCACGTTTTTGCCGAGACGGCGCACAAATTGAATGCCTTGTTCGATCTCTCCCAACTGGATGTCACCTTTAGCCCTTTTGCCGAGGGGGATGCTCCCGACTCGGGTATCGGTGGCTGGGCCATCAACATGTATCGGATAGAACTCCAGCTTGATCTGGAACGGCCTGATATCAAAGAGGTGATCATCACCGAATTGCCTGCTGTGCTGGCCCACGAAGTCCACCATATCGTGCAAAAGAAGAACAAGGTGGCAGCAGAAACACTGGCCGAAAACCTGATTTTTGAAGGGCTGGCCTGCTACTTTGAGCAGAGGTTCAATGGTGGCACACTCCCCTCGCTGTTCAAGGAGTCTCATCATCATGACTGGCAATCGCTCCTGGCAGAGATGACGCCCCATCTATCCAGCAAGCAGTTCAACTTTTTAGACTTTTTCTACTGCCGTGATAACCGGCCATTTCCCAAATATGCCGGTTACTGGGTGGGGTTCAATCTGGTGGCCAACTATCTGGCCAAAAATGGCCTGAATGAAATAGAGGTCATGGGCCTGCCCGCCGAGGCGTATTTCAATTAACACGCCTTCACACTGTTCATGGCTATCACAGAGCCCAAACCCGGAGAGAAGATCATGATCCCCATTCGCTGCAAGGCCGTCTCTGGCGTTGCCCTTACCACTGTCGATGGCGAAACCAGATTGCTGGTGATGAAACGGGTCAAGGGGGGCTTCTGGTGTCATGTGGCCGGCACGGTGGAGGCGGGTGAAACCGGCTGGCAGACCATTATTCGGGAGTTTGGCGAAGAGACGGGGATCAGGGTCACCGAACTCTACAACGGCCAGTATCTGGAGCAGTTTTACGATGCCGCCTTGAATACGGTGGAGGTGGTACCGGTCTTTGTGGTCTATTGCCCGCCCAATCAGGCGGTGACCCTCAACGATGAGCACACAGACTATCGCTGGTGTTCCCTGGCCGAAGCAAAAGCGCTGGTGAGTTTCCCCGGCCAGAAGGCGCTCTACGACCATATCTGGCACCACTTTGTCGACAACGCCCCCTCTCCCCTGATGCGGGTCGATATCTGCTGACTTCGCACGGCTTCCCCCTGTAAATGCAACACGCCCCCGGATGGGGGCGTGTTGCATCTAAAGCCAGCCAAGCGCTTTTGTTCGACCAAACAGATGGCTTACGGCCGCTCGCCAGCGGCCAGACGGCGGTTGATATCGGCGATAACCGGGGCGATGTCGGCCAGGGTATCAATCACATAGTGTGCCCCCGCCGCCCGCAGTTTGGCCTCGGCCGGTGCGCGCCGGGCGGCGATCTCAGCCTCACTCATGGAGGCAAACTCGTCCCAGGTAGCGCCAAACTCGTTGCCGGAAACCGACAATCCCACCGTCCACATGCCCGCGTTAAGCCCTTCGCTGATGCCGGGCACGGCGTCATCCACCTTGATGCAGCGATGCACCGCGCTCACTCCGAGCTCAATCACGTTGGCCAGCGCCATCCAGGGGCCGGGGCGACCACCGGCTTTGAGGTCATCGGTGGCGACCCAGTGATCCGGGCGATAGCCGTGATCGGCCGCCGCTGGTACCAGCGCCTCCATCACCGGACGAGGGTAACCGGAGCAGGAGCCGATTTTCATTCCCTGCCCCCGCAAAGCGTCCAGCACCGCCAGCACACCGGGGATGGGGGCGGCAAAGCGGGTCACGGCGGCAATCTGTAGCGGCATAAAGGTGTGATAAAGGTGGTCCACCTCGGCGTGGCTCATAGGATGGCCGAAGCGAGCCTGCCAACGCGCATCCACCGAAGGCAGACGGCCCAGCGCGGCGATATGATCCCACTTGCCAAGGCCCATGGGCTGGCGCGCCTCATCCAGGGTCACGGGAAAGTCATAGGCGCGGGCGAAGGCCTCGACGAAGATGGAGGTGGGGGCGAAGGAGCCGAAATCGACGACGGTGCCAGCCCAGTCGAGGATCAGCGCCTCCACGTCGGTGGTCGGGTGGATGGCAGTCTGCAAGTCAGTCATGGTGATGTTCCTGTTTCGGTGAAAGTGCGATCTCGCCGAGGGCGCGATCGAGAATGGTGATGGCGCGCACCAGATCGGCGCGGGTGATATTGAGCGGTGGCGAAAGCTGGATAACGTTCCCTTGGGAGACCTTGAAGCTGAGCCCCAGCTCCAGACAGCGGTAGAGCAGCCGCTCGGCGGCCTGGCTATTGCGGGCACGACTCTGGTGATCGACCACCAGATCGAGCGCCCAGAGCATACCGATACCGCGCACCTGCCCGATCAGCGGATGACGTTCGGCAAGCGCCGCTAGCTCTGCCGCCATAAAACGGCCATCCTCCTGCGCTTTTGCAAGCAACCCCTCTTCGCGGATGGTTGCGATGGTCGCGAGGGCCGCCGCGCAGCCGATAGGGCTCTTCTCGTGGGTGTAGTGACCGAGCGAGATGGCCGCCGCCTGATTGAAACGGTCGCGGGTAATGAGCGCCGCAAACGGTACCACCCCGCCCCCCAGCCCCTTGCCCAGACAGATGATGTCGGGTTCGATGCCGAACGCTTCAAAGCTGAACCAGTGGCCAGTGCGACCCAGGGCATTGGGGATCTCGTCGACGATCAACAGCACCTTGTGGCGATCACAGATCTCCCGCACCCGCTGCCAGTAGGCCTTCGAGGGCACCTGTACGTCGGTGTTACGGATCGGCTCGGCGATAAAGGCGCCGATCCCCCCCTCCTTCTCGATGACGTACTCCAGATAATCGGCATAGTGCAGGTCATCCCCCTCCCCGCGATACCAGACACCGCGATAGCGGGTGGGAGGCGGAATGCGTTCCACTCCGGCCATCAGCGGGCCCATACCGGTGCGAAAACAGGCCTCGCCACCAACTGAGATAGCATCAAGGGAGGCGCCGTGAAAGGCATCCCAGAGGGACACCACTTTGCTGTTGCCGGTGATGAAACGGGCAAGCTTCAGGGCAATCCCCACTACCTCGCTGCCGCCGGGGGCGAACAGCACCCGGTTGAGATCGCCAGGAGCCAGCTCGGCCAGAGTGCGGGCGCAGTCGATGGCGACCTGATGGGTGTAGCGGCGGGGTGCGAACGGTAGATCGGTGAGTTGCTGCTGCACCGCGGCCACCACCCTGGGGTGACCGTGGCCCAGCTGATGGACGCTGTTGCCGTGAAAATCGAGGTAACGCGCGCCCGATACGCTGGTCAGCCAGCTCCCCTGCGCGTGTTCAAGCAGATCGAGACAGGGGGTGGAGAGCGCCTGATGGAGAAAGTAGCGGCTATCCTCCGCCAATCCCGCCTGCACCGCCTCGCTCTGGTCAGCCCACCAACGCGCCCGCCCCTCGCCGAGGTTGATATCCCCTTCGCTGTCGGCGCGGCCGCTGCCGTGCAGCTTATGGTCATGCAAATCGCGGCCACGCAGATCACGACCCTGAGCCAGCATGCTGGTCATTGCGCGTCCCCTTGCCAGTAACAGGCGCTGGCCATGGCGGCGAGCAGATCCCGCACCCGCTCTGGGGTCACATCACCGATATTGCCGATGCGGAAGCAATCGGCTTGGGAGACCTTGCCCGGATAGATGACAAAACCCTGCGCCTTGAGCCGCTGGTAGAAGTCGGCGAAGCGGTAGTCAGGGTGGGCCGGAGAGTAGAAGGCGGTGATGATGGGAGATTGCCATTTTTCTGGCAGCAGCGGCGCAAAGCCGAGCGCCGCCATCCCCGCCACCAGCGTGCGCTGATTCTCGCTGTAACGCTGATGGCGGGCGGCGATGCCCCCCTCCTCGTCCAGCTCGCGCAGCGCCTGGGCAAAGGCAAGCACGGTATGGGTGGGCGAGGTAAAGCGCCACTTGCCCCCTTGCTGCTCCATGGTCTGCCACTGGGCGTGCAGGTCGAGGGAGACCGAGCGGGCACGACCGGCGCAGGCCGCCAGCGCAGCGCGGCGGGCGATGACGAAGCCAAAGCCCGGCACCCCCTGAATGCACTTGTTGGCCGAGCTGATAAGAAACTCGATGCCAAGTCGCCCCATGTCGATGGGGATACCGCCAAAGCTGCTCATGGCATCGACGATCAGGCGGATGCCGCGGCGCTGGCAGAGCTCAGCCACCTCCTCAAGGGGGTTGAGCATGCCGGTGGTGGTCTCGCAATGCACCATGGCCAGATGGGTGATCTCGGGGTGGCGCGCCAGCATCGCCTCGATGGCGGCGGGCTCCGGACGGGCGGTCTCACCGCAATCGAGCTCATGGTGACGCAGGCCAAGACAACGGGCCATCTCCCCCATGCGGGCACCGTAGGCGCCGTTGTTGATGATCAGCAGACACTCATCGACGCCGATCGCCGAGCCCAGCACGCTCTCCACCACATAGCTGCCACTCCCCTGCAGCAGCACGGCGCTGTAGTCACTTTGATATTCCGGGCCGGTGGCGAGGCGCACCAGCTCGCGGCGGATGGGCTCCACCACGCCCAGGTTGTAGTCCGCATCCCAGGTGCAGCTGTCTTGCAGCATGGCGGCACGCACAGTCGCGGTGGTCGAGAGGGGGCCCGGGGTCAGCAGCAGGTAATCGACGGCGGCGGGGGCCGCAGGAATATGGGTCATGACTTCGCTCCTTTTGGTATATACCAGAATGAGCGCATTGTGGGTAACTGCCCCGCCAAGGTCAAAGGGGTGGCGCTACGTGCAACAAAAAATTCATTTTCAGCGCCGGGATCGCGATAATCTAGGAAGCCTGAACAGCAGGGGCGCTGCTGGTATCTACCAATGCATGTTGATGTTGCCGTGTAACGACCGGGCAGATGACCTGCCCTGTGCCCAGCCCATTGCCCAACTCATTGCACAACTTATTGCAAAACCAGGGATTTTCATGAGCAAACCCCAATATCTGCAGATCAAGGATGCCCTCGCCAACCAGATCCTGGCGGGGGGTCTGGCCCCCAATGACAAGCTCCCCTCCGAGCGGCTGCTGGGGGAACTCTATGGCACCACCCGGGTCACCATTCGCGAGGCACTGGTGCAGCTGGAGGCCAACGGCCTTATCTATCGGGAGGATCGCCGCGGCTGGTTCGTCACCCCGCCGCGCTTTCGCTTGAACCCCAGACGCACCTCCAACTTTCACCAGATAGTGCGGGAGCAAGGGGGTGAGCCGCGCACCGAACTGCTGGAGAAAAGCCGCCAGACGGTACCGCCCGCGTTGATGGCGCAGCTTCAGCTCAAGCCGTTTGACAGCCTGTTTCTGCTAAAACGGCTGCGCTACGCCAACGGGCGCGCCATCTGCTACTGCGAGAACCACTGCCTGCCAGAGCGGGTACCCGGCCTGCTGGAGCTGGATCTCAACGGCAGCCTGACCGAGATCTATCAGGCCCATTACGATCTTCATTATGCCCGCATG
Source organism: Aeromonas sp. Y289-2 (assembly GCF_027705925.1). Taxonomy (NCBI): domain Bacteria; kingdom Pseudomonadati; phylum Pseudomonadota; class Gammaproteobacteria; order Aeromonadales; family Aeromonadaceae; genus Aeromonas; species Aeromonas sp. Y289-2. Next base: position 90,830 of record NZ_JAPDCH010000002.1, read on the forward strand.
CAGGTGCGCTTCTTCCCCACCGCCCTGCCGGACGAAGTGGCCAAGGCGCTGGGGGCCACTGCCGGTCTGCCCGCCCTGCGCCTCGAGCGACTCAACTTCGATCAGCACGGCCGGGTGCTCGACTTCGATCTGGAGTACTGGCGTCACGACAGTCTGGAGATCGAGGTGGATACCCAGGATTAGTCACGGATAAATCAGGAACGGCAAAACGTCACGGGGCTGTCACGGTCACGTCATAAAGATCCCCTAGCCTCTTTCTCGACCAATCTGGTTTATACCAAACCAATTTAACTGGAGAAGAGGATGAAACAGGGAACCCATCTGCTGGCCGCCGCCGTGCTGGCTGCCATGACCGCCCCGGCACTGGCCGCGACCGATCTCACCGTCTACACCGCCTTCGAACCGGAGCAGCTCAACGAGCTGAAAACCGCGTTCGAGCGCCAGCATCCGGACATCAACATCAAATGGGTGCGTGACTCCACCGGCGTGGTCACCGCCCGCTTGCTGGCAGAAAAAGCCCAGCCCAAGGCGGATGTGGTATGGGGACTGGCCGCCACCAGCCTGATGCAGCTCGATCAGCAGCAGATGCTCAATGCCTATGCACCGAAAGGACTGGATAAGCTCGACAGCCGCTTTCGCGACAGCAAGGCCGAGCCGCACTGGATCGGTCTGGACGCCTTCTTCAGCGCCATCTGCTTCAACAAGGTAGAGGCGGAAAAACAGGGGATCCCGGCGCCCACTAGCTGGGCCGACCTCACCAAGCCCATCTATAAGGGCAAGGTGATCATGCCCAACCCCAGCTCCTCCGGCACCGGTTACCTGAGCGTTGCGGGCTGGCTGCAGACCATGGGCGAACAGCAGGGTTGGCAATTCATGAACGGCCTGCACCAGAACATCGACCGTTACACCCACTCGGGCTCCGCCCCCTGCAAGCTGGCCGCCAGCGGCGAGACGGTGATCGGTATCTCCTTCGACTTCCCGGCTACCAGCCTCAAGGCCAAAGGTGCCCCCATCGAGGTGGTGTTCCCGAAAGAGGGGTCGGGCTGGGATATGGAAGCCGCCGCCATCATCAAGGGCACCCCCAAGCTGGATGCCGCCAAACAGCTGCTCGACTTTGCCGCCACCGAACAGGCCAACGCCCTCTACAACAAGTCGTTCGCCGTGGTCGCCATTCCCGATGTGGCCCAACCGAGAGCGGGCTATCCGGCAGATATCAAAGGCCAGATGATCGACAACGACTTTAGCTGGGCAGCCCGCGAGCGTAACGCCATCCTGGCCCAGTGGAGCGCCAGCTTCGACGGCAAGACCGAAGCCAAGCAGTAAGCGTGAAGGGCAGCGGTTTGTTCACGCCAGACACACCCCTGCCAATAAACTGCCAGTCGAAGGCCAACAGCTGTTGGCCTTCGCTTTTTGGTTTTAACTTCCCGAGTTTGTATTGCCTTCAATTAGCGATGCTTAGTCCATTCGCACAGTGCCCAGCCCCTTGCTGGCGACCCGATGTCATTTGACTGTCATCAAGCTGTCATCCCCCGATCACCTGATCGTCACACTTCACCCGCAAACTGGTATATACCAAATCAGTAGCGAGTCGAACCATGACCCAGCCCTATCTGGACATTCAACATCTCAACAAGCAGTTCGGTGCTTTTCAGGCCCTCAAGGGGATCTCTCTGACCATTGAGCCGGGGGAGTTTATCTGCTTTCTCGGCCCCTCCGGCTGTGGCAAGACCACTCTGCTCAGAGCCATCGCCGGGCTGGATCTGCCGGACAGCGGCGAGATCTGGCAAGGGGGGCGCAATATCTCCCGCCTGCCGCCCCAGGAGCGCGATTTTGGCATCGTGTTTCAGTCCTATGCTCTCTTCCCCAACCTGACGGTGGCCCAGAACATCGCCTTCGGCCTTGAGAATCAGGGGCTGGCGCGGGATCTCATCAAGGAGCGAGTCGATCACTGGCTGGGGCTGGTGGATCTCACTGCCCAGTCCCACAAATACCCGAGCCAGATCTCTGGCGGCCAGCAGCAGCGGGTGGCGCTGGCCCGGGCGCTCGCCCTCTCCCCCGGTCTGTTGCTGCTGGACGAACCGCTCAGCGCGCTGGATGCGCTGGTGCGCACCCATCTTCGCAGCGAGATCCGCGCCCTGCAGCAGCGCCTTGGCATCACCACCATCATGGTGACCCACGATCAGGAAGAGGCGCTGACCATGGCCGACCGCATCGTGGTGATGGAGGGCGGCCGCATCGTGCAGGTGGGCACCCCGCAGGAGATCTACCACCAGCCTGCCAGCCGCTTCGTGGCAAGCTTTGTAGGCACCATGAACTTCCTCGACACCCTGGTGCTGAGCCCCAATCAGGTGCGCCTCAACGAACAACCGCTGACACTTGCCAACCAGGCCGCAGCCGGCAGCAAATTGCAGGTGGCGATCCGCCCCGAGGCAATCACCCTGAGTGCGCCGAGCGAGCCGTATCTTGGCCAACATGGCGTTGAAGCAACCATCGATCAGGTGGAGTTTCTCGGCGCCGCCCAGCGGCTTATCTGCACCGCCGACACCTATCTGGGCCCGCAGCAAATTCTGGTGGAGTGCCCGACCCACGAGCTGCCCCGCCACGAACAGGGTGGCTGGCGCAGTGGCATGCGCTGCTCGCTGCACTGGCCTGCCGGGGCGATGCAGCTGTTTGAAGGAGAGCGCCCATGACTGCCCCCTTTGCGACCTCCTCCCTGCTGCCACCAGTGACAGCCCGCCAAGTCTCTCGCTGGCAGCGGCTCTGTCGCGGCTGGAGCCGGGATCAGCTGCTGCAACTGATCCTGCTGGTGCTCGGCATCGCCCTGCTCACCGGCGGTCTGCTGCTGCCACTGCTCACCATGCTGCAAAAAAGTCTGCAGGATGAGAACGGCCTCTGGGTGGGCCTTGCCAACTTCAGCGCCTACTTCGACTCCCCTCATCTGGGGCGCACCATCGGCAACACCCTCTGGCTCGGGGTGCTGATCACCGCGCTGGTGGTGACCATCGCCTTTGGCTACGCCTATGCCCTCACCCACACCTGCATGCCGGGCAAGCCCCTGTTTCGCCTCATCGGTTTGATCCCGCTTCTGATGCCCTCCCTGTTGCCCGCCATCAGTCTGGTCTACTGGTTTGGCAATCAGGGGATCGCCAAGGGGCTGCTCGGCGGCGAGAGCATCTACGGCCCCATCGGCATCGTCATTGGTCTGGGCTTCTGGTGCTTCCCCCACGCCCTGATGATCCTTATCACTGCGCTCGGCCAGAGCGATGCCCGCCTCTATGAAGCCTCCCGGGTGCTGGGCAGCAGCGGCTGGCGCACCTTTGTCACCGTCACCCTGCCTACTGCCCGTTATGGCCTGCTCAGCGCCGCCATCGCCGTCTTCACCCTCACCATCTGCGACTTCGGGGTTGCCAAGGTGATTGGCGGCCAGTACAGCGTGCTGGCTACCGATATCTACCGGCAGGTGATCGGAATGCAGAACTTCTCCCTCGGCGCCGTTGCCAGCGTCACCCTGCTGCTGCCGGCACTGTTGAGCTTTGCCCTGGAGCACAGAGTGCGCAGCAAGATGCAGGAGCAGAGCAGCACCAAGGCGGTGCCCTATCAACCCAAGCCCCATCGGCTGCGGGATCTGCTGGCGCTCGGCTGGTGCACGCTCTGGGCCCTGCTGTTTCTGGCGCTGGTGGGGATGGCCGTTTACGGCTCCCTGGTACAGTTCTGGCCCTACAACCTCGGGCTGACGCTGGATCACTACGCCTTTGACAGCAACAGCGTCTACGGCTGGCAGCCCTTTACCAACACCTTGCAGCTGGGCCTCTATACCGCGCTTATCGGCACCGTGCTGGTGATAGTGCTGGCCTGGGCGCAGGAGAAGGGGCGCCACTTTGCGCCGCTGCGCCAGCTGTTGCATCTGCTCGCCATGCTGTCGCTGGCGGTACCCGGCATGGTGCTGGGGCTCGGTTACATCTTCTTTTTCAACGGCAATCCGCTCTTTGGCGGCCTATACGGCACCCTGCCGTTGATGGTGCTCTCCTGCGTCATCCACTACTACACGGTGGGCCATATGACGGCGCTGACCAGCCTCAAGCAGTTGCCCAAGGAGTTGGAGCTGGTGGCCATCTCATTGCGCATTCCGCTCTGGAAGGCGTTTTGGCGAGTCACCCTGCCCGCCTCCCTGCCCGCACTGCTGGAGATCTTTATCTATCTGTTCGTCAACGCCATGACCACCACCTCGGCGGTGATCTTCCTCTATTCGAGCGACAGCGTGCTCGCCTCCATCGCCGTACTCAATATGGAGGATTCCGGCGATACAGCCGCGGCCGCCGCCATGGCCACCCTGATCCTGCTGGCCGCCGCCACCGTCAAGCTGCTCCAGCTCTTTTTAAGTCGCGCCCTGCTGGATCGCACCCAGCGCTGGCGCCACCAATAACCTTATCGAGGAGTCATCATGTCCACTCTCCCCTTCTGGCTGGCCGAAGCGCTCGCCGCCGAACAACCCGCACCGCCCACGCCCCTAGTCGGCAACCACGAAGTCGATGTCTGCATCGTCGGTGGCGGCTTTACCGGGCTGTGGAGCGCCATCGCCCTTAAACAGGCCGAACCTGCCTTACGTATCCTGGTGCTGGAAAAAGATCGCTGCGGCAGCGGCGCCTCCGGGCGCAACGGCGGCTGTTTGCTCACCTGGTCAGCCAAGTATTTGACCTTAAAGCGCCTCTTTGGCGAGCAGCAGGCTGCCTGGCTGGTACAAAGATCCGAGCAGGCGGTGCACGAGATCGCCCGCTTCTGCGAACAGCACAATATTGAGGCACAGCTGAGAGTCGAGGGCACTTGCTACACCGCCACCAGCGAGGCCCAGCGCGGCCTGATGGAGCCGGTATTGCAGGAACTCAAACGCGCAGACCTTAACCAGTGGCAAGTGATTGAAGAGGATAAACTGGCGAGCCAGAGCGGTTCCCACGTTCATCTGGAGGGGCTCTACAGCCCACACGCGGGTTCGGTGCAACCGGCACTGTTGGTGCGCGGCCTGCTGCGGGTGGCGCGGGAACTGGGGGTCGAGGTCTATGAGCACTCCCCCATGCAGCGCCTTGAGGCGGGCCAGCCTGCACGGGTGCAAACGTCACAGGGCGAGGTGCGTGCCCGCAAGGTGGTGCTGGCCCTCAACAGCGCCATGGTGCAGCACTTTCGCGAGTTTCGCCGCAGCATCGTACTGGTCTCCTCCGATATGGTGATAACCGACCCCGCGCCGGATGCACTGGCCGCCCAGCAGCTTGAGCACGGCCGCTCCGTGGTGGATGGCCGCACCTTTGTGCATTACTACCGCTCCACCCCGCAAGGGCGGCTTATGCTGGGCAAGGGGGGCAACACCTTCGCCTTTGCCAACCGCCATCTGGCCGAGTTCGATGCCCCTAGCCGTTATCTTGCCCCTCTCACCCGCACCCTGCGCCGCTTCTTTCCGGCGCTCAAAGAGGTGCCCATCGCCGCCAGCTGGTGCGGCGCCTCCGACCGCTCGGTAGATGGCCTCCCCTTCTTCGGCCACTGGCGAGGGCAGCCCAATATCGTCTATGGCCTCGGCTACTCCGGCAACGGAGTGGCCCAGAGCTGGATGGGTGGCCAGATCCTGGCAGCTTTGGTGCGCGATGAAGTGTGGGAAGCGGACAAGCCGTGGCGCGACTGCGCATTGGTCAGCGGCCCGCGCGGCTACTTCCCGCCAGAGCCATTCCGCTGGCTGGGCGCCATGGCGGTACGCAACGCCATCCGGCGCAAAGAGCGGGCGGAAGATGAGAACCGCCCGGTGGCCTGGTATGACAAACAGCTTGCCAAACTTGCCGATGCGGCGGGCAAGGCGGATAAATAGCCCGGCGATAGAGGGCAACCATTTCTCATACTGTTTCGCCCCACACCCTATTTCTTGAAAATGCCGACCCGAGGGTCGGCTTTTGAATTACTAGGCTTACTCTCGATATACAGTGATACCACGTCATCTAAATTGGTTGTGGCAGCATAAGAAGCTTGACGACTCCAATAGCTGATAGCAGGCAATCCATGTGGCATACTTGCCACCAAATGCTCGAATACGCATCGATACTCGATACTGAGGGTAGTGATAAATGACAATGTGCAAAATGGGACGAGTGATGAAAACAGTGTTGATAACAGGTGCCAGCAGAGGATTAGGGTTAGCGCTGGTTCAGACTTTTTACGAGCGCGGATATCAGGTTTATGCCGTTGTCAGAACCACCAGCGCTTCTGACATGCTCACTACTATCTACCCTGCCGTCTCTGTGCTGATAGCCGATGTCAGCCATGAAAATTATGAAGAACAGCTATTTTGTTTTATCCAAGACAGAGCAGTTGATATCGTCATAAATAATGCAGGCTCTGCTGGCACTCTAGGGATCGACACAAGGCATAGCACCGGCGACCAGCTGGTTTATGAATTTAAGACCCACTGTGTCGGTGCGCTATCAACAGTTAATGCCGTATTGCGCAATGAAAATGTATTACCCCCATCCTTGATCGTAAATATCAGTTCAAGGAGAGGCTCATTAAATATGCAATCGGCAGGCGCAACCAAAGGAGTTAAATGTTCTTTCTCCTATCGTATAGCAAAGGCTGCTCAAAACATGCTGTCGCTGTGCATGGCCGATGATCTGGAGAGCATGGGCATAAAAGTTATCTCCGTTCACCCCGGAGCATTACTTACCAAAATGGCACCTGCTGATGCGACACTGACACCAGAGCAGTCAGCAAACAGATTGATAAAAATCCTAGAGAGTAATGACATTAATACGCGAGATTTTATTTGCCTTGAAACAGGGAAACTTCCGTGGTGAATTGCAGGGCGAACTCAAACGAGTGCGCCAAATGTAACCAGTCTAGCGACCTCCCCTTTCAACCATTTTTATACAGCCACGTGCCATACCATGATGGTTGTTTCCCAGTGACCGTGGGTTGATTTATGTATTGCGTTGAAGCCTTGCTCACGATAGAAATCCACGTTATGTGTTTCACACTGCAAGTAGAGTGTCGCAACACCACGGGAAACAGCCATATTCTTGGCAACATTGATCATTTTTTTTGCGATACCTTTCCTGCGGTACACTGCAGGAACATAGATCCCACCAATCCAGAACTCATATTCAGGGTGATTTTTATTTTCCTGAATTTTCAGCTCCAATGTTCCAACCAGTTCTCTATCGTCATACGCCACCAAGCTAAATGGGATATCTCTATTTAAGGCTGCAACTTCAACCTTTTTACGCACCATCTCATTCGTAACGCCTGGGACATGAGATGCCCACTCATCGAAATACCATTCAACTATTTTCGATACGTGATGTGGATGATCCGCTAGCAAAGAAATGTCCATACACCCTCTTTACATAACCAAATTCCTTCGGTGTTTATAGTAACAACTGACATTTACACTATAAAAATAGATCATATCAAACGATCGCCCAACCACATACTTCATCAAGAACGGGCTAATCCATATAATAGCCGAACACTAGGATAAGCGATAACAACACCGAGCATTACGATTCCAGCCCCCAATTCACTACAATAACCTATTGACTTCATATAGCTTGCAAATTTCCACAGAGGACTACTCGATCCTCCACTAAATGTCACTGTTTCACATGAATCAGCCAAAAAAATATTGGTACCGATAAGCAAAAAACCAGTGCCAGCAGAAAAAATAAGCAGCGCATGACCAATTATAAAGAGTTGAGCTCGCTTAACGCCATCAGAAAAATAAAAGCCAAACCAGAACAAAACTAGAGATAACGAACATAGGTTAAATGCAATGTAATCAATCATTCTGGTAGATGATGAACTATCAAGAATGACTGCATTGCCGGCAACAACAAGCAGCATGATAAAGAGCAGAAAAAACCACCTCATTGTTTCCCCCAAGCACCGAGAACGACTATACGACTGTTATATCCTCATCAACTGAACTTGCGAAGCAAAATTGTACAGATCTAGTTATCACCTGACACAGGCCTCAAACCGGTGTCTTGTTTACGCTACTTTAGTGCGCACTTCCTGCGGTATCAATTTCAGACCCTTCTTGAACATGTTGTAGGGGGTTTTACCCTCCATCATCCTGCCTTGATGTGGCCGCTGGATGTTGTAGTGCTCCAGGTAGTTATCCAGGTCTGTCTGCATCTGCTCTACCGACTCATACCAGGTCGTCCTCCCCTTGATACGGAAGTGTTCATCAAGCAGTGTGCGATGCAGTCGCTCGATAAAACCGTTGCTCTGCGGCCTGCGCACCCTGGTTGTCCGGTGCTCAATCCCCTCCAGTTGCAGGAACAGCTCGTAGGGATGGTGGTCTGGGCGCCCACAGAACTCGCGCCCGTTATCCGACAGGATGGTATAGACCCGAGCCTCATGGGCTTCAAAGAACGGCAGCACCGTTTCGTTGAGCACATGAACCGAGGTCACCGGCAGCTTGCTGGTGTAGAGCCGCCCCCAGGCGTGGCGGCTATAGCAGTCCAGCATGGTTTGCAGATACACCTTACCGACCCCCTTGAGCGCGCCGACGAAGAAGGTGTCGACCGCCACCAGTTCTCCGGTGTAGTGAACCTCAATCTGGCGTTCTCGGAACTCGGGACTGAATCGCTCTAACAGGCGAATTTGTTCGTCATTGAGCTCAATGGTCTGCTAACGGTGAGTTTTCTCAAGGCGCAGCAAGCGGTCGTGTTTAGAGAGCAAGTCGTGCCGTTGCCACACGCCACGCACACCGCCCGCACTGCCATTGATGCCTTGCAGAGCCAGTTCTTACGCGACCCGCAGCGGGCCTTGAGTTGGTCTGGTGAGGGAGTAATCGAGGATGGCCTGTTCAATCTCGGGCGCAACCCGATTGGGATGAGCCCCTTTACAGCCCGGCAATTTGTCGAGCAAGCCCTCGGCGCCATAGGTCTGGTAATTACGGCGAATTTCGTAGAACTGCTGGCGGCTGTAACCAATGAGCTTGCAGGCTTTACTGACGTTATTGAGCTCTTTGGCGAGCGCTAGCAGGCTGAGTTTACGACGTGCTACTTTCTCGTTGGTGGTCATACGGTGACTCCGGATAACACGGTAGGGGTACCGTTTTGTTATCCGGTTTGAAGCCGTATGACCACTCCCTACCATCTCCATACAGACCACAATTAAGCATTTCCACTGTTTTACCATTTTTGTTGTGCATTGATGTCACAGAATTCCGTAACCTCCCTCCCCCGCCAGCAAGCGGGTCACGGGGAAACGCAGTGCTGGATCCTGGCTAAAGAACTGGCTCATTTGCCGGTATACGTCGGGATAGACCTGCTGCAGCCGAAGCGGATCGGTAAAGAAACACTCGCAGCTGACGGCAAAAAACTCGGCGGGATGTTCAGCAGCATAGGGATCGATGGCGGTTACCTCATCCCGATAGAGCTGCTGGCACAGCGTATCGAAGGCGCTCTGAAAGGCCTGTTGCCACAGCTGGCTGCTCATCTGCCCCGGCAACGGCGGCGCGCCGTCCGCCTCACCGCCCAGCATGTCGAGCTTGTGGGCCAGCTCGTGGATCACCAGATTAAAGCCGTCCCAGTCGCCATCCTGCTGCAGTTCGCTCCAGGCCAGCACCAGCGGCCCTTGCGGCCAGGATTCGCCGGCGTTCTCCTCTTCAAACTCGCTCACCAACCCGAACTCATCCTGCACCTCCTGGCGCCGGGTGACGGGTTCGGGAATGATGATGATTTCGTGAAAGCCGCGATACCAGTCAAGGCCGAGGTGCAAGATGGGCAACGCCGCCTGCAGCGCCAGCACCGCCTGTTGGCGGGGGCTGAGATCTACCCCGATCAGGGTCAGGGTCTTGCGCTTGAGTAGCTGTTGCCCCAGCCCGATAAGCGTCGTCTGCTCGGCGTCGCTGAGCCCTTGCAAGATGGGCACAGCCGCCAGCGCCTGACGCCACGATGCCAACTCATCCTCACTCATGGGCGTTTGCGGGCGACCACCCAGCCATTTGAACCATCCCAGCACGCCTACTCCTTCTTTTGATGCAAACAACAGGTCACAACAGTTTGACGAACCGTTTCGGCCGCTCCAGATAATCCTGCGCCAGATAGAAACGGTGAGCAGCCTCACGCTTGAGGCTGCTGAATAGCTCCAGCTGGGCGCAACCTGCGGCCCGCGCCATCGCTTCGGCTCCCTTGAGCAAGGCTGCGCCCACTCCCGCCCCTCTTGCCCCTTCATCGACAACCAGCGCCGAGATCAGGCCCCAAGCTGGTGCAACATGCAACGGTGCCAGCTTGTGCCACACCAGCACGCCGACCACCTTGTCGGCCAGGGATGCGAGCAGCACAACGCTCGCGGGATCCGGCGCCAACAGGCGCTCCGTCACGTCAGCGCCTTCGGCAGGATACCCCAATTGGCTGAACAGGTGGGCGATGGCGCTCCCGTCGTCGGCCTCAGGGGGACGGATCGTCAACGTCTCAGGGTCATTTTTCATTGTTGGCCTCATGTTTGCTTTCCATAGTGTTACGCCCGTCACATTGTCCGGCGCAGATCAACAAGGAGGATCTCATCTTTACTCATAGAAAACGCTGCCTGCCATTATCCCCCCACCCTTGTCAATTCACAAATTTGCAACAAGGCAACATTTTTCGCTGGGAAGCACCGATACAACTCGATATGTTACAAGCCATGCATGGCGCGTGTTTGCGCTCTGCTTAACCCCTCAACCTCGCGCTCATTTGTTAACTGGATTGTTAACAAACAGGGCCAAAAACAGTGACAGAGAGCGAGGCCAAGATCTCGCCAAGACAGCGCCACAAACACAACAAAGGAGTTGTTGTACATGAATGAAATCGTCAATGCCATCAATGGTGTAATCTGGAGCCCTGCGCTCATCTACCTGTGTCTGGGGGTCGGTCTTTACTTCTCCCTGCGCACCCGTTTTTTGCAACTGCGTCATATCAAAGAGATGGTGCGCCTGATGTTTGATGGCAAGAGCACCGATGCCGGTGTTTCCTCCTTCCAGGCGCTGGCCATGACCCTGGCCGGTCGCGTGGGTACCGGTAACATCGCCGGTGTGGCCACCGCCATCACCTTCGGTGGCCCGGGCGCCCTGTTCTGGATGTGGATGGTCGCCTTCCTCGGCGCCAGCTCTGCTTTCGTGGAGTCCACCCTGGGTCAGGTTTACAAAGAGAAGATCAACGGCGAATACCGCGGCGGCCCGGCCTTCTACATCGAGAAAGGACTTGGCATGAAGTGGTACGCCTGGACCTTCGCCATCGCTACCGTCTTCGCCTGCGGCGTGCTGCTGCCGGGCGTGCAGGCCAACTCCATCGGCTCCAGCCTGCAGACCGCCTTTAATATTGATCCGAACGTCACCGCCGCCGGTCTGGCGCTGCTGCTCGGCTTTATTATCTTCGGCGGCGTCAAGCGTATCGCCAGCTTCGCCAGTACCGTGGTGCCCTTTATGGCGCTGGGCTACATCATCGTGGCTTGCGTCATCATCGCCCTCAATATCGGCCAGCTGCCGGGCGTGATCCTGCTGATCTGGAAGAGCGCCTTCGGTCTGGATGCCGGTTTCGGTGCCATTCTGGGTCTAGCCATCATGTGGGGGGTAAAACGCGGGGTCTACTCCAACGAAGCGGGTCAGGGTACCGGGCCGCACGCCTCCTCTGCGGCGGCAGTGAGTCACCCGGCCAAGCAAGGTCTGGTTCAGGCGTTCTCCGTCTATATCGACACCCTGTTCGTCTGCTCCGCCACCGGCTTTATGCTGCTGATCACCGGCCTCTATAACGTACAAGGGCCGGACGGCGCCGCCATCTACACGGGGATTGCCGGTATCGCAGCAGGCCCGGGCTATGTGCAGACCGCCATGGAGAGCATGATGCCGGGCTTTGGCAGCATTTTCGTGGCTATCGCGCTGTTCTTCTTCGCGTTCACCACCATCGTTGCCTACTACTACATCGCCGAAACCAACATCGCCTACATCAACCGCAAGATTAATCGCCCCTGGCTCACCTTCTTGCTGAAGATTGCGCTGATGGCTGCCACTGTCTACGGCACCGTCAAGACGGCGGATCTGGCGTGGGGTATGGGGGATATCGGGGTCGGCCTGATGGCATGGCTCAACATCATCGCCATCCTGCTGCTGCAAAAGACCGCCTTCACCTGTCTGAAGGATTATGAAGCGCAGCAGGCACAAGGTATTGACCCCGTATTCCACCCGGAGAAGCTCGGCATCAAGAACGCCGATTACTGGGTGGGCAAACGCTCCGAAGAGAACCTGGAACTGGAGAAATCGGGCCATCAGTTCGAGCCGGATCAGGATCGTAAGACCTCCTGAACCAGAACGACATAAGACATCAATAAAAATGGCAGCCTCGGCTGCCATCTTTATTTCTTCAACTCCAAATTATTGCATAAAAATCAAGGGTTTATGTACCACGCAAGGGGGCACTTTGGGACGTAAAAAGACACCAAAATTGGCAAAATGTGGACACTTTTTTCTGCCCATTCCCGGGGAAAATCAAGCTGGTTGAAGATGGTTTTCTAGCGGGTTGAAGCGGACTGCATCATTCAGATAATCCGGTGCAAAGTGGGCATAAGTCATCGTCTGATGAAATATCAAGTGGCCGCCCTCAAACGGTGGAACGCCCCCGTTTATGGATTTCGCGTATGCGAGGCTCACCACGACGGCACCCCGCACTGGCATCTGCTGCTATTTATGCGCCCGGAAGATCGCAACCGGGTGATCGGCATTCTGCAACGCTTGCCCTGACCGATGATCACGAAGAGCTGGTGCGGGATATCAAGGGCGCCCCACCCTTTACCGACTTTACTCCCCGCTTCGACTGGAAAGAGATAGACCCGGCCAAGGGGGATGCCGCGGGCTATATCGCCAAATACATTGCCAAGAATATCGACGGCGCCTACCTGGACGATGACGAAGAGGCTGGCACCGCCGCAGATGAAGGGGCCCTGCATGCCGTGGCCTGGGCCAGTTGGTGGGGCATTCACACCTTCCAGCAGTTCGGGGGCGCCCCGGTCGGGGTATGGCGCGAGCTGCGCCGCATCAGCAACGCCAAGAAAAATGCCGAACTGGTTGGCCCACCCAAGCCCGTGCTGCAAGACCCGCGCTTTGAAGCAGCCCGTTTTGCCGCAGATAACGGCATCTTTCGCTGCTATCTGCACGCCATGGGCGGCGCACTGGCCACCCGTGCCGAACACCCCATCAAGCTGGCCCACCTTATTGAGGAGCAAGCAAACAGCTATGGCGAAGACATCAAGCGCCTGATGGGCGTTACCTCCGCTCGCCTTGGCATCAAAACCCGCCTGCAAGGGTGGGAAATTGTGCCCGTCGGCACCCATGAAGCCAGGAAAGCCGCCGAGGCTGCAGCGAGGGGGGTTGGGGTTAAGACGGGCGACAGCCCGGCACCTTGGAGCTCTGACAATAACTGTACGCTACCGGATCCTGATACCTTCACAGACCAGATCATGAGGGAGCAATGGGGACTATCCCCCTTCTCCATCGACCGATTAGGGGCGGGTGCCAGCGTCACGGCAGACGGTTTCACCCTCTGGCTGGAGAACGGGCAGGTGCAGTCGAGCCGCTTGACCCCATCGGGCAATGACGACCCACTTATCGAGCTGGAATGGCTGCGTGCCTTGGTCGGTGTACCAGAACCGGACGAACAGCCTGATACTATTCCTCCCGATGATGAACATTGGCCGACACTAGTGATGGATTGCTACGAGCTGTTCAACACTTGCGGATTTGCAGCATGCCATCAGTGGATCACGGGTCTGCCAAATCCATATCGGTGTGAGCTCTGGCGCGTACTTGATAAATTAGACTGGGCAGACCGACACGAAGTTGAAAGCCCGTTGTTTGACGAACTGATGAGCGGGGTAGAGTTTGACTGACCTATTTTCCAAGCTGGAAGCCCTGCAGGGCGAGCTGGCCGCCACACCCCATACCTACAAGCCGTTAACGGCGCGGCAGTTCGAGGCCCTGGAGAGCCAGATATACAGGATGGGGCCCCAGATTGACGGCACACCGGCATGGCCGTCGGGATAGCGCCGGGCACCCCGACCGGTCGCGCTACTACGGTGACCTCTGCACAGTTCAAACCAATGAACAAACCAGCACTGCACCAAGTAGTGGCTGACCACCGTCAACATGTGGAGGCTACAGCCAAACCTTAAGTAAACACTACTCCGGGCTTGCAAGTATGGCTCTCGTCTGACCGTATCTCTCGTTCTGCCACCCTACATCTTGGCCAGCTACACCATGTGAGACAGGCTGCCTCGCTCACAATCCTTACTTGTTCATGAGGACGAGTATCTTGATGGGGCTTTCCATTACCGAACTTTGACGGTGTATTCGCATCATGGCAAAGTCCCCCCCCAAAAAGGGCTTCAATCGAATAAACATAGACAGCAGAGCTTGGCTGGTAATATCATGATTCGAATGATTTTTACAGTGTAAGTGATAGCGATGGAGCGGAGTTATACGGAAGTCTACATTATCTGATTAATACCGCTTTCTATCTAATTACTATTAGGTGCCATAACTAATCCACTATCAAAAGGAAGTATATGAACGCTGCTGTCCGTGCTATCGCCATTTCATTGAGCGTTTTCGCGTTTGCTGGGTGTGCCGTTACGGTTCCGAAGGAAATGAAACTTGCCGATCCATACAACCGGAAGGTTGTAGACAATCCTGGCACCAACTTGAATGACATTAGTTTGGCCTGTGCGGAAACGATGATTAACGTATCTCCAGCGACCGAAGCGACTGATATCGACGTTCGCGTATTATCGCAAGGTGATCTCGTAGTCACAGAGGTGGATGCAGTGCTGAAGAACGTTGGTGCTTTTAACAATAACCTGCCCGTTACCTACCGTTGTGAATATCGTAATGGGCACCTGGCTTCGGGTATTTGGACTCGTGGCTTAAAGTAAGCGACAGAGCGGGCTAAAGCGACGCCCAACCCTGCGGTCAAGAGGGGCGCACAGCAAGCTGGCTATGTGTCCCTTGATTTACACGTAACATACCAAGCATTGGCACAGATTTGCTGCGACCTATACATTGATTTGTTATGGCTTGTTCGCCTCGCTAGCCAGTTTCGCCAATTTTCTTTTAGCATCTTCAATTTTCTCTTTCTTTTTTAGTTCATCGAGTTTCTCATCAAGAATGATTTCGATACCAACTCTAAGTGTGTCGAAATGAGCTAAGCAAGTGTTTTCATCTAGCTCATGTATTCCAGCACTCAATACGGAATACATAGACCTATTTTCGACTAAAAATACTGGTAAGTGAGCTGAAAGTAAGTTTATTTTCTTATCCATTCTGGATCTACTGTATTGTTCTTCAGTGACTAACTTCTCAGCGAGACACTGTACATATGCCTCCGCTATTAAGTGTTCGAATATACGGCGCAAATAAACAAAAGAACCTATCCCAACGCCATTAGCGGCTAAACCAATTGCTCGAGAAAACTCTTTAAGTTTCTCATCAGGAAGTAGTTTCTTATATTTTTTAATCTCAGACATATGAAAATCAGCAACTGATGGGTATTGCCCTATTTTCATTAATGAAGGTATATTGGCATCACCAAGCACGTAAAAGACAAAAACCTCATCAGTTCGCTTGCATTTTATTTGAATCCTCCCATAGCCGTGGAAATTACCAACATGTGGAATCAAATCAGTTTGAACCACAAAGGTAGACTCAATTTTTCTCCATGGGTTGTAGCCTTCAAACTCTTCTCTTTGAGAGCAATCAAGTATTTTTCTGTATACATCCAGAGTTCCCTCATCAAACTTGACAGGGGTATAAATTGGCAAATCAAAAAAGAACTCACTTACTGTCATTTCCATTACTTATCTCATGTTTTTGGTTGATCCATAACGCCCGATGTTGGGACTAGCTTTTAGCCGCACAGCGGTGGAAAAGCCGC
Organism: Aeromonas sp. Y289-2; assembly: GCF_027705925.1. Classification (NCBI taxonomy): domain Bacteria; kingdom Pseudomonadati; phylum Pseudomonadota; class Gammaproteobacteria; order Aeromonadales; family Aeromonadaceae; genus Aeromonas; species Aeromonas sp. Y289-2. Next base: position 106,768 of record NZ_JAPDCH010000002.1, read on the forward strand.
CTCAACCGAGCAGGGCGACAACAGCAGCTTCTAAACGGTGTGCTCACGTTTGCATGTAGTCTTTGAGTTATTGCATGCTAATTGCATTTTCATAACCGCCTTTAGTGCCATATCGATGGCTGCAAAATAGAACATTTCACCTTTGACGTAATCATCATTGTTTTATGATAAAAAATTATTAAATAATTCGATATCCACTCTGCCCTTTTAGCACCGTTTTATTGCTTTGTTAAATTTTATTCTTAGAAAACCAAGACTTAGTCTCATTAATTGTTTTCTGCATAATTCTAAAAGCTTCACCAGAGCTGTTTAATGAGTAAGCAGAGTTGTTTTTTGCCCTTTCGGTAATATGTACAGTGTTTCTTACCAAACGCATTTTATTTAATGAACTTGCTAGTGGCCGTGTAATGATTTTTTCTTCTTCCGCTACTAAAATAAGCCATGCAAATGATTGCTTTTCGATCGCAGATCTAATATTTGTAACTTTTGTCCATTTGATTTTATTTTTGGGGTTCATGTATAAGTCTTTAAATTTCCAATGCTCTCCAGTTAATTTATTCTTGTTTTTTGCATGGAGCACCATTTCATTGAGCAGTGTTTCAGAAACCGAAATGTAGTCAATGACCTGAGATCTAACATGTGCATATAATTCTTTATTGTCTACTTGAAGCGCCAAACCAATTTTGTAAAGCCAACGAGCACCATATAATGTATCGCAAAGAGCATCTCTCACTGTTTGTTCTTGAACATGATCAAACCATGTCGCATCCAATTTGTTGGTATCTGGTATTCCTGTTTTTGCAAATTCGCCAAATCCATCAATGATCAGCTGGCCGAATTTTTCTTGTATGGAGCCCATGTATCGCCTTTATAAATGGAAGTGTTTATTATCCGGAAAACTTCTACATAGTAACGCATTTCCGTTACGAATATACCCAGTAAAATTTTTGAATCATTGAAAACATAAGTGATATTTTAATGCACTACGCCAACTTACCTGATCCACACTGTGGATATATAATCGGTCCTCACTATCTGACCACCGGGTTCACTGGTCTCCATTTCTTTTCCCGTTTATCAGAAAACAACATGGCTACCGCACGGGTTTCAGCTCCCAGCTTGCTGCTTGCTGCTTTAAACCGGACTGAAGATTGTACAACCATCGGATACACCTCGGTTGCCTTTAACACAGTGAGGGGCCGGATGAGTAAGGTATCAAACGATAACCATCTTAGTGAATAAAAAGTTACCTATCTCGCTGATTTTTGTTTGATTTTTGACGAAGGTCAGTATTGTTGGACAAAGAAGAGGCGATCTATGTTGCTTTCAGTAGAGCTAGAGGGTATTCGTGGTTATCGCACAAAATGCTGAGGGCGCTATTGCGCCCCCAGTCCTTTGAGTACCAGCTGCCGCCCCTCTGGCGTCAGCGACCCCATCAGGCTCAGTACCAGCTGGTTCGTGGTCTTGGCCGAGGGGCTTAGGGTGTGGGCGAACGACAGGGTGGCCACCTAGCTGTGGCCACACTCGGCATCGGTACACTGACAGTAAAGATCCGAGACGTTATCGCTCAGTCGGTTGGTCTTGGTAATGCGGCCCCGCTGGCCACACACTTTGCAATAAACCCGCATTGCCCCCTTTGCTATCCAAATCAACAGCCTGTCTTGCCACAGCAAACGCTGATACCTACCATCCGACCTATTACACCTCCGTCATCTGGCCCGATCACCATCGCTGGTCCAGCGACGGCACCCCGTACAACCGCTCAAAACCGAAGAGGTCAATGATCAGCTCAAGCTGTTCGCATCCCCCTGCCCGAACCGCAATCCCATCTACTACAACCAGAACAGCCAGTATCAGTTCTGCTCCATCGAGCCATTCGAGCAATTCGCCTACCTGGCGCGCACCTACCTGCTGCACCTCGGCGTCACAGATGAGCCCAACCCACGGATAAGGAAATAAAACCAGAACAGCTCGATCAGATGCTGGGGGACCTCAATGGCCTTGGCACCAGATCGATACCATTTCTTGTTTATCCCTGCCTGTCAAAGCGCGTTACGGCGCGGCCCGAACGGCAGACGCCAGCGAAACAGGCTGTTAAGGGTGGCTCGCCACTGATTGGGTCGTCCCAGGATCTGCTTTTGCAACCGGGTCTCCTCTTTGAGCATCGCCTCATCGCTGCGAGCCCAGGCCTGGCTGTAGAGCTGCTTAATCCCCGCCAGTGCATCCGGCGACTTGGTGATCAGGGTGCGGGCAAACTCCCGCGCCTCCACCAGCGGAGCGGCGCAGACCCGACTCACTAGCCCGAGGGATTTGGCCTCGATGGCATCGAGCTCGCGCCCGCTCATGGCCAGCTCCATGGCGGTATCCAGCCCCATCAAGTTGCGCATGGTGACACTGCCGCTCATATCGGGGATGATACCCCACTTGATCTCCATCACCGAGAAGCGGCAATCGGGGGTGCTGAAGCGAAAATCGGCGCCGAGCGCGATCTGCAAGCCACCGCCAAAACAGACTCCCTGGGTCACCGCAATCACCGGCACCGGCAGTTGATGCCAACCATAGGCAACCCGTTGGGCCAGATTGGTCGCTTCATCCGCTTCACGCTTGAGAATATCGAGCGCCGCCACCGGCTGGCGCAGCATGGATTTCACATCCAGCCCGGCGCAGAAGGCCCGCCCCTCGCCGTGCAGGATCACCGCCCGCAACCCCTTGTGCCGGGCGAGCTGCGTCAGCGTCTCGTCGATGGCACTGAACATGGCGCGGTCCAGCGCATTGAGTTTATCCCCCCGCGTCAGCATCACTTCGGCAATCCCGTCGTGGATCTCGCACTTGATCCTTGGTTTTTCCATCTCCCTTGTCCTCTCCTTGATCCCTGAAACTGACTCACTGGTCATACCACAACGTTATCAGAGTGTGAACAGGCGGTACAGCTGAGACTAAAGTCGGCTGGTCGCCTTCCCCTCCCTTTGTCACACTGGGAGCTGCATGAGTGCCGCAAGCCAGCAGAGGACGCTGTCATGTCAACCCTGTTCAATTTTGCCAGACCACCGTTCGACCGACTGGGCGAGGAGGCGCGCGAGCGGCTCTCCCGTCACCTCTCGCTCTGCTATTTTCGGGCCGGGGATCTGCTGCTAAAAGAGGGGGACGAGCCTCCCGGCCTCTATCTCATCATCAAGGGGGCGGTGGAAGAGTCGGCCCCTCACCACCAGTTTGGTGATTACGGGGTCGATGACCTGTTCGATGTGCGTGCCCAGTTTGATGGCCGCTGCCGCCACCGCTTCACCGCGCTGGAAGATAGCCTCTGTCAGCTCATTCCTCGCCACACCTTTCTGGCGCTCTGTGAGCAGGATCCGCAGTTTGCCAGCTACTTCACCGCCAATCTGGCCGAGCGTCAGCGCCAGCAAGAGCAGCGCGAACAGCTGGGTCAGAAGAATCTGGCGGAATTTATCCTGACCCGCATCGAACCCGGCCACCTGCAGGCACCGCTTATCGTCGACAGCAAGCTGTCACTGCTGGCGGCGACCGAAGCCATGGTGAGCAAGGGAACCGATTGCCTGCTCTACCCGGCCCACGACGGCTCCCTCACGCTGGCAACCCGCAAGACCTTGCTCCACGCCCTGACCCTCAAGGGATTGCCGCTGACGGCCCCGCTCTCGGTGCTGACCCCCACGCCCCTGATTGGTCTGCCGCTGGAGAGCTATCTGTTTGATGCCCTGCTGCTGATGACCCGCCATCGCATCAAGCGACTGGTGGTGTGGCGCGGCAATGAGGTGGCGGGGATCCTGCAACTGACTCAGGTGCTGGGGCTCTTCTCTACCCACTCCCACGTGCTGACGTTGCGTATCGCCCGAGCCGACAGCCTGCCGGCGCTGGAGGCGGTGGCCCGCGAACAGCAACAATTGACCCGCTCCCTGTTTGCCCAGGGGATCCACACCGCCTTTTTGATGAAGCTCATCGCCACCATCAACGAGCAGCTGATCGCCAAAGCCTTTGCGCTGGTGATCCCCCCCGAGGTGCAGGATAAGGTTTGCCTGCTGATGCTGGGCTCGGAGGGGCGCGGCGAGCAGATCCTCAAAACCGATCAGGACAACGCCCTGATCCTGCCAGAGGGGCTGACATGGCCCTCCCAGACAGCCGATCTGGCCGAATTCAGCGCCCTGCTGGAGCGCCTCGGCTACCCCCTCTGCCCCGGGCAGGTGATGGTGAACAATCCGGCCTGGGTAAAAACAGGCTGCGAGTGGCAAAGCGCCATTGCCAGCGCCTGCACCACGGCAAAAGAGGATGAGCTACTCTGGCTCGCCACCTTGGCCGATGCTCACCCCATCGCGGGGGATCGACAGCTCCATCTGCCGGTTGCCAGAGCGCTGCGCGAGCAGTTGGCGGACAGACGGGATCTGCTGGCGGAGATGGTGCGACCGGCAGTAGCTTTTCATGCCCCCCTCACCCTCTTTGGCAGGCTGGAGCAGCCACCGGAAGGGCTGGATCTGAAGCGGGGCGGCCTGTTCCCGCTGGTGCACGGCATCCGCATGCTGGCCCTTGAGGCAGGCATTCTGGAGACTTCAACCCTAGGGCGTATCGATGCGCTGGTGGCCGCCGATCGGCTCAGTGCCGACTATGGCAGCAATCTGGCAGAGGCGTTCCGGCTCTTTATCCGGCTTAGGCTGCGCAGCCAGCTCAAGGGGGGCAATAGTCGGGTGCAGACAAGCGAGCTTAGCCACAGCGAGCGGGATCTGTTGCGTCAGGCGCTGCATCAGGTTAAGAAGTTCCAGCAGTGGCTCACCTTGCACTTTCGTCTGAGACAATAGCCATGTTGAGCCGCGTTCGACGCTACTGGTATGGCCGTGCGTTCCGAACGGGCGATTTCGCGCCGCTCTTTGCCACCCCACCGGAAGATGAACGGATCGCCCTCGATTTCGAGACCACTAGTCTCGATCCCGAGCAGGCCGAGATCGTCTCCATCGGGGCGGTGCGCATTCAGGGCAACCGGCTGCTGACCGGCGAGGCCCTCGCCATCAAGGTACAGCCACCGGCCAGCCTGACCAGCCAATCTGTGGTGATCCACGGTCTGCGCCATCAGGATCTGCAACAGGGAATGGAGCTGGAAGCCGCGCTGCGCCTGCTGCTTCACTTTATCGGCCCCCGTGAACTGGTGGGCTATCACATCGCCTACGATCTGCGTATTCTCAATCTCGCCTGCCAGAAATTGTGGGAATTGACTCTGCCCCAGCGAGGGATCGAGGTAAGCCAGCTTTATCATGACCACCTCTATCGCCGCTACCCCGATGCGGCCATTGACCTGCGTTTAAGTTCCATCTGCAGCCACCTTGAACTCCCATCCCTGCCCGCCCACGATGCCCTTGCCGATGCCACCACGGCCGCGCTCATCTATCTGCGCCTGACCTGCGGCTCGCCGCTCACTTATCCCAAAGTCTAATTGTCGAGAAATAACATTTAATTCACATTTTGCTTACATGAGCAGATTACCTGCTCGTCGGGGTTACCCCATCCACCGCTGACACTCATGTCATGGAGAACTGCAATGGAACAGCAAAGCTATCTGAGGATCCAGCAAGATCCCAACTTCCAGGAGCTGGTCGCCAAGCGCCAGCGTTTTGCCTGGGCCCTCTCGGCTCTGATGCTGGGACTCTACCTGGCGTTTATTCTGCTCATCGCCTTTGCCCCCGGTTGGCTCGGCACCCCGCTCAGCGACAGCACCACCGTCACCCGTGGCATTCCGGTCGGGGTAGGACTCATCCTCTCCTCCTTCGTGTTGACCGGCATCTATGTGTTTCGGGCCAACGGCGAGTTTGACGAGCTGAATCAGAAGATCCTCAAGGGAGTGCAGTCATGAGCGCAAAAAGCATGAAAGGCAAGTGGCTGCTGTTGGCCTCACTGGCCTCCTCCCCCCTGCTGGCAGCGGATGCGCTGACCGGCGAAGTACAACGCCAACCCCTCAATGTATCGGCCATCGTGATGTTCGTGGTCTTTGTAGCCGCCACCTTGTTCATCACCTACTGGGCCTCCAAGCGCAACCGCTCGGCTTCCGACTACTATGCCGCCGGTGGCCGTATCACCGGCTTCCAGAACGGTCTGGCCATCGCCGGTGACTATATGTCCGCCGCCTCCTTCCTCGGGATCTCCGCGCTGGTCTACACCTCCGGCTACGATGGCCTGATTTACTCCATCGGCTTTCTGGTGGGCTGGCCCATCATCCTGTTCCTGATCGCCGAACGGCTGCGCAACCTCGGCAAATACACCTTCGCCGATGTCGCCTCCTATCGTCTCAAACAGACTGAAGTACGCACCCTCTCCGCCTGTGGTTCGCTGGTGGTGGTCGCCCTCTACCTGATCGCTCAGATGGTCGGTGCCGGCAAGCTGATCGAGCTGCTGTTTGGCCTGCAATACCATGTGGCAGTAGTGCTGGTCGGTATCCTGATGGTGCTCTACGTGCTGTTTGGCGGCATGCTGGCCACCACCTGGGTGCAGATCATCAAGGCAGTGATGCTGCTCTCCGGTGCCAGCTTCATGGCCATCATGGTCATGAAATCGGTCAACTTCGATATCGGAGCCCTGTTTAGCGAAGCGGTCAAGGTGCACGAGAAAGGGATCGCCATCATGAGCCCGGGTGGCCTGGTTGCTGACCCCATCTCCGCCATCTCGCTCGGTCTGGCATTGATGTTCGGTACCGCTGGCCTGCCCCATATCCTGATGCGTTTCTTCACCGTGAGCGATGCCAAAGAGGCGCGTAAATCGGTGTTCTACGCCACCGGCTTTATCGGCTACTTCTACATCCTCACCTTTATCATCGGCTTTGGCGCCATCTTGCTGGTGAGCACCAACCCTGCCTTCAAGGACGCCACCGGCGCCCTGCTGGGCGGCACCAACATGGCGGCAGTCCATCTGGCCAATGCGGTCGGTGGCAGCCTGTTCCTCGGCTTCATCTCCGCCGTGGCATTTGCCACCATTCTGGCGGTAGTTGCCGGATTGACCCTGGCCGGTGCCTCTGCGGTCTCCCATGACCTCTATGCCAGCGTGTTGAAGAAGGGCAAGGCCAACGAGACCGATGAACTACGTGTTTCCAAGATGACGACTCTGGTGCTGGGTGTGGTTGCCATTGGTCTGGGGATCCTGTTCGAGAAGCAGAACATCGCCTTCATGGTAGGTCTGGCCTTCTCCATCGCCGCCAGCTGCAACTTCCCGGTACTGTTCCTCTCCATGTTCTGGTCACGCCTGACCACCCGTGGCGCCGTCTACGGTGGCTGGCTGGGACTGGTGAGCGCCGTAACCCTGATGATCCTGGGCCCGACCGTGTGGGTGAAAGTGCTGGGCCATGCCCAGGCCATCTTCCCCTACGAATACCCTGCCCTCTTCTCCATGGGGTTGGCCTTCGTCGGGATCTGGTTCTTCTCCATCACCGACAGCTCCCAGAACGCCGCCGACGAACATGCCAAGTTCCTGCCGCAGTTCGTTCGCTCCCAGACCGGGCTGGGTGCCTCTGGCGCCACTTCCCACTAACGGGCAGCCATCACGCAAAAGCCGGCTTCATGCCGGCTTTTTTTATTGCCCATCAATCGGCTGCACGCCCCGCTTGCCCCGATCAAGATCACACTTCTCGCTAAAACTTTCGGGGGATCTGTGCCATAATGCGCGCCATTTGACAGACCAATCGGGACACATACCTTGTTAAGTAGCAACAACATCACCATGCAGTTCGGCGCCAAGCCGCTGTTTGAGAACATCAACGTCAAGTTTGGCGGCGGCAACCGCTATGGCCTTATCGGCGCCAACGGCTGTGGCAAGTCCACCTTCATGAAGATCCTCGGCGGTGATCTGGAGCCCACTGGCGGTAATGTGAGCCTGGACGTCAACGAGCGCATCGGTAAGCTACGTCAGGATCAGTTCGCCTACGAAGATATGCGCGTACTGGACGTGGTCATGATGGGTCACACCGAGCTGTGGGCGGCCATCGCCGAGCGCGATGCCATCTACGCCAACCTCGAAGCCACCGACGAAGACTATATGAAGGCCGCCGAGCTGGAAGGTCTGGTCGCCGAATATGACGGCTACACCGCTGAAGCGCGTGCAGGCGAGCTGCTGCTGGGTGTAGGCATTCCCCTTGAGCAGCACAACGGCCCGATGAGCGAAGTGGCGCCGGGCTGGAAACTGCGGGTGCTGCTGGCACAGGCGCTGTTCTCCAACCCTGACATCCTGCTGCTGGACGAACCGACCAACAACCTGGATATCAACACCATTCGCTGGCTGGAGCAGGTGCTCAACGAACGTGAAAGCACCATGATCATCATCTCTCACGACCGTCACTTCCTGAACTCTGTCTGTACCCACATGGCGGATCTGGACTACGGCGAGCTGCGCGTCTATCCGGGCAACTACGATGACTACATGCTGGCCGCCACCCAGGCGCGCGAGCGCCTGCTGGCTGACAACGCCAAGAAGAAGGCCCAGATCGCCGATCTGCAATCCTTCGTCTCCCGTTTCAGCGCCAACGCCTCCAAGTCCCGTCAGGCGACCTCCCGTCTCAAGCAGATCGACAAGATCAAGATTGAGGACGTCAAGGTCTCCAGCCGCCAGAACCCCTTCATCCGCTTCGAGCAGGACAAAAAGCTCTATCGCAACATCCTGGAAGTGGAAGGTGTATCCAAGGGTTATGGCGACGGTCCCCTGTTCAAGGGCCTCAACATGATGATGGAAGTGGGCGAGAAGGTCGCCATTCTGGGTACCAACGGTATCGGTAAATCCACTCTGATCAAGACCCTGGTCGGCGCACTGGCACCGGATACCGGCACCATCAAGTGGTCCGAGAACGCCCAGATCGGTTACTACGCTCAGGATCACGCCGAAGACTTCGACACTGATCTCAACGTATTCGACTGGATGGCCCAGTGGAAACAGGAGAACGAAGACGAGCAGGCTGTACGCTCCATACTGGGCCGTCTGCTCTTCTCTCAGGACGACATCAAGAAGCCGGTCAAGGTGCTCTCCGGTGGTGAACAGGGCCGCATGCTGTTCGGCAAGCTGATGATGCAGCGCCCCAACATCCTGATCATGGATGAGCCGACCAACCACCTGGACATGGAATCCATCGAATCCTTGAACATGGCACTGGAGCTCTACCAGGGCACCCTGATCTTCGTCTCTCACGACCGCGAATTCGTCTCCTCTCTGGCGACCCGCATCCTGGAGCTGACCGAAGATGGCATCCGCGACTTCGGCGGCACCTACGAGGATTACCTGCGCACCCAGGGCGTGGTATAACCCCGCACCTGCGCAAGTTCGCAATGAAAAACCGGCACACACGTGCCGGTTTTTTTATATTCCGTATTTAGACGATTGAGATGGCGTATAGCAGTGATGTGACTACACACCACAGAGCAAAGAGCAAAGAGCAAAGAGCAAAGAGCAAAGAGCAAAGAGCAAAGAGCAAAGAGCAAAGAGCAAAGCTTGAGTCTCCCCCCTCTTTTGCCCACAGATAAAAAAACGGCTCCATCAAGGAGCCGTTTTCAATGGGTTGCGCAGTGCCGATTACTCGACGGTCGCTTCCACACTGGTGAAGTACTCGATCTTGGCCGCTTTGCGCAGCTCGTCGATCAGAGACTTGTAATCCACCTGGGCTTTGCCCTGACCCAGCTGAGCTTGCAGCATGGCAGCCATACCGGATGCGGCGGCAGGGACGTTAACCTTGTCCAGCGCAACCACAACTCGGTCACCATTGGTCTCGGCAACCAGAGCCACGCTTGGCTTGCCGTCGATCGGATGGGGCAGCGTGAACGCCTGGGCAATCAGGTTCTGATCCAGCTCGCGATCGAAGCGGGCAACCCCTTTGTGGGTCTCCACTTTCAGACCGAGTGCAGTCAGATCGGCGGTGATGCTCTCACCGACCTTCAGCTTGTCCAGCAGGCCCTGGGCCTTGCCACGGGCCACTTCGCTGGCCTTGTCATGCTTGATGGCGGCAATCACCTGCTCTTTCACCTCGGCCAGCGGCTTGACCGCTTTGGGCTTGTGACCAGTGATGTGCAGCACCAGCGCCTTGCCGTCAGCCAGCTCGATCACGTCGGAGTTGGTGTTGTCATCGCGCAGCTGCTCGGAGAATGCCACGGAGAGCACCTTGGGATCGTTCAGTGGAGCCGGAGCAGTCGCCTGGGTGAAGAAATCGGAAGATTGGACCTTCATCCCCATGGCATCAGCGGTCAGATCCAGCGAGTCCGGGTTTTCGAAGCTGTTGTCAGCCATCTTCTGCTGCTCGGCGAAGAACTTCTCCTTGGCCTTGTCAGCTTGCAGACGAGTGATGGTCTCTTCTTTCACATCGGCAAACGGCTTGGTCTGGGCTGCTTCAACCCCCAGCAGCTTGATGATGTGGAAACCGAACGGGCTCTTCACCACGCCGGAGAGATCGCCAGCCTTGTCCAGGGCGAACGCGGCTTTCTCGAAGGCCGGATCCATCACCCCTTTCTCGAACCAGTCCAGCTCGCCGCCTTTTTTGGCAGAGAAGGTATCGGAAGAGTCAGCCTTGGCCAGCGCAGCGAAATCATCGCCCGCCTTGGCTTTGGCCAGCACGGCTTCAGCTTTCTGCTCGGCCGCTTTCTCATCCTTGCCAAACGGGATAAGGATGTGAGCCACGTGGCGACGCTCGGCACGCTGGAACAGATCCTGGTGCTGATCGTAGTAATCCTGGGCATCCTGCTCGGTGACCTTGATATCCTTGGCGAGGTTGGCAGCGTCCAGCAGCAGATAGTCGACCTTGACCTGCTCGTCGTTCATAAAACGGGCGCCATTGGTCTTGTAGTACTGATCCAGCTCATTGTCGGAGACCTGAACGTCAGCCATGTAGTTGGCGGCAGCCAGACGCACCAGACGCAGATCGCGAGTCTGGTTGTAGAGCTTGTCGAGCTGCTCCGCTTCCCCCTTGAGGGAGAATTCGGTGCCCAGCAGGGCGCTCATCAACTGTTGACGCACCATGTCCTGACGCAGGGAGTCACGGAACATTTCAGGAGTCATGCCGGCACGACGGATCAGCTGCAGATAGCGGTCATTGTTGAACTTGCCATTCTCGGCAAACTCCGGCATGGCCACGATGGCTTGCTTGATCTGTTCGTCACTGATACGCAGACCCAGTTCACGGGCCTTGCTGTCCAGCAGCGCCTGATCGATCAAGCGATCCAGCACGCCACGGCGGAACTGTTTCATGTAATCGGGGTTCGCGGCCAGCTGGCTGAATGCCTCTCCCATCTGGGATTCCATGCGGGCGCGCTCGTTACGGTAGGCATTTTCCAGTGCCGCAGCACTGATCTCGGTGCCATTGACGGTGGCGGGGGCAGTACGGGCCGGGCCGTTCAGGTAACTACCTACACCAGCCAAGGCAAAGGAGAGGATGATCAGGCCCAAGATAACCTTGGCTACCTTGCCCTGCGCCCCTTCGCGTAGTTTATCCAACATCATGTTTGTACTTATGCTCCCGAACTCGATGGGCGTAAACAATAAAAAGGCGCACCGATTGCGATGCGCCTTGGTCAATCAGTATGAGAGAAGACTCTCTAACTTGTCTGGTCTGCGACCAAGGACGGTAGCCGACGGATATCAGCGACCGACTTAGTTAACAGCGTCTTTCAGGGCCTTACCGGCTTTGAAGGCAGGAACTTTACCAGCAGCGATTTCGATGGTCGCGCCAGTCTGCGGGTTACGGCCTGAACGGGCAGCACGCTCGCGTACAGCGAAAGTACCGAAACCAACCAGAGCAACCTGGTCACCCTCTTTCAGCGCTTCACCAACAGCATCAATGAAGGCATCCAACGCACGGCCAGCGGCAGCTTTGGAGATATCGGCACCGTCTGCAATCTTGTCAATCAGTTGAGATTTATTCACTCTTATATTCCCCTTTTATCAAACACCGCTGCGGCGCTGATTTCCCTGGCCACAACAAGTGGAGGTTTTATAGCAAGCCTCCTGATCAGTTGCAAGTGACAATCTGGCGCAAACCCGCGCCACACAACGCATTGCGACTCATCACGAGTACCCGATCGGTGGTCAAGGCTACTTCCGTTATCGGGCGCATGCAAGCCTTAACCACCCGCCGAATGCGCCAAATTTGCGGCGCATCAACATTTACACGACAGAAACGCGCTCAAACCCCTGTGGATTGTCCTGCAACGCCAATTCCAGCACCTCGTCAATCCAGCGAACCGGATAAATTTCAAGGTCTTGTTTGACGTTTGCCGGGATCTCCTCAAGGTCACGCTCGTTCTCTTTCGGAATAAGCACTCGCTTGATGCCGCCACGGTGGGCTGCCAGCAACTTCTCCTTGAGACCACCGATGGGCAGCACTTCGCCGCGCAAGGTGATCTCCCCTGTCATCGCCACATCAGCACGAACCGGATTACCGGTCAAGCTGGAGACCAGGGCGGTACACATGGCGATACCGGCGCTCGGACCATCTTTCGGGGTAGCCCCTTCCGGTACGTGCACGTGGATATCGCGCTTCTCGTAGAAGTCGGCGTTGATGCGCAGCTTCTCGGCACGGGCTCGTACGACCGTCATGGCCGCCTGGATGGACTCCTGCATCACGTCACCGAGGGAACCGGTATAAGTGAGCTTGCCCTTGCCCGGCATGTTGGTGGTCTCGATGGTGAGCAGATCGCCCCCCACTTCGGTCCACGCCAGACCACACACCTGACCCACCTGGTTCTGGTCGGTGGCCTTGCCGTAATCGAAACGCTGCACCCCGAGGAACTCCTTGAGGTTCTCCTGATTGACCTGAACATGCTTGATGCTCTTGTCCAGCAGAATACGCTTGACCGCCTTGCGACAAATCTTGGAGATCTCGCGCTCCAGACTCCGCACACCCGCCTCGCGGGTGTAGTAACGGATCACTCCGACCAGCGCAGAATCTTCGATGGTGATCTCGGACTCTTTCAGGCCGTTGCGCTGGATCTGCTTGGCAACCAGATGCTGCTTGGCAATGTTGAGCTTCTCATCTTCGGTGTAACCGGAGAGACGGATCACTTCCATCCGGTCCAGCAAGGGGCCCGGGATGTTCATAGAGTTGGAGGTAGCCACGAACATCACGTCCGACAGGTCATAATCCACTTCCAGATAGTGATCGTTGAAGCTGTTGTTCTGTTCCGGATCCAGCACTTCCAGCAAGGCGGATGCGGGATCGCCACGCATGTCCGAGCTCATCTTGTCGATCTCGTCGAGCAGGAACAGCGGGTTCTTCACACCGACTTTCGCCATCTTCTGGATGAGTTTGCCGGGCATAGAACCGATATAGGTACGGCGGTGACCGCGGATCTCCGCTTCGTCACGCACCCCACCGAGGGCCATCCGCACATATTTGCGGCCGGTCGCCTTGGCGATGGATTGGCCCAGCGAGGTCTTGCCCACACCGGGAGGTCCAACCAGACAGAGGATGGGGCCCTTGAGCTTGTTCACCCGTGCCTGTACCGCCAGATATTCGAGGATGCGATCCTTGACCTTCTCGAGGCCATAGTGATCGGCGTCCAGCACCTCTTGCGCCTTGCCAAGATCTTTCTTGACCTTGGAGCGCGCCTTCCACGGCACCTGTACCATCCAGTCCACATAGCTGCGCACCACGGTAGCCTCGGCGGACATGGGAGACATCATCTTCAGCTTGGCAAGCTCGGCCTGGGCCTTTTCACGGGCATCTTCCGGCATGCCAGCCTCTTCAATCTTGCGATTGAGGGCTTCAAACTCATCCGGGCTATCTTCCAGCTCACCCAGCTCTTTCTGGATGGCCTTCATCTGCTCGTTGAGATAATACTCGCGCTGGCTTTTTTCCATCTGCTTCTTGACGCGAGTACGGATGCGCTTCTCGACCTGCAGCAGGTCAATTTCCGACTCCATCATCGCCATCAGGAATTCGATGCGCTCGGAGACCGAGACGATCTCCAGCACCTTCTGCTTGTCTTCCAGCTTGAGCGGCATGTGGGCCGCCATGGTGTCAGCCAGACGCGCAGCATCGTCGATCGCCGAGATCGAGGTCAGTACCTCGGGCGGGATCTTCTTGTTGAGTTTGATATAGCCTTCAAACTGGCCGATGGCGGAGCGAACCAGTACTTCCTGATCCTTCTCCTCAATGGCTTGGGAAGGGATGTACTGAGCCTCGCAGACAAAGAAATCCTTGTCGTCGATCATCCGCTCCAGGCGGGCACGCTGCCCACCCTCTACCAGCACCTTGACGGTGCCGTCCGGCAGCTTGAGCATCTGCAGAATATTGGCCACTGTCCCGACGGTGAAGATCTCCTCCACCGTTGGCTCATCGGTTGACGCATCCTTCTGGGCCACCAGCAGAACTTTCTTGTCCTGCTCCATGGCCGCTTCCAGACAGCGAATGGATTTTTCCCGCCCCACAAAGAGTGGAATGACCATGTGGGGATAAACCACCACGTCACGAAGAGGCAGGACGGGAATCTCGATGCGTTCTGAACGCTCTAGGTTCATATATGTCCTCTCGGCTTGTTATACCGTTGGCAAAGCGCTTGGCTGAGTATATGGGGGCGCTGAGATGAGATTCAATCGCCGAAACCGTAAAAAGCATGAAAGGGGCAAAAAGCCCCTTCCATTTGATTAAAAATCAGACATTTACTCTGATGCAGCAGCCTGGGTTTCGGGATTTTCGTAAATCATCAAGGGCGCGGAGTCCCCTTTGATCACGGTCTCGTCGATCACCACCTTGCTGACCCCTTCCAGAGAAGGCAGGTCATACATGGTATCCAGCAGCACGGCTTCCACGATGGAACGCAGACCACGAGCACCGGTTTTACGCTCCATCGCCTTGCGGGCAATGGCGTTGAGTGCGTCGTCACGGAACTCCAGCTCGACCCCTTCCAGATCGAACAACGCCGCGTACTGTTTGGTCAGCGCGTTTTTCGGCTCTTTCAGGATCTGGATAAGGGCAGACTCGTCCAGCTCGGTCAGAGTCGCGACCACCGGCAGACGGCCGATGAACTCGGGGATCAGACCATACTTGATCAGATCTTCCGGCTCTACCTTGGCGAAGGTCTCGCTCAGGGTGGCCTTGGCATCCTTGGATTTCACCTCGGCACCAAAACCGATACCGGTTCCCTTCACGGAACGCTGCTCGATCACCTTGTCCAGACCGGCAAAGGCACCGCCACAGATGAAGAGGATCTTGGAGGTATCAACCTGCAAGAACTCCTGCTGCGGATGCTTGCGACCACCTTGCGGCGGCACGGAAGCGATGGTCCCTTCGATCAGCTTGAGCAGTGCCTGCTGTACCCCTTCCCCGGAGACATCGCGGGTGATGGAGGGGTTGTCCGACTTGCGGGAGATCTTGTCGATCTCGTCGATGTAGACGATGCCACGCTGGGCTTTCTCTACGTCGTAGTCGCACTTTTGCAGCAGCTTCTGGATGATGTTCTCCACGTCCTCGCCCACATAACCGGCTTCGGTCAGGGTGGTCGCATCGGCCATAGTGAACGGCACATCCAGCAGACGAGCCAGAGTCTCGGCCAGCAGGGTCTTGCCGCTACCGGTCGGGCCAATCAGCAGGATGTTGGATTTGCCGAGCTCAACACCACTGTTTTCGCCGCTGTTGCGCAGACGCTTGTAGTGGTTGTAGACGGCAACGGCCAACACCTTCTTGGCATACTCCTGCCCGATCACATAGTCATCGAGATGAGCGCGGATCTGATGAGGGGTCGGCAGCTCGTTACCATCGCGCTTGGGCGAGATCTCGCGGATCTCTTCGCGGATGATGTCGTTGCACAGCTCGACGCACTCATCACATATGTAGACGGAAGGGCCAGCGATCAGCTTGCGCACTTCATGCTGGCTTTTGCCGCAAAAAGAGCAGTAGAGCAGCTTATCACCCTCACCCTTGCGTTTCTCTGTCATTCAGCAACCTCGTTTTATCAATAGAGGATGGATCGGCCTGTTGAGTTTACAACAGACCGGGACACCCTGCTCAGCTACGCTGGCTCAGGACACCGTCTACCAGACCATAGGCCACGGCCTGCTCGGCGGACATGAAGTTGTCACGATCGGTGTCACGCTCGATGGTAGCCATGTCCTGACCGGTGTGGAACGCCAGGCGCTCGTTCAGGGTATTTTTGATCTTCAGGATCTCCTGGGCGTGGATCTGGATATCAGATGCCTGACCCTGGAAGCCACCCAGCGGCTGGTGGATCATCACGCGGGCGTTAGGCAGGCAGAAACGCTTGCCCTTGGCACCGCCAGCCAGCAGGAAGGCCCCCATGGAGCAGGCCTGCCCCATGCAGACGGTGCTGACATCCGGCTTGATGAACTGCATAGTGTCGTAGATGGACATGCCCGCAGTCACCGAACCACCCGGCGAGTTGATGTAAATATAGATGTCCTTGTCCGGATTCTCGGATTCGAGGAACAGCAACTGGGCAACCACCAGATTGGCCATGTGATCTTCAACCTGACCAGTCAGGAAGATCACCCGCTCTTTCAGCAGACGGGAGTAAATATCGTAGGAACGTTCACCCTTGGCAGTCTGTTCGACCACGATGGGGACCAGCGCATTGCTGGGAGAATCGGTCATATCGTTATAGTTCTTGTACATAAGGCATTGTCCCTAAAATAAAATGGCCCGAGTGGAGATCACACGAGCCATTATACTTAACAGTCTTGACCTTAAGTCAAATGTTCTTAGGCAGCGGCGCCAGACTTGTTGATCACTTCGTCAAAGGCAACTTCTTTTTCGGTCACTTGCGCTTTGGACAGGATCAGGTCGATGGCTTGATCTTCTACTGCCAGGTTACGAACGCCGTTCAGCATCTGTTCGTTCTTCTGGTAGTACTCGATCACTTCCTTCGGATCTTCGTAGGCAGTCGCCATGGACTCGATGATGCTGTTTACACGGGCATCGTCAGCCTTGATCTCGTTGGTGCGGATCACGTCACCCAGCAGCAGGCCTACGCGTACACGACGCTCGGCTTGAGCCTGGAACAGTTCAGCCGGCAGCTCGGGAGCGTTACCGCCCTGGAAACCACCGAAGCGCTGCAGAGCCTGCTGACGCAGTGCGTCGATCTCTTGAGCAACAGCAGCTTTCGGCAGGTCGATTTGGTTGGCTTCAACCAGACCGTTCAGAACCTGCTCTTTCACGCTGTTTTTCAGGGCTTGAGCCAGTTCGCGCTCCATGTTCTTGCGCACTTCTGCTTTCAGCTCTTCAACAGAACCGCTCTCGATACCGAAACGCTTCACGAACTCTTCGGTCAGCTCAGGCAGGATCTGCTCTTCAACCTTGATCAGCTTGGAAGCGAACTTGGCATCTTTGCCTTTCAGGTTTTCAGCGTGGTAGTCAGCCGGGAAGGTCACTTCGATGGTGAACTCGTCGCCCGCTTTCTTGCCCAGGATGGCGTCTTCGAAGCCTGGGATCATACGGCCAGCGCCCAGCACCAGGTTGAAGCCTTCAGCTTTGCCGCCGTCGAACTCTTCACCGTCGATGGAACCGACGAAGTCCATGGTCACACGCATGCCATTGGCAGCGGCAACATCGGCATCAGCCCAGGTAGCGTGCTGCTTGCGCAGGGTGTCGATCATGTTGGCTAGATCTTCGTCCTTCACGGTCGCAACCGGCTTCTCGACCTTGATGGTCTCGAGACCTGCAACTTCGAACTCCGGATACACTTCGAAAGTGGCGGTGAATTCGAAATCCTGACCTTCTTTGATCTCTTTCGGATCCATGGTCGGGGCACCGGCCGGGCTCAGTTTGTTTTCGATGATGGCTTTGATGAAGTTGCTCTGCATCATTTCATCAGCAACGCGGGCGTGAGCCATGGCGCCGAACATCTTCTTGATGATGGCAACCGGAGCCTTGCCAGGACGGAAACCGTCGATGCGACGAGTTTTGGCCAGGCCATTCAATTCTTTACGCACAGCGGCGTCTACGGTAGCGGCCGGTACAGTGATGGTAAGACGGCGTTCCAGACCCTGGGTTGTCTCTACAGAAACTTGCATTCTTCTACCTCGTTCAACTCAGCACTGTGTGCTGACCCTTTATTGCCCCTGGGCAAAGCCCGGAGTCTTCCTGTTTATAAAGACAACGATATGTCTTTGTGATGAGAAAATATGACGCGGCATTATAGCGGCGCACTTTGGTCGAGTCGAGCCACACATCCCCCACATTGAGCGGCGTGCAAGCACAATTCGTGCAAAACTGCCCTTTATATGGGGAGAGAGGAGCCCGACTTCAACTATCCGATGGCAATAATTTTGCGTTTGTTCACCTTTTTTCATCCGAACGCCGCTTTATTGCCCATCTTTCGCCGAAAAACAGCCCACCGTTGCGGGCGGCGACTCAATTTGACCAGCCAAATGGCGATTGGGCCAATCAACCATTGCGTCCCTACCCCTCCCTCGTTATGGTGACAACCAAATTGATGATCTGGAGTCACTCACATGGCCTTTTTCCGCTTCTTGTTCAATCTGCTCTGGTTTGTACTGGGAGGTGTCTTTATGGGCCTGGCCTGGTGGCTGGCCGGTCTTATCTGCTTTATCTCGCTGGTCGGCATCCCTTGGGGACGTGCCTGCTTCGTGATCGGCACCTTTACCTTCTTCCCGTTTGGCAAGCAGGCCGTTAATCGCAAGACCATGACCGGCCAGAGCGATATCGGCACCGGCACTCTGGGGCTGATTGGCAACATCCTCTGGTTCGTGCTGATCGGCGTCTGGCTGGCCATCGGCCACATCGCTTCCGCGCTGGCCTGCTTCGTGACCATTATCGGTATTCCGTTCGGTATCCAGCACCTCAAGCTGGCACTCATCAGTCTGGCGCCTATCGGCCAGATGATTGTGACCAACCAGGAGGCGGAATCGGGCCGCTATATCCGCTAACGGCGGGAAATGCGCGGGCAGACGCTGCCCTGCAACGAAAAAAAGGGCAGACTAGGGTCTGCCCTTTTCTATTCTCTTTTGTTGAGGCCATCATGTTACCCAGCCACTTTTTCGCCAATCTCGCCCGCATGAAACTCATCTACCGCTGGCCCCTGATGCGCAACATCCAGCCGGAAAACATCGCCGAGCACAGCCTGCAGGTGGCCATGGTGGCCCATGCCCTCGGCATCATCAAAAATCGACTGTTTGGCGGCAGCGTGAATGCCGACCGCGCCGCCGTGATGGCCCTCTACCACGACAGCAGTGAAGTGCTGACCGGCGATCTGCCCACCCCGGTCAAATACTTCAACCCCGAAATTGCCCGCGAGTACAAGAAGATAGAACTGGCCGCCGAGCAGCGTCTGCTTGGCATGCTGCCGCCGGAACTGGTGGAGGACTTTCGCCCCCTGCTCGATTCGGCAGCCCAGGATGACGAGCTGGCCAGGCTGGTCAAGGATGCCGACACCCTCTGCGCCTATACCAAGTGTCTGGAGGAGATCAACGCGGGCAATCGGGAGTTCGAACCGGCTCGCAAGCGCCTTGAAGCCATGCTGGCAGCCCGGATGAGCGATGAGATGCGCTACTTTATCGACACCTTCGTAGCCAGCTTCTCCCTGCCACTCGATGAGCTCAACGCTCACTAAGCCACGCCACTCGACCTGAAAACAGCAGGGCCCGCCGGTTTGCACCGGCGGGCCCTTCGTTCTTTATTGCGCATTAGATCCGGCGCATCAGTGACCCAGCTCACGGGAGGGTACCAGACCGCTCGCCCGCCAGGCGGGATAGAGGGTCGCCACCAGACTCATCAGGATGGCGGCGCCCGTCACGATGAGCAGATCCTGCATATGCAACTCGGTCGGCAAGAAGTCGATAAAGTAGATATCCGGATTGAGGAAGCGATGGCCGATGAGCTTTTCGACAACGCTCAGGATCTGGGTCAGCTTGCTAGAGAGCAGCCCACCCAGCAGGGCGCCAAGCAACGCGCCGGCCACGCCATTGACCATCCCCTGAATGACGAAGGTGAGCCGGATCTGGCCGGGGCTCGCCCCCATGGTTTTCAGGATGGCGATCTCGCTGCGCTTCTCGTTCACCGCCATCACCAGGGTGGAGACGATGTTGAAGCAGGCCACTGCCACCACCATCAGCATCACCACATACATGACGGTACGCACCATCTGGATGTCCTGATAGAGGTAACCCTGACTGTTCATCCAACTACGGATATAGACGTGATGGGGGAACTGCTGCGCGGCGGCGATCGTAATATTTTGTGCATTAAGCACATCACTCACCCGCAGGCTGAAGCCCTCCACATCGCTGCCCATACCGGTGATCGCTTGTGCATCGGCCAGATGCATAAAGCCAAGCAGGCCGTCGAGCTGACCGCCGATCTCCAGCAGCCCTACCACGGTCAGGGCTTCGCGGCGAGGATTCTTGATCCCCGCCTGATCGCCCCCTTGCGGCAGCAGCAGGGCGACCGAGTCCCCCACCTTGACGCCCAGCTTGTCAGCGATGGTCTTGCCAAGGATCACCCCACGTTCACCCGGTTGCAGCTCACGCAGACCACGGCCCGTCATGTATTTGCCTGCATCCGACAGATTGGCTTCCAGATCGGGCAGCACGGCACGCAGTTGCACCCCCTTGAGGGCAGAGCCATGCTCCAGCAGGCCATTGAGGCGAATGACCGGCGCCGCCGCCTCAACGCCCGGCTGGGCCAGCAGGTAGTCACGCAGACGCGGCCAATCCGGCAGCGGCCGCTCGACGGCGTCCAGCTCACCTTGCGGCACGACCGAGAGCACCCGATCTTTGAGCTCCCGCTCGAAACCGTTCATGGCGGAGAGGCCCAGGATCAGCGCCATCACCCCGAGGGCAATACCGATCAGGGAAGAGGCAGAGATAAAGGCGATAAACCCGTTGCGACGGCGGGAGCGGCTGTAACGCAGGCCCAGAAAGAGGGGCAGCGGTTTGAACATCAGGCAACCTCCGCCATCACGCCGCTCACCAGGGTCACCCGGCGATGGAGCTTGGCCGCCAGGCTCAAGTCGTGGGTCACCACCACAAACGCAGTGCCCAGTTCACGATTCAGTTCACACAGCAGTTCGTACACCGCGGTGGCACTGGCGTGATCCAGATTGCCGGTGGGCTCATCCGCCAGCACCAGACTCGGTTCGTTGACCAGCGCCCGGGCGATCGCCACCCGCTGACGTTCGCCACCGGAGAGCTCGGAAGGACGGTGATTCAAGCGATGGGAAAGCCCCACCCGCCCCAGCATCTTGGTTGCCTTTTCGGTGGCAATAGCCACCGACTCACCGGCGATCAGCAGCGGCATGGCCGCATTTTCCAGCGCACTGAACTCGGAGAGCAGGTGGTGGAACTGGTAGACAAAGCCCAGCTCGCGGTTGCGAAAGCGAGCCTGGGTACGGCTGTCCCAGTGGTGGATATCCTCCCCCTTGAACAGCACGGCGCCGCTGGAGGGGTTGTCCAGCGCCCCCATCAGATGCAGCAGAGTGGTCTTGCCGGAGCCCGAGCTCCCCACCACCGCCAGCATTTCGCCGGGCGCGACGCAGAGATCGATCCCCTTGAGCACCTGAGTCTCCAGCTCCCCCTCTTTATAGACATGATTGAGCGCCTGGCAGCGCAGCAGAGGTTCACGGGATACGGCTTCATTCATAACAGGGGCTCCACTTGCCTCGGTAACAACGCTGGCACCCGCAACTACGGGGGCACCAGTCACAACAGAAGATGCATTATTCACGGCATTACTCATAACGCAGCGCCTCGGCCGGTTTCACCCGCGCAGCGCGGGCCGCCGGGTAGAGGGTGGCACTGAAACTCAGCAGCACGGCGCCCAGCAAAATGGTGATGACCTGAGCCGGCTCGACAATCACCGGCAGGCCACTGCCGCCCGCCGCCATATAGAGGTTGAGCCCCACCGCATTGAGCAGAGGGTTGAGACCCAGGCTGAGCGCAAGGCCCGCCAGTCCGCCAAACAGGGCGCCAATCACCCCGCTGGAAGCGCCAAGCACCATGAAGATTTTGACGATCCCCGATTCACTCATGCCCATGGTGCGCAGGATGGCCACTTCGCCCTCCTTGTCCGTTACCACCATCACCAGCGCGGAGAGGATGTTGAAGGTGGCGACGGCGATGATCAGCACCAGCATCAGCCCCATCATCCGTTTTTCCATGGCGACCGCCTGGAACAGCTCGCCCCGCTCGCGGCGCCAATCCTGCCAGACCAATCCGTAGGGCAACGGCGTCTTGATCACCTCGTCAGCCGCAAAGGGATCATCGAGCCAGAGGCGAATGCCACCGACGGTTTCTGGCGGCAGGCGCAGCAGCCGCTGGGCATCCCCCAGGGCGATCAGCGCAATCTGGTTATCCACATCGGCGCCGACCCCGAAGATGCCGGAGACGGTAAAGAGGCGCTGGGCCGGTACCCGGCCAAACGGGGTGAAGCGGGTCCCTTCGGTCAGGATCAAACGAACCTGATCGCCGATGGAGACATTGAGCCGGCGTGCCACCCCCTGCCCCAGCACGATGCGGTAGTGGCCGGCCTGCAGGGTATCGAGGCGTCCCCCCAGCATCTGGCTATGGAGGATGTCATCCTTGGGCCACTTTGCAGGGTCGATGCCCTGCACACTCACCCCGGTCAGCTGGCCGGGACTTTGCAGCATCCCTTCGCTGTCGAGCATGGGGGCCGAGGCGACCACATGGGGTAATTTGGCCAGATCCGGCAAGCCTTGCGGGTCGGCATCAATGCGGCCAGCCTGATTGGTCACCACCACATGGGGGATCACCCCGAGGATGCGCCCTTTGAGCTGCCCTTCGAAACCGTTCATCACCGAAATGACCACCATCAGGGCGGCGACCCCGATGGCGATGCCAAAGGTAGAGAACAGGGAGATAAATGAGACGAAGCGATTGCTGCGCTTCGAGCCTGCATAACGCAGGCCGATGGCCAGCGAAAGGGGCTGAAAAAGTCCGGTCTTCAAGGATATGTACGTTGCCAACAAAATAAGATACCGGATAATAAAGGGAAACCGTCCATGACAACAAGGGATAGCCTCCATGCAGGAACAGTTCTTCAGCGTCACTCATGCCACGCCGGTCAATGTGATCCCCATGCCGGCCGACTTCCACCTCCCCTCGCTGGAGGAGCTGGACGCTGAGCTGCCGGAGCCCTTTCGGATCTCTTCGGCCATTACCTCCATCGATCTGGTGACTACTCGCCTGCTGCGCAACCAGAACGAGTCGATGCACGATCTGATCGAGATCGTCAATCAGCAGTCCCGCAAGATCGACATGATCATGGGCTATGTGCTCTCCCTGCAAGACCATCCGGAGCAGCGCTTTCACACCCTGCGCTTCGGGGCTGGTCAACTCACCTACCTGCACCCCTATCATGGTCACGGGGATGCGCCGCACCTGCACCAGATCGTGCGTCTCAAGATCTTCCTGCGGGAAGAGGCGGCCGCCATCTACTGCTATGGCCAGGTCAAACAGCTCGACGGCAGTGAACATGGCACCCATGTGCAGCTCGACTATGTGCGGATCCGCGAAGATGACCGTGAACTGCTGGTTCGTGCCAGCCTCCACGTGCAATCGAAACAGCTCAAACTGCGCGCCCAAGAACGTCAGCGCTAACCAGAGCGAACGTCAGCGATAGATAACGTCAACGTTAAAAGAATCGAACCATGCCAATGATACTCCCCGCCTTGCCCGCCAAAGCGGGCCAAAAGATCACGCTCGGCCAGCTGGTCGGCAGCAGCCTCTCGCTGATTGCAGCCCGTCTCACCAGTGAAGCCAAGGGGCCGGTACTGCTTATCACTGCCGATACCCCGAGCGCCCTGCGACTGGAGCAGGAGTTGCAGTATTTGCTGGCAGACAAGCAGCTAGCCGAGCAGCCCGCGCCGGTATTGCTGTTCCCCGATTGGGAGACCCTGCCCTACGACACCTTCTCTCCCCATCAGGACATCATCTCCCAGCGGCTCGAGACTCTCTACAAGCTGCCGCAGATGAGCAAGGGGGTATTGATTGTCCCCATCTCCACCCTGATGTTGCGCTGCGCCCCCCGGGTCTATCTCGACAAATACAGCCTGATGGTGAAGGCCGGTCAGCGCCTCAACCTGCAACAGCTGCGCGGGCGGCTGGCCGAGGCGGGTTACGTGGCGGTGGATCAGGTGCTGGAACATGGCGAATTTGCCGCTCGCGGCTCCCTGCTCGATCTCTTCCCCATGGGCAGTAGCAGCCCCTATCGCATCGACTTCTTCGACGAT
Source organism: Aeromonas sp. Y289-2 (assembly GCF_027705925.1). Taxonomy (NCBI): domain Bacteria; kingdom Pseudomonadati; phylum Pseudomonadota; class Gammaproteobacteria; order Aeromonadales; family Aeromonadaceae; genus Aeromonas; species Aeromonas sp. Y289-2. The sequence goes on from NZ_JAPDCH010000002.1 coordinate 130,941, forward strand.
GAAGTGGACTCCATCCGCCCATTCGATCCCGAAACCCAGCGCTCCAGCGAACCGGTCAAGACGGTCAGCCTGCTGCCCGCCAGGGAATACCCTACCGACGAGGCGGCCATCGAACTGTTTCGCGGCCAGTTCCGCGAGCAGTTCGAGCTGTCGCGGGCCGAGGGTTCCGTCTATCAGGAGGTGAGCAAGGGACGCTGGCCCGCCGGCATCGAGTATTATCTGCCGCTCTTCTTCAACCAGACCGCCAGCCTGTTTGACTACCTGCCGGAAGAGACCCTGCTGCTCACTGTGGGGGACATCTACCCCGCCGCCCAGCGCTTCTGGAACGATATCGGCCAGCGCTATGAAGACAGACGCTGGGACAACACTCGCCCCCTGCTACCCCCGGCCCAGCTCTATCTGCCGGTGGAGCAGCTCTTTGCCTCTCTGGGCCAATATGGCGCTGTGCGGCTGCAAGAGGCCGCCACCGCCGGTGATGCCGGTCAGCACGATCTGCCCATCTCCGCGCTGCCCGATCTGCAACTCGATCACAGCAAGGAGCAACCCCTGCTGGCGCTCAACCAGTTCCTCCAAGGTTTTGCCGGGCGCACCCTGTTTGCGGTGGAATCCGAAGGGCGACGGGAGGTGCTCGGCGATCTGCTGGCGCGTATCTCGCTGCAACCCAAAGAGTTCCCCTCCCTCGACGCCTTTATGGCGAGCCCGGATCGCCACGGCCTCTTGGTTGCACCGCTTGAACGTGGCTTCCTGTGGCAGGAGGTCGGTCAGGATCCACTGGCGCTGATCACCGAGACCGAACTGCTGGGCGGCAAAGTGCGCAGCAAGCGGGCGCGGGAGAAGAGCAAAAACTTAAGCTCCGATGCGGTGATCAGAAACCTGGGCGAGCTGACCCAGGGTCAGCCGGTGGTCCATCTGGATCACGGGGTCGGCCGCTATCTGGGACTGGAAACCATCGATGCCGGTGGCCTGCCCACCGAGTTTTTGACCCTCGAATATGCCGGCGGCGACAAGCTGTTCGTGCCGGTTACCAGTTTGCACCTTATCAGCCGCTACACCGGCTCTGATAACCCGCCCAGCCACAAGCTCGGCGGCGAAGCCTGGAGCAAGGCGCGGCGCAAGGCGGCGGAGAAGGTGCGCGACGTGGCAGCCGAGTTGCTGGATGTCTACGCTCATCGCGCCGCTCGCGCCGGTTTTGCCTTCAAGCACGACAAAGAGGCCTATCGCCAGTTTGCCGCCAGCTTCCCGTTCGAGGAGACCGACGATCAGCTCAACGCCATCAATGCGGTGCTGGGGGACATGTGCCAAGCCAAGAGCATGGATAGACTGGTGTGTGGCGATGTGGGTTTCGGCAAGACCGAAGTGGCGATGCGGGCGGCGTTTGTGGCCGTCCACGGCGGCAAGCAGGTTGCCGTGCTGGTGCCCACCACCCTGCTGGCGCAACAGCACTACGACAACTTCCGCGACCGCTTTGCCAACTGGCCGGTGCGGGTCGAGGTGCTGAGCCGCTTCCGCTCCGCCAAGGAGCAGAGCGCTGTGATGAAAGAGCTGGCCGAAGGCAAGGTGGATATCATCATCGGCACCCACAAGCTGCTCGGCTCCGAGCTCACTTTCAAGGATCTGGGCCTGCTCATCGTCGATGAGGAGCACAGATTCGGGGTGCGCCAGAAGGAGAAGATCAAGGCGCTGCGGGCCGATGTGGATATCCTCACTCTCACCGCTACCCCCATTCCGCGCACCCTCAACATGGCGATGTCCGGCATGCGGGATCTATCCATCATCGCTACCCCGCCTGCCAAGCGACTCGCCATCAAGACCTTCGTGCGCCAGCACGAACCGGCTGTGGTGCGCGAGGCGGTGCTGCGTGAACTCAAACGTGGCGGCCAGGTCTACTACCTGCACAACGACGTGGAGAGTATCGAGAAGTGCGCCGCCGACCTGGCGGAGCTGGTGCCAGAGGCCCGCATCGGCATCGCCCACGGCCAGATGCGCGAGCGCGACCTTGAGCGGATCATGTCCGACTTCTACCACCAGCGCTTCAACCTGCTGGTTTGTACCACCATCATCGAGACCGGCATCGACGTGCCGAGCGCCAACACCATCATCATGGATCGGGCGGATCATCTCGGTCTGGCCCAGCTGCACCAGCTGCGGGGCCGGGTTGGCCGCTCCCACCATCAGGCCTATGCCTACCTGCTCACCCCCCATCCCAAGCTGATGACCAAGGATGCGGCCAAGCGGCTGGAGGCGATCGCCTCGCTTGAAGATCTCGGCGCCGGTTTTGCGCTGGCGACCCACGATCTGGAGATCCGTGGCGCGGGCGAACTGCTCGGCGACGATCAGAGCGGCCAGATCGAATCGGTCGGCTTCACCCTCTACATGGAGATGCTGGAGCAGGCGGTCGAGGCACTGAAAAATGGCAAGGAGCCCTCGCTGGAGCAGCTGATGAGCCAGCACACCGAGGTGGAACTGCGCCTGCCTGCACTGCTGCCGGATGACTATATTCCGGACGTCAACATGCGCCTCTCCATGTACAAGCGGATCGCCAGTGCGGCGGACGAGCAGGAGCTGCGCGAGCTGAAAGTGGAGCTGATCGACCGCTTCGGCCTCTTGCCGGAGGCGACCAAAACCCTGCTGGAGCTGGCCGCTTTCCGCCAGCGCGCCACCGCCCTTGGCATTCGCCGGGTGGAGATGAGCGAGCGCGGCGGCTATCTCGACTTCACCCAGGAGACCAAGGTCAATCCGGCCTATCTGGTCAAGCTGCTCTCCAGCCAGCCACGGGTCTACAAGATGGACGGGCCGACCCGGCTGCGCTTCCAGGTGTCGACCCAGGATCGCGCCATGCGCCTGAAACTGGTAGATGGTTTGCTGGCTGATCTGGCCAGCAACAGCCTGTGAGTCTCTGCAGCGCTGGCGTCGAGCCAGAGAGATAACGCCAACTAAAACGGGAGCCATATCGGCTCCCGTTTTTTATTTGCTATCTGACTACTGCGTACGTTCAGCCTTGGTTAGCTGGATCCTCATGGGCGGAGAACTCGCGCATAAAGGCCTCGGCCCGCTCCACCATCTTGGTCGAGCCAACAAAGTAAGGGGTGCGCTGGTGCAGCGCAGTGGGTTGGATATCCATGATACGGCCAAAACCGTCGGAGGCCTTGCCACCAGCCTGCTCCACCAGAAACGCCATCGGGTTGCACTCATAGAGCAGGCGCAGCTTGCCGTTCGGCGAGTTGGTGCCGGACGGATAGATGTAGATGCCGCCCTTGAGCAGGTTGCGATGGAAATCGGAAACCAGGGAGCCGATATAGCGGGAGGTGTAGGGTCTGTGGGTCGCTTCGTCGCGCTCCTGACAATATTTCAGGTACTTCTTCACCCCGTCCGGGAACTTGATGTAGTTGCCCTCGTTGATGGAGTAGATCTTGCCCTCTTCCGGAATGCGGATGTTCTCGTGGGAGAGGCAGAAGCAGCCGATGGAGGGGTCGTAGGTAAAGCCGTTGACACCAAAGCCGGTGGTGTAGACCAGCATGGTGGAAGAACCGTAGACCACATAACCGGCGGCGACCTGACGGTTGCCCGGCTGCAGGAAGTCCTCCAGGGTCACCGGCGAACCCTGCGGGCTCAAACGTCGGTAGATGGAGAAGATGGTCCCGACCGAGACGTTGACGTCGATATTGGAAGAGCCATCGAGCGGGTCGATCAGCACCACATACTTGGAGTTTTTGGAGAGTGGCGAGTCAAAGGCCACGAAGTCCTCTTCCTCTTCCGAGGCCATGCCGCACACCTCGCCGCGCGCTTCCAGCGCCGCCTTGAAGCGTTCGTTGGCATAAACATCCAGCTTCTGCTGCACCTCGCCCTGTACGTTTTCAGCGCCCATGGAACCGATGATATCCGCCAGTCCCGCCTTGTTGATCTCCCGGTTCACCACCTTGGCAGCAAGGCGGATCGAGCTGAGCAACGAGGTCAGCTCGCCAGTCGCGGTAGGATAATCCGCCTGCTTTTTGACGATGAACTCACCCATGGTGATCATGTTTCGCATTTTTGTTCCTTTAGATCGCATCCGTTGGCGTTGAAAACGTTTGCAGGTATCGGCAAAAAAAATGCCGATCACCGGCGGCCTTGATTTGTAACCTAATGTAACGTCTGTTTTTTGTTTTTGCAGCGAATTAAGCGGCCTATTAAATAGGCTATTTCGCCTCATGTTATGGTAAAAGGCGCGTTTTATTCGGTTTCAATCGATAACTTTCGGCCTCTTAATTCGTGGCAATAACCTGTGGCAAGCCATGAGCTGACTGGCCTTGAGTCATTAAAGATGGAGTCTGATGGGCCTGCTCATCCTTCAGCCATTGCCTCTTGAGATCCGATCGCCAATCCAGCACACTGATTTCGCTTTGGAAGCAAATAAAACTCAAGGATTATCAATGAACAAGACTCTCATTGCCGGCATGGTAGCCGGACTGTTTGCCCTTCCCGCCTGGGCTGCCCAGGTGCCTGCCGGTACCAAGCTGCTGCCGGATGCCCAACAAATCTACGTGACCAATATTGGCACCGAGCCCACCACCATCGACCCCCAGCTGGTGGAAGAGAGTGCCGGTAGCGAGATCGTCAACGATCTGTTTGAAGGGCTCTACGTACTGGATAGCAAAGGCAAGACCCAGCCCGCTGGCGCTGTCAGCTACGAGGTCGACAAAACCGGGACCGTCTACACCTTCAAGCTGAGGCCCGAGGCCAAATGGTCTAACGGTGAACCGGTCACCGCCGCCGATTATGTCTACGGCTGGCAACGGGCCGCCGATCCCAAGACCGCCTCCAACTACGCCTGGTTTATCGAGTTGACCGGTGTGGTTAATGCTGGCGAGGTGATCCAGGGCAAGAAGAGCCCGTCAGAGCTCGGGATTAAGGCGCTCGATGACCACACCCTGCAGGTAACCCTGAAAAATCCGGTCCCCTTCTTCCTGAAGATGCTGGCCCACTACACCACGTTCCCGGCCCCCAAGGCCACCATTGAAAAATTTGGTAAGGATTGGGTCAAACCGGACAATATCGTCTCCAACGGTGCCTTTGTACTCAAGGAGTGGACCCCCAACGAACGGCTGAGTGCCGAGCGCAATACCCACTACTGGGACAACCAGCACACCGTCCTGAATAAGGTGGTCTATCTGGAAATTGTCTCCGAAACCGCCGCTTACAACCGCTACCGCACCGGCGAGCTGCACTACACCACCTACCCGCTGGAGCAGTACAAGCACATCAAGAGCCAGAGCCCGCAAGATCTGGTCAGCGCCCCCATGCTCGCCACCTATTACTATGTGTTCAACGTGAACCGCAAACCGTTCGATGATCCGAAAGTGCGCAAGGCGCTCTCGCTGGCCCTCGACCGGGAGACCATCACCGACAAGATCCTGGGACAAGGGCAACTGCCCGCCTTCAGCCTGACCCCACCGAGTGTCGATGGTTTTGACCTGAAAAAACCGGCCAGTCAGCAGCAGAGCAAAGAGGAGCGGATCAAGCAGGCCAAAGCGCTGTTGGCCGAAGCGGGTTATGGCCCGGACAAACCGCTCAGCGTGGATATCCTCTACAACACCAACGAGAGCCACAAGAAAATCGCCTTAGCCGTCTCCTCCATGTGGAAACACAACCTGGGGGTCACCGCCACCCTCAACAACATGGAGTGGAAAACCATGGTCTCGGCACTAAACGAGGGGGATTTCGGGGTGAGTCGCTACTCCTGGAACGGGGACTATAACGATGCCTCCACCTTCCTCGATATCCTGACCTCCAGCAGCAGTGCCAACAGCGGCAAGTGGTTCAACAAGGAGTACGATGCCCTGCTGGCCAAGGCTCACGACTCGCAGGATGCAGCCGAGCGCAATCAGCTCTACCAGCAGGCAGAAGCACTGATCGAGGCTGACGCTCCTATCGCGCCGCTCTACTTCTACGTCAAATCGCGACTGCTCAAGCCATTCGTCAAGGGTTATCCCTATGAGAGCCCGCAAGACATCGTCTATAGCCGGGACCTCTATCTGGTCGCCCAGTAACCTGTCTGGCGCTGCTTGATCATATAAAAAGCGCCTGCATTGCTGCAGGCGCTTTTCATTGGCAGCCAAGCGGGCTATTGGGTCTACTTACACCTTCACGCAAGATTACTCTTCGGGACAGGGTGCCAGCACCACCCGGCGGCGGCCCATCACCACCGGACGCACCAGCAGCTGTGCCAGCAAAACCCCCAGCAGGGTCAGACCGCCCCCGATCAGGTGATAGCTGGTCAGCCGCTCCCCCAGCAGGGTGATGGCAAGGCCAGCCGTCATCACCGGCAGCAGGTTCATAAAGATAGCGGTACGGTTGGCGCCGAGCAGGGCGATACCCTGCATCCAGAGCCAGGGCGAGAGCGCCGAAGTGGGGATACCGGCATAGAGGATCAGCCACAGGGCCCGCCCATCCGGCCACTGGCCATCCACCAGCAAAAAGAAGGGGGTCAGGATCACCACACTGCAGATCACCTGACCGTAGAGCAACGACCAGTTGTCGAGCCCCAGATCCCACTTCTTGAGCAGCACGCTGTAAAGGGCATAAGTACCGGCGGAAATCAGCATATAGACAGAGCCGATATGAATGCCTTGGGTAAACAACCGGGTCGGATCCCCCTGCCCCAGCAAGATAGACAAGCCAAGGATGGAAAGCAGCGCCCCCAGCACGGCGCCCCAGGTGGGCCGCTCACGCAGCAGCCAGATACTGAACAGCACGGTCAGCAGCGGCGTCAGTCCCATCATCAACCCCATCTCGGTGGCTCCCAGGGTTTGCGCCGCGTAGTAACCAAAAGTCTGGTTGAGCACCATGCCCAGCGAGGCCAGCATGGCGATCTGCCAAAGGCCAGCGCGCAGACGGGCACGCGCACGCCATACCCGACGGGCCAGAAACGGGCTTAATACCAGCGCAGCCACCACCCAGCGCGACCAGGCCAAGGCTGCAGGGGACAACACACCAACCGCCAGTTTGCTGACGATGCCATTGCCAGCCCAGATGGCAATGCAGGAGAAGGGAAACAGAAAGGCAAGGGGCATGAGAGGATCCAGACCGAAGAGACAACAGCGGGCCAGTATAGGGGGCTATGGGAGAGAAACAAAGGTGTGGGCCTGAACAGCCACATGGTGAACGCCAGTAGCCAGAAACAAATATGCCCGCAAAAGTGCGGGCATATCAGTGCAGAAACAGGTTCAGAAGCGCATCACGCGGCATCCATGTGCAGTCTTGAGATCAGCTCGTTGACCTCGGTGACTGTCTGGCGGTGGGGAATATCCGCCGGATTCGGCATCAGCAACAAACCGGATTGGAAATCAAACCGCCCCCGACCATGGATGTAAATCCGACCTTTAAAGAAGGTTTTGACATGCTTTGCCACCATCAGTGGTAGGTACTTCTTGAACACTCTCATCGTTTGCAACCTCTTGCAGTTGTATCCGTATGACAGCAGCTTCTGCGAATTAATTCCGTAAATTATTTATAAAAATCCGGAAAACTCGCCCATCTCTTCCCAAAAAATTCAATCTATAACTTTTTATTAACTTTTAGCCTATTGTATGCGGCCCTTCGAGCCAGAGCAAGGCTCCTTTGCCATCGTGCCACTCGATACAAGCGATCCCCGAGGTGGCGAACATGGGTGCTCCTGCTGCCGGGCAGAGGCTTTGCACCAGATAACCCACCAGCGGCAGATGGCTGACCATCAGGATCTGGTCATGTTGCTGCGCCAAAGTGGTGAGGTAGCTGGCCACGAAAGCGGGATCACCGTAAGGGGTAATGTCGCCACTCTCTTCAACGGCTGCTGCGTCAGGTAATTCACTGCATATGGCTTGCCAGGTCTGGCGTGCCCGCAGATAGTTGCTGTGGATCACCCGATCCAGCGGGCCAATCAGCTGAGGCGCCAGCCAGCGGGCCATCTGGATAGACTCTTCAATACCCTGCTCGGTCAATGGACGCTGTTCATCTGTTTTCGCATTCATGCCAGCCTGGCCATGACGCATGATATAGATCTTCATTACAACCTCGCCCAACGGGCCTGTTTTGATAGCCGGGGGATCTTACCCCGCCACGGGTGTGGAAACAATTGCGCTACCTCTCAGAAAAGGGTTTGCCTGACGGGATAGCGGGGTCGATAATCATGTTTAAATTCAAATAAATCCAACGTGAGTCACACGCCAATGAGCCCATATGCCAGTCCCAATGACCATCGGCAATACCATTTTCTGGAGCTGGCCAACCGGCTCAGGGTCTTGTTGATTTGTGATCCCGACACCGACAAATCCGCCGCCTCACTGGCGGTCAATACCGGCCATTTTGACGATCCCGCCGACCGGCAGGGAATGGCCCATTTTCTGGAGCACATGCTGTTTCTCGGCACCTGCACCTACCCCAAGCCTGGTGAGTACCAGCAATTTATGAGCCGTCATGGCGGCAGCAACAACGCCTGGACCGGTACCGAGTTCACCAACTTCTTCTTCGAGATCGACAACGGCTTCTTCGAAGCAGGGCTGGATCGCTTCTCCCAGTTTTTTATCTGCCCCACGTTTGATCCGGAGTGGGTGGACAAGGAGCGCAACGCGGTCGACTCCGAGTATCGCCTCAAGCTGCAGGACGACATGCGCCGCAGCTATCAGGTGCATAAAGAGACGGTCAACCCGGCGCACCCCTTCTCCAAGTTCTCGGTGGGCAACCTCGATACCCTGGCCGATCTGCCGGGACGGGATCTGCGCTCCGACCTTATCCGTTTTTACGAAAGCCACTACAGCGCGGATCGCATGGCGCTGGTGATGATCTCGCCGGAATCCATCGATACCCAGTTGCAGTGGTGCTGTCGCTACTTTGCTCCCATTTTGAATCGCAATTTGGGAACCCCGACCCTCACCATGCCGCTTTACCGGCTCGATGATCTCGGCGTGCGCATCCACATCAATCCGGTCAAGGAGACCCGCAAGCTGTCGCTCTGCTTCCCCTTGCCCAATGTGGACGAGTTTTACGACAAAAAGCCCCTCACCTTCCTGAGCCATCTGATTGGTTATGAGGGGGATGGCAGCCTGCTCTCCCTGCTCAAGGCGAAAGGCTGGGTCAACCAGCTCTCGGCGGGCGGTGGCATCAGCGGCGCCAACTTCAAGGATTTTGGCGTCAACTTCGGCCTCACCCCGCTCGGCCTTGAACATGTGGATGACATCCTCGCCGCCCTGTTTGGCTATCTGAAACTGATTGGCCGCGAAGGGCTGCAGAGCTGGCGCTACGACGAAAAACGGACCGTACTCGAGTCGGCATTCCGTTTTCAGGAGCGCGGCCGCCCCCTCGATACGGTGTCGGGGCTGGTGCTCAACCTCTTTAGCTACAAACCTGAGGATCTGCTCTACGGCGACTACATGATGCGCGAATATGACGAGCCGCTGATCCGCCGCTTCCTCGCCAAGCTCACCCCGCACAATCTGCGTATCACCATCACTGCGCCGGAAGTGGCGACCGATCGGCTGGCCCGCTGGTATCAGACCCCCTACAGCGTGGCGACCATTACCGAGGCCGAGAAAATTCGCTGGCAGCAGAGCGAACCGGATCCGGCGCTGGCGCTACCCAAGCCCAACCCCTTTATCAGCAGTAGGCTCGATCCGCGCACGCCCGAGCTTGCCGCCGACATGCCCGCCTGTCTTATCGATCGCCCCGGTTTTCGCCTCTGGCACCTCCATGAGCACCTGTTCAGCGTGCCCAAGGGCAATCTCTACATCTCCATCGACAGCGAACATGCGGTAAAAAATCCGCGCAATATCGCCATGGCGCGCCTCGCCGTGGAGCTGTTGGCCGACCACCTCAACGCCCTCACCTATCCGGCGGAGCTGGCGGGGCTGGGCTACCAGATCTATGCCCATCAGGGGGGCTTTACCATCAACCTGAGCGGCTTTGCCGACAAGCAGCCGCTGTTGCTCGACATGATCCTCGGCAACCGCACCCTGGGGTATCCGGATCCGGGTCGCTTCGCCGAGATCAAGGAGCAGCTCATTCGCAACTGGGACAACCAGTCCAAGGCGCGCCCCATCTCCCAGCTCTTTAACCAGCTCACCAGCCTGTTGCAACCCAACAACCCGCCGTTCGAGCAGTTGCTGCGTCACCTGCGCACGGTAGAGCTGGAGGAGATGCCCGGCTTCGTGGCCCAGCTGTTTGGCGAGGTGCATGTCGAGGCGCTGGTGCACGGCGACTGGACTGCCGCCGAAGCGCTGGAGCTGGCCGCCCTGATGGAGCGCCACCTGAGCGATATCAATGGCACCAGCAGCAAGCCGAGCGGCGAGACCCGTCGTCCGCTCATCTCCATTCAGGACAGGGGCACCCTTATTCGCGAGCAGGGTTGCGATCACGAAGACTCGGCACTGCTGGTCTACTACCAGTCCCGCACCACCCGGGCGCGGGATCTCGCCTGCTTCACTCTGGCGAACCACATCATGTCCTCCACCTTCTTCCACGAGCTGCGCACCCGCCAGCAACTGGGGTATGTGGTGGGCGCCGGCAACCTGCCCCTCAATCGCCATCCGGGCCTGATCTTCTATATCCAGTCGCCGGTGGCAGGGCCGCAGATCCTGCTCGATGCGGTGGAGGAGTTTATCGACCTCTTCCCGCTCGCCATGCTCGAATTTACCGAGCAGCAGTGGCAGGAGAGCAAGGCGGGGCTGCAAGCCCAGCTGAGCGAGCGGGATGCCAATCTGCGCAGTCGCGGCCAGCGGTTGTGGGTCAGTATTGGCAACAAGGACCTGGGGTTCGATCAGCGGGAACGAGTCTGCGATGAGGTGGGCAAGTTGAGTCGCGCCGATCTGGTGCGCTTTATCACCCAGCTGCGCTCGCGCACCTCCGATCGGCTGATCCTCTGCAGCTATGGTCAGGGGCACGAACATGACGAGCGGATCACCGGCCAGTTTATCGACGATCCACGGGCATTTCGGCTCAATGCCGCCACCTTCGAGGCCTGATCAGGCCTCGACATCCCCCATTTTTCCTGCCCTCGGCAAATCACAGACAATAAAAAGCCGACCCATCAGGGTCGGCTGGAAAAACCATAACAATTGCGACCAAAGCCGCCAAAAGTGAACATGAGCGTGAAAATCAGACACTGAGTTGCTGATCAGCAAGCGGGAAAGACCCGATACTCGCTTTGCAATGCCAACAGTGATTGAGAAACAGCCTCATATTAGGCACTCCCCCCGCCAGTCACGTTGATCTACGTCAAAGGAGGTAGCGAAGAGCGCACAGCCCGATGATTTGTCGGCGCAGATCACCCTTTGGCCGCCCGTTAGCTGTCCGTTAGCCACGGCGAACCAGCCGGTAGGCCACCTCATCGAAGTAGGAGAGCTGGCCCGACAACACCCGCGGGTGATCCACCTCGGCGGCGCGCCCCAGCACCTCGATGCGAAAATCCCGTTCAAACAGCGCCCGCACCTCCATCTCCCCCACCGAGAAGGGGGGCTGACTCTGCTGCTCCGGCTGATATTCGAGGGTCACCAGCAGGATCTGGCCACCGGTCTCGACCAGTGAACTGATCAGGGCTGCATACTGGCGGCGCATCGCGGTCGGCAGGGCGATCAGCGCCGCGCGATCATAGACCAGCCGGTAATGGCGACCCAGACTCGGGGCGGCGAAAAAATCCCCCTGAAAAATGCGCAGGCTGTCCACCTGATGGCACAGATAAGGGCCCACTTCGCTCACGGTCGCGGCGAGCTGGTTTTCACTGAAGAACTGGCTGACGGCAAGGCTCGATAGCTCGAAACCGTCGACCGGATGACCCTGAGCGCTCAGCCAGAGCATGTCGCGGGACTTGCCGCACAGGGGAACCAGCACCGGCTCGTCCGCTTGCTGGGCTGACCACCAGGATTGCAGCCAGTGGTTGAAGTCCGCCTGATGAAAGCCAATCCGGTTCTCTTCCCAACGCTGATGCCAAAACGCAGCTTCCATCGTTATTACCCTTCTGTACTAAAGATGCCTCAATATCACAACTTAACCGACACCGCGCAACCCTCTCCCCTCCCATTTTTGCCGCGCAGTCCCAGTGTTTTTACGGATGAATGACAGGAGTTCCCCTTGCCCTGCATCTCGCTGTCACAATGGGCGCTATTGGCTGTGCTTATGACGGGCAGAGGTATACCAACCCATGCAAAAACGTCATGGGTGTATGGCGATGAATGAATAAAAGGAATGACGTTGGCAGGCCAAAATGTGCCTGCCAACGCCAGAAAGATCACGACAGTGTGGCGCGAGCGGCCGCCAGCTGACGCTCGATATAAGCAAAATCGGGACGATCGGCAGGGAGTTCCGAGAGGCAGGCCGCTTTGAGCTGATGCAACCCACCAAGCGGTGAGTCTTGCGTATCGCAATGGGCCAGCAGCTCCTCCAGCAGGCAGCCAAAGGCGCGCACTTCCAACCGCTCAAGGCCCACGGCCCGCTCGCGGTCGCTGCGCTCATACAAAGAGGCCGCACCAAAATCCCCCAGCAGAGCGCGAGCCGGTGCGTCAGAACCACGGGCAAACAGAATATTGTGGCCGTAGAGATCCCCGTGCATGATGCCCGCGCGGTGCAGATGGCCTGCCACCGAGGCGATGCCGTGGGCCATCGCCAGCGCATCTGGCACACTCAGGCGCAGCCCCTCGGGATAAACATCCCGGGTGCAGGAGTCCAGGCTCGGCGGCCCGGCCAGATTGGCAAAGGCCGGGTCGATCAGCTCCATCACCAGCGCCGGAATGCCGGAGGGGTGATCCGCCACCTTGCCTATCACCTTGATAAGGTTGGGATGAGTGCCCGCCGCCAGCGACGCCGCCATCTCGCAGCGAGGCAGCCCGTCGCTGGTCACCGCCCCCTTGAACAGCTTGACCGCCACCTGACTTACATCGCCTCTATCGCTCGCCCGAGTGACTTCATCAGCAGGATTACCCACAAGGGTGGCGCGATGGATAACGCCGGATGCTCCCTGCCCCAGCAGCTCGCCCAGCGCCAGCGTCTCCCAGGCAAGGGGTTCGACATGGACATCATCGATGGCCCGCGCCTCCGCCCCTTCGCTAAAGGGGTTGCCGGAGTAGGCGAGCCATGAAAGGCGCGGCAGCGAGAGCAGCCACTCGGGGAAGCGCTCGATGCGGTTGGCGGCGATACGCAGCAGCTCCAGATTGCGGCAGTTGGCAAGACTTGCGGGCAGCTCGCGCAGGCGGTTGCCTGCCAGCATCAGCTTTTGCAGGGCGTCGTACTGGCCCAACTCATCAGGCAGGTGCTCAATTGCGTTATCGGTCAGGATCAGCCAGCGCAAACCGGCGGGCAGCGCTTTGGCCGAGACGGTAGCAATCCGGTTGGCCTTAAAACCCACCATGGTGAGCGCCGGACAGCGTCCCAACACCTCGGGCAGCTCGGTAAAGCGGTTCTCGGAGCAGAAGATGATGCGCAGTTTGCCAAACCCGGCCAGCTCGTCAGGGAGCGTGCTTAGCTGGTTGCCGGTGAGATCCAGCACCTCCAGCGTCTCTTTCAGGCTCAAAATCTCGTGGGGGAAAACCGCAAGGTTTTCAGAGAGCTTCAGATGGCGGGCACCGCACAGTTCACCTGCGCGCAGCTGTTCCAGAGTATGCATAACCGTTTCTCAATCCTGATGATCTGCCTGATGACGTAGCCAGCCATCAGCGCGCGCCGAACCCGGGTCCGGCGATTTTAAAGGGGGGGCATTATAAAGAATTCGGGGCTCAGTTCTCCCCTTTTGTTGCCACGAAGGCCTGTATCGACATGTAGCAAAGCGAGTTGGAGAGAAAGAGAGCAAGATTCGGGTCGTTCCGGCAAGGAGTGGTTGCCATAGTGGGGGCCAAACCCAAGTCGGTTGGAACCTATTGGGGTTCCAATCCACGGCCAACTTTGTGCGCCTCTTAATCTGGCGCACAACACACCTGCGAGGGAACTGCCATGTCATTACTGTTCAACAAGGTCGCCATCATCACCGGCGCCAGCTCCGGCATAGGCCGCGCCAGCGCCATCCTGTTTGCCCGCGAAGGGGCCAGCGTCGTCGTCGGCGCCCGCCGCCAGCCCGAACTGGATCTACTGGTGGAGGAGATCCGCCACGAGGGGGGCCAGGCGGTGAGTCTGGCGGGAGATGTGAAAAGCGAGAGTTACGCCCGCGATCTGGTGGAGCTCGCGCTAACCCGTTTCGGCGGGCTTGATATCGCCTTCAACAACGCAGGTACCACAGGCACGCCGTGCAGCGTAGAGCAGCTTGAGCTGACGCAGTGGCAGGAAATTCTGGATACCAACCTCACCAGCGCCTTTGTGGGAGCCAAGTACCAGATCCCCGCCATGCAGGCTCGCGGCGGTGGCTCGCTTCTTTTTACCTCTACCTTTGTCGGCCATACCCTGGGGCTGCCCGGTATGGCGGCCTATGCGGCGAGCAAGGCGGGCCTGCTTGGTCTGACCAGGGTGCTGGCTGCCGAATATGGGGCACAAGGGGTGCGGGTCAACGCCCTGCTGCCGGGGGGCACCGACACTCCCATGGGGCGGGCTTTTGCCAATACGCCAGAGAGCCTCGCCTTTGTGCAGAATATGCATGCCCTCAAACGGCTGGCCCAACCGGAGGAGATCGCCCGCTCGGCCCTCTATCTCGCGTCCGATGCATCCAGTTTTACCACCGGCATTGCCTTGCTGGCCGATGGTGGGGTATCAATTTGTCGCACATGACCTTGTCGCCCCCAAGATCCTGCGAACGAAACCTTATCGTGAGAGCGCCTTATGTCTGATTACGCCCGCATCGCCGATGCCATCCGTTTTATCGCAAGTCAGGTGGAGCGCCAGCCCACTCTGGACGAGATAGCGGCGCACGTTCACTTAAGCCCCTTTCACTTCCAGCGGCTGTTCAGCCGCTGGGCCGGAGTGACGCCCAAACGCTATCTGCAGGTGCTGACCCTGGAGCGGGCCAAGGCGCTGTTGCAGGAGTCGCGCCCGCTGCTTGAGGTGGCCGATACCCTGGGCCTTAGCAGCGGCTCGCGGCTCTACGATCACTTTGTGCAGCTCGAAGCGGTGACGCCGGGCGAGTACAAACAGCGCGGGGCCGGGCTGGTTATCGATCACGGGGTGCACGACACTCCCTTCGGTCAGGCATTCGTCGCCCTGACCCAGCGGGGAGTGTGCAACTTTTCGTTTCTCGATGACCAGACCCCAGAGACGCCGCTGGCCGCCCTCGCCCACAGCTGGCCTGCGGCAAGGCTGCAAGAAGCGCCATCACGCACCCAAGGGGTCATCAACACCATGTTTGATGGCAGCAAGGCGCCGGATCGCCCCATCTCCTTGCACGTGAGCGGCACCAACTTTCAGATCAGCGTCTGGCGGGCGCTGCTGCAGATCCCGCCCGCCAAGGTGGTGAGCTACGCCCAGGTGGCGAACGCCGTCGGCAACCCCAAAGCCGCCCGCGCCGTGGGGCTGGCGGTGGGCGCTAACCCCGTCGCCTTGATGATCCCCTGTCACCGGGTCATCCAGCAAAACGGCAAACTCGGCGGCTATCATTGGGGCGAGACCCGCAAACAGGCAATACACGCCTGGGAAGCGGCGAGGTATGAGTGAAGGTGGCCTTTTCTGCTCGCCTGATGGGGGAGAAACAGAACTGCTGGTGGTGAGTCAGCAAACAATCAGACAGCGCCAGACAGCGTACGGCGATATAAAGCAGGGAGATCAGAAGAATCGGGGCGCAGATCGCCCCTTTTGTTGCCTTGGCAAGACATGGTGCCTAGCCACCCCACCCCAGCGGATTTACGAAAAGACGTAGGGTGCAATAAGCGCAGCGCATTGCACCGTTTGCTGAGTATTTCTCATTCAAGGGAGAAGATATTAAATTGGCGGTGCAATTTCATTGCACCCAACAGCATTAGGCTATGGTAATGCTTGGCAAAATTTGAGTAAAGAAACAGAACTTAGTCAAAATTTAGCAGTCTCACTTGAACGGCTTGTTATGTGCCCTTAATACTTGGTAGCTTTTATCAGTGATTCACCATTTCCTTTTGTAATATCGAGAATTTCACAAGTTATACGATAAAACTTGGGTAAAATACCAGGAACATTTTTATATGCACCATGATCATTCAGCGACCTTATATCAGGAAACTCACCCCAACGGTTTTTGTTGGTTATATATTTATTGGCCTCTTTTTGACTTTTAAAGCCTTGAATATTATAAATATTCATATAACTTTTTATTTGTTCTATTTCATTGTTAGACAAACTATATTTATTTGCGATATCAGTGTAATCAAATAGCGCCAGCCGAGATTTAACAGAACTATCATGGCCGTACACTGCCAGCCAATCATCCATAAAATCTGGATCACTAGCGCATCCTCCAAATGCTTCACAAAAATCCTGATAATCACTCATCTAGCTATTCCTACAGCATATTAAAAATATGTACATAACGATTAAGCTAACGGACTATTAAAAGCGAGGCTCTTGGCGATTAGCTATTTGCGAGCAGCAATTGAGCGCATTGTTAGTGCCTACTCGGGCTTCCCTTCTATTGGTTGTGATCGCCAATCTGCGTACTCATGAGCACATGCGGGACATACATGGATGTGGCGGTTCGTCGCCTTTTTAATTAGAGGACGCTTTTTATGCTCAATTTCCCAGCATTTTAGACAGTGCGCAATCCCATGTGGATTTCCTGCTTCGTCCACTTCATAAAATGCGTCGATATGTCGAATTAAAGAATCTTTACTTTGAAAAGCACTCTCCAATTCTTCAATCTTTTTGTCCTTCTGCGCGATCGTTTCATGGATTTCTGCTAATTCCATTTTTACATCAGCTAAAGCACCAACTAAATCTGCTAGTTTTAACTTGAGTTCCGCTTTTTCCAGTGAGAAGTCACTGTCTTTGAGAAAGCGTGCAATGTCGGTAGCAGTTTTAATTCCGTTTAAAGCTGTGGTGATCAATGTCATATCTGGCATGGCTGCCTCCAAAAAGAATAACGTAGATCTAAGGGTACTCCGCCTGCATCGCAGGGCATCCGCCCCTCCAATTTACTGCTTTTGAGCCACGCGAAGTCTCTGTTCTGATTCATTGGTGACTTCAAAGAGGTCATATCCAGACGGATATCCTAGCGAGCAAGACAGATAAGCAAAAGCAGATGATGATAGTTTCCTGAGCAAGATCAACAAATTAATCAATAAGTACAAATACTGGCCACATATCAGCAGTGCCGGAGCATAGATAAAGAAAAGACGCCCTAAGGCGTCTTTCTTTTATCTGGAGTCTGGAGCTAACCGGTTGAGAGCTTTCCCCCTCCCCGCTTTGCCCCGCACCCAATCAAATCGGGGTAATGGAGGTGATATGGGCATCCCCGTCTAGTGATTTGAAGATCTGTACCACGGCTTCGCCATGGATCGGTTTGGCAAGCGGCACTGTGCTCTTGCACTTGAAGCGGTAGTTGGTGCCAGCCACCACCTGGGTGGAGACTTCAAAGGGTACGTACTGCACCCCGACAAATCCTTTCAGCGCCTGATCAAATACCGCCTGATCCTCGGCGGTCAGCTTGTGATATGCGGTCCATCCACCCACCAACACTGCTTGTTCTGACATATCAAACTCTCCGTGCTCTATGATCCCGACTCGTTTGGCCGTTCGGGCTGCGCCCCGTTGATTCAAGTGGTTTCCGGTCTCCACCGGGGTGCCATCACTGCCGGTTGGCACGATAACGATGGGCAAATTTACGCAGCTATCTGCAACTGGATCAGCCCTCCCCCCAGCCACAAGCCGCTGTTGACAGCGGGCTCAATTGGCATGAGAGAGCCTAGTGCGGGATGGCAAAAATGCCCCTGTCACATATGACAGGGGCAAGGTGGCAAAAAAGCTGCTCGAAAAAAAGAAGATGTGTGGCGCAAACGATTGAGAAAAGAAAAGACGCCTCAAGGGCGTCTTTTTGCATTTTTATGCTCGAAGGGCAGAACGGCGCGAGCCGCTTATTCCCATTCGATGGTTGCGGGCGGCTTGCCGGATACGTCGTACACCACGCGGGAGATACCATTGATCTCGTTGATGATGCGGTTCGATACGTGACCGAGGAAGTCGTACGGCAGGTGAGCCCAGTGGGCAGTCATAAAGTCAATGGTTTCGACGGCGCGCAGGGCAATGACCCAGTCATATTTGCGACCATCACCCATCACGCCAACGGAGCGCACCGGCAGGAAGACGGCGAACGCCTGGCTGACCTGGTTGTAGAGGTCGGCTTTGCGCAGCTCTTCGATAAAGACCGCATCGGCGCGGCGCAGAATATCGCAGTACTCTTTCTTCACTTCGCCAAGGACGCGCACGCCCAGACCCGGACCCGGGAACGGGTGACGGTAGAGCATGTCGTAGGGCAGACCCAGCTCCAGACCAACGCGGCGCACTTCATCTTTGAACAGCTCGCGCAGCGGCTCGACCAGACCCATCTTCATCTCTTCCGGCAGGCCGCCGACGTTGTGGTGAGACTTGATGACGTGGGCCTTGCCGGTCTTGCTGGCAGCGGATTCGATAACGTCCGGATAGATGGTGCCTTGCGCCAGCCACTTGGCGTTTTTCAGCTTTTTCGCTTCATCATCAAACACTTCAACGAAGACGCGGCCGATGATCTTGCGCTTGGCTTCCGGCTCGTCAACACCGGCCAGGGCAGAGAGGAAGCGCTCTTCGGCTTCAACCTTGATGATGTTGAGACCAAAGTGGTCACCAAACATCTCCATCACCTGCTCGCCTTCGTTCAGACGCAGCAGACCGTTGTCCACGAAGACGCAGGTCAGGCGATCGCCGATGGCGCGATGTACCAACATGGCGACCACGGAGGAGTCGACACCGCCGGAGAGACCGAGGATCACTTCATCGTCGCCCACCTGCTCGCGGATGCGGGCGACGGCGTCGTCAATGATGGTGGCCGGGGTCCAGAGGCATTCGCAGCCGCAGATGTCTTTGACGAAGTGCTCCAGCATGCGGGCACCCTGACGGGTGTGGGTCACTTCCGGGTGGAACTGCACGCCGTAGAAGCGCTTGGCCTCACACGCCATGGCCGCGTGCGGGCAGGTCGGGGTCTGGGCGATGGTGGTGAAGTCGGCCGGAATGGTAGTGACCTTGTCACCGTGACTCATCCAGACATCCAGCAGGGCATTGCCGTTGTCAGCGATGGCATCTTCGATATTGCGCAAGAGCGCGCTGCTCTTGCCAGCTTCGCCCAGCACTTCCACCTTGGCGTAACCGAATTCACGCTCGGTGGAGGATTGCACCTTGCCACCCAGCTGCTCGGCCATGGTCTGCATGCCGTAGCAGATACCGAACACAGGGACACCGGCGTTGAACACATACTCGGGGGCACGCGGGCTGCCCGCTTCGGTGACGGACTCGGGGCCGCCGGAGAGGATGATGCCGCTCGGATTGAATTCGCGGATCTGCTCTTCGGTTACGTCCCAGGCCCACAGTTCGCAGTAGACGCCGATTTCGCGCACACGGCGGGCGATCAGCTGGGTGTACTGGGAACCGAAGTCGAGGATAAGGATACGGTGCTGGTGAATGTCTTTAGTCATTTTATTCCTGCATCAGGCTGATGTTGTCACAAAGGGCACGGGATAAAAAAAGGGTGGAAAAACGGGGCGCAGGGCCCCGTTTTATCAGCCCATCCGATAGTTGGGGGCTTCTTTGGTAATGGTCACATCGTGGACGTGGGACTCTTTCATCCCGGCGCCGGAGATGCGCACAAATTCAGCTTTAGTGCGCATGTCGTCGATGGTGGCGCTGCCGGTCAGGCCCATGGAGGAGCGCAGGCCGCCCATCTGCTGATGGATGATCTCTTTGAGGCGACCCTTGTACGGCACGCGGCCTTCGATGCCTTCCGGCACCAGCTTGTCGGCGGCGTTGTCGGTCTGGAAGTAGCGGTCGCTGGAGCCTTTGGACATGGCGCCCAGAGAACCCATACCACGGTAGGATTTGAAGGAGCGACCCTGATAGAGCTCGATCTCGCCCGGCGCTTCTTCAGTACCGGCGAACATGGAGCCGACCATGACGCAGCTGGCGCCCGCGGCGATGGCCTTGGCGATGTCGCCGGAGAAGCGGATACCGCCATCGGCAATCACCGGAATACCGGTGCCTTCCAGCGCGTCAACGGCGTCGGAGATGGCGGTGATCTGGGGCACACCCACGCCGGTCACGATACGGGTAGTACAGATGGAGCCCGGGCCGATACCGACCTTGACGGCGTTGACACCGGCAGCAGCCAGCGCCTTGGCGCCCGCGGCGGTCGCCACGTTGCCACCGATGATCTGCAGATCCGGATAGGCGTCGCGAGTGGCCTTGATGCGATCCAGCACGCCCTGGGAGTGGCCGTGGGAGGAGTCGATCAGCAGCACGTCTACACCGGCTTCCACCAGCGCAGCGACGCGCTCTTCGTTACCGGCACCGGCACCGACCGCAGCGCCGACCCGCAGACGACCCTTGTCATCTTTACAGGCGTGGGGCTTGCGCTCGGCTTTCTGGAAATCTTTAACGGTGATCATGCCCTTGAGTTTGAAGTCGGCGTTCACCACCAGCACTTTTTCGATACGGTGCTTTTGCATCAGGGCAACCACCTCTTCGCGAGGGGCCCCTTCACGCACGGTGACCAGACGATCTTTCTGGGTCATGATCTGTTCAACGGTCTGGGAGAGGTCAATCACGAAGCGCACGTCACGGCCGGTGATGATACCGACCAGCTGATTGCCGTCAGTCACCACGGGGTAACCGGCGAAGCCATTCTTGTGGCTCAGCTCCTTGATTTGGGCGATGGTCATGTCAGGGCGCACGGTGACGGGGTCAGTGACCACGCCGCTCTCGTACTTCTTGACCTTGCGCACTTCGGCAGCCTGCTGCTCGATGGACATGTTCTTGTGGATAAAGCCGATACCGCCTTCCTGGGCCAGTGCGATAGCCAAACGGGCTTCGGTCACTGTGTCCATGGCAGCGGAGATCATCGGGATGTTCAAGCTGATGGCGGAGGTCAGCTTGGTACGCAGATCGGCAGTATTGGGAAGAACTTCGGAGTGGGCGGGAACCAACAGTACATCGTCGAAGGTTAACGCTTCTTTGGCAATCCTGAGCATGGCAATATCTCACCGTTGAGGAAGTGGGGGTGTAAAATATTGCCGACGAAGTTTACTCACGCATTGGTCACTGGTAAAGAAGTTTTTTGAATTTTTTATGGCATAGCCCTCTTTTAGGCGGCCAAAACGCCAAAAAACCAAGATTATCAGTACGAAAAGCGCCATTTCGGGGCAAAAGAGTTGGCTAGCCGGTGATTTATGCAAAACCGGTAGGTGCCGACACAGCCCAACCCCCATGCAAAGGGATGATCGACAGAGGCTCAGGGGGCAAGCGGCCTCTGATCACCCTCCCCTTGTCTTGTGTCCTTGTATTGTCTCTTGCCCTCGCGGCGACCACTCGCACCGGTATCATTCTCTTCTCAATGTCCTTTGCTCGGTCTGGATAATAAATTTCACCCGCTGGCAACATATATTTTCCGGCACAACAAGGGGTGCCTCTCTTTATTATTTTCGCCCCACCATCCGCAGCAAGGTATTATCTTTATCCAGCAGATGATGTTTCAACGCCCCGACAATGTGCACCAGCAAAAATGCCAGCATGATATATGGCAGATATATATGGACTGTGTGAGCAATATCCCGAACGGATTCACTGAATGGAATCACATTGGCAGGATCATGGATATCTGGATTCATCGGGATAATAGACCAGCCAAATATCGCGACACCTCGGCCAGCCGCTGCGGAATAACAGAGACCGGACACCGGAATAAGCAGCGTTGAAATCAGCAAACCCCAGTGGATCGCCCTGGCTGCCAATGCCTCGTAAACAGGATATTGACGCACAGGCTCAGGCCACCCTCTAACAAGGCGGAGAATGGCGCGGGGCAGGATCAAGAACAGTGCAATCACCCCCAGAGATTTATGCAGCGCATAGAGATCCCATATTTCAAATTTAACCATCAGATAACCCACAAGGGTCAGGCCAATCATCAGCAAGGCAACCGACCAGTGCAGCAAACGGGTCGTCAAACTTAAGTGGGTTGAGGGATTCATAAGCTACTCCAAACAGGGGGCGAGTGAACGCTGGTCAAGATGGTGGCGCAGTGAATATCAGCGGGACAAGAGATATCAACGGCATCGAGACAAGCCGCAACTTGGCCAGATGCAGGCAAGTGCGAGGGCTTTGTCGGGAGCCATACTGCCTGCCCGGATAAACGGCAGCGTTTCCAATCTTGCTTTTCTGCTGCTGGCGCCGCCTGCTTAACGCCCTCCCCCTGTTTCGGGTTAAGATAGCGGCCACCGTTTTATCCCGGCCCCGCCGGAGCAGACCACAGGTACGCCATTGAACCGATTTACTCCATCCAGTACGGCGAACGGCCGCGAGCAGCAGGTCTTTACCGTCACCCGCCTCAACAGCGCCGTGCGCATGATCCTGGAGCAGGATCTGGGGCTGGTGTGGCTGACCGGCGAGCTCTCCAATCTGGCGATGCCAAGCTCCGGCCACTGGTATTTCTCCCTCAAGGACATGTCGGCGCAGGTGCGCTGCGCCATGTTCAAGGGCAACAACCGGCGGGTGGCGTTTCGCCCGCAGGATGGCATGCAGGTGCTGGTGCAGGCGCGGGTCTCCCTCTATGAGCCGCGCGGCGACTACCAGCTGATCATCGAATCGATGCAACCCGCAGGCGATGGCGTGTTGGCGCTGCGCTTTGAAGAGCTCAAGCGCCGGCTCGGCGCCGAGGGGCTGTTTGACGAAAGCCGCAAGCGGCCGCTGCCCCGTGAGCCGCGGGCGGTGGGCCTTATCACCTCCGCCACCGGCGCGGCTTTGCACGATATGCTGACGGTGCTTAAACGGCGCGCGCCGGATCTGCCGGTCTTTATCTACCCGACCCAGGTACAGGGGAGCGCCGCCATCAGCCAGATCGTCGCGGCGATCGCCAAAGCGAACCAGCGCGCCGAGGTGGATGTGCTGATCGTCGGGCGCGGCGGTGGCTCGCTCGAAGATCTCTGGTGCTTCAACGAAGAGGCGGTGGCGCGCGCCATTGCCCACTCAGCCATACCTGTGGTGAGCGCGGTGGGTCACGAGGTGGATGTCACCATCAGCGACTTTGCCGCCGACTTGCGCGCCCCTACCCCGTCGGCTGCCGCCGAGCTGGTGGCGCCGGATCAGAGCGCCCGTGCCCAGCGTCTCGTTCACCTCAAGCAGCGACTGCTGCAGGCGATGAGCCGCCAGCAGACCGCCGCCCGCCACGATTTCATCCTGCTGCAAAAGCGGCTCGACCATCAGGATCCGAAGCGGCGGCTGGAGCAACAATCCCAGCGACTCGACGAACTCTCCACCCGTTTGCAGCAGCTATTGCGCCAGCGGCTGCATCAGGGTGAGCGGCGCCTCACCAACCTTGAGCTGCGCCTGCAGGGCAAGAGTCCGGAGCGCCTCTTGGCAGCTGGCAAGCGCCGCCATCAGCTGGCCGAGGAGCGACTCTATGCCCTGATTGCCAAGCGGCAAGACCTTGCTAGTCACCGCCTCGCCATGCTCACCGCCCGCCTCGACGGGGTGAGCCCGCTTGCCACTCTGGGGCGCGGCTACTCCATCACCCGTACTGCGCGCGGCGAAGTGATAAGCCGCGCCGATCAGGTCAACAGTGGCGACCAGCTCATCACCACCCTGGCGCAAGGGAGCTTGCAGGTGCGGGTCGAGGGGATCGTAAAGGACTCTGCGCAGTAGGTCGGCTGCATCAAACCACCAGCCAATCTGCTATTTAGCCCGGCAATCAGCCAAAAAAAAGCCACCACCGCAAACAGGGTGGCGGCCTTTTTTATCTCGGGTGCAGTTGCCTGCTCACCCCTTGGCGCGGCGCGCCACCAGGGTGAACTTGTAATCATCGCTCTTGAAGAAGTTGCGACTGAACTCGAACACGGTGCCATCTTGCAAGAAGCCACGGGAGACCTTCTCGATAATGGGCTTGGCGGGATCGATACCGAGCGCCTCCACCACCTGCGCCGAAGGGAGCACCGGAATGATCTCCTGCTCGCTGCGGTCGATCACCAGCTGCTTCACCTCCTCGATGTAGTGGTACTTGGAGCCCTGCATCACCGCATAGCTGAGATCGGGGAAGAGGGCGAGCGGCATCCAGGTCTCCTCCAGCGTTACCGCGATCTGGCGAATAAAGCGCACCCGCTTGACGTAGTAGACCAGCGCTCCCTCCAGCAGATTGAGCCGCTCGGCCAGCTCGCTGCTCGCCTTGATCACCTCGAAGGCGAGAATGTCGCTGTGGGTCTCGGCCGCCGGATCGGTCACCTTCTCATAGAGGCTGGTGAGCTGATAAATGTCGTAGTTCACCTTCTCCTGTCGCACATAGCTGCCGCTGCCCTGAATGCTCTCGATGACGTTGAGTTCGGTCAGCTGCTTGAGGGCCTGACGCACCGTCACCCGGCTCACCCCGAACTGCTCGCGCAACTCGGCTTCGGTGGGCAGGGCATCGCCGGGGGCCAGCTCCCCTTGCGCAATCCACTGCTGGATGGTGTCGGCTATCTGGCGATACATGGGTTTTTTCGACACGAAAGGCCACCTCGTCGGCTCTGCGCCATGATAAATGGAAGAGGCGCCATTCTACCCCAGTTGCCCGGCAGACAAAACGGCTCGGCCTCATTTGACCTAACAAATCACCCCGAACAAACAATACAAAAACAATACAAATAACAAATTGTATGATACCACTCACAAAAATCAGTCGGCCGGTTTGTTAGCATCGCTGTCACTTTCACCATGACGGCTTGCTGGCAAGCCAACCTGACAGAGGATCATCATGAATCTGACCAGTCTTACCGGCCCCCATCTCATCACGTTGCAAACCCGGTTTGCCGATCGGGATGCGGCCATTCATGCCCTGGCTGATCGGCTCGATCAGGCCGGCAAGCTGCACAACAAGGCCGCCTTTCTGGCTGCGGTCATGGCCCGCGAGGCGCAGGGCCCCACCGCCCTTGGCGAAGGGCTTGCGGTACCTCACGGCAAGTGCGATGCGGTGCGCGAAGCGGCCTTTGCCGTCGCTACCTTAAGCGAGGAGCTGGGCTGGGAGGGGATCGACGGCCCCGAGCCGGTCAACCTGATCTTCATGCTGGCGATCCCGACCGATCAGGCGGGCTCCACCCATATGCAGCTGCTCACCACCCTCACCACCGCCCTGGTGGATGACGATACCCGCGAGGCGGTGCTGGCGGCCCAGAGTGCCGAGCAGCTGATGGCGCTGCTCGATGGCGAAGAGGATAGTGGCAAGCAACCAGCAAAAGAAGACAACCTAGATACAAATCAACCCACTGTGGTCTGTGTCACCGCCTGCCCGGCGGGGATCGCCCACACCTATATGGCCGCCGAGTATCTGGAAAAGGCGGGGCGCAAGCTGGGGATTCGGGTACTGGTCGAGAAGCAGGGTGCCAACGGCATTGAGGATCGCCTGCCGCAAGAAGCGCTCGATGCTGCGGTGGCTTGCATCTTCGCCGCCGAGGTGGCCATCAAGGAGCAGGAGCGTTTTGCTGGCATCCCCCGGATCGAGACGCCGGTGGCCGAGCCCATCCGCCATGCCGAGCGGATCCTGAATGACGCGCTGGAAGCGGCCAAGGCCGGTCGCACCGCCCCGACGCCAAACCCCAGCCAGAGCGACGCGCCGACCGGCAAGAAGGTGAGCCTCAAGACCGAGCTCAAGCAGGCGCTGCTGAGCGGCATCTCCTTTGCCGTGCCGCTCATCGTGGCAGGCGGTACCGTGCTCGCCGTCTCTGTGCTGCTGGCCCAGATCTTTGGCCTGCAACATCTGTTTGACACCGAGAACTCCTGGCTCTGGATGTATCGCAAGCTTGGCGGTGGCATGCTGGGCACCCTGATGGTACCGGTGCTGGCGGCCTATACCGCCTA
This sequence comes from Aeromonas sp. Y289-2, assembly GCF_027705925.1. Classification (NCBI taxonomy): domain Bacteria; kingdom Pseudomonadati; phylum Pseudomonadota; class Gammaproteobacteria; order Aeromonadales; family Aeromonadaceae; genus Aeromonas; species Aeromonas sp. Y289-2. The sequence goes on from NZ_JAPDCH010000002.1 coordinate 156,879, forward strand.
CTCGCTGGCAGACAAACCGGCGCTGGGCCCAGGCTTTGCGGCGGGACTGGCCGCCAACATGATTGGCTCCGGTTTTCTCGGCGGCGTGGTCGGCGGTCTTATCGCCGGTTACCTGATGCGCTGGGTCAAGCAGCATGTGCGCCTTAGCCCCAACTTCAACGGCTTTCTCACCTTTTACCTCTATCCGGTGATCGGCACTCTGGTGGCGGGCAGCCTGATGCTGTTTGTCATCGGTCAGCCGGTGGCCTGGCTCAACAACAGCCTCACCGAGTGGCTCAACGGCCTCTCCGGCACCAATGCGCTGGTGCTGGGTGCCCTGCTCGGCTTTATGTGCTCGTTTGATCTGGGTGGCCCGGTCAACAAAGCGGCCTACGCCTTCTGCCTCGGCGCCATGGCCAACGGGGTTTACGGCCCCTACGCCATCTTCGGTGCGGTCAAGATGGTCTCGGCCTTTACCGTCACCTTCTCCACCCTGCTGGCGCCACGCCTGTTCCAGACCTTCAAGATAGAGACCGGCAAATCGACCTGGCTGCTGGGGCTGGCGGGGATCACCGAGGGCGCCATTCCGATGGCCATCGAAGATCCGATCCGGGTGATCGGCTCCTTCCTCGCAGGCTCGGTGGTCACCGGCGCCATGGTAGGAGCCATGGGGATTGGTCTCTCCACCCCGGGGGCCGGCATCTTCTCCCTGTTCCTGCTCCACGATGGCGGCCACGGCGCCCTGATGGCTGCCGCCGTCTGGCTCGGTGCGGCGCTGGTGGGCACCCTTATCTCCACTGTGGTGCTGATCGGCTGGCGCCGTCACGCCATGCAGCGCGGCACCTATCAGGTGGTTGCCGCAGAGTAAGGCTCATCTTCACCACCGCTTTTTCAACAGACTATTTTTCCGCACGGCAGGCAAGGGCCGCCGTGCGTCAGCAAAGGATCATTGTCATGACAGTTTCACGAGTTCACATCACGCCGCACATGCACTGGGATCGGGAGTGGTACTTCACCACCGAGGAGTCCCGCATCCTGCTGGTCAACAACATGGCTGAGATCCTGGCGCGTCTTGAATCCGACCCCGACTACAAGTTCTATGTGCTGGACGGCCAGACTGCGGTGCTGGAGGATTACTTCGCCATCCAGCCCGAAAACAAGGCCCGGGTGAAGGCACTGGTGGAAGCGGGCAAGCTCATCATCGGCCCCTGGTACACCCAGACCGACACCATGCAGGTGAGCGGAGAGTCCATCCTGCGCAACCTGCTCTACGGGATGCGCGATTGCCTCAGCCTTGGCGAGCCGATGAAGATCGGTTACCTGCCCGACTCGTTCGGCATGTCCTCCCAGTTGCCCCACATCTTCAACGGCTTCGGGATCGATCGGGCCATGTTCTGGCGCGGCTGCTCCGAGCGCCACGGTACCGACAAGACCGAGTTCCTCTGGCAGAGCAACGATGGCAGCGAGGTGACCGCCCAGGTCCTGCCGCTCGGCTACGCCATCGGCAAGTACTTGCCGGAAGATGAAGCGGGCCTGCGCAAGCGGCTCGAATCCTACTTCGAGGTGCTGGAGAAGGCCTCGGTCACCCAGGATATCCTGCTGCCCAACGGCCACGACCAGATGCCGCTGCAACAGAACATCTTCGCCATTATCGACAAGCTGCGCGAGATCTACCCCCAGCGTGAATTCCACATGAGCCGCTTCGAGCAGGTCTTCGAGCGCATCGAGGCGTGCCGCGACCAGCTGGCCACCCTCAAGGGGGAGTTCAACGACGGCAAATACATGCGGGTACACCGCACCATCTCCTCCACCCGGATGGACATCAAGCTGGCCCATGCCGCCATCGAGAACAAGATCGTCAACATCCTCGAGCCGCTGGCGAGCATCGCCTGGGCGCTCGGCTTTGAGTACCACCATGGGCTTTTAGAGAAGATGTGGAAGGAGATCATGAAGAACCACGCCCATGACAGCATCGGCTGCTGCTGCAGCGACAAGGTGCATCAGGAGGTGATGACCCGCTTCATTCTGGCCGACGACATGGCCGAGAACCTGATCCGCTTCTACATGCGCAAGATTGTCGACAACATGCCGGTGGAGCTCTGTGAAGACGGGGTACAGGTAGCTGACAAGCTCTGCCTGTTCAACCTGATGCCCTTCCCCCGTCAGGAGGTGATCAACACCAGCATCCGCATTCGCGCCCAATCCTTTGCCCTGCGCGATGAGGCGGGCCAGCCGGTCTCCTACTTTATCCGCGCCAGACGCGAGATTGACCCGGGACTGGTGGACAGACAGATCGTGCACTATGGCAACTACGACCCCTTTATGGAGTACGACATCCAACTCTGCCATCCCCTGCCGGCCATGGGTTACTGCACTCTCCATATCGAAGGCAACCAGCCGGGACTGGAGCAACCGGTGACGGCCAGCGGCGATCTGCTGGAGAACGATTTTTATCGCATCGCCCTCAATGACAACGGCACCCTGCAGATCCTGGATAAACTGCGCGGCACCACCTTTGATCAGGTGCTCACGCTGGAAGAGGGCTCCGATGATGGCGACGAGTATGACTACTCGCCGTCGCGGGACGAGTGGTTGCGCTACTCCACCGAGTTTGCGGTGACCCGCGAGGTCACCCATCAGGCGTGGCAGAGCATCGCTACGCTCAAACTGCGTATGGCATTGCCTGCCAACCTCGCCGAGCGCACCAACCGCCAGTGCAGCGGCCATCTCGATGTCACCTGCCGCATCACGCTTGCGCACCAGAGCCCACGGATCGACATCGAGCTGGAGCTCGACAATCAGGCTGATGACCACCGGGTGCGGGTGCTGATCCCCACCCCGTTCCCGAGCGACACCGTGGTTTCTGACAACCAGTTTGGCTGCATCACCCGCCCTACCCGCGACAGCGCCATGGCGAACTGGGAGGCAGAAGGGTGGAAAGAGGCACCCATTCCGGTCTGGCAGCTGATGAACTTCGTCGCCCTGCAAGATGGCAAGCAGGGGCTGGCGGTGCTGAGTGACGGTCTGCGCGAGTTTGAAGTGATCGGCGAGCAGTGCGACACCCTGGCACTCACCCTGCTGCGCGGGGTCGGCGTACTCGGTAAAGAGGAGCTGCTGCTGCGCCCGGGTCGCCCCTCCGGCATCAAGCTGCCCACCCCGGACTCCCAGGTGCGTGGCAAGCTCAGCTGCCGTTTCAGCCTGCTGGCGTTTGCCGGCGATCACATCAGCGCCAACGTGATGCAGGCGGCGCGCAGCTACCTCACCCCGGTGCGCTGCTACAACAAGATCCCGTTCGATGCCATGAAGCTCAACAAGGCGAGCTTCACCACCCCGCTCCACTTCAGTCTGCTCTCCATGGATCCCTCCGGTCCGGTGCTGAGCGCCCTGAAAAAGGCAGAGGATGAAGAGGCGCTGGTGATCCGGGTCTACAACCCGAGCGAGCAGGCTGTGCTGAAGGGTGGCAAAGTGAGCTGCGAACACACCCTGAGCGACTGGCAAGCGGTGCGGATGGACGAACAGCCCCAGCCCCTTGAACTGGCCGCTGGCGAGTTTGGTGAGCTGGCGCCTTGCCACTCCCGCAGCGTGCGCTTTCGGGTGGCTCGCGGCTAACCGCCGGTAACACCCACAGGTAGCAACAGGCGGGGAAGAGTCATCCCCTCCCCGCCTGTTTATCCCTTCAAGCTGGCCTGCCCCGCTTGATAAAGGCATAAAAAAATCCCCGCCGATTGGCGGGGATTTTTTATTGGGTCCTGCTTCTCCCCGCAAGCGGGAGACCGCGCTTAGCTGGCCTTGCGCAGGATCTGCTCAAGGTAGTCGGCGAAGCGGTGACCGTGATGCTCCAGCAGTTTCGGGAACATGGAGATGGAGGTCATGCCCGGGAAGGTGTTGATTTCATTCAGCAGGATCTCCCCCTCCTCAGTCAGGAAGAAGTCGATGCGCGAGAGATGGGTCAGTTTCAGCTGACGGAACGCCTTGAGGGCATACTCGTGGATCGCATCGGCCTGCGCCTGGGTCAGCCCCTCGGCACGCAGTGCCGTCTCGGTATGGCTGGCACTGCTGTACTTCTCTTCATAGGTGTAGAACTTGTCCTGCGGCACGCAGATCTCGCCCGGATAGGTGGCCACCAGCTCGTCACCGTACTGGTAAACCGCCACTTCCAGCTCGCGCGGCTTGACCGCCTTCTCAATCAGTACCTGCTCGGAGTAACCAAAGGCATCGGCAATGCCCTTTACCAGATCCGCTTCGTTGCTGGCGGAGTAGCAGCCAACGGAAGAGCCTTGGGAGGCCGCCTTGATAAAGACCTTGCCCCACTTGGCCAGCGCGGCTTTGGCCTCGGCGAGCGCCGCCTCATTTTGCTCGGTCAGGAACAGGTACGGGGTGTTGGGAATGCCGATGGCGGAGAGCCACAGCTTGGTGCTGATCTTGTTGAAGCAGATCTTGCTCGCCTCGGCATCGCAACCGAGATAAGGCAATCCGGCCAGTTCGAGGAAGGATTGCAGATCGCCGGTCTCACCCGGGTAGCCGTGGATGCAGGGCACCACGTAATCCACCGGACGGGCTACGCTGTCAAACGAAAGCAGCTTGTCGAGCCCCAGCTTGCACTCGCGGCCATCGGCACTGAGCCAGCGATCGGCGAACATCTCGACGCGGGTCACTTCGACACCGGGCAGAAGGCCCAGTTGTTGCTCGAGGAAATTGGCGCTGCGCAGAGAAACTTCGTGCTCGGAGCCACCGCCGCCGCACAGCAGCAAGACATGCATGTTCTTCATTAGATGTGATCCCTTGGGAAAAGCGGCCTCGTCATGACCATTTGATAAGCCAACCACCATAAAAACCGGACGAAGCCAGATACGAACATAAGTGCGCGCCAGTGTAGCAAGGGAGATCAACCCTTGTCAGCTGATGGGAGACCCATGACCCCACTTCTTGCAGTGAAAAGTCTCCCCTGTGTCAAAATCGGGACACATTGCCCCTCAGCGCGGGGGATCGACCCTTCCCATGCCGTTGCCATTGACCCGAAACCAGCCGGCAATGCTGTAGCGCTCGCGATTGGCAGGCAGCACCTCGTGGGGAAACTCCTCGGAGAGAAACATGACCAGCCGCCCCCCCTTGGGGCTCACATCCATCAGAAACTGCTCCTTGTCGTCATACATGCGCAGCACTCCACCCGCTTCGGGCAGCCAGTCGTTGTTGAGGTAAAACACGGTGGTAAGACGGCGGTTGGAGCGACCGGCAAAGGCATCCCGATGGGTGGCGTAAAAATCCCCACTGCGATAGCGGGCGAAGTGGGCCTCGTAGTCGAACAATCCCAGCATCAGCATCCGGTTGGCGGCAAGACGCAGGGACTCCATCCGGGCGAGGTAGTCGGCCACCGGCGCACCGAAGGAGGGCTCCAGCCAGTGGATCTGGTCACGGCGAATATCGGGATTGCCCTGGTGCAGGGCGTCACGGCCGATCCCGGCCGGTTGCCATTCGCTTGGCAAACAGGCTTTGAGGGCATCCACCTCGGCGGCGGTCAAAAAATCATCCACTATCACCCATCCCCGGGTGTAAATGGCATCCATGGCAGCTTGATAGTCCAAGATTGGCTCACAATGAGTGGAAAGAGGGCGCTTTGTAGCGACTTACCGGCAAAGTCACAAACCGGTTTGCTTCTCTTGAGAAGTCCCAACATCAATACGCGAGTTGCTGCCCACCGCCCCGCATTTTTGTCGCCAGTTGTGATCCCGCCCTGCCAAAGAGCGTATTGGCTGTCGAAACTGTGATGGCCCTTGCAATCGGGACGAGGAGGCGCCGCGGCCTCCTTGCGGTGCCAAGAGCCAGCCGATACCGTATCCGCATCGCCATGTTGCTGTTCATCCGGCGCTTGTCTCTGTCACCGACCGAACCACTCACGGCACAACCCGCGCATCACCCACGAAAGGATCTTCTCATGCCTCTGCCCGATCTCACTTTGCAACGACTGGATGGTACCCCCTACCCGCTGGCTCAACTGGCGGGCAAGGTGGTGCTGGTGGTCAATGTGGCCAGTCGCTGCGGCTTTACTCCCCAATATGAAGGGCTGGAAACGCTCTATCGGGAGCTCGGCCCCAAGGGGCTGGTGATTTTGGGCTTCCCCTGCAACCAGTTTGGCCATCAGGAGCCGGGGGATGCGGACGAGATCGCCCGCTTCTGTTCTCTCGACTATCCGGTCACCTTCCCCATCATGGCCAAGTGCGATGTCAACGGTGAGCATGCCCACCCCTTCTATCAGTGGCTCAAGCAACAGAAACCGGGCTTTCTTGGGCTGGAAAACGTCAAATGGAACTTCACCAAGTTCCTGATCGACCGCGATGGCAAGGTGGTGGAGCGCTTTGCCCCCCAGGCCAAACCGGAGAGTCTGGCCGAGCAGATCCGCAAGATGCTCTGATGCTCCCGCACCGTTTTACGCCACTGCGTTGAACGATTGTATGGCGGCCGGTGCGACAGCTACTGCGCAGCGGCCGCTCTTTTGCTATATTACGGCCCCACTATCTTTTCCATATCGTGGCTGGCCCCAATATGCTGGCTGCCCGTTGAGCCAAAGGCTCATCTCAGGAGTTTCTCTCGAACATGTCATTCAACGAACTGGGTCTGTCTCCGCATATTCTGCGGGCCGTCAAGGAGCTGGGTTACGAACAGCCAACCCCCATCCAGCAGCAAGCGATTCCGGCCATTCTGGCCGGTCAGGATGTGCTCGGCGGCGCTCAGACAGGCACAGGCAAAACGGCCGGTTTCACCCTGCCGATGTTGCAGCGTCTGCTGGCCAACCACGGTCGTGGCCGTCGTCAGGTGCGCGCACTGGTACTGACCCCGACCCGCGAACTGGCGGCACAGGTGGGCGAGAGCATCATCAAGTATGCCCACCACCTGCCGTTCAAGACTCTGATCGCCTATGGCGGTGTCAGCATCAAGCCCAATCTGGACGCCATCAAGCTGGGAGTGGACATTCTGGTCGCCACCCCGGGCCGTCTGCTGGATCTGCTGACCCAGGGCGCCCTGACCCTGAGCCAGCTGGAAGTGCTGGTGCTGGATGAAGCGGATCGCATGCTCGACATGGGCTTTATCGTCGACATCCGCCGCATCATGAAGGCGCTGCCTGCAGAGCGGCAAACCCTGCTCTTCTCTGCCACCTTCTCAAGCGAGATCAAGGCGCTGGCGGATGACCTGCTGAACGACCCCACCCTGATCGAGGTGGACCCCAGTAATACTGCCGCCGAGCAGGTGACCCAGCGCATCATTCAGGTGGATCGGGAACGCCGCCGCGAGCTGCTCTCCCACATGATTGGCCGTGGCAACTGGCAACGGGTGCTGGTGTTTGTTCGCACCAAGCAGATCGCCGACCGCCTCGCCCAGCAGATGCAAAAAGATGGTCTCAATACCGTGGCGATCCACGGTGACAAGAGCCAGGGTGCCCGCAACCGGGCGCTGGCCGATTTTCGCAGTGGCGAGGTGCGGGTGCTGGTAGCGACCGATATCGCCGCCCGCGGTCTCGATATCGATCAACTGCCCTACGTGATCAACTTTGAACTGCCCCAGATGGCGGAAGATTACATCCACCGTATCGGCCGTACCGGCCGCGCCGGTCGTGGCGGCGAGGCCATCTCGCTGGTCAGCCAGGACGAGCTGGGTCAGCTCAAGGCGATCGAAGCCCTGATCGGCCAATCCCTGTCCGTGGAGATCCTGGAAGGGTATGAGCCAAGCGGCAAGCCGAGTCGCCAGACTCTGCCTGGCAGCAAGCCGGTGCAGAACCCGCCTCGGGCTCGCGGCCATGCCAACGCCAAGAGCAGCAATGCCAAGGGCAAGCCTACCGCGGGCAAGGGCAAAGCCAAGGGTGACGCCAGCAAAAAAACTGCACCAGCCCGCAAGCGGGAAGTAGTGGGCGAGGATATCGGCTTTGCGCCGATGCGCCGCCTGCCCAAGGCGCAGCGTGACAGCTATCAGGAGAGCAGCGACGAGTAAGCTCGCGCGACGCTAACTGCCAAGCCAAAAGAGGGAGCCTGCAAGGCTCCCTCTTTCGTTATGGATCGCTCGGAGCCATGCAAGTGCTCCGTGCAAATGCTCCGCTCGGGCTCAAACCAGCGAATGGCGCACCGCGGCGGTACCATGGCTGGGCGGCGCTGAACCATCGAGCGGATTGTGCTGTAAGAACTCGAACAAGCCAGCCTGCATATTGACGTTCCAGAAGCGTCCGGCGAGGGTGAGTTGCAACCGAGTGCTCTCGATCTCGGCCAGCCCGTGCTGCTGCCAGGCGGCAAAAAGCGGCATCAGATGGGTCAGCAAAGGCGTTGGCAGGCGATCCAGCGCCAGCACGCCACTGTCGAGGGCGCCACGCAGCAGACCGTCCATCCTTGCATTGGGATTGCGTCCCATCACCATCCCGGGCGCCCGCTTGCCACTGGCCAGCGCTTCATGCCATGGGGCCAGATCCCGTCCATACATCAAACCGTGGCCAAGAATGCTACCCCCCGCACCGGCGCCAAAGGGGAGGATCTCCGCACCGCGCTTGGCCATCTGGTTATAACGGCTCTGCTCGGCCGGGCTGCGCCGCCAGTGGTTGCAAGAGAGACGCTCCCAGCCGTGAGCTTCCAGTTGCTCCCCGCCATAGGCATACATGGCCGCCCGCTGCTGGCCATCGGCGAGCCAATCCAGGGTGCCCTTCTCCTGCGCCCGCTCCAGATTGGTGCCCTGCATGGCGATGAGCTGGTAGAGATCGACCCCGTGTACACCGCTCGCCATCACATCGCGGATATCCTGCTGCCATACGACATCATCCTGACCGGGCAGACCAAAGATGAGATCCGCCACGATCACAGCCGCATCATCCCGGGTCAGCTCACCCAGACGGGTCAGCAAGGTCTCCCTGTCATCGAAACGGGCCGCCTGCTGACGCACCCGGGTATCAAAGCTCTGCACCCCGAAGGAGAAGCGGTTGAAGCCCCCCGCCAGCGCCACCTGCCATTTCTTATCATCAAAGCCGTTGAGGCGCCCCTCCAGTGTCACCTCGGCATCCGCCGCCAGCGGAAAACGGCGGATCACGGCAGCCAGCATGGCCAACTCGTCGGCGCTCATGTCGGTCGGCGTACCGCCCCCCACATAGACGGCTGAAAAGGGCATGCTCTGCGCCAGCGGGGTGTCAGCCGCCTGCGCAAGGGAGGCGCACAAGGCGTTGACATAGCGGTTGATCCGCGCCGGGTTGGCGCCATTTTCAAAGAAATTGCAGAAGCTGCAGCGCTTGCGGCAAAACGGAATATGGATGTAGAGGGCGCGCTCCTCAGCTTCACTCTCTCGCTGCCACCAGCTCTGCCAGCCAGCCTCATCCAACGGGAAGGGGCGCATCCCTCCCCGACTGGCGTGAGCCGAGGTCTTGGCGCTAAAAGCAAACTTGAGGGGATCCGGCGTGGCAATACCGGTCATGGAAGGGGTCAGATTCATGATGGTCACTATTATCAGCAAATAATGACAATGATAACGATTATCGTTACTAGCAATTTGTTCTGGATCAACCCGAGGAGCAGCCCCCCTCCCGAAAGGTATTTTGGCAACCTGCATTACCGATCTGCTTAACAGATTATTTACTCAAGAGTGTTTATCGTGTGCCGATAGAGAACCATCTCCCGCCGTTTCTTCGTCTACGATCAAGATGATACGGGATCACATAACAACACCAAGCGCATGGAACTTGCCCAAAATGCATAACCTCTCCTTGAACTGGAAAATATTCCTCCCTCTTGCGCTGGTCATCAGCACCACCTTTGGCCTCTGCTTCGAACTCTCCGCCTGGCTGCAACGGGATCTCGCCATCCGGCTGGCAGAGGAGAAAGTTGAGGGCATGGCCAACACCTATATGGATCAGGTGAACGTGCTGATGATGACAGGTGGCATGGCCTACCGGCAGATAGTGCAGACCAAACTCAAGAGTGAAGCGGGCATCGTTGAAGCCCGTCTGGTACGCGCCTCCGCCGTCAGCAACCTGTTTGGCCCGGGTCATCCGGATCAGAAAGCGCAGGATCTCCTCGATGAGCGAGCCATCAATCAGGGAGAAGCCATTCTGGAGCAGCAGGGCAACCGGCTCACCCTGATCAAACCGTTCAAAGCCTACAAGGAGTATCGCGGCACCCAGTGCCTCACCTGCCACCAGGTCAATGAAGGAACCGTGATGGGGGCAGTGCGGATCAGTTATGACCTCAGCCACACCTTCGGCGAGATCCGCCACAACAACCTGATCCTGAGCGGCAGCCTGGCCGCCGTCTTCAGCCTCGGCTTCGGCTTGCTCTGGTGGGTATTGCAACGCTACGTGAAACACCCCCTGCGCCAGCTGCAGCTCACCATGATCCGGATGGCCAAAGAGCGCGATCTCGCCCTCCCCCTGGTCAATCACAGCCGGGATGAACTGGGCCAGATGACCCGCGCCGTCAATGACATGGTGCAGGGCTTCCGCCACAGCCTGCAGGAGGTGGAAGGGGCGACCCACCAGCTCTATCAGGAATCAAACCAGATCCGTCAGGTGGCGACCCAGACCGAAAACTCGGCCCGCCAGCAAGAGGGGATGACCACCCAGGTCGCCGCCGCCGTCAGCGAGCTGGCCGCCAGCTCTCACGAAGTGCGCGAACATGCCCGCCACAGCGCCGAGCTCTCCGCCCTCACCAATCAGGATGCCGCCGACACCAGTCGCCTCGCCCAACACTCCATCACCGACATGGGCGAGATGTCGGCAGAGATCGATCGGGTGGATCAGGTGATCCAGCAACTCGACAGCCGCTGCCTGGCGGTTGACGGCGTACTCGAGGTGATCAAGGGAATTGCCGATCAGACCAACCTGCTGGCCCTCAACGCTGCGATTGAAGCGGCCCGGGCAGGCGAACAAGGCCGTGGCTTTGCGGTAGTAGCCGATGAAGTGCGGGCCCTCTCCAACCGCAGCCGCGCCGCCAGCGAAGAGATCTCACAGATGATCGCCGCCCTGCAAAATGAGGCCCAGAGCGCAGTTACGGTGATCGGGGATGCAAAAAGCAAAGCCGATGAGAGCATCAGCAAGACCGAAGCGACCCTGGCAGCCATGCAGAACATCATCGAGCGCATCGCCCGCATCAACGACCTCAACGCCCAGATGGCGCAGTCGGCCGAAGAGCAGGACAGGGTCTGCCATGAGGTTGACAGCTCGGTAAGCGACATTCGCAACACCTCCAACGACACCCTGGGTCAGGCGCACGCCGCCAACCTCGCCAGCATCCAGCTGGTGGAGCAGTGCCAGAAACTGGAGGCGCTGCTGAAAACCTACCGTTGGTAATCCACCTCACCAACGAAAAAGCGCGACCCGAGGGTCGCGCTTTTGCTTTATGGATTCGATTTGGCCGAGCGGCAGCGTTGCTGTTCCAGCGGCGCGTTGACGATAAACAGCGCCGCCGGGACGGCTTTAACCGGCGTTGCGGGTTGCGACGGCATCCGCCAGGTTGCGCAGCAGCACTTCGGTATCGGCCCAACCGATGCAGGCATCGGTGATGCTCTGGCCGACGGTGAGTTCACACCCTTCCACCAGATCCTGACGGCCTTCTACCAGATGGCTCTCCACCATCACACCAAACACCGCCTTGCTGCCGGCACGCAGCTGACCGGCTACATCTTCGGCCACCACCATCTGGTTCTTGAACTGTTTGCTGCTGTTGGCGTGACTAAAGTCGATCATCACCTTCTGCGGCAGACCGGCCTTCTCCAGCCCCTTCACAACTTCGCTGACATGGGCCGCGCTGTAGTTCGGCTCACGACCACCACGCAGAATGATGTGACAGTCCGGGTTGCCGCGGGTCGCCACGATGGCGGAGTGACCGTATTTGGTGACCGATAGGAAGTGGTGCGGCGCACTGGCAGCGCCAATGGCATCGATGGCAACCTTGATGGTGCCGTCAGTGCCGTTCTTGAAGCCCACCGGACAGGAGAGACCGGAGGCCAGCTCGCGGTGTACCTGGGATTCGGTGGTACGGGCACCGATCGCGCCCCAGCTCATCAGATCCGCCACATATTGCGGGGTGATCATGTCGAGGAACTCGGAGGCGGTTGGCAGTCCCATGTCGTTGAGATCCAGCAACAGCTTGCGACCAATGCGCAGACCGTCGTTGATCTTGCAGCTATTGTCGAGGTACGGATCGTTGATCAGCCCCTTCCAGCCCACTGTGGTGCGCGGTTTTTCGAAGTAGACCCGCATCACGATCTCCAGCTGATCTTTCAGCTCGTCGCGCAGCGCCTTGAGGCGCTTGCCGTACTCCAGCGCGGCAACCGGATCGTGGATGGAGCAAGGGCCAATCACCACCAGCAGACGATCATCTTCGCCAGCCAGGATATTGTGAATGGCCTGACGGGATTCAAAAACGGTGGACGAGGCCACCTCGGTAGCCGGAAACTTCTCAAGCACCGCAACCGGGGGTAATAACTCTTTGATTTCACTGATACGAACGTCGTCGGTTTGATGCTGCATGACAAGGCTTCCTGCTAGATGACTGCGATTAGGAAATCTCAACATAGCCCGCGACAGGGCATGTGTAAATAGGAAATTACAGCAATCACAAAACTATTTTATATATCAATCTTGCAAGTTATTGAAATGATGCTAGGCGAAATGGAAGTGCGGATGAGGAAGGCATAAAGGCCCGCTCAGCGCGGGCCCGAAGCGTCTGTGATGACGGGTTTGTCAGTGATCAGCCACGCTGGCTGATACTGGCCAGCTTGTCGAAGTAATCCGGGAAGGTCTTCGACGTGCACTTGGGATCATTGATGGTGACCGGGGTATCCGACAGCGCCACCAGCGAGAAGCACATGGCGATACGGTGATCGTTGTAGGTATCAATCTCGGCATGCTTGAGCTGGGTCGGCGGGGTCACGGTGATAAAGTCATGCCCCTCCTCCACTTCGACGCCCAGCTTGCGCAGCTCGGTCGCCATGGCGTGCAGACGGTCGGTCTCTTTCACCCGCCAGTTGTAGATATTGCGAATGGAGGTCGGCCCCTCGGCAAACAGCGCGGCAACCGCGATGGTCATGGCCGCATCGGGAATATGGTTCATGTCCATATCCACTCCGTGCAGCGGCGCCTGCTCCGCCTCGATGAAATCATCACCCCAGGTGATGCGCGCGCCCATCTTCTCCAGCACGTCGGCGAAGTGGATATCACCCTGAATGCTGTGCTTGCCGATACCGGTAACCCGCACCTTGCCCTTGATGGCACCCGCCGCGAGGAAGTAGGAGGCGCTGGAGGCATCCCCTTCCACTAGAAAATCACCCGGGCTGATATAGGTCTGGTTGCCCTTGATATAGAACAGCTTGTAGTTGTCATGCTCGATGACCACCCCGAACTGCTTCATGATGTGCAGGGTGATGTCGATGTAGGGCTTGGAGACCAGCTCCCCCTTGATGTGGATCCTGGTATCACCGGCCGCCATCGGCGCTGCCATCAAAAACGCGGTCAGGAACTGGCTGGAAACAGAACCATCGACATGGACGTCACCGCCCCACAGCCCCTTGGCGTCCACCACCAGCGGCGGATAACCATCGTGTTTCAGGTACTGGATATGGGCACCTGCTTCACGCAGGGCATCCACCAGATGGCCGATGGGACGCTCTTCCATGCGCGGCTCGCCGCCCAGAGTATATTCACCTGAGCCGAGGCACAGGGCGGCGCAGAGCGGTCGCATGGCAGTACCGGCGTTGCCGAGGAACAGATTGACCGGCTCTTTCACCGCAAAACTGCGACCCAGACCCTGCACGGTACACTCGGTCTTGTCGGCGGAGAGCTTGTACTTGACCCCGAGTTGGGTCAGCGCAGCCAGCATATGACGAATGTCATCGCTGTCGAGCAGGTTGGTCAGACGGGTGGTGCCACGAGCCAGCGCCGCCAGCAGCAGCGCACGGTTAGAGACACTCTTGGAGCCGGGCAGATTAACCTCACCGGCCACACGAGAAATGGGTTCCAAACGCAACGAATTCATAGACTTCCTGTGCTATCTCAAAAATAAACGCCTGTCCGGACGTTAACAGCCTGCGTCCCGCTCGGCAAGGGCACTTTCAGGGGAAATCGCACGGCAAACGCCAGCGCGCTGGTTCTGTTGAAAAAAAGACGCCGGGGTATCCCCGGCGTCTTGAATCACTGCAGTAGCTGGAAGCGGCTCACGAGTTGTCACGAGAGGCCGCCAGCAGGCATGTGAGTACTCTCTTCTCAGCCGTTGCGCTTGGCAAAGCCATCCATAAAGCTCACCAGGGCCTTCACTCCCTCCAGCGGCATGGCGTTGTAGAGGCTGGCGCGCATGCCACCGACGATGCGGTGCCCTTTGAGGGCCAGCAGGCCGGCCGCTTCCGATTCGGCCAGGAACTGCTTGTCCAGCTCGGCATTTTTCAGCTGGAACGGGATGTTCATCCGCGAACGGCAGCTGACATCCACCTGATTGCCATAGAAGCTCGACTGATCGAGATAGTCATACAGGAAGTCTGCCTTCTCCTTGTTGCGCGCTTCCATTGCCTCGAGGCCACCCTGTTCCTTGAGCCATTCGAATACCAGACCGGCCAGATACCAGGCGTAGGTGGGCGGCGTGTTGAACATGGAGTCGTTCTTGGCTGTGAGCTTGTAGTCAAAAATCGAGGGCACATCGGCTCTCGCCTGATCCAGCAGATCATCGCGCACGATGGCGATGGCAAGCCCGGACGGCCCGATATTTTTCTGGGCACCGGCATAGATAATGCCAAAGCGGCTCACATCGAGAGGACGGGAGAGAATAGTGGAGGAGAGATCCGCCACCAGCGGCACCTCGCCGGTAGCCGGGATGTCAAACATCTCGATGCCGTCAATGGTTTCGTTCGGGCAGTAGTGAACATAAGCCGCATCGGCGCGAAACGCCGGGGTCGGCAGCAGGTGAGAGACCCCCTGCTCGTTCTTGGCAACCCCCTGGAAGGTCTGGATATCGCCATACTTTTTGGCTTCATCCACCGCGCTCTGGGACCAGACGCCGGTCAGCAGGAAGTCCGCTTTCTTGTTGGCCCCGCCCAGCAGGTTCATGGGTACGGCGGAGAACTGACCGCGGCCGCCACCGTGCATGAAGAGCACCTTGTAGTTGTCCGGCACCGCCAGCAGTTCGCGCAGATCCGCTTCGGCCTTCTCGGCCACCGCCATGTAGGGCTTGCCGCGATGGGAAAGCTCCATGACCGAGGCTCCCAGCCCCTGAAAATTACAAAATTCGCGCTGGGCGCGCTCCATGACTTCAACCGGCAGCATGGCGGGGCCGGCGCAGAAGTTGTAAATCTGTTTGCTCATGACGCTTTCCGTGAGTGGATGAGAGTAATCGATGACTTGTCAGGTTTTACACAAGAGCAGCCAGCGGATCAAAGGCTTTTTGGGAGCTGGCTCAACCTTTTACCGTCACTCTGCATCCCCCTTGCAGGAGAAAAAGCCCTGAACGGGTCAGGGCTTGCAAGGAACATGCACAGAAATGGCGGGCAGAGCGCATAAACGACCACAGCTCAGCCATTTCTGACAAATTTACAGTTTGGCGGTGAGCTCCGGCAGCAGGGTGAAGAGATCCCCCACCAGTCCGTAGTCCGCCACCTGAAAGATGGGGGCATCGCTGTCCTTGTTGATGGCCACGATCACCTTCGACTCCTTCATCCCAGCAAGATGCTGGATGGCGCCCGAAATGCCGACCGCGATATAGAGCTCGGGCGCCACCACCTTGCCGGTCTGCCCCACCTGAAGATCGTTGGCGACATATCCCGCATCAACGGCGGCCCGCGATGCCCCCACCGCGCCGCCCAGCTTGTCGGCCAGCGCCTCAATCAGGGCAAATTGCGCCTTTGAGCCCAGCGCCCGACCACCGGAGACCACGACCCGAGCGGCTGTCAATTCGGGCCTGCTGGAGCGCACCGCGCGGCGCTCGACCAGCCGGGTACGGCCAGCGAATTCGGGCACGGCCAAGTGCTCGATGAGAGCCTGCCCGCCCGTCGCCGCCTTGGCAAACGCGGTGGCCCGCACTGTCATCAATTTGACGGGCGCCGAGCTTGCCACTCTGGCAATGGCATTGCCCGCATAGATGGGGCGCAGGAAGGTGTCGCTGCTCTCGATAGCCGTTACCTCGGAGAGCATCTCCACCCCGAGCCGTGCCGCCACCTGTGGCAGCAACGCCTTGCCCATGGCACTCGCCGCCATCAGGCAGTGGCTGTAACCCTGACACCAGCTGGCCAGCAGCTTGTCGACCCCATCCAGCAGCCCGTCGGCCAGCAGGGGATGTTCGGCAAGCAGAACCTTGTCGACACCGCCGAGAGCTGCCGCCTGTTCACCCGCCTCGGTCAGCCCCTGCCCGAGCAACAGCAGATCAACCTGACCGCCGATGGAGCCGGCTGCGGTCACCAGTTGTGCCACGTTGTCGGCCAGATGGCCTTGATGATGTTCGGCAATGATCAGCACGCTCATGGCAGCACCTTCGCTTCGTGTTTGAGTTTGTCCACCAGCTCGTCCACCGAGCCCACCTTGATCCCAGCGCTGCGGGCTGGCGGCGCCATCACCCCGAGCAAGCGGGTCTGATTGGCCACCTCAACGGCAAGTGTCGAGAAGGGGGCGCTATCAAGCGGCTTGCGCTTGGCCTTCATGATGTTGGGCAGCGAAGCAAAGCGCGGTTCATTCAAACGCAGATCGGCGCTCACCACGGCAGGCAACGGCATGCCCAGGGTCTCGAGGCCACCGTCGATTTCGCGAGTCACCAGCAGCTCTCCCGCTTCCACCTTAAGGGCGGACGCGCAGGTCGCCAGCGGCCAATCATTGAGAGCAGCCAGCATCTGGGCCACCTGATTGTTGTCTGAATCGATGGACTGTTTGCCGAGCAGCACCAGATCCGGCTGCTCCTGCTTACACACCTTGTGCAAGGCGCGGGCAACCGTCAGCGGGGCGAGCGTCTCATCGGTGACATAATGCAGCGCCCGATCCGCCCCCAGCGCCAGCCCATGGCGCAGTTGCTCGGCGGCAGCGTCAGGGCCAAAGGTCACCACCACCAGTTCGCTGGCAACCCCAGCTTCCCGCAGCCTGACCCCCTCCTCCACCGCAATTTCACAAAAGGGGTTGATCCCCATCTTCACATTGGCCAGCTCCACGTCGGAGCCGTCTCCCTTCACCCGGATCTTGACGTTGTAGTCGACTACCCGTTTGATTGCGACCAGCAGCTTCATGGGGTCATGCCTCGTCTCTTTGGATTGAATTCATTAGTGTGCCTCTGCGTTTGTTGCAGTACGCTCTTCCCTGATTTTTTGCTTTTTCTTGCTCAGCTTTGCTTACAACTGCTTTACGTTTACGTAAACTACCAGCATTACCCTAGGCCAACCAGAGCGCAGAGGCAAGATGGAACGGGAAGCAATGGAATTTGATGTCGTCATCGTCGGCGGCGGTCCGGCGGGGCTCAGTGCAGCCATCGCCCTGAAACAGCAGGATGCCACTCTCTCTGTCTGTCTGCTGGAGAAGGGGGCGGAAATTGGCGCCCATCTGCTCTCAGGCGCCCTTTTTGATCCCGTCGCCTTGCAAGAGCTGCTGCCGGATTGCTGGCAGCAAGCGCCGCTCGGCGTACCGGTCAACGACGATCAGGTGCATCTGCTGCAAAGCGAGCAACGCTCCCTGCAACTCCCCGCCTGGGCAGTGCCGCCCCGGATGCACAATGAGGGTTGCCATGTGGTCAGTCTGGGCAATCTCTGCCGCTGGCTTGGCCAACAGGCGGAAAAACTGGGAGTCGAAATATACCCGGGATTTACCGCCAGCGAACTTATCATGGAAGCGGGCCGGGTCAAGGGGGTGATCACCGGCGATCTGGGGCTGGATCGGGCAGGCAATCCGAAAGCAGATCATGTGCCCGGCATGGCGCTTCTCGGCCGCTACACCCTCTTTGCCGAAGGGGCCCGCGGTCATCTCGGCAAGCAGCTGATCGCCACATTCAATCTGGCAAGCCCTGCCCAGCCCCAGCACTATGCCATCGGCTTCAAGGAGCTGTGGCAACTGCCTGCTAGCCAAGGCAAAGCGGGACAGGTGCTGCACGGCAGTGGCTGGCCCCTTGGCAAGCAGGGGGGCGGCAATAGTCACGGCGGTTTCTATCTCTATCACATGGAGGGGGATCAGGTCGCGGTCGGGCTGATTGTCGATCTCAACTACCAGAATCCCTGGCTCAGCCCGTTCGACGAATTCCAGCGCCTCAAGCATCACCCGCTTATCGCCGGCGTGTTGCAAGGGGGTGAACGCATCAGCTATGGCGCCCGCGCCATCACCAAGGGGGGCTGGCACGCCCTGCCCCGCATGCACTTCCCGGGCGGCCTGCTGATCGGCTGTGATGCCGGCACCCTCGACTTTTCCCGCATCAAGGGGATCCACACCGCCATGAAGTCCGGCATGCTGGCGGCAAAAACCGTCGCGATGGCGCTGCGGGGGGGCGATGAAGGGGGCCGGGATCTGGCCCAGTATGGTGACGAGCTGCACCAGAGCTGGCTGGCCCGCGAACTCAAGACGGCGCGCAACTTCGGCGCGGCGCTTCACCGCTATGGTCCCTGGTTGGGCGGTGCCTTCAACTGGCTGGAGCAACGGCTGTTTGGCGCAAACTCGCCCTTCAAGCTGCTCGATAAGGCTCACGACTACCGTCAGCTGCGCGTGGCCAGCCGCTGCGAGCCCATCAATTATCCCAAACCCGATGGCAAGCTGAGCTTTGACAAACTCTCGTCTGTGTATCTGGCCAACACCAGTCACGACGAGGATCAGCCTTGTCACCTCAAGCTGCAGGACGAGCGCATTCCGGTCGAGGTCAATCTGCCCACCTGGGCCGAACCCGCCCAACGCTACTGCCCGGCCGGGGTGTTTGAAGTGCTGGAAATGGAAGGCGCGGCCAAACTGCAAATCAACGCAGCCAACTGTATTCACTGCAAGACCTGTGACATTAAAGATCCCAGTCAAAATATCATCTGGACACCGCCACAGGGGGGCTCCGGGCCCAATTATCCGAATATGTAATGAAGCGGGGCGATAGCAACAGGCAGCCCCAACTAGCCCTCCCCCGGCCAAAGGCTGGGTTCTACCCCGCATAGCCGCTCAGGTGATCCGACCTCGCTGTTTTTTTGAACAAACAAGCTGAATCCCTGATGAATAGCCCCTGACAAGCGCGGCCCGCCCCTGTATAGTTCGCCGCATTCAGGTTTTCCATCGGCCCGATCTGCTTATCCACGGGATCGCCTTCTGCAGCGATCTAAGGCCGCATGACCTGTGCAACCATCCCTGATTACCCATGACTTTTTAAGGGGGGACAGATGATCACCGCCTACATTCTCAACAACAAGGTGCTGGATATAGTCACGCTCGGGCCTGACGACATAGTACCTGACAACACGGTCTGGCTGGATGCCTACAAGCCGGACACGGCAGAGCGAGAATGGTTGACGGGCCTGTTCCTGGAAGAGGTCCCCGACAAGGAAGAGCTCGACGACATCGAAGCATCCGCCCGTTTTTACTGGGATACCGATGGTCTGCACATTCACTCCCTGTTTCCCCAGCGGATCGGTCGTGACACCAAGGGTGTCCACGTCTCCTTTACCCTGCGCAACAACCTGCTGATCAGCATTCGTGAAGATGACATCGGGCTGGTGCGCCTGCTGCGCCACTATATGCGCCAGGATCGGCTGGAGGTGGAGGATGCCCTCGACATCCTGCTGGAGGTGCAGAACCTCAAGGTGGAGTACCTCTCCGACCTTATCGAAGATGGTTACAAGACCTTGGAAAACACCGCCGATCAGATCTTCGAGCCGGATCAGATCAACCCCATGCTCAAAGAGTTGATGGCACAGGAAGAGGCCAACGGCCAGATCCGTCTCTCTCTGCACGATACCCGCCGCGCCCTGCGTTTCCTCAAACGCAGCCTGCGCCAGCGCATGAGCCTTGAACAGAACAAGTGGATCGACGAGATGCTGCACGACGTGGAATCTCTGTTGCCCCACACCCAGTTCCTGTTCGACAAGATCAACTTCCAGCTGGAGGCCTCCATGGGGGTGACCAATCTGGAGCAGAACAAGGTGATCAAGATCTTCTCGGTAGCCGCCGTGATCTTCCTGCCGCCGACCCTGATCGCCAGTATCTACGGCATGAACTTCGGCCGTATGCCGGAGCTCGCCTGGGAGTATGGTTATCCCATGTCACTGGTGCTGATGGTGATGTCATCGCTCGGCACCGGCCTCTTCTTCAAGCGCAAAGGCTGGCTGTAACGCCGCTGACGCGCGATGCGATATCTGAAGAAACCGATTGGGGGGCATTGCCCCCCGATTAATTTGCACCACGCCCAACGCCTTGCAAAGGGCGCTTCGTCGCCCCATATCCCCTCCATCACTCAATTCAAGTGGATAACGGGCAACCATGACCCTCTACCCCGAACACCGATATGACGATCACGGCCAGTTGCGCCCGCCCCTCTGGTTCTGGCCCATCGCCCTGTTGCTGACCCGCTCGGTCTCGCTCTTTTTGATGGCAGGGGTCACCCGCGAGAGCGGCAGCGAGATCCTGACCCTCTTCTATCCAGACAAGATCACCCTCTACATCAGCCTGCTGACCGACGTGCCCGCCATCCTGGCGTTGCTCGCCTGCGGCGGCACCTATCAGCAGACCCAGAGCATTCGCGCCAGACTCCGGCGCCACAGCCCGCTGCTGCTGCTCTGCTCTGCCGTCAGCGGTATGCTGATGCAGTTGCACAGCCTCAATCTGCAGAAGTGGTCGTTCAGCTGGCCCACCGCACTGGTGCTGGTCGCCAGCCTCTGGTCACTCTGGTATCTGCTGCGCAGTCGCCAGCTACGGGAATATGCCGCAGACCAGCCCCACTAACGGGGCTGACACCTATTGACGAGTGACCCGGATCTGCAGGGTCTGGCGCTCGCTCTGGCTGCCTCGCCCTCCCTGTAGCTGGGTGCCGAGGCTGCTTCCTTGATCCTCTGAGCTGGTCGAGAGCTCCCCCACCGTCAGCCACTGGCCCGGGGCCCCGCTCACCTCGGTGGCACTCTGCCCACGATTGATGGTGCCCTGATCCAACCGCGCCTGTTCGCTGCTCAGCGCAATCTGCACCCGATCGCCAATCAAGGTAGCCGTGGCATAGAGGCCGTTCACCAGCGGCATCATCCCCACCACGGCCCCCCCGTTCCATTGGTAGAAAGTCACCGGTTGATAGGAGCCCATCTGCAGCAACACGGGACGACCCGACAGCCCCCGCACCTGCCAGCTGTCGTTCTGGCTGCGCTGGTAGTGCTGGGCGTTGCCATCGAGCAGCCACTGCCGTTTGGCCTCGTCGCGACTGATTGAGCCCCCCAGTTGCTGACCGCTGGCGACACCATCGACCCGCCACTCGATAAGCAGACTTTGCGGCGGCTGATTGACCTGCGCCAGCGTGGCTTCGGCCTCCTGCAGCTGGGCTGGCGTCCCGCTCAGCACCAACTGGTTACCCATGGCGCTGACCCCAAGCTGGGGATAGATCTCCTTGAGGGTCTGCACCGCCGCCTGCGCCTCGAAGACCGGGATCACCTTCACCTCGGCCCACAGCGACGGGCTCCACAGTCCCATCATGCAGCCAAGCCACAGCAGCGCCCTGCGGCCAACCTTGCCCATCCGAACCATTACGCTCTCCTCGTTCTCTGTGCTCTTCTCGCACTCTGTTCTCTTCTCTCTGCTTAAGGCGTAGACCTGCGCCTGCAGCCAACAGCTCAGCCCTATTCCGCTCACCCGTCGATGATGAACCCGGCGGTTGCCAAAAAACAATCGGGAATGCAGCAACTCCGTGATTTCCCACGGTATGAGGCTCTCATTCCACGCCCGTTATCGCGTAAGATAGCGCCATCATAGTTGCCCAAGCGGAATCCATCATGTTGAAACAGCTGTTGTTACTCCCCCTCGCCCTGCTGCTGGGGGCCTGCTCCCTGACCCAGTACAACGTCAGCGAGGCCGAAATCAACCAGTACCTCAAAGATCAGGTCTCTTTTGAAAAACAGCTGGGGATCCCCGGTATCATGTCGAGCAAGATCCGTCTGGATGAGATGCAGAGCCGTATCGGCCGCAAACAAGCAGATCGCATCGAGCTGGACGCCGCTGGCGACCTGCAGGTGAGCAGCCCCCTTGGCAGCCAGCAGATGAAGATCCGCTTTGCCCTGAGTGCCCGTCCGGACTATGTAGCCGATCAGGGCGCCATCTATCTGCGCGACCTTGAACTGGTCTCGGTCAAGACCGAGCCGGCCGATATCGGGGCTGCCCTCACCCCGCTGCTGCCCACCTTCAATCAGTCGCTCTCCCTGTTCCTGTCGCAAACGCCGGTCTACCGCCTCGACAGCAGCCGCAAGAACGAAGCCAGGATCAAGGAGAAGGTCGAAGCCCTCAAGGTAGAGCCGGGCCGTCTGGTCATCCCGTTCAAGCTGCTCTGATCCCCACCGCACTGGCACTTTCAGCGCAATAAACAGATAACCGTCCTCTTCGACAGCGCACATCCGGTTTAACGTGCAGCCGAATGGGGCGGTTTTTTACTTCTCAAGTCCCCGCCAACACAGCATAATGCAGACCATTCTCATTTAGATTCGTCATGAGAAGCGTCAATAATAAAACCAATGGTGAGAAGGGACATGAGAAAAAACGTACTGGTTCAGGCGATCGCCTGCGCACTGATCAGCGGCGCCGCACACGCTGCCGTCAAAGTCGAAGACAAGACATTCAATACCGCCGCCAACATGCTGGCCTATACCGAATTCGAGCTCTCCGGTGAGCCGCTGGCCGAAGCGCTGGGGCTGGATCTGGATGTGCTGGATGCCAACCGTGCCGATGAGCCGACCCCGTTCGACTTCGCTGCCGGCATCGAATCCTACGAATACTCCGAAGAGGCGATGTACGCCCTCAACTACCAATCCGGCATGGGCCCGCATCTGGTGAACGGGCCGCAAAACCTAGCTCGTGGTGGCACCATGGCCTCTCTGGGGCAACGAGTGCTGGCCATGGCCGATGCCGTTGGCTTCCCGGCCGATGAAGTGCCGCAGGGCATGTATCCCCTCTCCCTGCCCTATGCCTCCGCCAATCCGGAGTTTGCCCAGGCCGTCAACGCCACCCCGGTCAATGGCGACCAGATCACCATCAAGACCGCCAAAGGGACCGAGAAAACCGTCAAGACCCAGGTGCCCGCCTACTTCCGCGACTACAGCACCCTGCGCTGGAGCGGCAGCGACAACCTGCTGGTGCCCGCAGCGGTGGGCGGCATCCTGCTCAAAGAGGTGATGTGGTCCCAGGACTTCCTCGGCGGCATGCACGTGGCCGAGACCGATGAAGAGGTAGAAGCCGCCTCCGCCACCATGGATCAGGATGGCAAGCACAAGCTGGGCGTCTCTGCCGCCGATGGCTTCAACGGCATGATGCTGACCGAGCAATCCATCGACAAGCTGGCCATCATGCAGAACCAGCTCGGCTTCGACGGCAAGCAACTGGGCGCCAAGATCACCCCGCAGTACGATCCGGCCAAGGGCGTGATTTACTTCCCCCATCAGGTGAAAGTGACCGAAACCAGCAACAACGATGCCGGTGCCATCGGCAAGCTGGAGGTGGTGGATGGTTCCGCCCAGCTGCGCGATGCCTGGATGATGCTGTGGCCGCTCTCCGAGTTCTATGCCTTCAGCGATCAGCGCAGCGCCAACACCAACCAGAACCCGGCCTTCCACGCCGTGTTTGACGGTGCGCCGTTTGCCGCCGCACCGGCTGCCAACCAGGTCAATGACCTGGGCAAAGCGGTTGCGGGCAGCGATGCCTTCTCGCTGGCGATCAATCTCTCAAACCTCACCTTCAAGAACCTGGCAGCCCTGCACTTTGATGCCAAGGCTGGTACCCTGGTCGACAGCTGGCAGGCAGGCAAACAGGGCAAGCACGTCACCACCTTTGACGCCGCTTACGCACTGGTCGCCCTGCAGATCTTCCAGCGCGCTCAGGACGCGCTGCCGGTCGGTTACGCCGCCGGTGACAATGGCGAGCTGAACCTCAAGACCAAGCAGGGTCAAGAGGCGCTCGACTTGATCCGCAAACAGGCCGATTTCATCCTTGCCAACCTCAAGGGCAAAAATGGTCTGGTGCATGACGGCATCACGCTGGGTGGCAAGCTCGATGCCGGCCACTCCATCGATGCACAGTTCGCCGCCATCCGTGGTCTGACCGCTGCGTTCCTCGCTACCTCCGATGCCAAGTACCGCACTGCCGCCCGCGAGCTGTTCATCGCCACCGACAAGGCCTACTTCAATGCCAAGGCGGGCACCTGGCTGGCGGGTAAACAGGGTGAATACACCCCCTGGACCCAAGCTGCCATCTCCGGCGCCCTGCGCTCAGCCATGCTGAACCTGCGCAACGAAGGGGCCGAGAAGGCGCCCGAGCTGGAGCTGGCCAAGCTGACCGGTCAGTACGTCAGCTGGTTCCGTGGCACCGTCAACGGTGGCATGCAGATGGCCGAGTGGATCGGTGACTCCGGCGAGAACATCATCGAAGGTGCCGGTAGCGACACCGACGAAGATGGCGTACCGCAAGTGACTGCCGCCGGTGGCAAGCACGGCACCGCCATGGTGATGGCCGCCAAAGCGGTGGTCAGCGAATAATCCTCGCCATTCACCAGCATGAAAAAGGGAGCCAGATTGGCTCCCTTTGCATTACAGCGTCTGACACAGTTTCAAGGGCCTTCCTCAAACCAGCTTGTCCAGCATCTCCTTGGTCACCAGCACAATCCCCTGCTCGGAGCGGTAGAAGCGGCGGCTATCCTCATCGGCATTCTCGCCCACCACCAGCCCATCGGGCAGCACACATCCCTTGTCCACCACCACCCGGCGCAGACGGCAACCGGCACCAATCTCTACCCCGGGGAAGATGATGGCCTGATCCAGGGTGCAGAAGGAGTGCACCCGCACATTGGTAAAGAGCACCGAGTTGAGCACAAACGACCCGCTGACGATGGTACCGCCCGAGAACATGGAGTTGATGGTCATGCCATGCTGACCATTGCGATCCTGC
Source organism: Aeromonas sp. Y289-2 (assembly GCF_027705925.1). Classification (NCBI taxonomy): domain Bacteria; kingdom Pseudomonadati; phylum Pseudomonadota; class Gammaproteobacteria; order Aeromonadales; family Aeromonadaceae; genus Aeromonas; species Aeromonas sp. Y289-2. The sequence continues at coordinate 181,912 of NZ_JAPDCH010000002.1, forward strand.
ACAAACTTGGCCGGTGGCGTCAGGGTCTGGCTGGTCCAGATGGGCCAGTTCTGATCGTAGATATCGAGCTCGGGCAGCACGGAGGCGAGATCCATGTTCGCTTCCCAGAAGGAGTCCAGCGTACCCACGTCACGCCAGTAGGGCTTTTGCCCCTCGCGTGCCCCGACACAGGACATGTTGAAAGGGTGAGCAAATGCCATCCCCTCCTCCACGATGCGGGGGATCACATCCATCCCGAAGTCGTGTTTGGAGTCCTGATTGTGAATATCCTCCTCCAGCAGTTGGTAGAGGTACTCCGCCTCGAAGATATAGATCCCCATGGAGGCCAGCGAGCGATCTTCGCAACCCGGCATGGCGGGCGGATTGGCCGGTTTTTCGACGAATGCGCGGATCTTGCGCTGCTCGTCGATATCCATGATCCCGAAGGCCGATGCCTCAGCCCGCGGCACCTCGATACAAGCGACCGTCACCTTGGCACCGAGGCGCACATGGTCGAGCAACATGGCGGCGTAATCCATCTTGTAGATGTGATCCCCCGCCAGCACCACCAGGTATTTGGGGCCGTAGTCACGGATGATATCGACGTTCTGGTAGATGGCATCGGCGGTGCCGCGATACCAGTGCACCTCGTCCACCCGTTGCTGGGCAGGGAGCAGGTCGATGAATTCGTTCATCTGGTAACGCAGGAAGGACCAACCCGATTGCAGGTGACGCAGCAGGCTGTGAGATTTGTATTGGGTGACTACACCAACGCGGCGGATCCCCGAGTTGATACAGTTGGAGAGCACAAAATCAATGATCCGGAATTTGCCACCGAAATGGACGGCAGGCTTGGCGCGGTTGTCAGTCAACTGCTTCAGGCGACTACCACGTCCACCCGCCAGCACCAGTGCCATACTCTGGTTCAATAATTGTCGTGCTTTGGCACTATTTTCGGGCTCTAACAACATGATTTACCTCTGCCTTGTTTGATCTATTTTCAACTCATCTTCGCCTGTTTCGGCACCTGTGAAAGTGGTTTCACTCACATTTAACCGATCTCAATTGACCCTTTTCACCGAGTTGCGAGGAATAGCATGCTTTGCTCCGCCAGCTTGGTTAAAATTCCCTCACAAAGCAGCCACTTCAAGGATGACAAGATGGTTCACAAGCTCGGACGTACCCTCTTTCTGATCGCCACCATAGTGACCATACCCCTGCTGCTCCTGCAAGCAGTTTGGTTGGCCCTGCAGAGCACACCGCTCACTTTGGCCATTATTCTGGCCACCACACTTCTTGGCATGATCCTGCTGTTGATGCTGGCCATCCGCACCATGGATGGCATGCTCCAGCATCAGGAGCTCACCTGGGTCAAGGCGATCAGGGGGAGGGATCCCTCACAACTCGATGAGCCCGCCTCCCAGGAGGTGCTGCAACAGCTGCTGGAGCAGTTCGAAAGCGCCGAGCAGAGCGCTCATCGCCAGCTGACCGAGCTCAGCAACCTGGCCACCACCGACGAGCTGACCCAGCTACTCAACCGCCACGCGTTTCGCCGCGACATGACCGAGTTGCTGCAGCGGGATCAGGACACCCAGACCGCGACCCTGGTGCTGATCCGTGCCACCGAGCTTGGCAAGATCAACGCCCAGCGCGGCTTCCAGTCTGGTGATGCCTACATCAAGGACATGGCCGCCCTTATCAAGCGGGTGGTAAGCCGCTTCCCGGGCAATCAGGTCTACCGCATTTCGGGGGCCGATTTCGCCGTGCTGGTGCAACCGGTGGCCAATATTCCCCCCCATCTGCTGGGGCAGGATTTGAAGGTGGCCTTCGATCACTATCAGGATCAGCACGAGCTGGAGAGCACCGGTTACTCGGGGCTGACCAAGCTCAGCAGCGGCCAGAAAATTGAAGCCGTACTGGCCAGAGCGGATCTGGCGCTGGCTCGCGCCCAGACCGAAACCATCAACGGCTGGGCCATCCAGCAGGATGACAGCGCCTCCGATCTGCAGGGCCAACACCACTGGCGCGACGTGCTGACCGAAGTGCTGGCGCAGGAGCGACTCAGCTTTACCTACCAGCCGATCCAGCCCCTGCACCGCAGCATGCTGGCTTACAACGAGATCTACACCCGCTTCAGCGGCAATGACGGCACCGCCCTGCCCACCGACACCCTGTTTGCCATGGCCCAGCGGCTTGATATGGTGATGCGGCTGGAGCAGCTGGTCATTACCCACATCATGCGCCAGTACCGGGCCTTTGGTGCCAACCAGAGTCGCTGGGGGATCAACCTCTCCCCCAACCTGCTGCAAAACAGCGCCTTCCTGATCTGGCTTGACCGCCAGCTGCTCAAAGATCCCAATACCAGCGCCAATCTGGTGTTCGAACTGGATGAAGAGCATCTGGAGCGCAACCTGACAGGCGCCAAGCGGGTGTTTGAACTGCTGCGTCGCAACGGCAGTCGATCGGCCATCGCCAATTTCGGCAAGGGGATCGGCTCCTTTACCCTGTTTCGCGAGCTCAAGCCCGACTACATCAAGCTCGATCCTGCCCTGATCACCGGACTGGAGCAGGATCAGACCAACCAGCAGTTCGTGCGGATGATCGTCGATGTATCACATCGGATGGGATGTCAGGTGATTGCAGAGGGGGTAGAACAGCTTGGCCAGAAACAGCTGTTGCAGGGGATGTATGTGGATGGCTTGCAGGGCTATCTGATCGCCCGGCCGCAACCGCTGCGACCGGATATCAGCCAATTGGGGCTCTTTACTGAGGATGCTTCAGCTTCAAAAGGGTCAGAATGATGTCATTGAGCTGGCGATAGCGTTCCAGCTCTTTCTGATCGTAACGGGTCGCCAGCGTGGTGGGGTTGTGGCGATTCTTGAGGTAACGGTTGATTTGCAGGCGATTGAACCCCGCCACCTGATAGACCTGGCCAAGCAGGGTATTGAGCTCATCGTGCTCCAGACCGGCTCTGGCCAGATAGTCCCCATCGGCGGGACTCTCGGTCTGATGGCTCCACTTGCCAATGCGACCACTCTCTTGCAGATAGCTGAGCCACTGCTCGATATAGAGCGGTTTGCACCCCGCCAACAGATTGAAAAAGCCCACCGCATCGCAACGACAACCGCTCAGGAGCACGACCGCCAGCTGATCATCATCGCACTGGAAGGTCACAGGTCCGGCTTGCGCCCAATCCAGCGCCTGCACCCGAATGCTGGCCTTCTCACCCGCAGCTCCCGTTACGTCGAATACAAACATGGCGCTCCTCCCTTGGCAAAAGGTTGATGATGGACCATCCCCCTGACAGGTGCAAAGGCAAATCGGCTTTTAACTCATCAATCGGGCCATTCGACCATAAAAAAGACCGGCACCCTCACGGGGGCCGGTCTTTGTCCCGATGGCCTGTGCATTCAGGCCATCAATGGAGGCGCTTTCAGGCGTCCAGCTCAACCAGTGCCTTGGCCAGCTCGATGGGTTCGAGCTCCTGACCTTCAAGATCGGCGTTCCAGTTCGGGCCGACCAGTACATCGTCTTCATCCAGATCGTTGATCCAGATATCGAGAAACTCTTCCAGATCGATCACTTCCGGCTCGTAATCGGCCCACTCGTCGACGCAATGCAGACGGGCGTCCTCTTCGGCAGACCAGAGCGGCATCACGTCGGCATCTTCAAATTCGGCGGAGCGACAGACGACCCAGTCTTCCCCATAGCGCAGACCCCACACCTGACCCGACTCGCGGACTTGTTCGATAAACAGTTGGAAATTGGCGTCAAGGTTGTCGTTAAGCATGCTCATGGGATTCTCTCTTTCTTTCGGGTGCTGCGGCATTGTCGGGCGACAATACGATGGCCAAATGGTGTCGCAAAAGTGACATGGACTCAAGCATATTGGGGTTATTCCGGGAAAAAAGCCGGGATAACGCATATTCGCCTGCAAAAACGCCTCCCGATGGAGGCGTCTTGCAGATTCAGGAGATCAACGCTCCCAGTAAACCTCTTCCAAGCTGTCCTCTTTCTCCGGCAAACCGCGGGAGAGACGGGGACTGCTCTGGGCCAGCACCTCGTAGCTGACGCGGTTGGCGTATTTGCACACCTGGGCCAGTGAGGAGTAAGTCAGGAACTCGGAGATGTGCTTGGCGGAGTTGGGCACATTCATCCGGTGATAAGAGTTGGCCACCATGTCGTGCAGCACAGCGGAAAGTGCGCCATCCCCTGCCCCGTTGGTGTTCTTGATCTTCTCCGGGCCACCCATGTACGGGGAGATGTGGGAGTAGATGCGGGCCGGTTTACGGCACTTGGCGCGGGCCATCGGGCGGCTGAACTCATACATGTTGAACTCGGGGATAACGCCCGGCAACAGGGTATGAGTGGTCTCGCGCTTGTAGTCCTCGTCGGTATAACTCGCCATGTAGAGGCCGATGGGGCCAGCAGTGCAGAGCACCATGTCGGCCCAGTCGAGCGCCTTGTCGGCCGCACCGAGCGGATCTGCGATGCCGGTCAGGGCTTCACCTTCGTCTTCGTTCATCGCCAGCACAGTGACGTTTTCGGCAATGAAGTCGCGCCACCACTGGGGGTTTTCGTCGATGACGAAACGGGTGCCCAGGGTCAGCACCACGGGAATACCGGCCTCGCGGGCATAACGCACCGCGGTCATGGCCGCCTCTTTCATCGGATCACCATCGTCACCACGTACCAGATAGGCGGTGATCACCAGGGCAGACGCCCCCTTGATCACATCCTCCGGAATGTGCTGCACATCCAGCTGGTTCATCTTGCCGGCGTTGATACCGAAGCTGCGCTCGCCGCACTCGGTAATGAAAGTGAAGCAACGGCCGATGGGACCATCAACCGGCTGCAGATAGTCCAGATTGACACGGGAAGAGGTGTTGCACAAATAACGGTAGGCGTAGCAACCGATGCGAATATCCTGACTCATCACACCCAGCAGGATGGAGTGGGAGTCGGCCAGTACCGAGTAGTTGTGTACCGTGTTGCCAATGGTGCCACCGGCAAACTCGCTCACTACCATGTTGTTGGTCTTGAGCTCGTCATAAATCCGTTCGGCCACGTCGTCGTTGATGACAACGGAGTGCCCCTTGCTCAGACCATAACGGGTCAGAAAGTCTTCATCCACATGGGCTTCAATATCAACCAGGGTCTGATCAATCCCGACGACGTAGGCTTTGCCCAGCTCGGTTAACAGGGGATTTTGCGGCACCAGGGGATCGCGTCTGTCGACAGGGAAGTAGTGTTTGGACTTGCGCTGACCGGGAAATTTCATGGCAATGTTCTGTGCTCTGGGGGAAAGAGGGGCGGGATTTTAACACAATCCGCCGCCCCGAAAAGTCGCCCTGTTTAAATAATGGAGTCAGTATAGACAAGGCTTGCAAGGAAAAACGTTTGCCTTTTCACCATAAAAAAACCACCCCGCCCGGGGTGGTTCCCTAGCATAAAAAAGCGTCGGTTTTCAGGCGGCCGCCATCCCCTGCAACAGGGCCAGCAGCGAGAAGAGGCCGAGGGCTAGCCAGAACAGCAAGGTGCCCAGAAAACGGGGCACATTGGGGGCTTTGGGGATCTGGATGCCGATGGCATGCAGGATGCGGCCAACCAGTAGCATGGCGCCACCGGCATGCAGCCAGAGCGCACCGGCACCGGAGAGCTCGCACAGCGCCATCAGCAGCAGGGTCAGCGGCACATACTCGGCAAAATTACCGTGGGCCCGGATCGCCGCCAGCAGCTCGGGGGCCTCCCCCTGCCCTATCATCACCCCGAACTGGGCGCGGCGTTTGACCACCCAGAAGGAGAGCCCCAGAAACAGCAGCCCCAGCAGGCCTGCGTAGATCAGCGTGATATGTATCATGACTCGACTCCTTGTTTGACTGACTGCCGGTCACTCATGCCAATTCGCGGCAAATGAGCGAGACCATCATCCTGATGTGGGCCTGATCACTGTTGAGGGCCGGAATATATTCAAACCGCTCGCCACCGGCCTCCATGAAGACCTCCCGATTCTGTACCTGAATTTCCTCGAGGGTTTCGAGGCAGTCGGCGGCAAAGGCAGGACAAATCACATCGAGCCGCTTGATGCCCGCAGCAGGCATACCGCCAATGGTCACGTCTGTGTAGGGCTTGAGCCACTCCTCCTTGCCAAAGCGGGACTGGAAACTGGCCGTCCACTGCCCGGCCTCCAGCCCGAGCGCCTCGGCCAGCAAGCTGGCGGTATGGCGACACTGGTGACCATAGGGGTCCCCTTCGTTCTCGTAGCGCTCGGGAATACCGTGGAACGACATCAGCAGGTGATCACCCTGACCGTGCTGCTCCCAGTGACGGCGCACGCTCATGGCCAACGCCTGAATGTATTCGGGATGGGCGTGATAATCACGAATAAGCCGCACCACCGGCAGATTGCGCTCTTTCTTCATTGCCTTGCCCCAGGCATCGAAGACCGAGGCGGTGGTACTGACCGAATATTGCGGATAGAGCGGCAACAGGATCACCCGGTTGACCCCTTTGGCCTTGAGCGCCTGCCAGCCATCATTCACTGACGGGGAACCATAGGTCATCGCCAGCTCCACCGGCACATCGACCCCCTCCCGCTTGAGCTCCTGCTCCAGTGCAGCACGCTGCTGCTTGCTTATCACCATCAGCGGCGAGCCCTGCTCGGTCCACACCTGCTGATAGAGCTTGGCCACTTTGGGCGAGCGCGTCGGCAAGATGATGAAGTGGAGCAGCGGGCACCAGAGGTAACGGGGCAGGTCCACCACACGGGGATCGTGCAGGAACTGGCTGAGGAACGCTTTGACGGCAGCGGTGGTCGGTGCGGCTGGGGTACCCAGATTGACCAGCAATATTCCGGTTTTCGTGGTCACGTTGGCTTCCTGTCTATCTGTCATTATGCAAAAAGGGCCCGACAGGGCCCTTCTCTTTATTTATCTGATGGCACGGGAAACAGTGCCGGCAGCAAAGATCAGCCCAGAATGGTGGCAAGCTGCTTGCTGACCAGATCAACCGGCTGGGTGCCGTCGATCTTGACGTAACGGGTGTGGCCCGCTTCCGCCTCTTTGCCGTAGAAACCGATCAGCGGCGCGGTCTGCTGATGATATACATCCAGACGCTTGCGTACTGTGGTCTCTTCGTCGTCGGCGCGGATCACCAGATCTTCACCGGTCACGTCATCCTTGCCTTCCACTTTCGGCGGGTTGAACACCACGTGGTAGGTACGGCCGGAGCCGGAGTGAACGCGACGGCCGCTCATGCGCTTGACGATCTCTTCGTCCGGCACATCGAACTCCAGCACGAAATCAACCACGACACCGGCGTCCTTCATGGCTTGCGCCTGGGGAATGGTGCGCGGGAAACCGTCCAACAGGAAGCCTTTGGCGCAGTCCGGCTGAGCGATGCGCTCTTTGACCAGACCGATGATGATGTCGTCAGAGACCAGCTGACCTGCGTCCATCACAGCTTTGGCTTTCAGACCGAGCTCGGTGCCCGCTTTGATCGCCGCACGCAGCATGTCGCCGGTGGAGATCTGGGGAATACCGTGTTTTTCCATGATGAACTGAGCCTGGGTACCTTTGCCGGCGCCCGGAGCCCCCAACAGAACAATGCGCATACACGCTCCTATTGATTGGTTATTCAAATCTTGCGAAGGCAAAAAAGTACACGGTTTCGCCCGTTTCTACAAGGGTGAGCCACCTGAATGAGCACTTTATCACCACAATAACCGGCTGATCGAACAGGATTTCATCGCAAGGGGAAGACGCAAAAATAGCCAGGGATTCAGCATAGAGCGCCAAAAGCAGGAAGGAGGTACGGCAGAAAAAAAGATCCCGGCTCAGGGCCGGGAATTGCGCTCAAAAGTAACTACTTGTCGCTCGTAGTAGGAACAGGGCAATAGTAGTTTGCCCCCTGTGCGTCAACAACTGTCAGATGTGACAGGCAGGCCGCTATGAAACCGGAACTGCGGATCCGGCGAGCAGATTAGCTCGGCTTCCAGCTTGCCAAAGAAGGCCACCCGCTCGCTGATATCCTCCCCTGCGTACTGTTCGGCCAGGCTCAGGTAATCCTGATAGTGGCGCGCTTCGGAGCGCAGCAAAGAGACGTAGAAGCGGCTCAGCTCTTCGTCCAGATGGGGCGCCAACTTGGCAAAACGCTCGCAGGAGCGGGCCTCGATATAGGCGCCGATGATCATCTTGTCGACTATGGTGGCCGGTTCATGGGTGCGCACATGCTGCATCAACTGGCGGGCATAGCGGGAGGCAGTCACCGGCCCGTATTCGATGCCGCGGGCCTGCATGATCTCCAGCACCTGCTCGAAGTGATGCAGCTCCTCCTGAATGAGCCGCACCATGGGAAACAGCAGCGGATTGCGCTCCAGCTCGGCAAAGACGGTGCGATCAGACTCCCCCATGCTGCGTTTGCCCAGGATCTCGGCCTTCTCCGGGATGGCATCCAGCTCGCGATAAAACTCCAGCTTGGGCAGCAGATGGCGCTTGCCCTTGGGCAGGCAGTAGCGGCGCACCAGACTGTGGGCAGTGAGTGCGGCCTTGGTCTCGCAGTTGGCGTGATCGATGAGCAGGGTCGGTAAACGGGCAGGATCCCGCGCCATTTCTACCCACTCATCCGGGGTCTCGCACTGCAAAAACTGGCGCACTGGGGCTAGCAGATCATCCATCTGAACTCTCGTCTCTTAAAAGCGTATCGGTCATATATGTTGCCGCCTATGCTAGCGGATCCCGCTGGCCATGCCCATATCCGGCAAGATAAGCGGATATTTTTCAAACAGATACACCCTACCCCTTCTGGCGGTGCGAGGCAAAAACGACTATGGGGGCCACTGGCCCCCATCTCGCTATCCCATCCGGCAAAACCGCAAACGTTTAACTGCCTTCGTTAAAAATTTCCAGATTGCTGGTGCCTTCCTGCCATTCACGCACCGCTTTGGTGTCATCGTTGCGCAGGGCGTTGAGGTGATCCAGATAGGACTGGTCCACATCGGAGGTGACGTAGTGACCATTGAAGACCGAGGTCTCGAAGTGACGCAGATCCGGGTTGATCTCCCGCACGGCGGCTTCCAGATCTTCCAGATCCTGGAAAATCAGACCGTCAGCGCCAATCAGCTTGCACACCTCTTCAACTTCGCGGCCGTGGGCGATCAGCTCGTTGGCGGTGGGCATGTCGATACCATAGACGTTGGGGAAGCGAATTTCCGGCGCCGCCGAGGCGAAGTAGACCTTGGCTGCCCCCGCTTCACGGGCCATCTGGATGATCTGCTCGGACGTGGTACCACGCACTATGGAATCATCCACCAGTAACACCTTCTTGCCCTTGAATTCGGAGCTGATGGCGTTGAGTTTGCGGCGCACCGACTTCTTGCGCTGGGTCTGGCCCGGCATGATGAAGGTACGGCCGATGTAGCGGTTCTTCACGAAGCCCTGACGGTATGGCAGGTCGAGGGTGTGAGCAATCTCCAGCGCCACGTCACAGGAGGTCTCGGGGATGGGGATAACCACATCGACGTCGAGATCTTCCCACTCGCGGGCAATCTTCTGACCCAGCTTGCGACCCATGTTGAGGCGGGCGGCGTAGACCGAGACCTTGTCGATGCACGAATCGGGACGAGCGAAGTAGACATATTCGAAGATGCAGGAGCTCATCTGCGGGTTTTCCGCACACTGCTCGGAGAAGAGCTGACCCTGCTCGGTGATGTAGATGGCTTCACCCGGCGCAATATCCCGCACCGTCTCGAAACCGATGGCGTCGAGTGCAACGCTCTCGGAGGCAAGCATGTACTCCACCTGGCCCTGCTCGTCCTGACGACGACCGAGGATCAGCGGGCGAATGCCGTTGGGATCGCGAAAACCGATGAGACCATGACCAATCACCAGGGAGACCACCGCATAAGCGCCGCGGATCTGCTGATGGGTTCTGCGCACCGCGGCGAAGATATCTTCGGGACGCAACGCCATCTTGTCACAGCGATCCAGCTCGTGGGCCAGCACGTTCAGCAACACTTCCGAGTCGGAGGTGGTGTTGATGTGACGGCGGGCGACCTTGAACTGCTGCTCCTTGAGCTCCTTGGCGTTGGTGAGGTTGCCGTTATGGGCCAGCACCATGCCGTAGGGCGAGTTCACATAAAAAGGTTGGGCTTCAGCGGCACTTGAGCTACCTGCGGTGGGATATCTGACATGACCTATGCCGATGTTCCCTTGCAGACGCTGCATGTGGCGCACTTCAAACACGTCCTTCACCAGGCCATTGGCCTTGCGTTGCCGGAAGTTTCCACTATCAATGGTCACGATCCCGGCGGCATCCTGTCCCCTGTGCTGCAACACCGTCAAGGCGTCGTAGAGGGCCTGATTGACGGGGGTGGTGCCAACTATACCGACAATACCACACATGTCTTTGCTACCTCGAAGTCACTATACCTGTTTAAGAAAACTGGATGAGTTCAACATGAACCCGAAAAACCACTGGATCACCGGCTTGAACTCCGGCACCAGCTTGGACGCCACCCACCAGTCGCTCTGGGAGAGGCTGGTGAAGGTATCCATGAAAAAAAGCAGGGCACTGACGATCAGCACCCCGCGAATTGCACCGAAGCAGACCCCCAGCACCCGATCGGTACCGGAGAGACCCGTCTTGTCCACCAACAGGCCCACCACATAGTTGACCACGCTGCCGAGGATCAGGGTCGCCACAAACAGCGCCGCGATGGCCAGACCGTTACGAACCAGCGCGTCGGAGAAGGAGGTGAAATAGACTGCGAGATCGGGATAGAAATGGCTGGCAATAAAGAAGGCGACGAACCAGGTGACAAGAGACATGGCCTCCTTGACGAAGCCGCGCACCAGGCTGATGAGAGCAGAGAAACCGACGATGCCGATGATGGCGTAATCAATCCAGACCATAGAAAAAGATGTCCTGCGAAATTGCGGCGCAGTCTAACAAAAACGATTGCGCATTGCTTGATAAAAATGTGTTAACTGTTCAACGCGACGCCGAAAAGCCGCATTTTTTCAGCACTAAAACGGTTGATCGGCGCCAGAATGCACAACGCCATGGCAATGCCATGGCGTTGTGGTCAGCGGCGTGAGCTTACCCGATGTGGGTCAGGCCACCCATGTAGGATTGCAGCGCAGCCGGGATGGCGATGCGGCCATCTTCCTGCTGGTAGTTCTCCATCACGGCAACCAGGGTACGACCCACCGCCAGACCGGAGCCGTTCAGGGTGTGCAGCAGCTGCGGCTTGCCGTCGATACGCACGCGAGCTTGCATGCGGCGCGCCTGGAAGTCGGTGCAGTTGGAGACAGAGGAGATCTCGCGGTAGGTGTTCTGGGCCGGCAGCCACACTTCCAGATCGTAGGTCTTGGAGGCGCAGAAGCCCATGTCACCGGTAGAGAGCGCCATCACGCGATACGGCAGCTCCAGCAGTTGCAGCACCTTCTCGGCGTGACCCACCATCTCCTCCAGCGCATCCCAGGATTTCTCCGGGTGAACCAGCTGAACCATTTCGACTTTGTCGAACTGGTGCATACGGATGAGGCCACGGGTATCACGACCGTAGGAACCCGCTTCCGAGCGGAAGCAGGGGCTGTGAGCGGTCATCTTGATTGGCAGCTCTTGCGCGTCAAAGATCTCGTCGCGGGCCATGTTGGTGAGCGGCACTTCGGAGGTCGGGATCAGGGAGAACTTGCGTACCTTGCCCTCTTCTTCCCCTTCACCTTCGATACCGGTATTGAACAGGTCCTGGGCAAATTTCGGCAACTGGCCGGTGCCATAGAGGCTGTCCGGGTTCACCAGATAGGGCACGTAGCACTCAGTGTAACCGTGCTGCTGGGTGTGCAGATCCAGCATGAACTGAGCCAGGGCACGGTGCAGACGGGCAATCTGACCCTTCATCACCACGAAACGGGTACCGGAGAGTTTGACGCCGTTCTTGAAATCAACGCCCTTGGCCGCTTCGCCCAGATCGATGTGATCGCGTACCGGGAAGCTGAACTCGCACGGGGTACCCCAGCGGCGCACTTCCACGTTGTCGTTCTCGTCACGGCCCACCGGCGTGGTCTCGCTCGGCAGGTTGGGGATGGCGTCGGCAATGGCTTTCAGCTGGGCCAGCAGGGCATCCAGCTCGACCTTGCTGGTTTCCAGCTCGTCGTTGATCTTGGTCACTTCGGCCTTGAGCGGGGCAACATCTTCACCACGACGGGCAGCTTCACCGATGGATTTGGAGCGGGCGTTGCGCTCGGCCTGCAGCTCCTGGGTACGGGACTGCAGATCCTTGCGTTTCTCTTCCAGAGCGTTGACAGCCGCTACGTCCAGAACGTAGCCACGTGTCGCCAGACGAGCGGCAGCCTCTTCGATATCGCTGCGCAGATATTTGGGATCCAGCATGGTTTACCTACTTTTTTAAAATGGGATCTGGGCCTGAGTCGTCATGACGGGCTGGGAAACAGATCCGGAAGTTAACATCGGTTGGCGCACCCCAATCGTCTTCAGAATCGGGCCTCAACAATCAGGCCTTCGAGATCAAGAAGATGGCGCAAGGCCAAGACAAGCGGGGTCAGACGGGCAGTGTAGCAGACCGCCCCCCCGCCCGAACAGGGACTATTTGTGTCGTTTTTACCGACTTTGGCACGCAAACCGTCCTGCATATTCAAACGCCTGACCAATTTTCAGCCATGCGAGGTAACAAAGGGGCTATTTGCCCCGTTGCTGCGGACTTTGCCTGTCCAGTTCATGGAGGTAATCGAGCTTCTGGCCAATCTGCTTTTCAAGGCCGCGATCGGTGGGCTGGTAGTACTGCTTGCCCGCAAGCTCGGGCGGAAAATACTGCTCGCCCGCAGCATAGGCGCCCGGCTCGTCATGGGCGTAGCGATACTCGGCGCCATAGCCCAGATCGCTCATCAATTTGGTCGGCGCATTGCGCAGGTGTACCGGCACCTCGAAGTCAGGGAGGTTTTTGGCATCATGAAGCGCCGCCTTCCAGGCGGTATAGACCGCATTGCTTTTCGGGGCGCAGGCGAGATAGACGATCGCCTGGGCGATGGCCCGCTCCCCTTCCGCTGGCCCGATCCGATGGAAACAATCCCAGGCCGACAGGGCGACCTGCATGGCGCGCGGATCGGCATTGCCCACATCTTCCGAGGCAATCGCCAGCAAGCGGCGGGCAATATAGAGGGGATCGCAACCGGCGCTCACCATGCGGGCATACCAGTAGAGCGCCGCATCCGGCGCCGAGCCGCGAATGGATTTGTGCACCGCCGAGATGAGGTCGTAGAAGTGATCGCCCCCCTTGTCGAAGCGGGCCACGTGCTCCCCCACCACGGCAGCGAGCAGGGCACTGTCGATCACCCGCGCCCCTGTGCTGTCGGTTTCGGCCATGTCGGCCAACAGCTCCAGATAGTTGAGGGACTTGCGGCCGTCCCCATCCACCGCCTTGGCCAGCGCTTCTTTGACGCCGGGGGCGAAGGTGAGTGCCGGATCATTGAGACCACGGGGATCGGTCATCGCCTGATCGAGCATGGCGAGAATATCGCTCTCCTCCAGTCGCTTGAGCAGATAGACCCGGGCTCGTGAGAGCAGTGCGTTGTTGAGTTCGAACGAGGGGTTTTCGGTGGTGGCACCGATAAAGGTGATGGTGCCATCTTCGATGTGGGGCAGGAACACATCCTGCTGGCTCTTGTTGAAGCGGTGCACCTCATCCACAAACAGGATGGTACGAACCCCGCGCCAGCTGTTCTCCTTCGCCTTGTCGATGGCGGCGCGGATCTCCTTGATACCGGAGGTGACCGCAGAGAGTCGCTCCACTTCCGCCTGACAGTAGTGAGCCATCAGCTCCGCCAGCGTGGTCTTGCCGGTCCCGGGTGGCCCCCACAGGATCATCGAGTGGCAGTGACCAGCCAGAATGGCTTTGCGCAGGGGCTTGTCAGCCCCCAGGATATGTTGCTGACCGATATACTGGTCGAGGTTTTGCGGCCGCATCCGGGCCGCCAGCGGACGAAAGTCCGATGAGAAATCCAGCGACAAGTTGCTCATCTGTATTGACCACCCAACGTCACGCCACTCGCCTTTGACTGGCGCAGTGGCGAGCAATCCAACGACCGCTTGCTCATTAGCGCTGGTCGTCCAGCTCGACCCCCTTCGGGATCTTGAAAACAAATTCGTTGCCCTTGAGCACCGGCTTGCGGTTGAAGCTGCTCAGGGTGAATTCACTCCACTGCCCTTGCGCCTCTTTCACATCGAAACGACTGATGTTGTCTTGTCTGTCGAAGGTGACACGGAAGGAGGCGATCAGCTCATCCTTGTTGCGGCTGGTGACGGTGTAGACATCGCCCTGCTGGGTCACGTCATAGTTCTTCCAGAACTTGTCGTCATTACCGGCGATCAAGATAAAGGGGGTGTTGAGCACCGCATCTTTCAGCTTGAGGGCAGTGACCTGCTCAACGAAGGGATCATAGACCCAGACATCCTGACCATCGGCCACGATCAGACTCTCGTCCGGCGAGGTGGTGTGCCAGTTGAAACGGTTTGGCCGCTGCACCAGCAGGTCGCCGCTGGCCTTTTGCAGCTCCTTGCCCTTGCTGTCATAGACGGTCTGGGCAAATTTGGCGGAGAAGAGGCTCACCCCCGCCAGCTTCTGTTTGAGATCGCTGGCCGCATCGGCCCACACCTGGCTGCTGGCCATCAGCAGCACGGTACCCATCAACAGTTGTTTTTTCATCACGCTCTTCATAAAGACGCTCTCGATAAAAGGCCACGCCCGCGGAGGGCATGGCCAGGGATAGTATGAAACGGTGAAGCTTAGTCCCGCACCGGCGGCGGTGCCAGCACGTCGCGCTGACCATTGCCACCCGGTGAGCTGACGATGCCCTGATTCTCCATCTGCTCGATGAGACGGGCTGCCCGGTTGTAACCAATCTTGAACTTGCGCTGGACGCTGGAGGTCGAGCCACGGCGGGACTCCACCACAAAAGCGACCGCTTCGTCGAACAGGGGGTCCAGCTCTTCGTCGCCACCACCGCCATATTCGCCGCTGCCACCTTCGCCACCCGACTCACCGGAGAGGATCTCCTCGATGTAGTTCGGCTCGCCGCGCAGTTTCCAGTCTGCCACCACCTTGTGCACTTCGTGATCATCGACGAACGCACCGTGTACCCGGGTCGGGTTGGAGGTGCCAGCCGGCATGTAGAGCATGTCGCCCATACCGAGCAGAGATTCGGCGCCGCCCTGATCGATGATGGTACGGGAGTCGATCTTGCTCGACACCTGGAACGAAATACGGGTCGGGATGTTGGCCTTGATAAGACCGGTAATCACATCCACCGACGGACGCTGGGTCGCCAGAATGAGGTGAATACCGGCGGCCCGCGCCTTCTGGGCGATACGGGCGATCAGCTCTTCCACCTTCTTGCCGACGATCATCATCATGTCGGCAAATTCGTCCACCACCACCACGATGTGGGGCAGCTTCTCCAGCTCAGGCGGCATCTGATCCATGGAGTCACCCGGGCGCCACAACGGATCCAGCAAGGGTTCCCCCTCCTCGATGGCGGCCAGCACCTTGTCGTTGTAGCCCTTGAGGTTGCGCACCCCGACCGCCGACATCAGCTTGTAACGGCGTTCCATCTCGCCCACACACCAGCGCAGGGCGTTGGCGGCATCCTTCATGTCGGTCACCACCTCGGTCAGCAGATGCGGGATCCCTTCGTAGACCGAGAGTTCCAGCATCTTGGGGTCGATCATGATAAAGCGCAGATCATCGGGGGAGGACTTGTAGAGCATCGAGATGATCATGGTGTTGACCCCCACCGACTTACCGGAACCTGTGGTACCGGCCACCAGCAGGTGCGGCATCTTGGCCAGGTTCACCACCACCGGCTCCCCTGCGATGTCCTGACCCAGGCCCATGGTGAGCGGGTTGCGGCTATCGCGGAAGGCATCGCAGTCAAGGGTTTCGCGCAGGTAAACGGTCTGGCGCACCCGGTTGGGCAGCTCGATACCGACATAGGTTTTACCCGGGATCACTTCCACCACCCGCACGCTGCTGGCAGAGAGGGAGCGGGCCAGATCGCGCGACAGGTTGGTGATCTTGCTCGCCTTCATACCCGGCGCCAGATCCAGCTCGAAACGGGTAATAACCGGGCCCGGATAGACACCGACCACCTTGGCCTGCACGTTGTAGTCGGCAAGCTTGGCCTCCACCAGACGGCCCATGCGATCCAGCTCATCCTTGCTCATCATCTGGGTCTTGGCTGGCGGTCTGTCTAGCAGCTCGATACTCGGCAACGGCGGCAGCGTAGATTGCGGACGACGCTTGGGCTTGGTCGGTGCGACGGCTACCGGCGCGGCAACCTCGTCGTCCCCTTCGGCCCAGGGCAGATCCAGCTCGTCCTCATCATCGTCATCGGCCACAGCCACAGCCAGTACCGGCTGGCGGCGACCATTGGCGGCCGCCACCGCACGTTTCGGCTTGGCAGCCGGAACCGGCTCATCATCTTCATCATCAAACTGGGGATCGAACTCGAAGGTATCGTCGTCGAGTTCCGGCAGCCACTCTTCGGCGGCAGCCTTCTGGTTCTTGGCCTTGGGCTTGCGAGTCCAGCTGGTGTGCGGCTCATCTTCCTCATCATCAAACGCGATGGCCCCTACCCCGCCTTCCAGCAAGGGATCCGGCCCCTCGTTGCGGGGTTGACGCCAGCCACCGGTCAGCCAGCGGCCGAGGGTGGTCGGGAAGTGGTAAACAGCGCTGACCGAACCGGTACAGGCCGCACCGATCTGCTCGACAATAGTGAGCCAGGACCAACCGGTAAACAGGGTGATGCCGGTTGCCACGAAGCAGAGCAGCATCAGGTTGGCCCCGACGCCGCCAAACAGCGGCACCACTGCAGAAGCGATCACATCCCCCACCAGACCACCGGCGGAGAAGTTTTGCATATCGTTGAAGTTCATGCTGGCAATGGCCGACATGCCGAGCACGGTCAGGATAAAGCCGATGATCCGCACCCCCAGGGTGAGGTAATCCACATCGAGCAGACGGCTCGGGCGCCAGAACAGACTCCAGCCCAGCAGTACCACCAGCGGCGGCACCAGATAGGAGAAGGCACCAAAGGTAAACATGGTGATATCGGCGAGCCAGGCACCGGCACTACCGGCGAGGTTCTTCACCTCCCCTTGCCAGGAGGTCTGGGACCAGCCGGGATCAGCGGGATGATAGGACAACAGGGCAAGCAGAAGATAAGCAGCCATCAGGGTGATGGCGATCAAGACGGCTTCGAAGATCCGTTGTGTACCTGATAAAGGAGTAAACAGCTTTTTATCGGCCAAACTCCGGCTCCTTTCTGAAAACATGTAATGCAGGAAATAAGGGGGCCTAGTATCCCCGAAAAGCCCATCGATTGTCAGCCAGAGCCTGATGGGACGGGGCCCTATTTGCAATTATCTTTACAAGAAGAAACGAGCGGACCGGCCGCTCGTTTCTGACTGTCATGGTGTCTCATATGGAAAAGATACCACGGCATAACCTGCTTTATCGGGTGCTGATCACCAGACGACTGCTCTGCTTGACCTCTTCCATCACCACGTAGGTGCGGGTGTCATTGACACCGGGCAGACGCAGCAGGGTTTCCCCCAACAGACGGCGGTAAGCCGACATGTCGCTGACTCGGGTCTTGAGCAGATAGTCGAAGTCACCGGAAACCAGATGACACTCCTGGATCTCTTCGAGCACCTGAACAGCCTTGTTGAACTGTTCAAACACATCAGGCGCCCCGCGATTGAGGGTTATCTCTACAAACACCAGCAGAGATGCGTCCAGATAATGAGGGTTCAGAATAGCGGCATATCCTTCGATATAACCTTGTCGCTCGAGGCGACGAACCCGTTCCAGACACGGTGTAGGACTCAGGCCAACTCGCTTGGACAACTCAACATTCGAAATCCTGCCATCCTTTTGCAGTTCATTAAGAATGTTGCGGTCAATCCTGTCCAAATCCTTTAGCCGACTCTTAGCTTCCATCATTTTATTCCATCCTTTGGCTATTTTTTGGTAAGAATCACCAGTCATTTTATAATTATGGTCACAAATCCTGTCAATACCTGAATATACTAGGCGCAAATGTTGGTTAACATTTTGGCAACATGAAACACCAATCTATAGACGAGGGATAGCATGATTATCGGTGTACCTAAAGAGATAAAAAACCATGAATACCGCGTAGGCATGGTTCCGGCCAGTGTACGTGAACTGACAGCACGAAACCATACTGTTTTCGTCCAAAGCGGTGCCGGAAACGGCATTGGCTTCAGCGATGCAGATTATATCGCTGTTGGAGCCGAAATTTTGGCCTCTGCTGCAGAGGTTTTCGCCAAAGCCGAGATGATCGTCAAGGTCAAGGAACCTCAGCCTGTCGAATGTGCCATGCTGCGGCCGGGTCAGACCCTGTTCACCTATCTGCATCTGGCGCCAGACTTGCCCCAGACCGAAGCCCTGCTGAAAAGCGGCGCCATCTGTATCGCCTATGAAACCGTCACCGACGGCCGTGGCGGCCTGCCCCTACTGGCCCCCATGTCGGAAGTGGCCGGACGCATGTCTATTCAGGCGGGTGCCCAGGCGCTGGAAAAATCGCGTGGCGGTAGCGGAGTGCTGCTTGGCGGCGTACCCGGTGTCGAACCGGCCAAGGTGGTGATCATCGGTGGCGGCGTGGTCGGCTCCAATGCGGCCCGTATGGCCATTGGCCTGCGCGCGGATGTGACAATCCTCGACAACAACGTCGATACCCTGCGCCGTCTCGATAACGAGTTCCAGGGAGCGGCCAAGGTGGTCTACTCCAACAGCGAGACGCTGGAGCGCCATCTGCTGGCGGCCGATCTGGTCATCGGCGGCGTGCTGGTGCCGGGTGCCACTGCGCCAAAACTTGTCCGCCGTGACCACATTGCGCGCATGAAGCCGGGTTCTGCCATCGTCGATGTGGCCATCGATCAGGGCGGCTGTGTGGAAACCTCCCACGCCACCACCCACCAGGATCCGACCTATATTGTCGATGAGGTGGTGCACTACTGTGTCGCCAACATGCCGGGGGCGGTGGCCCGCACCTCGACCGTGGCGCTCAACAATGCCACCCTCCCCTTTATTATCAAGCTGGCCCAGCAAGGGTATCGTCAGGCACTGCTGAACGATCCCAACCTGCTGCACGGGCTCAACGTGATGGAGGGCAAGCTCACCTGCAAGGAAGTGGCCGTGGCGCATGGCCTTGCCTACACGGATCCCCTGACCCTGCTGAACTGATCTGCGCTGGCCTGCGCCAGTTGGAGATGAGTGAAAATCCGCCCGCGATGGGCGGTTTTTTTATCCCTTTATTTTGCATGTCACCCCTTGTGAACACGATTAATGCAATCGACTCACCAGCCTTTGACCCCGGATCACGAATTACCTACAATCGCGCAAACTCATCACATCCCGGAAATGACATCATGAGCCAAGTCACTCACAGCAAATTGCTGATCTTAGGGTCAGGCCCGGCCGGTTACACCGCGGCCGTCTATGCCGCCCGCGCCAACCTCAATCCCCTGCTCATCACCGGCATGCAGCAAGGGGGTCAGCTGACCACCACCACCGAAGTGGAGAACTGGCCAGGTGATCCGGAAGGGCTGACCGGCCCTGCCCTGATGGAGCGCATGAAAGAGCATGCAGAGAAGTTCGATACCCACATCCTGTTTGATCACATCAACAGTGTCGAACTGACTCAACGCCCGTTCCGCCTCAAAGGGGACAACGGCGAATACACCTGCGATGCCCTGATCATCGCGACCGGCGCCTCCGCCAAGTATCTGGGCCTGCCCTCCGAAGAGGCCTTCAAGGGTCGCGGCGTCTCCGCCTGTGCCACCTGTGACGGTTTCTTCTACCGCAATCAGGAAGTGGCGGTGATCGGCGGCGGCAACACCGCAGTTGAAGAAGCCTTGTATCTGGCCAACATCGCCAAGAAGGTGCACCTGATCCACCGCCGCGACGAGTTCCGTGCCGAGAAGATCCTGATCAAGCGTCTGCACGACAAGGTTGCAAGCGGCAACATCGTGCTGCACACCCACCAGACCCTGGACGAAGTGCTGGGTGATCAGATGGGGGTCACCGGTGTGCGCCTGCGCAACACTCAGGACAACAGCACCAGCGAGCTGCCGCTGATGGGGGTCTTCATCGCCATCGGCCATCAGCCCAATACCCAGATCTTCGATGGCCAGCTGGAGATGCAAAACGGCTATCTGAAGGTACGTGGCGGCCTCGACGGTTTTGCAACCCAGACCAGTATTGAAGGTGTCTTCGCTGCCGGCGACGTGGCCGACCACAACTACCGTCAGGCGATCACCTCTGCCGGTACCGGCTGTATGGCAGCCCTCGATGCTGAACGCTACCTCGACGCGCAATAAACAAGCGTAGTTGTGATATAAGGCATACCAGTCGGTATGCCTTTTTTATTTAAAGGAGTCTAATGAAACAGAAGATATTGATTGTCGAAGATAGCCTGACCATCCGCCGTATGCTGACTCAGGCCATTGCCCAGCAGACAGGCCTCGAGATTGACGCCTTCGATACCCTCGAAGGTGCCCGTCACTGCCGGGGCGAGGAGTATGTGGTCGCGCTGGTGGACCTGACCTTGCCGGATGCGCCCCGTGGCGAAGCGGTCAACGAGCTGCTGGCTCGAGGTTTGCCGGTGGTGATCCTCACTGCCGACATCAGCGAGGATAAACGTGCCGCCTGGCTGGAAACCGGCGTGCTGGACTACGTGATGAAGGATTCGCGCCACTCGCTGCAATATGCCGTCAGTCTGGTGCACCGCCTCTATCTCAACCAGTCGATCGAAGTGCTGGTAGTCGACGACTCACGCACCTCCCGTCACCGCACCATGTCCCAGTTGCGCAAGCAGTTGTTGCAGGTGCATGAGGCCAGTCATGCCCGTGAAGCGATGGCGATGCTGGAGCAACACCCGGACATCCGGCTGGCACTGGTCGACTACTATATGCCGGATATCGATGGCATCAGTCTAGTGCGGATGCTGAGAGAGCGTTACAGCAAGCAGCAGCTCGCGATTATCGGGATCTCGGTCTCGGACAAGCGCGGTCTCTCTGCTCGCTACCTCAAGCAGGGCGCCAACGACTTTCTCAACCAGCCGTTCGAGCCGGAAGAGCTGCAGTGTCGGGTCAGCCACAATCTGGAAGCGCTCGAGCAGTTCAACAGCATTCAGGAGTCAGCCAATCGTGATTACCTGACCGGTCTCTACAATCGGCGCTACTGGTTCAACGAAGGGCAAAAATGGTTTGAAGAGCATCAGCGCCAGCAGACGCCTCTTGCACTCTGTGTGCTCGATGTGGATCACTTCAAGCAGGTCAACGATCACTGGGGCCATGCCATCGGCGATCAACTGCTCTGCCATCTGACCCGGCTACTGACCCAGTTCTTCCCCGATGCCATGATCGCCCGGTTTGGCGGAGAGGAGTTTGCCATGATGGTGCCTCACTGTACCGTCCCCGTGTTGATCAAGCGTCTTGAAGGGCTGCGTCAGCAGCTGCGCCAGCAACCCTTGTCACCGGAAACCCCGCTCTTTGTTCGCGCCAGTTACGGCGTGATCAGCGTCGGGCGGATATCCATGGACGAGGCGCTGAGCGTAGCGGATCGGCTGCTCTATCAGGCAAAGAACACCGGTCGCGATAAGATAGTCTCTCAAGAGATAACTATCTGAATCCTCAGGGCATCAGTCCCGTGTATTACCGCCCGACAGACTTTCCACCAGGAGAGTCTGCGGGTTCCTTTCCTGCCACAATCTCCCCATCACCATGACTATCGAAAGTCAGTAGGTCTTGTCGACCCGCACCCCATCATCGAAGTAGAGAATGCGCACCTTGTCCCCATTGGTAAAAACCATGGCGGGATCATAATCCTGGATCACGTTGATAAGGGCATTTTGCTCGTTGCGGATCAGCAGCTCCACCAGCTTGTTTTCCACCACGGTTCCCCCGGACTGGTATTGCTGCGCAGCCGCAGCCCCCGCCAGCGCCCCGACGGCGGTGGCGATTTCACGACCATGACCGCCACCAAACTGGTTGCCCAGCAGACCGCCCAACACGGCACCACCCAGCGTCTTCCAGCCAGAGTGCTCGGACTCCAGGATCTGGCGCTGTGTAATATTGCGCACCGTTTCGACCTGACCAAACACCACCTGATTGACCGGCCGCGCGGTATTGCGCTGGTAGACCTCCGCCCCGGCGGGCGCCGTGACAAAGCAGAACAAGCTGGATACTATCAGGATAATGGCCTTCATCTATGAACCTCGTTGCCTTATGTCTCGCTATCTTACCCAACTGGATGATGAGCTTTGCTGGTTTCCTGACCCCAGCCATGCGCTGGAAGAGCCCAACGGCTTGCTGGCGATCGGCGGGGATCTCTCCCCTGCCAGATTGCTGGCAGCTTATCACAAGGGGATCTTCCCGTGGAATGAACCCCACCAGCCGACCCTGTGGTGGTCACCGGATCCCCGCGGGGTGATCCGTCCCGACCAACTCCATGTGGGGCGGACACTACAGAAGATTATCCGCCGTACCCCATTCGATATTTCCGTCAATCGCGCCTTTAATGAAGTCATCACCGCCTGCGCCGCCCCTCGTCGCACTGCCGATGGCACCTGGATCAGCCAACCTATGATCGAGGCCTACCAGCAGTTGCACCAACTGGGTCATGCCCACTCTATCGAGATCTGGCAGGAGGGAGAGCTGCAAGCGGGACTGTATGGCCTCTCTATCGGCCGACTGTTTTGCGGTGAATCCATGTTCAGCCGGATTGATAACGGCGCCAAACTTGCCATGGTGGCACTCTGTCGCCACTTCGCCCGCCATCGCGGCGCCCTCATCGATTGCCAGATGCAAAACCCGTTTCTGGCGACCCTGGGTATCGAGGAGTGGCCACGGGCCCGTTTTCTGGCTGAGCTGGCGCGCCTTGGCCATCAACCACTATTGGCTTCCTGCTGGCAAGAGGGGGAGATCAGCTTATGACTGAAGAAGTGATCCTCAAAGTAGGGCTGACTCCCAAACATCCCTGCAGTTATCTGGACCATGAACAGGAGCAGTTGCTGGTGCTGATGGATCACAATCTGCTCAACGCCAACGGTTACGAGCGATTGTTGACTGCCGGTTTTCGCCGCAGTGGCAACGACATCTATCGCCCCCACTGCCCGGCGTGCCATGCCTGCCAGTCCCTTCGTATTCACAGCGAACGCTTTCGTCCCAGCCGAGGCCAGAAGCGGATCCGCCAGCTCAACAGGGATATCGAGATCGTCCTGAGCTACGATGACAAACCCGAGTATTACCTGCTCTACGAACGTTATATCCGCGAACGCCACCACGATGGCAGCATGTATCCCCCCAACCGCAGCCAGTATCGCGGTTTTCTCCATTGTGACTGGATGCCACCACTCTATCTGGAGATGCGCAAAGATGGCCGCCTGATCGGCGTGGCCACCACAGACCTGCTGCCCCACTCCTTGAGCGCCATGTACACCTTCTTCGATCCGGATTATGCCGATCGCTCCCTGGGCACCTTTGCCATCCTCTGCCAGCTCGATCTGGCCAGACGAACCGGGCGAAGCTGGCTCTATCTTGGCTATCTGGTGGAGGCGTGCCGCAAGATGAATTACAAGCGCAATTATCTCCCTCACGAGCTGTTAATTCAGGGGGAATGGAAAAATATCGACACCAAGCCCGAGTAAACTTTACACATAGCCTTAAATCCGGCATGATCCAGCGGTTTTTTGTTGTGGCTTATCAAGAGGATTCAATGGCTAAAGAAGACAGTATTGAGATGCAGGGCACTATTCTCGAAACCCTGCCCAATACCATGTTCCGTGTGGAACTGGAGAATGGTCACGTGGTTATCGCTCATATTTCAGGCAAGATGCGCAAAAACTACATTCGTATCCTGACTGGAGACAAAGTAACGGTAGCACTGACTCCCTACGATCTCTCCAAGGGACGTATTGTTTTCCGCTCTCGCTAAGCCAGGAATTCAGCAAAAAACCCCAACCTTTCGGTTGGGGTTTTTTGTCGTTTTCTGATCACTGACGCTTAGTGGGAAACAGCTTCAACATTGACCTGAAAATCAAAGCTGAGGCTGTCATTTACCAACTCAACCTTCACAATTCCCCCGTCAACCAGTGAACCGAACAGGATCTCGTTGGCCAGGGGTTTCTTGAGGTGCTCCTGGATCACCCGCCCCATCGGTCTGGCGCCCATGGCTCTGTCATACCCCTTCTCCGCCAACCAGTGACGGGCACGCTCGGACACCTCGAGAGAAACTCCCTTCGCATCCAGTTGAACCTGCAATTCGACAATAAACTTGTCGACCACCTGATGGATCACCGTCATATCGAGATGGTTGAACCAGATGGTGTGATCAAGCCGGTTACGGAACTCCGGACTGAAGGTCTTGTTGATCACCGCCATGGCATCGTGGCTCAAATCCTGTTGCTGGAAGCCAATCGATTTGCGTTGGGTCTCCTGCACACCGGCGTTGGTAGTCATGACCAAAATCACGTTACGGAAATCCGCCTTGCGCCCGTTGTTGTCGGTCAAGGTGCCATTGTCCATCACCTGCAATAGCAGATTGAATACGTCCGGGTGAGCCTTCTCAATCTCGTCAAGCAACACGACGGAATGAGGATGCTTGATCACTGCATCAGTCAGCAGACCACCCTGCTCAAAACCAACGTAGCCGGGAGGCGCACCAATCAGGCGAGAGACGGTGTGGCGTTCCATGTACTCGGACATATCAAAGCGCAGCATCTCGACACCCAATGCCTTGCCCAACTGCTGGGTCACCTCTGTTTTACCAACACCGGTAGGACCTGCAAAGAGGAAGCAACCAACCGGGCGACGCTCGTTGCCAAGTCCTGAACGAGAGAGGCGAATCGCATCGGTCAGCACCTCGATGGCTTTATCCTGACCAAAGACCACCATCTTCAGATTGCGCTCCAGGTTCTTCAGCACCTCTTTATCCGAGGAAGAAACTGATTTCTCCGGAATGCGGGCAATCTTGGCCACAATGGACTCAATTTCCTGCACATTGATCACTTTCTTGCGCTTGCTCGCAGGCAGCAACCGTTGACCGGCACCCGCTTCGTCGATCACGTCGATCGCCTTGTCGGGTAAGTGACGATCATTGATGTACTTGGCAGAGAGCTCGGCAGCTGCCCGGATCGCCTTGGCGGTATAGCGCACGCCGTGGTGTGCTTCGTAGCGACTCTTGAGCCCCATCAGGATGCGAGTGGTGTCATCGATAGTCGGCTCGACAATATCGATCTTCTGGAAGCGACGGGCCAGCGCACGGTCTTTCTCGAAGATCTGGGCGTACTCCTGATAAGTGGTGGAGCCCACACAGCGGAGCAAACCATTTGAGAGCAGTGGCTTGATCAGGTTGGCCGCATCCAGCTGACCACCGGAAGCAGCACCGGCACCAATGATGGTATGGATCTCGTCGATAAAGAGGATGGCCCCTTCCTGACGCTCAATCTGCTTGAGCAGTACTTTGAGGCGCTTCTCGAAATCACCACGGTATTTGGTGCCCGCCAGCAGAGAGCCCATATCCAGCGAGTAGATGGTGCTACCGGCGATCACCTCGGGCACATCGCCTTTGACGATACGGTAAGCCAGACCTTCGGCAATAGCGGTTTTGCCCACACCCGCTTCACCCACCAGCAGCGGGTTGTTCTTGCGACGACGGCAGAGCACCTGAATTGTACGATTGAGCTCCTGATCACGGCCAATCAGCGGATCGATGCGCCCTTCCAGCACCAGCTGGTTCAGGTTGGTGGCAAAACTCTCGATCTGGGCGGCCGAAACATCATCATCAGACTCGGGATTGTTATTGCTGCCGAGATCAGGCTTGCTGTCCTTGCGCACCCCGTGGGAGAGGAAATTGACGACGTCGAGACGGCTGATCTCGGCTTTTTTCAGGAAATAGGCAGCTTGTGACTCCTGCTCGCTGAAGATAGCGACCAGCACGTTGGCGCCGCTGACTTCGGTATTGCCGGAGGATTGCACATGGAAGACGGCACGCTGCAACACGCGCTGGAAGCCCAGTGTCGGCTGGGTTTCACGATCTTCATCGTCGCGCGGTATGAGCGGAGTAGTTTGGGTGATGAATGCGCGGATCTCCTTGCGCATCTGCTCGACATCGGCACCACAGGAGCTCAGCGCCTCATGGGCTGAACTGTTATCCAGAAGGGCTAACAACAGGTGCTCGACGGTCATGAATTCGTGGCGCTCGTCACGGGCCAGTTTGAAAGCCTCGTTCAGCGTCTTTTCTAGATCTTTATTCAACATAGGCACCTCCCCTAGTACAGCTACAATGTGGTGTCACACTCGCCATCAAGTCATCAGATTCAAGCCTTTTCCATAGTACAGAGCAGTGGATGTTCGTTGTTACGTGCATAGGTGTTGACCTGGACAACCTTGGTTTCGGCGATCTCTGCGGTAAACATGCCGCAGACACCCTTACCACTATAATGCACACTCAGCATGACCTGAGTCGCCTTGTCCAAATCCATACCAAAGAACTTTTGCAGCACCTCCACCACAAACTCCATGGGTGTGTAGTCATCGTTGTTCAACACAACCTTATACATGGGTGGCGGCTGCAGCTTTGTTTTCTCTGCTTCTGCAATCTCTTCATTAGCAAAGAGTTCTTTCTGCTTGCTCATAATCGCGCTTTGGTACCTCTAGATTACTACCGTCTAACACAAGGTTGTCAATAGACTTGTTAACCAGATCACATCAGCTGTTAACAACTTCTTGACTCGCTCAAAAGTTAGACTAGATTGGTTACTTGCTAATCTGTGCCCGTCTGCTATGGGCCCATGTCCCTAGTTATAAAGGGCTGGCGCAGGTTACTCAACGACTTCTGGGTAATCAATAAAAGGATGTAGAAGTATGGCAACCGGCACAGTTAAGTGGTTTAACAACGCAAAAGGATTTGGGTTTATCTGTCCGGAAGGGGGCGGTGAGGATATCTTCGCTCACTACTCCACGATTCAAATGGAGGGCTACAAGACCCTGAAAGCGGGTCAGGCTGTCAATTTTGAACTGCAACAGGGGCCGAAAGGAAATCACGCCTCTGTGATTGTGCCAAACGAAGCACAAAATATGTAAATAACACCCGTTGGATAAATAAAAAACCGGTTCCTCTCTGAGCAACCGGTTTTTTATTGTCAGATTTCTGGCGAATCCTGCCTCCTCACGGGATCACAGGGTTATCACCAGCCATGATCAGTCGTGATATTCACTGCAGGCGATCAGGGTATTTTCCATCAGGCTGGCGACCGTCATCGGGCCCACACCACCGGGTACCGGAGTAATGAAGGAGGCATGGCTGCGCGCCGTCTCAAACTCCACATCACCGACCAGCGAACCATCAGCCAGGCGATTGATGCCCACATCGATTACCAGTGCCCCCGGTTTGATCCACTCGCCAGAAATGAAGTTGGGCTTGCCGACCGCAACAACCAGCAGATCGGCACGGCGTACCTGATCTTCCAGATCCCGGGTAAAGCGGTGACAGGTCGTGGTTGTGCAGCCCGCCAGCAACAATTCGAGGGTCATGGGACGCCCCACTATGTTGGACGCCCCCACCACGACCGCATGCAGACCGTGCGTCTTCACGCCGGTGGTCTCGATCAGTGTCATGATCCCTTTCGGAGTGCAGGGGCGCAGCGCCGGAATACGTTGGGCCAGACGGCCGACGTTATACGGGTGAAATCCATCTACATCCTTGTCAGGCTGGATTCGCTCCAGCACCTGAGTGGTATCAAAGTGATCCGGCAACGGCAGCTGAACCAGAATGCCATCTACGTGGCTATCCGCATTCAACTGGTCGATCAGCGCCAGCAGCTCTTCCTGACTGGCAGTGGCACTCAGGTCATAGGAGCGGGAGAGAAAACCCACCTCCTCGCACGCCCGACGTTTGCTGCCGACATAGACCTGAGAGGCTGGATCCGCCCCCACTAGAATGACTGCCAGCCCTGGAGCCCGTTTCCCTGCCGCCAACCGCTGTTGGACTTGCGCCGCGACCTGGCTGCGAATCGTTTGCGCAACCTGTTTTCCATCTATGATTTTGGCAGACATCGTTCTCCACTCACCATGTGTTCAACTGCCGCGCATTGTCGCATTTTTTTAGCCGGGATGTTAGCGGCAGACGCACGCCAGACCTGCAGCGGGCAATAAGTAGGCACTTGAATTTACTGGGGGAAAAAGTCGTTGACGCTAGCCCTTACGCTTGGCTATGATGCCCGCCCGTTGCCCAGTATGACTCTTGTCGATATGCTGGTCAGGGATTTTCGGTGATTAGCGCAGTCCGGTAGCGCATCTGGTTTGGGACCAGAGGGTCAAAGGTTCGAATCCTTTATCACCGACCATGTTCATCGACTCGTCCTTAAGACATGTTGATACAAAGCGCCCTTAGCTCAGTTGGATAGAGCAACGGCCTTCTAAGCCGTGGGTCGCAGGTTCGAATCCTGCAGGGCGCGCCATTAATGCTCCCCTTTCCTTTTGGATTGGCGAGGGTTGATGAAAATTTCAGTGGTGGCTGTAGCTCAGTTGGTAGAGTCCCGGATTGTGATTCCGGTTGTCGTGGGTTCGAGCCCCATCAGCCACCCCATTATTCTGTCGATAATCGCCGCAAGGGGATGTGCATCGGCTTGGTGCAGTGACCTTCTGGTCTACACCACAAAAAACCGGCCTTGGCCGGTTTTTTGTTTTGCGCTCGACTATGCCTTGTCTGCAAGGCCATCCTCTAGACCGATAAACGCGGCTCTGCCCATTTGTCACGATGTGCGCCTCCCCATCGATACACACAGCCACACTCCCCCACGCACCAGCCTGCCCGGTTCTTTTTCTGTATTTCCCAAGCGCCATTGATATGCTGATCGCTCTTCTTCTCTCCTGCTTTCCGTTGGAGCTTTTCTATGCAACGCATTCTTTTTGTCGAAGATGATCCCGAGATTGGCCAGCTCATCAGCAGTTGGCTCGGTCGCCACGATATGGACGTGATCCTCGAGCCCAGGGGGGATATGGCGCTGGCCCGGGTAGAGGCCGAACAGCCCGATCTGGTGCTGCTCGATATCATGTTGCCGGGACAAGATGGCATGTCCCTCTGTCGGGATCTGCGGCCGCGCTTCGACGGCCCCATCGTAATGCTCACCTCGCTGGATAGCGATATGAACCAGATCCTGAGTCTGGAACTGGGCGCCAACGACTACATCCTTAAAACCACCCCGCCCCCCGTGCTACTGGCCCGACTTCGGGTGCAGTTTCGCCAACACCAGCAAACATCAACCCAACCGGCCGCCACCAGCAGCGTTCCCCAGCGGCTGCAATTTGGTCGGCTGCGGGTGGATGGCCCGGGGCGAGATGTGCGCCTCGATGGCGAGAGCATTGCTCTCTCGACCGCCGACTTTGATCTGCTGTGGGAGCTCGCCTGCCACGCGGGCCAAATCTTGAGTCGGGAAGCCCTCTTTCGCAGCCTGCGCGGCCGGGAGTACGACGGTCAGGATCGCAGCATGGATGTGGCCATCTCCCGCCTGCGCCGCAAACTGGGTGATAACCCCGACAACCCGGCCCGGATCAAGACAGTGCGTCAGAAAGGCTACCTCTTCGTCCCCCACGCCTGGGAATAACCCTCTTTCGGGAGCACCGCCATGCGCCGTCTCTTTATCCAGTTCTATCTGTTGCTGATAGGCTGCTTCACCCTCGCCATCCTGCTGGTGGGTGTGGTCTATCAGGTGACCGCCGAACGGGCGGGTGATCGCTATCTCGAACGCATGATGCAGGGATCCCTTGGCCTGTTGACCGGCGAGTTGGCAAGCACCCCGCCCGAGCGCTGGCCCGCTCGTCTGGCCGAGCAGAGCAGTCAGTTTACCCTCCCCCTCAAGATCGGCGAGCTGGTGCGCCAGCCCCTGACCAGCGAGGATCAGGCCTTTCTGGCTGCCGGCAACATTGTCATCGTCGAGGAGGATGACACCTTCCTGCAGCGCATCCCCGATACCGACCGGGTGCTGATTGTCGGCCCTGTACCCTACCTCTCCTACCTGCACGAGCTGCACTGGGTCGATGTGGGGCTGCTGCTGGTGATCGGCCTCTCTCTCGGCCTGCCCATCCTTCTGTGGTTGCGTCCCCACTGGCGCGGCTTGCAGCAGTTGGAGCAAACCGCACGTCGCGTAGGCGATGGGGATCTCTCCTGCCGAACCAATCTGCCACCGGGCAGCAGTCTGGCCCGGGTGGGACGCACCTTCGATCAAATGGCGACCCAATTGCAGGCCATGATTGCCAGCCGCAAGCAACTGACCGATGCCATCGCCCACGAGTTGCGCACCCCGCTGGTCCGGTTGCGCTATCGGCTTGCCATGCTCGATCCTGCCCCTGCCGAGCAGGAGCAGCAGGCGCTGGAGCGAGATCTGGGGGCGCTAGACGCCCTGATCGAAGAGATGCTCACTTACGCCAAGCTGGATAGACCCGAACTGCCACTGCAGCGCGACGAGCTGGAGCTCAGTCACTGGGCACAAGCGCATCTTGGCGACTGGCAGGCGCTGTCACCCGAGAAGAGGCTCACCCTCGATCTGCCGCCACGCCACATGCCCTGGTGCGGCGATCAGCGTCTGCTGACGCGCGCGGTGGAGAACCTCATCGGCAATGCCCTGCGCTACGCCGAGAGCGAGGTTACCCTCTCCATCTCGCGGCTGCAGGAGAACTATCTGCTGGAGGTGAGCGACGATGGACCGGGGATCGATCCGGCGCTAGCGCCCCAGATCTTCGAGCCGTTCGTGCGTCTTGATCAGAGTCGGGATCGCCGCACCGGCGGCACCGGGCTGGGACTGGCCATAGTGCGCAGCATAGCGATCCATCACGGCGGTGATGTGGCATTGCTTCCTTCCGGCAAGGGAGCCCGCTTCTGCCTCACCCTCCCTGTACATTTGGATACAAACCGTCACCAACCGCTCACTGAAGGGCCGCCGCAACCGTCATAGGATGAAGGTCATGGAGAACGCTCCATAACATCAACCCGAATAAGGAAATTGAACATGAAAAAGATCATTCCCCTGACCCTGGCTGCCGTCTTCGCCCTCACCTCCGGTTTCACCATGGCGGCCACCCCGACCAAGACAGCCACACCGCAGGCGACCCAGACCAAGGTGGTGAAAAAACACCATAAAGCCACCCACGCCAAGACCCCTGCCGTCAAAGTCGCGCCGAAAACCAAGTGATCCAACCGGTCACTGGATAACACAGAGGGAGGCTGACGCCTCCCTTTCCATCTCTTCCCGAAATTTTCCTGACGAGCGCCTCCCTCGTCCAAACCGGATCCACGACCCGGCTCCCCCTTTGCGGGAAACGGTCAATGACCACAGGAACATGGCATGTGGCGTCATCTGTTTAAATGGCTCGGCCCTGTGTGCAGTTTGCTGCTGCTCGGCACCGCACTGACCGTGCTGTATCACCTGACCCAGACATGGCACTGGCACGATATTCGTGTGGCCATCTGGTCCCAATCCCTGCCGCGACTGGCGAGCGCCCTGTTGCTGACCCTGCTCAGTTATGGTTGTCTCTGCAGCTATGACATGCTGGCGCTCCATGCGCTGGGCAAGCGCCTTCCCTGGCAACAGGTCAGCATCACCTCCTTTATCGCCTACACCTTCTCCAACACCCTGGGATTTGCCCTGCTGACCGGCACCTCGGTACGCTATCGCCTCTACTCCGCACTGGGGCTCGCCACCGGGGAAGTGGCTCGCGTGGTGCTGTTCTGCTCCATCACCTTCTTCCTCGGCCTGCTGGCGTGGGGAGGTGGCGCCCTACTGACCTGCGATGTATCACAGCTGCTGCCTGACTGGCCGCAATGGGCAGATACCCTGCTCAGGCTAGCGGGCGTCATAGCGCTGCTGTTGGTGGCCTGCTACCTCTGCTGGCCCACACACCGTCTCTCCTGGCGGAAACACACCCTGACCCTGCCCGGTTTCAAGGTTCGTCTGTTACAGCTGTTGGTCGCGCTGGCCGACTGGATGGCCGCCGCCGCCTTGCTGTTTGTGCTGTTGCCCGCCGATAGCGTCCCCTACCCCGTGCTGCTCAGTGCCTTCGTGCTGGCCAGCTTCCTCGGGGTACTGGCCCACGTGCCGGGTGGGATCGGCGTGTTCGAAGCGAGCATGAGCCTGCTGCTGGCTCACTACCTGCCAGCCGACAAGCTGCTCGCCTCGCTGCTGCTCTATCGCTGCATCTATTACCTGCTTCCCTTTCTCTGTGCCCTGCTGCTCTTTACCAGTCAGGAGATGCTGCAACAAAAAGCGCGCTGGCAGCGGCTACAGGGGCTGATGAGCGCAGTACGCGAATTTCTGCCCGCCCTTATCAGCATGGGCACCTTCGCCGCCGGCAGCCTGCTGCTCTGCTCGGGGATGATCCCAACCATGCGCAGCCACATCGAGGTGTGGCTGCAGGTGTTGCCGCTCCATCTGCTGGAGCTCTCCCACGTGCTCGGCAGCGTGAGCGGTATCCTCCTGATCCTGCTGGCGCGCAGCCTCTATCGCCGTCACGACGCCGCGTTTCGCATCACCCAGCTGCTGCTGGCACTGGGGATCGCCTTCTCCCTGCTCAAGGGGGGCGACTGGGAGTCAGCCCTGCTGCTTGGCAGCTTCCTGCTCATCATGACCCCCTGCCGTTCTCTCTTCTATCGCAAGGGGTCACTGCTCTATCCCCAGTACACCCCGGGCTGGCTCATCTCGGTCGGCGCCGTGCTGCTGGGGGCGCTGTGGCTGCGGCTCTTCTCCTATCGTCAGGTGGAGTATGACCACGCCCTCTGGTTCCACTTCTCGCCCCACGGCGGGGCTGCCCGCGGCCTGCGCGCCATGGGGAGCGTGGTGGCCGTGCTGGCCGTGGCCGGGGTTGCCCAGCTGCTTGCGCCGCTGCGCGTAGTCGGTGAAAAGCCGGACAAGGAGACGCTGGCGCGCGCTCACGAGCTGGTGGTGCGCGAAGGGGGGATCCACGGCTACCTGGCCCAGTTGCAGGACAAGTCCCTGCTGTTCCACCCCGCAGGCGACGCCTTCCTGATGTATGGCATCGAGGGCAACAGCTGGATTGTGATGGGGGATCCGGTCGGTCGCCCCGAGCAGATCGAAGAGCTACTCTGGCAATTTCGCGAGCGGTGCGACGAGCACGACGCCAACCCGGTCTTTTATCAGGTCTCGGCCCGCTATCTTCCGCTCTATCTGGAGCTGGGGCTGATCCCCTTCAAGCTCGGTGAAGAGGCGATGGTCGATCTGGCTACTTTCGATCTGGCGGGCAGCCGGCTGCGCAACCTGCGCCAGAGCCACGCCAAGGGCAAACGGGAAGGGTTGACCTTCGAGGTGGTCGAGGCGAGCGCCGTGGCTCCCCTGCTGCCCAGATTGCAGACCGTCTCAGATACCTGGCTGCAGAGCAAGATGGGCAAGGAGAAGGGGTTTTCGGTCGGCCGCTTCGAGCCTGACTACCTGACCTTGAGCCCAGCTGCACTGGTCTGGCACGAGGGGCAGATTGTCGGCTTTGCCAACCTCTGGGTGAGCGATAACAAGGAGATGCTCTCCATCGATCTGATGCGTTACAGCCTGGATACCGGCACCGCCCCCATCATGGATTTTCTCTTTGTCGAGCTGCTGCTGTGGGGCAAGGCGCAAGGGTACGCCAGCTTCAATCTGGGGATGGCCCCCATGTCCGGCTTCAACGATCACCCGCTCAACAGCTACTGGGCCCGACTTGGCAATACCCTGTTTGTGCGTGGCAGCCGTT
Organism: Aeromonas sp. Y289-2; assembly: GCF_027705925.1. NCBI lineage: Bacteria > Pseudomonadati > Pseudomonadota > Gammaproteobacteria > Aeromonadales > Aeromonadaceae > Aeromonas > Aeromonas sp. Y289-2. The sequence goes on from NZ_JAPDCH010000002.1 coordinate 215,728, forward strand.
TTTACAACTTTCAGGGGCTCAGACGCTACAAGGAGAAATTTTCGCCCCGCTGGGAACCCCGCTACCTGCTCTGCAGCAGCAAGCTGGTACTGCCCAGAACCCTGACTCACCTGATCACCCTGATTAGCCGCGGCCCGCTGGGGCTGATCAAGAAATAGGAGCATGGCCAATGAGAGCCTTGATTTTGCTGTTACTCAGTCTCGTACTGCCCGTTGCATCTTTTGCGGCGCACGCCGCCCCGGTCAAGGACGACCTGAGCCTGATTGAGCTGCCGGTCAAGCAGCCATCCGACGCCCCCATGGTGATCTTTCTCAGCGGCGATGGTGGCTGGGCGGCCCTCGACAAGGGGCTGAGCGCCCAGTTTCAGCTGCACGGCATGCCGGTCGTGGGCTGGAGCTCCCTCACCTACTACTGGAAGAAGAAAACCCCGGAGCAGGTGACCGCCGATCTGGAGCGGATCCTCGATGATTACCAGACTCGTTGGCAGCGTCCCCGCTGGCTGCTGGTCGGCTTCTCGTTTGGTGCCGAGATTGTCCCCTTCGTCATCAACCGGTTGCCGGAGCTCTATCGTCAGGGGCTGGTCGGGGCCGTGATGCTCTCCCCCTCCACCAGCTCGGATTTCGAGATCCACGTCAGCGACATGCTGACCCACAAGGCGCGCAGCTATCCGACCGAGCCGCAGGTGAAGACCATCCGGGATCTGCCGATGCTCTGCCTGCAAGGTGCCGATGATGATGATGACGACCGCCTCTGCCCCCGTCTCAACCAACCTAACGTCACCAGCATCACCCTGCCGGGAGGACATCATTTTGACGATAACTACCCCCAGCTCTATCAGGCCATCACCAAGCAGCTGAACGTGCCCTGAATCAGCAGCCTGTAGAGCATTAACCCGTATCACCACGGAATGCCTTTTAAGTACCGAGCAGGGCAAATCAGCGAGCAATGAAAAGGGCCTCTCTTGCGAGAGGCCCTTGTACTGAATCGGGTGGAAACTTTAAAAGGATCGACCAATGGCTTGGCCGTGGCGTCAAAGTCACCGAGGCATTTCACTGCGATTGCCCAAGCGGTTCAGCCTGATGCGCCATCAAGAACGAAGATTCGCATTTCTATGCCAGCAACCACGCTGGGGATTGCGCCATAAAACAAAAGCCCTGATGTTTCCATCAGGGCTTTGCAATTTGGCGGTGAGGGAGGGATTCGAACCCTCGATACGTTGCCGTATACACACTTTCCAGGCGTGCTCCTTCAGCCACTCGGACACCTCACCAAATTTTTTCTCACTGCTTTATGTGCTTGAGCTGCACATTCGCTGGCGGACCATGCCGCGGCGACGGGGCGTAATGTAAGGGATACGATGGCTTTTGGTCAATGCAATTTTTTACTTTTTTGCGTTCGTTTGCTCAATATCCGAACCAAGTGACCAAAAATATGCCGTTTCGTATCCCTTTCAATCAATTTACTGCCGCTTCGTGCAAATGTTCACCTTTGAGCGCCTCTTCCAGCGAGCCGTAAAATTCCAGCTTGCCGGGCTGCGGCCGCACCTTGGCACGGGCCAGGGTCTTGAGCGGTTGGAACTGCAACTCGGCCACCCGCAACTCGACACCGGCTTTGGCCATCTGCTTGCCAAAGTGGAGGAAGGCTGACAGGCCGCCCGCATCGAGGATGGAAACCGCCTCCATCTGCAACACCAGCACCTTGTGTCCTTTCACTTGCGCCTCCAGCTCGGCAAAGACCCGTTCGGCCGCTGCGAAGAATAGCGGGCCGTTGATCTTGTAGAGCAGGCCGTTGTCCGGCACCTCATGGGCATAGCGTTTGTGCTCGGCCAAATCGTGCAGCTTGGTCATCTTGGCGATTTCGCGCATAAAGAGCAGGGATGCCAGGATCACCCCGAAAGTGATGGCGATGACCATGTCGAAAATGACAGTGAGCGACAGGCAGACCAGCAGCACCAGCACATCGGATTTGGGCGCGCGACGGATCAGCTCCACCACCTTGTGCGCTTCACTCATGTTCCAGGCCACGATGAGCAGCAAGGCAGCCATGGCCGAGAGCGGCAACCAGGAGAGCCAGGGGGCCAGCACCAGAATGGCAGCCAGCACCACCAGCGCATGAACAATCCCCGAGATAGGGGACGTAGCGCCGGCACGCACGTTGGCGGCAGAGCGGGCGATGGCGGCGGTAGCGGTAATGCCGCCAAAGAAGGGAGCGAAGATGTTGCCAAGCCCCTGCCCTACCAGCTCGGCGTTGGAGCTGTGTTTGCGACCGGTCATCCCATCGAGCACGACAGCGCAGAGCAGCGACTCGATCGCCCCCAGCATCGCCATGGAGAAGGCGGCAGGCAGCAGCCGCTCAACAGCCGCCAGGTTCCATTCAACTGGCAAGCCATCCGGTCCGGGCAAGGCCCAGGGCATCACCAGGGTCGGTGCGATGGGCGGGATCCCCATCCCCTGGGTGCCATCGGCCAGGGTATAGCTGAACTTGCTGCCGATGGTGGCCACATCCACCCCAAAGTAATTGAGGCCAAAACCCAGACCTACCCCGACCAGCACCGCGGGCAAGTGGCCGGGCACCGGCAGACGCAGGCGTGGCCAGAGCAGCAGCACGGCCAGTGTTGCGACCCCCACCAGGGTATCGCCCCACTGCCAGCTTGGCAGGGCGGCGGCCAGCGCTTCGACCTTGCCCAGATAGGTTTCCGGCATCTCGGGCACGCTCAGGCCGAAGAAGTCCTTGATCTGCAAGGTGGCGATCACGATGGCGATACCACCGGTAAAACCCAGCGTCACTGACGGGGGAATGTACTCGATAAGGCGGCCAAGACGGGCCATCCCCATCGCCACCAGAAAGAGGCCGGAGATGAGCGTCGCCATCAACAGACCACCGACGCCGAACTGCTGGGCGACCGGATAGAGGATCACTACAAAGGCAGCGGTCGGGCCGGAAATGGAGTAACGGGAGCCACCGGTCACGGCGATCACGATACCGGCGATGATGGCGGTATAGAGACCGTGTTGCGGCGGTACACCGCTGGCGATGGCCAGCGCCATGGCGAGCGGGATGGCGATGATGCCCACCGTCACACCGGCGATAAGATCACGGCCGAAGCGGGCCATGCTGTAGGGTTCATCAATACAGGACTGGCGTAAGGCTATGGAGAGCTTCACGCTATTTAAAGAGGCTTGCTTGTGCATGTATATCGTAATACCAGAAGAGGGAGATAAAGGCCGGAGAGATCCGGCGCCCGATCATCATCAAGGGCCGGCAGGGCTGTCGACGCGGCGATGGTATCCTGCGTAACCTTACTCCAGACGGGCCATTTTTTCGATGGGCAGGATCAATGAAACTCGCCCTTACCCATTATTTGGCCTATTTGCCGCCAAATCGCCGATCTTGACTCCAGCTCTCCCCTTTTTAGCCACAAAGATTACCATTTGAGCCTCACTTAGTTGCCAGCACGTTCGCGACATCATGCTGGCATCATCAGGTTGATGCGAACCGAGCCAATAACCCCTGCGCCGGTTGGGGGCGTGATGGCAAGGGACTGATTGTGCTGAAAATAAACCGCAAAGCGCAACTTTTGGGCAAACAGCCCGAAAATCCGGTTTTCGGGAAATTCGCGGGTTGACACCCGCCGCCCTGGTCATTAATATTCGCCCCGTCTTAACGAGACAGGCAATTCCTCCTTAGTTCAGTCGGTAGAACGGCGGACTGTTAATCCGTATGTCACTGGTTCAAGTCCAGTAGGAGGAGCCACTTTTCCCTCGTAGTTCAGTCGGTAGAACGGCGGACTGTTAATCCGTATGTCACAGGTTCAAGTCCTGTCGAGGGAGCCAAATTCTAAAGCCCAGCCTTTTGGCTGGGCTTTTTCGTATCTGCTGTTCGCTTACGTCCCTGCCTCGCTCTGCTCTCAAACTCTCTTTGTCATAACTTCTCTTGCCTGCATACGATGATCAACCTGCACACAGCGTGACATGCCAATTGCGCGCCATCCCATAAACAAAGAGCTGGATTGACCAGCCCCTGTGTGTACACCTCATCTCGCTGCCGAATGCCGGGATCAGAAACGGTAGAGCAGGCCCGTGGTGATGCTGGTGGCGCGAATATCGTAAAAGTCGATCCCGGAGTTTGCCGTGGCGTAGCTGGCGCTAAGGACCGCAGAGAGCGGCGCAATGCCAAACACCTGGTGCCTGAAGAGGGTGGCATCGATGGCCATGTCGCGACTGTCGGCACGCTGGCCAAACAGTGGGTTGGCCTCGTCATAGTCCCGCTTGCCCAGATAGAGGTAGCTGACGAACGACCAGCGAGGCGAGGTTTTGGCGTAGGTGAGCTGCAACCCCTTGCTCACATAAGACTCGGCACTGCCCGCCAGATCAGCCTTCTCATAGCGCAATGCTGGCTCGAGGAACTGATCGTCTGTTAGCCGGAACTGGTAGGAGACCTCGGCGGAGTTGACCCGGCCATTGCGATCCAACATCCCCATCACCGCACGACCATATTGCTCGCCGCTGGACTCCCCATCCACCTTGACGTCGCGGCTGGTGATGCTGCCACTGAGCGCACTGCCCCAGATGTTGTCCCACGCCAGACGGGCGCCGTGGGAGCGCACGTCACTTTCCTGACGTGCCACACCCACAGCAAAGGGATCGCGCCACACCTTGACCGGGGTGGCATTGAACACCAGCGAACCGGCCACGATTCCCTTGTCCCCCAGCTGCTGGCGCAGTCCGAACTGCTGGGTACCGTCGCCACGAATGGCATCCTGAATGAGGTTGCCCAAAAACAGCTGGCTACCGGTGGAGGCAAAGGTGTAGCGCAGATCGCCGTTGATCACCGGATCAAGGTGGCGCTGCTGCGCCGCAGCACCCAAAGCGTCAATACGCTCGCTACCTGCACTCCCCGTGGCAAAATTGGACTTGGTCTCGCCAACGCTGGCCCCCGCCAGCACACTGCCGGAAAAGCCAGATTCCTCAGGAATGGCTCCCAGAGCTTGTGCCTGAACCCCGCTTGCAACCAGCATCCCCATACTCAACAGCAGACCAATACGCATCGCAACACTCCTGGCAAGCGGCCACAAGAGTGGGCCGAGCCTGATAAATAGGAGGGAGGCAGTCGCCCCCCAGTATCGAGAAGCGGCATGTTATCGCAGGGAAAAATCACAAATAAGACAGCGGGATGCGGTTTTATTTTTTATGATGGCTTTTTATTTTTTTATAGGCGCAAGCAGGGGGCGACCCGGCATAATCAGTCCCCACGGCCTTGCAACGCTGCGGGCTGCTCGCGCCATACTCACTCTATTTACCCCTGTTCCCAACATCGGAGTTCTCATGCGTCGATTCAATTTCATGCTCAATGGCAGCAGATTGATGATGTTCCCCTTCTACATTGGCATTCTCATCTGCGTGGTATTGCTGATGGTGAAGTTTGCCATGCAGCTCTATCAGCTTTCTGTAAACATTTTCGAGATCCCCTATCTGGATCTCATTACCGGCGTGCTGACCCTGGTGGACTTTATACTGGTGGCCCAGATGCTGATCCTGGTTGCTATCTGTGGCTATGTGCAATTTATCCAGACGGAAGAGCAGCGCGCCTCCCTTAGCAGCAACTGGCTCAGCAAGATCAACTTTGCCTCCCTCAAGCTCATCGTCATCAACTCGCTGGTGACCATCGCCGGAGTGGAGGTGCTCAAGGCGTTTCTCGAAGATGGCATCATCAACGAAGTCGATATGAAGTGGTCCGTGGTGGTGTTTCTCGCCTTCTCGCTGGCCGCGCTCATCTATGCGGTGACCGAGCGGATGGCGGAGCATAAATAGTCGAGTTTGATCACTGTGCTTGTTCAGCCTTGATTCACCAGCAATACAATTGATAACACTTTTCATTACTCTTACTGCGTTATAAACTTGCTCCCCCCGGGCTGCCCCGCCCGGGTGCTGGAGCCTTTATGACAAGCCTTTCTCTCTCACCCCGACAATTCTGGCAGTGGCTGGCCTACCACCATCAGGCCGCCGAGGGCACCCTCTATCTGATGTTCTTCTCCGGCCTGCTGTTGTGGGAGCCGCTGACCCCGCTCTGGTCGCTGGCGCGCTGGAATCTGTTCTTGCATGTGATGCTCTCGCTCACCCTGTTCCCGCTGCTGTTTGGCGCCTTCTGGCTCTCCCATCGCAGCTTGTTGAACCGCAGCAACAAACCTTTTTTGCGCACCACGGGGCGGATTATCGAAGCCCTGCTACTGATCTGTCTGGCCAGCGGCCTGCTGCTGGTGCTGCACGGCACTCCGGGCGATGCCATGGGCAACCTCGCCAGCTGGGCCCACTGGCTGAGCGCACTGCTGCTCACTCCTCTGGTGCTGCGCCACGCCTGGCGCTGGACCATCTTGAAATGGCGCTCCTGATCCCATGTTGAAGTCATCGTTCTCTGCATATTTGTCACCCCTGCTAGCCCTCCTGCTGCTGGCCAGCCCCTTTGCGTTGGCCCAGCAGATGGGCGCCGGGATGATCGCCTATGAGGAGGGGCAAAGCCCGCGCCTCGTCACCGCCAACCTGAGCGCAGGCTCGGTCACCCTGCTTGAGCGCGATAGCGGCAAGCGCCTGAAAGAGGTGCAGCTGGGGGGCGATCTGCGCCAGCTTGCCCGCGCCGATAACGGTACCCTGCTGGTCACCGACTACAGCGGTGATCGCCTGCTGTTGCTGGATGATGATCTCGATCTGGAAAAGGCGATCCCCACCGGCCATCGCCCCTATGGGGTCATCTTCGATGCCAAGCGGCAGTGGTTCTGGGTCACGCTGTTCGAATCCGCTCGCCTGCAGGCCTACGACACCGCTGGCAAGCTGCAACTGGATGCGGCCACTGCCGAGACACCCCGCGGGCTGGCATTGACCGACGATGATCGCCTGCTGCTCACCCACGCCATGACAGGCCAGCTCGCCATCTATGATCTCGCCAAACTCGGCAATAGCGCCAAGGGATCTTCGCTTCCCAAGCCCAAGCTCATTACCCTGGCCGAGACCCATAGCGACACGCCGAGCGACTCTCAAGGATTGCCACGCCTGCTCGACGGCATCGCCCTCTCCCCCGATGGCAGCGAAGCCTGGTTGCCCCATGTGCTGTGGAGCTTTGACCACCCCTTCCAGTTTCAGAGCACTGTCTTTCCGGCGGTCTCCATCATCGATCTGGATGAGGAGAAAGAGCGGGTCGATGAAAGAAAGCAGCTCTTTTTGCAGATCAATCTGCCCAGTGTCGGCAACCGCAGCCAGATTGTCTCCAACCCGTTCGCGGCGCGCTTCGCCGCCGATGGCAAGCGGGTCTATCTGACCCTGGCGGGCTCGGAAGATCTGCTGGTGTTCGATCTCTCCCGCAGCGGCAAGTCCAACAACAACCGCCACCGCCGCAAGAAGTTTCAGGGGGGCGCCAAGGCGACCCAGCTCTTGCGCCACCTGCCGGGCCAGAATCCGCGGGATCTGCTGATCGACGGTGACCATATTCTGGTGCACAACGCCATGGGGCAGGATCTCACCCGCCTCAATAGTGGCGGCAGCGGCCCGTTTGCCCGGGTCACCGTCGATGTGACCCACTTCGCCAAGCTGGTAGAGACGGATCCGCGTCCCGAGCCGCTTCAGCGCGGCGAGCGGCTGTTCAACCTAGGTAACACAGCGTCCAACTCACACTTCCCCATGGCGGGGGACAACTGGATGAGCTGCAACTCCTGCCATCTGGACGGGTTCAACTTCACCAACCGCTATCTGATGGCGGCCCATCGCCAGAAGAGCGGCGACAACGCCATCAACGGCCACGCCAACCTCACCAACATGGTGGCGGGGGATTTTGTCGGCGAATACCTGCGCATGACCCAGCAGACCCAGGGCGGTATGGGCCATGACACCCGCGATGGGGCCGAGGCAGTTGACCCCGCCAAGCCCCAGCCGGAAGTGAAAGCGATGATGGAGGACTTACACGCCTTCGTCACCGCCGATGGCAACCTCCCCTATCTTGCCAACTGGCTGCGGCTCGATGCCCCGCGCACGGATCCCGCCAAGGCGCCAACCACTCACCCGAAGGAGTGGCTCAACTCTGCCTCCTGCCAGAACTGCCACCAACAGGCCTTCAAAGATTGGAGCGAGAGCAACCACCGGCTGATGGGCAACTCCCATCCCTACTACAAGGTGGTGCAGGCGCTGGCCCGCGAAACCGAAGGGGAAGCGTTCGGTCAGTGGTGCCAAGGCTGCCATATGCCCCAGCAGGTGATGACAGGCCAGCTGGATCTGCCCAAGGGCTCCCACATGTTCGAGCAGGGCGGCGCCTCGCTGATTGCCGCCCACAAGGCGGGCGAACCTGTGGTGGAGGAAGGGACCGGCTGCGTGCTCTGCCATCGCATCACCAAGGTGGAAGATGCGGGCGGCAACAGCACCTTTACCGTGAATTTGAAAGACCGCGAGAGCTATGTGTTCGAGGATGCCCCGGGCGGCAGCCTCCAGCACTGGCTGGCCGAGCGGCAGATCAACGCCCGTCCGGCGGCCCACAAAGCCTCCTATCAGAAGGATTTCTACCGCGATGCGGCCCTGTGCAAGTCATGCCACAACGAGTTTGCCCCGGGCACCGGCGCCAATATCGTCAACACCTGGGACGAGTGGGAAAAATCCAGCTTCGCCAAGGCCGAGGATCCCGCCAAACGACGCACCTGCATCGACTGCCATATGAACCCGGAGCCGGGCAATGGCGGTGCGCCGGTGGCGGGCCAGTCCACCGAAAACGGCACCATGAAAGCCCGGCTCTATCGCCACAACTTTACCGGCGCCCAGCACCAGCTGGTGGGGCTGCGCAACCCTGAACTCGAGCAGGAGAGTCTGGCCCTGCTGCGCTCCAGCGCGACCCTCTCCGCCCGTATCGAACCTGCTGCCGATAGTCAGCAGTTGGTGGTGCGGGTCGCCAATACCGGCGCGGGCCATGCCCTGCCCACTGGCGTAGCTGATTTTCGTGAACTCTGGCTGGAGCTGACCGTCACCGACGCCACCGGCAAGGTGGTGCTTGCCAGCGGCCAACCGGTGGATGGTGCTGTCCCTGAGGATGCGCGACTGTTCAGAAAAGTGTTCGGTGATGCCGAGGGCAAGCCGGTAGGGCTCAAGTTCTGGCGTTACGCCAAACTGCTGGAAGATACCCGCATTCCGGCCGATGGCTGGCGCGATGAAGTCTGGTCGCTGCCCGCAGAAGCCCAAGGGCCCTTCAAGGCCGATATCAAACTCAATTTCCGCACCTACCCCAAGTGGGTCAATGATGCGGTGCGCGCCGCCGAGCCGAGCTTGCCGGAGCCACCCATAGTGCAGCTAAATCGGTTGCAACTTACCTTGCAGCCTCTCCCCGTCACGCCCGCTACGGAGCCTCAATCCTGATGTTTGCAAGCTTTCTCATTACTCTGCGCGAGGGGCTGGAAGCCTTCCTGCTGGTCGGCATCTGCCTCTCCTACCTCGCCAAGCTGGGGGCGAGCCGCTACAACAAATTCATCTATCTGGGGGTGGGGCTCGGCCTTGTCGCCTCCCTGATCGTCGCCTTCCTGTTCCAGGTGGTGGTAAGCCAGTTCGAGAGCGAGCGCTACAACCACCTCTTGATGGCGGGGATCCTCATCTTCGCCACCTTGGTGCTCACCTATATGGCGATCTGGATGCAAAAGCAGGCCAAATCCCAGGTGGGGGCCATGACGGCGCGCATCGATGCGGCCATCGATGGCGGCAACCTGTTTGGTCTGGTGCTGCTTGCCTTCCTGGCGGTGATGCGCGAAGGATTTGAAACCGTGCTCTTCTTCTCCGCCCTGCTCTACTCCGGGCAAGGGGTCGACCTGCAATCCGGCCTGATGGGCGCTCTGGCGGGGCTGCTGGTCTCCATCGCGCTGGTATGGGGGCTGCTGCGCTCCACCCGCAAGGTGGCGCTGGCCCCCTTCTTCCGCTGGACCGGCCTGCTTATCATCATCATCGCCGCAGGCTTGCTCTCGTCCGCCGTCAACATGTTGCAGGCGGCAGAGATCATCACCTTCTGGACCACGCCGGTATTCGATATCAGCCACATTCTCGACGATCAGGGGGTATTTGGTACCTTCCTGCGCGCCCTGTTTGGCTACAATGCCTCACCCGCTGGCTTGCAGCTGCTGACCTGGGCCCTCTATCTGGCGATCTTCGTTACCCTCTGGCAGCGCAGCTATCGCCCGCAGGTAAGTGCCGCGACAGGCAAAGGCTGAGCCAACACGCCCTGTGGCAACAAGGTCACGGGGTAACAACACCATTCGGGAGCCGCGCCTTGGCGCGGTTCCCTTATCTATCAAGCAGTTTCGGAATAGGTCATGAGCGATAACAACAAGAAGCACATTGCGGTGCTGGGCGCCGGCCCCGCCGGTTTGATGGCCGCCTGGCGCCTGCGCCGCGCCGGTTTTGCAGTCACCCTGTTCGAGCAGGAGCCGGTGGTCGGCGGCATGTGCGCCACCCAGACCTTCAAGGGGCGCGATGGGGAGTATCGCTTTGACTACGGCGGCCACCGCTTTATCACCAAGAACCCCGAATTGCTCGCCTTTATCGACGAGCTGATGGGGGACGATCTGCTCCACGCCGAGCGCAAGAGCGTGATCCGCTTTGGCGGACGCACCTATGACTACCCATTGAACCTTCCCAACCTGCTCAAGACGGCGCCGCTGGCCCTGATGGCCGGTGCGGTAAAAGACTTGCTGCTGTTGCCCTTTGCCAAGAAGCCGGATGATTTTGCCAAGGCGAGCTTTGCCGAGTGGATCCAGAGCAACTTCGGTCGCACTCTCTACCGCCAGTTTTTCGAGGGCTACACCGGCAAGTTGTGGGGCATCAATCCGGACAAGCTCTCCGCCGACTGGGCCGGCCAGCGCATCAGCCTGATCGATCTCAAAGACGTGGCCCGCCGCCTGCTGCCAAGACGCAACGGCAGTATCTCGGTGCGCACCTATGCCCGCAAATACCGCTACCCCAAATATGGCTTCGGCCAGATCTTCACTACTCTGGGGGAGCGGCTGGTGGCCGAGGGCGTTGAGCTCAAAACCGGCGCCACCATCACCCGCCTTGAGCAGGCCGATGGCCACATTGAACGGGTGTATTGGAAACAAGATGACATTGAGCAGAGCGAGCGCTTTGATCAGGTGATCTCCACCCTGCCGCTGCCGCTCACCTGCCAGCATCTTGGCATGCCGTGCGATCTCCAATACCGGTCGCTTCGCTTCGTCAATATGCCGCTTAAAATAGAGAACCTGTCGGACAACACCTGGCAGTACCTCTCCGACCCTCATATTCTGGCCACCCGTCTGCAGGAGCCGCGCCGCCGCAGCCCCTTTATGGCGCCCCAGGGCCAGACCTCGGTGATGCTGGAGATCCCCTGCAATCCGGGGGATGCCACCTGGCAGGCACCGCTCTCTGATCTGCGCGGTCGGGTTACCGCCGATCTGGCGAGCCTCGGCGTCGATACCCAGAAACTTGGCGATGAGACCTTCGAGGCCCGCAGCGAATACGCCTATCCGCTGATGGACCTTGGCTATCAGGCGCGCCGCAACGAAGCCATCAAGGCGCTGATGCCGATTGGCAACCTCATCATGACCGGCCGTCAGGGGACATTCCGCTACATCTTCACCGACACCGCCATGGAGATGGGGATGATGGCTGCCGACATGGTGATCGACGGGGTGGACAGACGCCACGCCATCTTTAACCATCGCAACGAAAACACCGTGATCGAAACCCAGAGCGTGGCCTGAGTGCCGCGCCATTGGCATAAGTAAGGAGAACAGGATGACCATCCGCCCGGGTTTACTCGCCCTCACCCTGCTGCTGACCCTGAGCGGGCAGGCGCAGGCTTACTCCTATGCCGCCGCCGGCAAGGAGCCTCTGATCGACGCCCGCGAAGCGCTGCTGGGCGCCGCCACTGACGGCAAGGATGCCAGCGCCACCTTGAGCAAGATTGCCGAGGAGCTGACCTATCTGGAACAGCACCACAAGGTGGAATTGCAAGCGCCGCTGGCCGCAGCCATCAAGGCCAAAGATGCCGCAGCCACCGCCGCCCTGCTCAACCGCGCCTACAAGGCGGAGATCGAGCGCCGCCTCGAAGGGGCCAGCCAGAATCTTGGCGACTACCAGACTGCCAAGGTGCTGGTGGTCAAGAGCAAGCGCTTCCTCGATCTGATCCTCCCCTCTCTCAACGATGGGGATCGCAAGGCCGCCGAACAGGCGCTGGCCAAGGTGCTGGATGCCATCGGTAACCCGGGGGTATTCGGGGTGGGCGCCAAGCCCGCCGATGCCGCCGCCTTTAGCGATGCAGAAAAAGCGCTGATGGCCGTGCTGGCGCCGCTTTGATGGCCTCTCATCGATGACGACAGCCCCCCTCATCCCCAACCCTTCTCCCGCAAGGGGAGAAGGGGGGCGTCACCACGGCCAATTACGCTTCGCTAATCGACCCTACTTGCTGATCCTGCTGCAACTGGCTTGGCTCGGCTGGCTGCTGGCCTTCCCGGTGGCGCTCGATTCCGACGATGCCCTCAATTTCGCCCACGGGGTGACGCGCTTTAGCGTGCTGGAGTTCTCCCCCCACTTTCCGGGCTACCCCGCCTTTATCTGGCTGGCGCGGCTCATCAATCTGCTGGTGGACGATCCCGCCCGTGCGGTGCAGTGGGCAAGTCTGCTCGGTAGCAGTTTGCTGGCGCCCCTCGCCGCCTTGCTGGCGGTAAAACTGTGGCAACGGCCAAGCCTGCTGGCACCCGTCTGGCTGCTGGTATTGGCCCTGCCGCTCACCCCGACGCTGGCGCTCTCCGGCCTTTCGGACGGCTCCGCGCTCGCCGCCTGGCTCGGGACGCTGCTGGCCTTGCAGCAGCGCAGAATTGCGCTGGCGGGTTTACTACTGGGCCTTATGCTGGCGCTGCGCCCCTCCTATTTTGTGCTGGCGCTGCTGCCCCTGTGGCTCGGGCTGGCGCAGCAGGGCACCCGCGTCAGGTTTGTGCTCCCCATCGTGCTGGTGGGGCTTATCAGCCTGCTGTTTGTCTGGCAGGCCGATGGCTGGGCCTATTTCAGCGAGGGGCGGCGCTTTACCGACGGCCACTTTACCCTGTGGGGCAACACGGCGGCGGCCCATGGCGATCGACTGCTGAGCTGGGCCCGCACCTTCAACGATCAGCTCACCCCGCTTTGGCCCTTGGCTGTTGGGGCGCTGCTGGTACTGCCGCTGTGGCAAAGATCAAAAAACCACCCTGCCGCCCTCTCACCGCTCTGGACGATCTCCTGGCTTGCCCTGCTGCTCTGGATCCTGTTTGGCCAGAATCCCGACAATCCCCGCCATCTGGCCCCCATCACCCTACTCGGTATTGTGCTGCTGGCAGGCTGGCTGCCGCGCCGTGGTGAGGGGGTGGTCGCGGTAGCCGGATTGCTGCTGCTCGGCGTGACCTTTACCCTGCCCCGTCCACCCGCCATGGTGCAGGCGGCAAGGCTCGCAGAGAAAAGCTGCCCGGCGCTGGTGACCCAGTGGGGCGTGCGGCTGCTGCGGGAAACCACGGCACTGCCGGTGACGGACGGCTGGTACAAGGGAGATGCGGCGCTGGCGCTCTCTCAGGGAGCCTGTCGCCTCAGTCGCCGCCCCATAGCTGCGAGCGAGATGCCCACTGCAGTGCGCCAGCACTGGTTTGCCCCGCGCTTTGCCGCCGAGCCCGGACTCTGGCTCGCCATACCGGATCCATAGCCGCGACAAAACTGATAGACTGCTTTTTTCGCGCTTATCAACCCGACGTTTCGCATCAACTGGACACCCTATGCCCCAATCGCCAACAGCTCAGGCTGCCGCCCTCTCCCCCCGTTTCCTGTTTATCCTGCTCGGTGCTCTGGCGGGTCTGACCCCGCTGGCGGTGGATATGTATCTGCCGGCTATTCCGGCCATCGCCCGGGATCTGGCCACCAGCATCGACGGCGCCCAGCTCACCATCAGCGCCTTTCTGGGCGGCTTTGCCATCGGCCAGCTCTTCTACGGCCCGCTGGCCGACAGCTATGGCCGCAAGCCGGTGATCCTGGCGGGGCTGGTGATGTTTGCCAGCGCCTCGGTGGGTTGTGCCATGGCGGACTCCCTGCCTGAATTGCTGGCCTATCGGATGTTGCAAGCGGCAGGCGGCGCGGCCGGCTCAGTGGTGGTCAATGCCCTGCTGCGCGACCTGTTCGAGAAGGATGCATTTTCTCGCGCCATGTCGTTCGTCATTCTGGTGATGACGCTGGCGCCGCTGGTAGCGCCGGTGGTGGGCGGCTATATCAGTGCCCACGCCGACTGGCGGGTGATCTTCTGGCTGCTGGTGGGGATCAGCCTGCTGATCTGTCTGGTGATGCAGTGGAAAATTCAGGAAACCCTGAAACCGGAGCACCGTCAGCCGCTTAATCTGGGCCAGATCCTCAAGAACTACTGGGGGGTGCTCTCCCATCGCGGCGCCATGGGTTATGTGCTGTGCGGCTCCCTCTCCAGCTCCGGCATGTTCGCTTTCTTAAGCGGCTCCCCTTACGTCTATATCGAGTACTTCAAGGTGCCGACCGAGCACTACGGCTGGCTGTTTGGCCTCAATATTCTGCTGATGATGGTGGTCACCTTCGTCAACAGCCGACTGGTGAAAGGGGTGGGCGCCGAGCGGATGCTGCAATACGGTCTGCTGGTGCTGCCCTGCGCGGGCGCTCTGCTGGTCTATAACGCCTGGAGCCAGACCGGCGGCCTGTGGGGCATCGTCATTCCGGTGGTACTGTTTGTCGGCCATATCAGTCTGGTGGGCGCCAACGCCATGACCGGCCTGATGGGCCACTTCCCGCAATCTGCGGGCACCGCATCGGCACTGGCGGGCACCCTGCGCTTTGGCATCGGCGCCCTGGTCGGCATTCTGGTCAACCTCAATCCGCCCCACTCGCCGCTGCCCATGGCCATCGCCATCGCCTGCTGCGGGGTGGGCTCCACCCTGAGTTACTGGCTGCTGACCGGCAAGCGAGGCGATTGATCCCCCTCCCCCCGCTCAGAAAAACGAAAGAGGCTTCCGTCGACGGAAGCCTCTTTTCGTACTGGCTCGTACTGGCGGCCAGACGTTCAGAACTGGGCACTGTTGAGCCAGAGGTGCGCCCCTATGCTCACCAGATAACCGAGCAAGATGGCAGGCAGCCACTTCAGGTGGCCAAAAAAGGTATACATGCCGTGGGCCTGTCCCATCAGGGCCACCCCGGCCGCAGAGCCGATGGAGAGCAGGCTGCCGCCCACTCCGGCGGTCAGGGTCACCAGCAGCCACTGTCCCAGCGCCATATCCGGGTTCATCGACAGCACGGCAAACATCACAGGAATGTTGTCGATGACGGAGGACAAGACCCCGATGAAGATATTGGCCATGGTGGGATCCCCAGCGTCATACAGCCAGTGTGACACCAGCTCCAGATACCCCATAAAGCCCAGCCCACCGACACACATCACCACCCCGTAGAAGAAGAGCAGGGTATCCCACTCCGCCTTGGCCACCTTGTTGAACACGTCAAATGGCACCACAGAACCCAGACTGCGCAACCGCACCTCATCACCATTGCGTTCGTAGAGCGCACGCTTGCGGGCAAGGGAGCGCGGCAGCGACTTGCGCAGATAAAACCCGAAAAACTGCAGATAACCGAGTCCCAGCATCATGCCGAGCACAGGCGGCAGATGGAGGAAACTGTGGCATAGCACCGCCGTGATGATGGTCAGCAAGAACAGCGCGACGATGCGACGGGCCCCCCGCTTGAGATCGACCACCTCGTTATCAGCCTCCGGTACATGACGCGGCACCATCAGGCTCATCAGGATGGCCGGGACCAGAAAATTGAGCAGAGAGGGGATCAGCAGGGTGAAGAACTGGCCAAATTGCACCTTGCCCGCCTGCCACACCATCAGGGTGGTGATATCGCCAAAGGGACTGAACGCCCCTCCGGCGTTGGCGGCGATCACTATGTTGATGCAGGCAAGATTGACAAAACGCCGATCACCGTTGGCCACCTTCAACACCACGGCGCACATCAAGAGTGCTGTGGTCAGGTTGTCTGCCACCGGCGAAATACAAAAAGCAAGCCCGCCAGTCAACCAGAACAGGGTGCGCAAGTTAAAGCCGGATCGCACCAGCCAGGCACGCAGGGCATCGAACAGCCGCCGATCCTCCATGGCGTTGATATAGGTCATCGCCACCAGCAGGAACAGCATCAGCTCGGCATATTCCAGCAGGGTATGGCGAAATGCCTGCTCGGCGACAGGGCTCATCCCCTGCTGCGCATAGGCGATACCGATCAGGATCCAGATCACCCCGGCGGCCACCAGCACAGGTTTGGACTTGCGCAGTTGCAGATACTCTTCAGCCACCACCAGGGCGTAGGCCAACACAAACAATCCGACACAAAAAAGTCCGATTGAGGAGGATGTCAACAGAACTGGGCCACTACTGGCATGGGCGGGAGGGATAAACAGGGACAGCAGCAAAATAACAGGGGTGAGCGCAGACATGGTCTCTTCCTTTTAGAACCGTCTGGCAATCATGCTAGCACCTGGATGAAAAGAAAAATTCATCCAGGTCAATTAACGCTTAATTGGTTTGCTGTCGAAACGCGGGATTATTTCTTGCCGAAACCCGACTGCTTGAGGGTATAGCCTGCGCTGTTTTGCCAGGCATCCAGACCGCTGCGGTTATTACCCGCCACCAGACTGGCGGCCAGACTCGGGCTGTTGAACAGCTGATCGGCGGTAAAGACAAAGCCACCCTGACTGCGGGGCACTATGACCCCCTTTTCCAGCAGCTCGTGGCGCAGCTCGATCACCGCTTCACGCAGGGAGGCAGCATCCTCGCCATTGGCGGTGGAACCGGCCAGCACCATAAAGCCCGGATTTTGCCGCTTGCCCACCGGATAACCGTGGGCCTCGGCCCCTTTGCCGTTGAAGTGGTAGAGCTCGCGCTCCCCCGGCCGGTTGTCGGAGAGTGCCTTTTGCAGGGTCATCAGCTCGTTGTAGATCTCGATGGGGACGACGGCAGCCTGCTTGTTGCCCTTGCTATCGATGATAAAACTGACTTGCTTGTGTAACATCCTTGCTCATCCTGTGACCCATGGAAGCCCCTATTCTAACCACCTCGGGCAAGCGGGATCCAGCGAGGATCCACTGCTCTTTTGCCGCCTTGATCACTAACTGGCACTCTTGATCAACCGTAAGGGGTGTTGATCAATGCTGGCCGTGCTAGCGTACCAAGCATGATGAAAGCCATTGACCATCAAACGGTTATCCCATGCTGACCCTGCGCAACCTCTGCAAGAGCTTCGATAACGGCAGTGAACGACTGCCGCTGTTCCACCATCTCGATCTCGCCCTCCCCGCTGGCGAGATCACCCTGCTGCTGGGCCAAAGCGGCTGCGGCAAGTCGACCCTGCTCAATCTGATCGCCGGGCTGATTGCACCGGATGAAGGGGAGATCTGGCTGGGGGAGACCCGGATCGACACCCGATCCCCCGACGAGCGGGCGCGCCTGCGGGGCCGCCATTTCGGCATCGTCTATCAGGATTTCAACCTGCTGCCGACCCTGAACGTGGCCGAGAATCTGGCACTGCCGCTCGCCATCAACGTTCTGCCACCGGATGAGACAAAGATTGACCAGTTGCTGCATCGGCTCGATATGAGCCACAAGCGCCATGCCTGGCCGGAGCAGCTCTCCGGCGGCCAGCGACAGCGGGTGGCGCTGGCCCGCGCCCTTATCCATCAGCCCAGTTGGCTGCTCGCCGACGAACCCACCGGCAGCCTAGATGAACACAATGCCGAACAGGTGATGGCGTTAATGATCGCGGCGGTGCGCGACACCGGCGCAGGCTTGCTGCTGGTGAGCCACAACCCGGCCTATGCCGCGCTGGCCGACAGAGTGCTGCGCCTCGAAGGGGGTCAACTTATCGAGCTCAAGAGGCCCCGCCATGACTAAACAGCGACTGCGTCTGCCGGGAGCACGCTGATGCTGCCACTCAAAGCCTTGCTGCGCCTCTATCGTAGCCACCCCTGGTTGCTGTTGATGAGTCTGGCCGGACTGGTATTGGGAGTGTCGCTGGTGGTGGCCATCGAACTGCTCAATCACAGTGCCCGCACCAACTTCGTCGCCGCCCGCAGCCAGCTGGCAGGGGAAGCCAACTACCGGCTGGCCCCCATTGGCGGGCTGGATGAGCAGCTTTACGTACAGCTAGTGACAAGCCAACCCGCCCTCAATGCCATGCCCCAGCTCCATGGCTGGCTCAAGGATGAAGAGGGGCGCAGCTTTCAACTGCTTGGGATGGATCTCTTCAACCCCGGCCCCCTGCGCCAGCTGTTTGGCGCCCAACCCGCGAGCGAACCCGACTTCACCCTAAACCATACCGACAGCATCTGGCTGGCGGCCCCTGAGGCAGCTCGCCTTGGCTGGCAAGCGGGCCAGAGCCGCCGTTTTGTATTGGGCGGCAGCGATGGCGCCAGCGCCCGCCCCCTGACCCTCACGCTGGCGGGCACCTTTGAACCGGGCGCCGTGCCCATGGAGCGGCTGCTGATAACCGATATCGGCCTCGCCCAACCCTTGCTGGGAAAAGCGGGTCGGCTCGATCGCATCGTCTTCAAGCTAAGCGAATCAGAGGCTCGCCCCCTGCAGGCCACCCTGCAAACCGATTACCCGAACCAGCCCCTGTGGCTTGAGCCCATCAGCCCGGCGCTCGATGCCAGCCAGCTTGGCGATGCGCTGGCCCTCAATCTGACGGCGCTGTCATTGCTCGCGATGGCGGTGGGACTGTTTCTGGTGTTCAACGCCCAGCGATTTGTCCAGAGCGTGCGCCGCCCCCAGCTGGCCCAGTTGATCATTCTGGGGATGGGGCCGAGCCGGGTGCTCCGCTGGCTCATTCTGGAGCTGCTTATTCTTGCCACCATCGGCACCCTGCTAGGGGTGCTGCTCGGCAGCCTGTTGGCGCTGGCCCTGATGGGGCAACTGACCCAGGCGCTGGCCGATCTCTATGGGCCCAACCCCATCGATCTGCTTCGCCTCTCCCCTGTGAGCCTGCTCAAGGCGCTGTTGATCGGGCTGCTCGGCACGCTGGCCGCCAACCTGCCCGGCTGGTGGCAACTGCTGCGCCAATCCCCCCTCGAACTGTGCGCCGGGAGCAGCCGCCCCCCTGCGCACCCGTGGCGACGGCGCGTGCTGGCCATCGCCATCTTGCTGCTGTGCGCCCTCTGCCTGTGGCTGCCACAAACCGGTTTGACCGGCGCCCTCTTTATCGCCGGAGGCTGGCTGCTGGCCATGGCGCTCTGGCTGCCCGATGCCCTGCGCGGCCTGCTTGGCTGGCTGCGACGGCGCGCGGGCGGCCCCCTCACCGCCCGGCTCGGGGTGGCCGAAACCCTCTATCACCTCGATCGCACCGCCATCGCGGTGATGGCGTTGCAGCTGGCCATCGCCGCGGCCATCGGCATCGGCGTCATGGTGTCGAGCTTTCGCTCCAGCGTGGAGATCTGGCTCGGCCAGCGTCTGGCCGCCGATCTCTATGTCACCGCCCCCAAAGGAGTGGCGGGCAACAAGGGCACCTTGAACGAAGACACCCTCGAGACCCTGCTCGCCAACCCGCAGGTAAGCGCCGCCTCGCGCCGCTCGGTGCACCCCGCCCGCTGGCAGGGGCAGCCCATCGAGTGGGCGCAGATGGACTTTATCCCCCAGCTTAAAGCGGCCTATCCGCTGCTGGCCGGACGCTGGCCGACCCGTCCCGACGAAGTGCTGGCGAGCGAACCGCTGACGGTGCGCCTCGGGGTCAAGGTGGGCCAGACATTGGCGATCAGCGGCGAGCAGGGGCCAAGGCAGTTCACCGTCACCGGCGTCTATCAGGATTACGGCAGCGACAAGGGGCAGATCCTGCACGCCTTCGAGGCCGGGGCGGTGCAATCCCTCGCCCTCTTTAGCAACGACCCCGAGCAGCTGGCCGACCGCCTGCGCGAGCGCTTTGGCGAGCAGCTCAATCTGCTCTCCGCCCCCGCCATTCACAGCGCGGCCCTCAAGGTGTTTGACCAGACCTTTGTGGTGACCGAGCTATTGAAACTGCTGATCTTGGGCATCGCCTTTGTCGGCATTGGCTCGGCCTTTATGGTGCTGGGGCTGGCGCGCCGTGGCGAGCTGCAGACCTTGCAGAGTCTGGGCTTGAGCCCCCGCCACTGCCGCCAGCTGCTGGTGTGGCAAGGGGCTGGATTGGGGCTGCTCACCGCCCTGCTGGCCCTGCCGGTGGGGTATGGCCTCGCCTGGGTGCTGATCGAGGTGGTCAACCCACGCGCCTTTGGCTGGCGCCTCGCCTTCGAGGCCGCCCCCCTTCATGCGGTCACCGCCCTGTTGCTGGCACCGGTATGCGGGGCGCTCGCCTCCTGGTATGCGGCAAGGAGAGTGGTATGAGCCAACAACCGCGAGATACGCCAGCATGCTGGCTCTCACACCTGATACGTGGCGCATTGGCATCCTGGTATGCGGCAAGGAGAGTGGTATGAAACAGATCAAAGGGTGGCCGCTGGCGCTGGGTATGCTCTGGACGCTCTATAGCGGGGCTATCGCTGCCAGCGATCTGGGCGCCCTGCTCGGGGGTGGCAGCGACAGCTTTAAAAAGGTGCAGCCGGGGCAAACTATCCAGCTGCCGGAGGATCACGCCGCCCACCCCGATTACCGCTCCGAGTGGTGGTATCTCACCGGCAATCTCAAGGATGAGCAGGGGCGCGAATATGGCGTGCAGTGGACCCTGTTTCGCCAGGGTATCGAACAAGAACTCCGCACCAGCAACCCCTGGCTCACCCCCCAGCTCTGGCTGGCCCAGTTTGCCATCACGGATCTCGACCGTGGCAGCCACCAGCAAGATGAACGGGCCAGTCGGCAGGGGCCGGGGCTGGCGGGGGCCAGCGGCGGTCAATATTGGCTAAGGGAGTGGCGGCTTGCCTCGCAAGGGGCGGCGCTGTTCCCCGCCACCCTCAAGGTGCAGAGCAAGATTGGCGAGCTGAACCTCACCGTCACTGCCGCCAAGCCGCTGGTGCTGCAAGGCAAGGCCGGTTACAGCGAGAAGAGCCCGGGCAACGCCTCCTTTTACTACTCCTACCCGCGCCTGCAGCTGAGCGGAACCCTGACTCGTGATGGCGAAACCCGCACCGTCAGCGGACAAGGCTGGTTTGATCACGAGTGGAGCAGCTCGGTATTGGCCGAGTGGCAATCGGGTTGGGACTGGTTTTCGCTGCAACTGGCTGATGGCCGCGAGCTGATGCTGTTTCGCCTGCGCACCAAGGCGGGCCGCGCTAATCCCGAAAACCAGCCCGAAAACCGCTACGGTATTTTGATTGAGCGGGATGGCAGCAGCCGGGTACTCGCCCCCGACGCGATTCGCCTTACGCCGGGCAACACCTGGCGCGGCCCCAAGGGGCAAGCGTACCCCGTCGAGTGGCAACTGGAAGCGGCCGATATGAGCCTCACCATCACAGCCCGTCAACCCAATCAGGCCATGACGGGGCGCTTTGACTACTGGGAAGGGGCAGTCTCTGTCTCGGGGGATGCCAAGGGGGTCGGCTATCTGGAGATGACCGGCTACTAAACACCCTCGACAAACCTGGCCGGTCTGCTCAATGACCCGAAACCAATAGCCCTTATAACAGGGCATCACAGTGATATTGCCCAGCCACTCCTGTCTCTTGGCGCCAGTCGTCGAGGATGTCTTTTCTGTTTATTTATTAAACACCCCCACCCACTCAACCCGCTGCCATCTGGGCTAAAGTCTGATCCCCATCAAAAATCCATTCAAAATCCGAGCGATAACTAACTTTTCACTCACTTTAATTGGTCGGTGTTTGATACCTTGCTCATCCGGCCCTCACAGCCCCAAAAGCAGCCGAGGTAAGCCCATGATTTACCCATTTTTAATCTGGTTAAAAGCAGCACCCAGGGAGCTGTAACCCCGTGCGGTAGCTACGGCGATTTATTGAATCCTGTCAATAGCAAAACCCTTATTAAATTCTATATAATAATTTCATTAATTTAATCTCAGAGGATGCATGAAAAAAAATAAACGTTACGAAAATGACATTGCCATGGCTAATAATTCCTTTAATAATTCTTACTATTTAGTTAAAAATCATAGAACCATAAGTTCACTTTTTCGTATACTTAAAGAACGGACCAGAACATATAAATCAAAAATTGAATCAATTCAAAAAAGAACATTTTTGAAAGACAAAAGGCAATATAAAACGAACATAAGAGACTTTGTAGCTTGCACTATAGCCAGCAAGAGTAATAAATTCTATAGTTTTGGTTCCTCACATAGAACTTTAAATAACTATCATCCTGAACTACAGACATTGTTAGAATCACAGTTAGGTAAAATAGGTACTCAGTCAAATAAAAGTGCGTCAAAAAACATAATAGGGAAATGTGCCGAAGTTAAATCGGCAAATATTATTTTAACAACAGACAAATCATGCTCTATTAGTGACTTAGATTTCACCCCTGCGATTCGCCCGCGAACATTAGAGGTAATAAATCGCTGCCCTAATTGTGTTAAAATTTTTGGAAAAGAGTTATGAATCCCACTGAATTTGACCTTGACTTATTTTTTTCACCCATTTTTTATCACAAAAAAACAAGCCCATTACTATTACACCTTGCTACCGCGGGTGGTATCGTTTCAGAGAAAGTCTATAAAAATCCAGTCCATGACAATATCAGATATAAAATAAAAAACATGCCTATGAATTTAAAGTTGCGTTACGAACTAAGTCCAAAAATTGAACATATTATACAATTAAAAACTGAAAGATATAGATATAATGACGATTTTAAGTTTGATAAAGAAGCTTATCTGCATGATTTTATTGAATACGCTAAATCGGGTTGTTTTTCATTCGATAGAACAAACATAAATGATCCAGAATTAAATAATTATCATCTTGTAGCTTACCCGATTATCGACAAAAAGTATTTTGAAACACTAGAATTTATTTTAGGGATTCACCTCCCCACATATCATCTCCTAAAAAGATCAAATTATATTTATTCAGAATCAAATATAGATAATTTAACTAATGGCTGCCGTTTATATTCGGATGGTCTATGCCAGATTAATAATAGATGTGAATATTATGGCGTTCCTCTATATCTAGGCTGATAATAAATTATCCAAACTTAGAACGTCCATTATATAAGAAATTTAAGTAAAGCTCACCACTCCATACTTACATACCAAACTTTCATGATGTGAATAACTTAGAAGCATTTTTGGCTCGCGTTTTTTTCCTATTCAATTGCCACCATAGTTTACATCTGAGGTATTTTCAAAGAATGAATCAAAGTTTTTTAACCGGCCTTCTCCAAGCAAAAAAGCATACAAAGTGGAGAAATCTTCTGTTGCTCGCTCTTCATATGAGCGAAGAGTAACCAGTGAAGTTGAACAAATGTCTAACTCCATCTGCACCATGATTGCTCTTGATCTATATCACTCAGGAATTATAAAGAGCAATTTTAGCTCACCCTACCTTACAATGTTTGTAACAACAGATACCCTATCATCTGAAGGATGGTTAGCCTCGTTCGAGGCAGGAAAAATAAAATTGTTAAACAAGAACAGAACTGATATAAAAAACCATCTCAACTAATTATTTTATGACGATGATGACATTGAGGATAAGTTCGAATTTGATGATATGGATGAAGAATCTTTTGATTCAATAAGCGAAGACGAAGAGCAAAACCATTATTTCAAAATTCTAATTGTCAGCCGTCTTACAGACCCTATTCTATAGGAGGTAGTTGTAGCCTGTCGAATACAGCATCGAAGCCAGTATGGCTATTCTTAAAACCATGATGGCTATCAGTTTGAGTTGAATAAATTGTAAAGGAGAATATATAACCAACGTTATTTGAGGATAACTAGACTTAAGGGGAGGTTATTTCCTCCCGCTCCCCAGCGATTGAATAAATGCCAGCGTGCGGCGATTAAACTGCTCCGGCTGCTCCACATTGCAGACATGGCCGCACTGTTCAATGACCGCCAGCGAAGAGCTGGCATCGCGGGCCACCTGTTCGCGCACCGGTGCCAGAAACATATGATCCTCCTCCCCCATCACATAGAGGGTGGGAATGGGCAGGGAGCGTTCACGAAAGTAGCGCATCAGCGGGTTGACCTCGGTGGCGAGGCGGAACCAGCGTTTGAACTCCTTCTGGCAGAGCTTGCGGGCCTCGCGCACAAAGAGGTTGCGCGACTCCTGATGGTGCTGGCGCGGCATGATGATGAAGGCAAACAGCCGGTAGAGCCACATATAGGGCAGGAAGTGCTGGCCGAGTCGGCCCAGTTGCACCAGCACCCGCGAGCGGATATCGAGCCGCAAGATAGCGCCCCCCAGTACCATGCTTTTGACCCGCTCCGGGCAGAGCTCGGCCAGATGGCGAATAAGGATGGTGCCAAGGGAGATGCCGACAAAATGGGCGCGGCGGATATCGAGATGATCGAGCAGCCGAACGATATCTTCGGTCACTTCCCGAAAGCTGTAGTGGCCCTTGACCACCTGTTGCAGCTGGTGGGACTGGCCGTGGCCGCGCAAGTCCAGCAGCAGCACGTTGAAGTGTTCGCGATAAGCGCGCAGCTGCTTGAACCAGATGGAGGAGCTGCCACCGGCGCCATGGACAAACACCACCCAATCCCGCTCGGGACCCAGTTCGAAAGTCTTGTGATACAACATCCAATAGGCTCCCTTGGTGATGGGGGGTATACTCGGCTGCGCGCATATTAACAGAACAGGCCCGCCGATAGATATGCGCCTGACATGACCCGGATCACCCCTTGCGCGAGAACTTTCCATGGATTTGACCCGTTTGCGCCACTTTCTGCTGACCCTGCCGGGCGCTACCGAAGATACCCCGTTTGGCCCGGAGATCCTGGTCTACCGCATCGCGGGCAAGATGTTCGCGCTGGTGGATTGGCAGGCCGAGCCGCTCACTATCAACCTCAAATGCGAGCCTGAGCTGGCGTTGCTGCTGCGCGAGATCCACCCCGAGGTCAAACCGGGCTGGCATATGAACAAGCAACACTGGAACACAGTGACCCTGAACAGCACCTTGCCGGATGATCTGTGGCAGGGCTGGGTGCACCACTCCTATGAGCGGGTTGTCGCGGGTCTGCCCAAAGCCAAACGGCCACAGGCGCCACGCCCCCTCCCCCCTACTGACGGCCCAACCTTATGACGCCAGCACTTAGTCCAGCACTTTGTATTGTCCCTCTTGGCGAGGCACATATCCCCGCCCTCGTGACCCTGTTCGAGCAGGCGGTGCGACGCAGCGGCCCAGAACACTACAGCGCCGAGCAGGTGGAGCAGTGGGCCCTCGGTTCACAACATCCGGGCTTTGTCAGCCAGCTGCGCGAGCACCACGGCTGGGTAGCAGAGCAGGCAAATGTGCCCCTCGGGTTTGTCACCCTGAGCCCCGATGGCCACCTCAGTCTGCTCTATGTCAGCGCCGACCATCAGCGCCAGGGACTGGGCAATCTACTGCTCACCACGGCGCTCGCGGGTGCCCGAGGGCTCGGTATGACGCTCATCACCACCGAGGCCAGCGCCTTCAGTTATGAGCTATTTTTACGACATGGCTTTACGTTGACCGAGCTGGAGTGCGTGGAGCGGGGCGGAGTCAGTTTTACTCGCCATCGCCTGCACTGCTGCTTGCCAAGCTAGGGCAAGCCACTAAAATACGCTTAATTTTCGTATTGTTACTGTATTGAGGCAGCAACCATGGTGGTAGAAAGTGAAGGCTATATCTCGCTGATCGAGTATCTGGTGGAGAGTTTGGGATTGTTTGAATCCCAGCAGCAGAACGATGGTGAAGAGACCATCGAAGATCTGGTCAGTGGCCGAGTTGCCAGCAACCTGATGGCCATTTGCGAGCAAAACCCCCAGCTCGATCCCAAGGTGCGTTTCGCCATCATGCAGGAGGCCGACGCCGTGGTCGCCGACCTGGAAGAGGTGCTCTCCGCCGTCTGGCTGCGCGCCCCGACCCCGGAACAGAAAACCTTCCTCATCGAGTTTATCGATCTCATCAAGAACCTGTTCGACAGCGCCATCGGCTGATCTGCCGTCCGGTTCTCCCGCCCAACGCAAGATTTAAAAGCAGCAGATAAGGAAAAGGGCCGCCTTGGTGGGCAGCCCTGCTTGCTATCATTTTCAACCCGCCAGTGCGTTCATTCATCAGGCGGTTATCAAGGCAAGAAATGTGTCTGGACTTTGCATCCGATCCCTGGACGCTACCTAGTTAGTCCCGACTGGTCGCAATAAGTTCCCTCCTCCGACCATTTATTTTCACTTTTATTAAGAAATCGACTACAAACCTGTTCAGCGGTTCAGGCTGGGCGGCAAACAGACTCCAATGCCACCCAATCCGCAGTAACCATCCGGGTTTTTCTCCAGATATTGCTGATGGTAATCCTCGGCATAGTAGAAGGGCGCCAGCGGCAGAATGCGGGTGGTAATGGCACGACTGTCGCCGCTTGCCGCCATCGCCTGCTGGTAGGCCGCCATGCTCTGCTGGGCAATGATCTGCTGGCTCTCGTCGCCATAGAAGATCACCGAGCGATACTGGGTGCCAATGTCCCCGCCCTGACGCATCCCCTGCGCCGGATCGTGCTGCTCCCAGAACAGTCTGAGCAGATCGCCGTAGCTGATCACCGCCGGATCAAACACCACCTGCACCGTTTCGGCATGGCCGGTCAGCCCGCTGCACACCTCTTTGTAGGTGGGATTCTGGGTGACGCCGCCCTGATAGCCGGCCGCGGTGGAGTAGACGCCCGGCTGCTGCCAGAACAGGCGTTCCACGCCCCAGAAGCAACCCATGCCAAACCAAGCCACCGCCATCCCTTCCGGCCAGGGGCCCTGGGTCGGGTTGCCATTCACCGCATGCTGCTGACCAATCACCATCGCTTCGCGTCGTCCCGGCAGGGCATCTGCCGGTGAAATAATCTGTTCCATGAATTCTGTCCTTGTATAAAACCCTGTGAAATCACACAGCTGACGAAAAGGAGCATCGAAGATAGCAGTTTATCGCGCCGGATCAACCGGCGGGCCCCTCCCCGCTCGCTCCGGCGGCCATCTGCGCTTCGAACCATCCTTTCCCAATCCGCACGGCCAAGCCGCCCCTCGTAGACCAGAAACGGCCAAAATCAATATTTAGTCTTGATTTGTGAATTAATTTTCATATATTGAGCCAATCGCTGTTTTTTTATGGAAGAAATATCAAGTGCGTGAACGCGAACCCAGTCTGGTCAATGCCTTCCGGCAATCCACCCCCTATGTCAATGTGCATCGGGGTGCCACCTTTGTGCTGATGATGGGGGGAGAAGCCATCTGCCACCCCAACTTCGCCAATATCGTCAGCGACATCGCCCTGCTGCAGACACTGGGCATACGCCTGGTGCTGGTGTTTGGTTCACGTCCGCAAAACGATGAAGCGCTGGCCCGCGCCGGTATCGAGGCCCAGTATCACAAGCGGATCCGGGTCACCGATGACGAGAGTTTCACCATCATCAAACAGGTGTGTGGCGGCCTGCAATATGACATCACAGCCCAGCTCTCCATGGGGCTCGCGAACACCCCCATGCAGGGGGCGCGGATCAGCGTGGTGAGCGGCAACTTCGTCACTGCCCAGCCGCTGGGGGTGGATGATGGCATCGACTTTTGCCATAGCGGCCGGGTGCGCCGCATCGACGTGGAGGGGATCACCCGCCAGCTCGACCAGAAGAGTCTGGTGCTGATCTCCCCCATCGGCTGCTCGGTCACCGGCGAGAGCTTTAACCTGAGCTCCGAAGAGGTGGCCCGCCGGGTGGCGGTCGACCTCAAGGCGGACAAGCTCATCTGCTTTAGCAGCACCCAGGGGGTGATGGACAGGCGCGGCGAAGCCATCTCCGAGCTCTTCCCCGAGCAGGCCGAAGAGCTGCTGGTTGAGCTGGAGCAGGCTGGCGAAGAGATGTCCGGCACCGCCCGCTATCTGCGCGCAGCGATCGCCTCCTGCCGTGGCGGGGTGCCCCGCTCCCATCTGGTGAGCTATCAGGATGATGGCGCCATGCTGCAGGAGCTGTTCAGTCGCGACGGCCTCGGCACCCAGATCGTGCGGGAAAGTGCCGAGCAGGCCCGCGCCGCTACCATCGAGGATATCGGCGGCATTCTGGATCTCATTCGCCCGCTGGAGGAGGAAGGCATTCTGGTGCGCCGCTCCCGCGAGCAGCTGGAGATGGAGATCGACAAGTTCACCATCATCGAGCGCGATGGCCTCATCATCGGCTGCGCGGCCCTCTACTGCTTTATGGAAGAGGCGATGGCAGAGATGGCCTGCGTCGCCATCCACCCCGACTATCGCAACTCCAACCGGGGGGATCAGCTGGTGGCCAAGGTGGCCGAGCGGGCCAAGCGGCTTGGCATTCGCCGCCTGTTCGTGCTCACCACCCGCTCCATCCACTGGTTCCGGGAGCGGGGCTTCGATCCGCTGGAAGTGGAAGATCTGCCGGTGGCGCGCCAACGTCTCTACAACTGGCAGCGCCGTTCCAAGGTTTTGTCAAAGACCATTGCTTAAGTCATTGATCCTGCGTTGAGTTAGCCGACAATTTGAACTTTTTCACAAACTCGATTGACAGTGCAATCCAACGCAGGGTATTTCTAAATGCACTCCACCGCCCTGGTGGAGCCAGAAGAGGAGCGCTGCCCAGGCAGCCCAAGGGAGGACGCCAGCGTCCGGTGAACTTGGGTCAGGGGGAGCAGCGCCGAGACGAGTGAGGAGACTGGTGACCTCAACGTCGGCTGCGGGGGCTGAATCCCCCGGGTTGTCATCGGTAGTGATCATCCCCCACCGCGCCCTGTCAGGGGCGGTACGGGATGGGCTCTGCAGGTGGAGTGCTTCTGGCCGGGATAGCTTCGTTCATTCCTGCCATTTTCAGCCTCCTCCTCTCTTTTTTGCCCGATGGAACCGGAATCTTAAAATAAGACAGGAGTAAGCAATGAGCCCGATCAATGTCGCCAAGTTTGGCGGAACCAGTGTCGCCAACTTCCCGGCCATGAATCACTGCGCCGACATCGTGCTGGCCAATCCCGCCACCCGGGTGGTGGTGCTGAGCGCCAGCGCCGGTGTCACCAACCTGCTGGTCGCCCTGGCACAAGGGGAGCTGGACGAAGCGGGCCGCGACGAGCAGCTAGCCAAACTGGCCGAGATCCAGCAGGCCATTCTGGCCGATCTCGGCAACCCCGTTGATGTGAGCGCCCTCATTCATGGCCAGCTGGACGAAATTCGCCTCATGGCCCAGCAAGCCCACCAGCATACCGATGCAGAGCTGGCCGATCGCCTCATCGCCTGCGGCGAGTTGATGTCTACCCGCCTCTTTACCGAGCTGCTGCGCCAGCGCGGCGTCAAGGCCCACTGGCAGGATGTGCGCCAGCTGATGCGCACCGACAGCCGCTTTGGCAAAGCCACCGTCGATCTGGCCACCACCCGCACTCTCTGCCAGCAGACGCTGGGCCCGCAGCTTGGCGACAGCCTTATCATCACCCAGGGCTTTATCGGCGCCGATGGCGATGGCCGCACCACCACGCTGGGGCGCGGCGGCTCTGACTACAGCGCAGCCCTGCTCGCCGAAGCGCTCGATGCCGCCAGTATCGAGATTTGGACCGATGTGCCCGGCATCTACACCACGGATCCACGCCTCGTCACCCGCGCCCGCCCGATCCCCGAAATCAGCTTTGTCGAAGCGGCCGAGATGGCCACCTTCGGCGCCAAGGTGCTGCACCCCGCCACATTGCAACCGGCGGTGCGCCAGAATATTCCGGTGTTTGTCGGCTCCGCCAAGGATCCTGCCGCCGGTGGTACCTGGATCCGCGCCAGCACAGATTCAAGCCCGCTGTTTCGCGCCGTCGCCCTGCGCCGCCAGCAGGTGCTGGTGACCCTGCACAGCCTCAACATGTTCCACGCCTACGGCTTTTTGGCCGAAGTGTTCGGCATTCTGGCCCGTCACCGCATCTCGGTCGATCTCATCACCACGTCGGAGGTGAGCGTGTCGCTGACCCTGGATCACACCGGCAGCCAGAGTAACGGCGAACCGATCCTGAGCGACAAGGTACTGGCCGAGCTGGGGCAGCTCTGCAAGGTGGAGGTGGAAACCGGTCTGGCACTGGTGGCACTCATCGGCAACCGGATGAGCGAAGTGAACGGGGTTGGCAGTCAGGTCTTCGACGCCCTGCGCGAGCACAACATCCGGATGATCTGCTACGGCGCCAGCGCCCACAACCTCTGCTTCCTGGTCAAGGAGAGCGAGGCGGGCAATATCGTCAACCGCCTCCATCAGGAGCTGCTGGACTGACCCTCACCGCGAGGTAAACCAGACCATGCAACAGGGCGCCCGCAAGGCGCCCTGTTTATTTGTATTCCGCAAAGGTATCGGCTCAGGCAAGGCTGGTGGCTGGCAACTGACAGGCGACGGCTTCGCGGCGCAGCTGCTGCAAGCGGGCCAGCAGCCCGGTCTGGCCGAGCTCCGTCTCCTGAGGCGAGAGATTGTCCACCAGCAGCGGATAGTGATCCGTTACCGCCTGCATCAGCCAATCGAGGCGACGCAGGGTGAGCGGGCCGCAGCTCTGGCCGCTCAGATCATCGGCCACATCGAGCCGGTGGCTGCGATACATGTCCCGCCACCAGTTGGCGACCAGCGCCTCGTCGCTCGCCAGCGCGGCGCTCCACTCCCCTTGCAGGGCGTGCAGGCGGGCCAGCACAGGGGCACTGGCCCCTTCGCGGATCAGGTGGTGGATCTCCCGTTTCACCCATTTCAGGCAAAGCTCGCGCCAGTAGCGAAATTGCGGCAGAGGATCGGCCTCATCGAGCCAAAGCCCCGATAGGGTGCGGGTCTCCAACCGCTCCGGTACATGGAACTGCGGGTCGACCAGACCATTGGAGTTGTATTCAAAGCGGGGATCAAAGGTCCACATATAGCCAAAGTCGAACACGCAGATCTGCTCGCCGTCATCGAGCAGGTTGCCCGGGCTCGGGTCCCAGTCAAACCAGCCCCAGCGGGCCAGCTCACCCTGCACCTCCAGCATCTGGGCCAGATTGCGTTCGTTGAGCTGGTGGACCGGCACACCCCGCAACCAGGGGGAGACCAGCACCCCGGCGCGCGCCGAGCCGAAGCTGGTGCAGACCACGTGGGAGAGGACAGTAGGATGCAGCTCGCGCAGCGCCTCGATTTCACGCCGCCGCTCCAGCTCGGTCAGAAAGGCGGTCTTGCCATCGAGGTTGGCCACCAGTGAATCCTGACGGCGCCGCTTGAGGCACCAGTGATGCCCCTCCACCTTGAGGTGAAACACCTCGGCGGTGAGACCGTGGCGATAGACCTTGACCACAGCCGGATGGCTATCCTTCAGCTTGACCAGTTGGGCCAGCGGCAGCGGGCAGTCGCGCTCGCGTCCGATCCGGATCTCTTCCTTGCTCTCCAGCATGCGCAGCAATCTGGCCTGACGTGCCATCACTTTGGGATTCATACATGTACCTCCAGTCGCTATCGAGAGACTAAACAGCAGATCCCTCCCAAGCCAGCGGCAAAACCCCATGATGACGCTTTCATCACATATTCCGAACAACCCCTCGATCGGGATCACAATTTGCAAGGTTGAGCTGTAACCAAATATTCATTAAGTGGTCATTAAATTGACAAGCTGAAACAAGGCCCTCACCATCGGGTCAAACTCTATGCGGATGAACGATCTCTCCCTCACTCGCTCAAAGGATGAGCTTATATGAATCGCCCCTCCTCAGGCCGCCCCCGCGTCCTGAGTCTGCCCTCTCTGCTGCTTGCCCTGCTGGGCGGATTGCTGCTGCTGACCCTGTTGTTGCCGCTGATCAATCCCGGCAGCTGGCTGGGCCGTGCCCAGCCGCTGGTGCTGGGCCCCGCCGACAATCCGCTGGCTACCCTCACCCGCCACGCCCTGCTCTATAAAAGCGACAGCCGCGGCCTCTATCTGGTGGTGCGCAGCCAGTGGCAGTTGCGAGGGCCGCTGCAAACGGGGGACAAGGTGCGAGTGGAGCTGCTCAACGACAAGGGGGAGCGGATTGACCAGCTGAGTCAAGCGGTGGATAAGCGTCAGGTGTGCCGCAATAACCGCTGCTCGCTGGATCTCAACAGCACCCTGCGCGCCCCGGACGATGCACTGGCCAGCCGTTATCAGCTGCGCATCGGTCTGCTGCTCAAAGATCGCCCCGAGAGCGGCGACTTCAGCCAGATCCTGCAAACCCTGCCGGAGCAGGGCTTCAACCTCACCTATCTGGTGGTGAGCCTGACGCTGGTGCTGGCCCTGAGCGCCGCCGTGCTCAAGACGGTGCTGCCAAAGCTGCGCCGCAGCCTGCGCTGGCGGATCATCGGCAGCCTGCTGCTCGGCAACCTCACCTTCGTGCTGCTGCATGGCTTCGTGGTGTTCAAGCTGGGGGAGTTTCTGCTCTGGTCAGGCTTTCGGCCGGAGCACTACTATCTCGCCTGGGGCAGCATGGTGCTGGGCTGGAGCCTCTGTGCGCTGGCGGGCTTCAACCTCTATATGGGGCTTGTCTTTACCGCGCTGTCAGGCATAGGTCTGCTGGCCAACTTTATGAAGATCGCCATCTACGGCGTGCCGCTCGGCGGGGACGATTTTGGCAACCTGCTGGCGCTGCTGCGGATCCTGCTCGACCAGCACCCCATCCTGCCCATCTTCACCGTGTTGCTGGCACTGTTTCTCTGCTGGCGCTTTGCCCTGTCGCGCTGGGTGCTGCGCACAGCCGCTGCCACCGTTGCCTTCTTTGCCCTGTGCGTCTTTGCCACCCAGACCGGCAACAAGCTGCTGGGAGCCAACATTCGCTACGTGGATCGCGCGGTCAACTACCACAGGGACATCATCCGCTCCGGCCCCGGCCTCTATCTGTTCAATCTGGTGGACGAGATGCTGCAGAGCGGCAGCGTGTTTCGCTACCCCTTGCAGATCAACGAGCTGACCCCGCAGCTGAGTTATCCGCCCCAGGGCATTGCGCCGCGCTGGGATCTGGTGATCGTGCTGCAATATGAGTCGCTCTGGCTCGACTGGAAGGGGCGGATCTGCGCCCCGGCCCCCACCCTCTCCCTGCCCGCCAGCGTGCAGCAGTGGCAAAAGACCATCCACTCCCCCACCACCGGCGGCATGACGGTGCTGGCGGAGTTCGAGATGAACACCGGCCTGCCGGTGGGCTTGCTCAAGCAGGGGGTGGTGCCCTACTACTACCTCTCGCAGCAGGTGCCGGGACTGGCCCAGAGCGCCAGGCAGAGCGGCTACCAGACCCTGTTCGCCCACCCCTATGTGGAAAAATTCTGGGGCCGCGCCAAGGCGATCCCGGCGCTCGGCTATGAGGAGCGCTGGTTCGACACCCGCTTCACCACCCTTGAACACAAGGGACTCTATATCTCCGATGATGCGCTGATCGACCACCTGCTCAAGCGCAGCGAACAGGATGACAAACCGCTGTTTGCCTATGCGGTCACCATGCAGGGGCACGGCCCCTTCGATGGCCCCCGCTATCAGGGGCAGGAGCGCAGCGGCGCCTGCCCGAACCAGAGCGAGAGTGACACCCAGCTGCTCAACACCTACTACACCGGGGTGGTGGATGCCATGGCCTCGCTGGAGCGACTGCTCAAGACCCTAGACCAGTCGGACAAGCGCTATCTGGTGGTGGCCTTTGGCGATCACCAGCCGTTTTTGATGTCTGCCGGCAAGGGGATTCACGGTGACAAGCCGGCGCGCGATGCCACCTACCAGATCCCCATGATGGCCTTCACCCGCGCCGATGATCCCCTCAATCTGGCGACCCAGTTTGCGCCGGTGCGCCAGCTCTACCAGATGGGTCAGGCTACCCGCCAGCTGCTGGCGGGGGATATCACCCCCATCGAAGAGAAGCCCCTGCTCCATCCGGTGCTGGGCGAGGAGAAAGGCTTCGACCCATCAAGCCTGGTGCCGCAGATCCGCGCCAGCTTCCGGCCCGATGCCCTGCCCTGATCCCTCCCCACAAAAACAGACAAGGCCGCTAAGCGGCCTTGTTGTTGGACATTCATTTCGCCCTCATTCTGCTCGCCACCAGGGCTGCAGTAGCGTGAGCTGCTGGCGGTCGAGATCGAGCGCCACCTCGATCCCCAGCGGCAACGTCAGCATGGGGTGGGTATGGGCGCAGTCAAACTCCGCCAGAATGGGGAAGTTCGGCTCCCCCACCACCTCCAGCAGGATATCGAGGGGGCGCTTGCCGCTACCCTGATCGTTGAACAGCTCGTGCTTGCCGAGGATAAGGCCGCCGATCCGATCAAACACCCCGCACAGCTTGAAATGGGCAAAAGATCGCTCCACCGTCTCGGCTGATTTCAGGCTGTCCTCCAGCAGCAAAATGTCACCGCGCTCGATGGGCGGCATATAGGGGGAGCCCCAGATCCCCGCCATGGTGTTGAGGTTGCCGCCGATCAGTCGCCCCACTACCCGGCCAGAACCCACCGAGATCAGCCGATTGGGCTGGCACTGCTTGGCCCGGGTCTGATTCTCCCAGTCCAGCCGTTCATCGCTCCACTTTGCCGGGGTGGGCAGCGTGCAGGGGACGCCAGCTTCATCGGCCAACGCAATCTGTAAAAAACTGGCCAACGTCTCATCCACCAGCGGCGGCAACTCGCCAAAGGAGGCCACCAGCGCCGGGCCATAAAAGGTAACCAGGCCAGTTTGGGCGTGGATGCCGAGCAGCAGCGCCGTCACGTCTGAGTAGCCAACGATGATCTTGGGATCGCGCCTCAGCGCCTCAAAATCGAGGTAGGGCAGCAGGGAGTTGGAGTTGCTGCCGCCAATCACCGACATGATGCAGCGCACTTCTGGGTCGCGAATAAGGCCGTTGAGCTCCTCGGCCCGCGCGGCGATGGAGCCGGAGCGCCAATGATCCTGCTGGCCGGTGAGGCTGCCCGCCTTGAGCCTAAAGCCCTGTCCCTCAAGAAAGGCTTTTGCGCGGGCAAAACGGGTGGGTGCCCAGGCGGTCGCCGCGCTGGAGGGGGAGAAAAAAGCGATGGTATCGCCACGTTTAAGCAGCGGGGGAACCAATAACGTCATGACACACTCATCCTTGCCAATATCCAGCCATCACAGAGTCGTTGAGACTCCTACACAACCCCTTTGATCACAACGGGTTTATTACAGTTGTTTAGAAATACAAAACACATTATTCATTATTAACAGATATTCTAAACACCATCCCCTTCCTAGAATGACCTCATTGCGATGGCCAACCCCGGTTGGTTGTCAGAATGGTCGGCCTGACAGCCCGGACGTTCTCTTTCCCACTTTTTCTCCCGCATATCAATGAGGTGTCTGTCATGAACAAAAACGCATCCCCCAGCGCATTGGTTGTAGAAGGCGGCGCCATGCGCGGCATATTTGCCAGCGGCGTGCTGGATGCGTTTATCGAGCATGACTATCGCCCCTTTGACTTCGCCATCGGCGTCTCGGCGGGGGCCACCAACTTGCTGGCTTATCTCGCCAGCCAGCATGGCCGCAGCCACGAGATCCTGACCAAACTGGCGTGCAGCCAGCAGTTTATGGATCCCCTGCGCTTTGCCAAGGGGGGCAATCTGGTGGATATCCACTGGCTGTGGAACACCAGCTGCCGCAAGTATCCCCTCGACATTCACGCCTACCGGGAGACCGGCATCCCCTTCTATGCGGTGGTGACCAATACCCTGACCGGCAAGGCGGAGTACATCCGGGTCAAGCCGGAGAACATGAACGAAGTACTGCCCGCCAGCTGCGCCATTCCCCTCGCCTCCCACGAATACCCGGAGGTGCACGGGGTGCCGATGACAGATGGGGGGGTGGCCGACTCCATCCCGGTGATCGAGGCCTACCGCCGCGGTGCCCGTCACCTGACGGTGATCCTCTCCGAGCCCCTTGGCTATCGGCTCAAGCCGATGCCCTTCCCCTGGATGATCCGCACCCTGCTCAAGACCCGCCCCGCGCTGGCACAGGCGCTGGAGCAGCGGGATCGCAGCTACAACGAGGCGCTCGATTTTATCGCCAATCCGCCGGAGGACTGCCAGATCGAGGTGATCGCCCCGGCCGACTACTTCCCCGTTTCCCGTTTCACCCGCGATATCAACAAGCTGGAGATGGGATACGTGATGGGCAAGTGCGCAGGCTACCAGGCCGCCCTGCTCAATTGATAAGGGTTTTACAGGCATGACCCGACCTGCCGCGACGCACGCGCCGCCAACACAATAACAATCGGGTCAGTTGAGCAACATGAGTCATAAAAACAGACCGTGGCGAGGCAAGCGCGGCCAGAATCGGTGTCAGACACTCTGAGCGGCTTGCGCCTCATCCCTATGCCAGGGCATCTCACCCTCATATAAGGTGTTTATTTATGTCGTTTCTTCTCACCCATCCCGCGCTGGCGCAGCTGTTCGAGCGGCTGCTGCCCGATTACCGGATCATGGCACCCGCGGCCGAATATCGGGGCGGCCGCTTCTCCGACACCGACAACGTCACCTACCACAGCATCCGCCATCCGGCCGATCTGGTGTGGCAGGAGAAGTCCCACTTCTCCCCAAAAGAGGTGGTGCTCCCCATCACCCAGACCCTGTTCCACTTCGACAATCTGGAGCTGCGCGAATCAAAGGTGGAGGCCAAGCCCACCCTGCTGTTCTTGCGCAGCTGTGATATCCACGCTCTGCGCAGGCTGGATCAGGTCTACCTGAAAAATGGCCAGAACAGCGACGTCTACTACGCCAGACTGCGCAGCAAGCTCAAGCTGGTGCTGCTGGAGTGCCGCGAGAGCTTCGAGAACTGCTTCTGCGTCTCCATGGGCAGCAACGAGACCCGGGACTACGCCGCCGCCATTCGTCTGAGCGATGAGGGTGCCCGTATCGAGGTCAAGGATCCCGAGCTGCTCGGCTACTTTGCCGAGCTGGGTGAATCCGATGACTTCACCCCGGAATTTGTCCAGAGCAACCCGGTCAAGGTACGCACCCCGGACAGCGTCTGTGACGACCCCCAGCGGATCCGCCAGATCCTCACCGCCCATCCGGTCTGGGCCGAGTACGACAGCCGCTGCATCGGCTGCGGCCGCTGTACCACCTCCTGCCCGACCTGCAGCTGCTACAGCGTGCATGACCTCACCTATGCGGAGAACCCCAAGCAGGGCGAGCGCCGTCGCCAGTGGGCCAGCTGCATGGTGGATGGCTTCAGCGACATGGCCGGTGGCCACGGTTTTCGCGCAAAGCATGGCGAGCGCCTGCGTTATCGCGCCCTGCACAAGGTCAACGACTACAAGGCCCGTCAGGGAGAGGAGCACATGTGCGTCGGCTGTGGCCGCTGTGACGATCGCTGCCCTCACTACATCTCCTTTAGCAACATCATCAACAAGATGACCGATGTGGTCGAACAGACCATCGCAGCCGACAACACGCAGGGGGCGAACTGATATGTGCCAGTGCCAGCAAACCGCAACAGCAGAACAGCAGCAGGGCGTGGTCGAAAACCGCCTGCTGCCCAAGGCCTACACCATTCTGGCCATCGAGCGTCACACCGAGCTTGAGTGGAACTTTCGGGTCTCCCGTGACTTTGATGTTCACTACGGCCAGTTTGTGGAGATCTCCCTGCCCACCGTTGGCGAGGCGCCCATTTCGGTCTCCGACTATGGCGATGGCTATGTGGATCTGTTGATCCGCAAGGTCGGCAAGGTGACCGATGCGCTGTTTGCCCTCGATGTGGGCGACAAGGTGTGGATGCGCGGCGTCCACGGCAACGGCTATCCGCTGGAGACCTACCGCAACCAGCACCTCATCGTGGTGGCGGGCGGCACCGGCGTCGCGCCGGTCAAGGGGCTGCTGCGCCGCTTTAGCAAACACCCGGAAGAGGTGAAATCCCTCGACATGATCCTCGGCTTCAAGAACGAGCAGGCGGTGCTCTATCGCTACGAGATGCCGCTCTGGGCCGAGCAGCAGAACCTTATCGTCACCCTGGACGAGGGCAAGGAGAGCGAGCAGTTTCGCATCGGCCGGGTCACCGACTACATCGACCAGCTGGATCTCGCTGACAAGGAGGACATCCAGGTGATCGTGGTCGGCCCCCCCATCATGATCCGCTTCGTGGTGCTCGCCTTCCTCGAGCGGGGCATCCCCAAGGATCGCATCTGGGTCGACTACGAACGCCGCATGGCCTGCGCCGTGGGCAAGTGTGGCCACTGCCGGATGGGCGACACCTATATCTGCGTGGATGGACCGGTCTTTCGTTTTGACCAGGCCCAGCATCTGATCGACTGAGGGAGAACACCATGAGTCTCGATATCGACATCATCAAGGCCCGCGCCAAGAACGAATACCGCCTCTCCAAGGTGCGCGGCGAAGCGATGATCAGCGTACGCATTCCCGGCGGGATCATGCCCGCCCACCTGCTGGCAGTGGCCCAGCAGATCGCCGAACAGTATGGCAACGGCCTGATCCACCTCACCACCCGCCAGAAGCTGGCGATGCCCGGCATCAAGTATCAGGACATGGACAAGGTCAACGCCGCCCTCGAACCCTTTATCAAGGAGATCGAGGTGGAGACCTGCGGCATCGAGGTAGAGGACACCACAGCCGGTTACCAGACCATCGGCGGGCGCAACATCGTCGCCTGTCAGGGCAACACCATCTGCCAGAAGGGCAATATCGACTGCACTGGGCTGGCCCAGCGGATGGAGAAACACCTCTACCCCAACCCCTATCACCTCAAGATGGTGATCGCCGGTTGTCCCAACGACTGCGCCAAGGCCAACATGGCCGACTTCGGCATCCTCGGCATCGCCAAGATCCACTTCAATGCCGAGCGCTGCATCGGCTGCGGCGCCTGCGTCAAGGCATGCAGCCACCACGCAGTGGATTGCCTCGCCATCAAGCATGGCAAGGCGGTCAAGGAGGAGAGCAAGTGCATCGGCTGTGGCGAGTGCGTGCTGGCCTGCCCGACCCTGGCCTGGCAGCGGGATCCCAAGCAGCTCTATATGGTCAAGCTGGGGGGACGCACCAGCAAGAAGACCCCCCGTACCGGCAAGCTGTTCCTCAACTGGGTCACCGAAGAGGTGCTGCATGCAGTGATCAAGAACCTGTTCGAGTTCGAGGCCGAGATGCTGGATGGCAAACCCATCTACCTGCACATGGGTCACCTTATCGACCGGGCCGGTTATCACAAGTTCAAGGAGCGGGTGCTGCGCGGCGTCACCCTCAACCCGGAAGCCATGGTCGCTGACCGCATCTTCTGGGCCGAAGATCAGTACGTCGCCAACATGCACGTCAAAGCGGTGCAATAGGAAAAACCTCGTTTGGGGAAGCGTGATCAAGTGGCCGACACCGGTGGGGATCTGTCGTTGGCCCGGGCGTAGATCACCCTTCCCCTTTTTTATTCCCGTCGGGGGAGCTTTCCCCCGACCATCCGGGGTGCGTCACGGCGCGCCCTGCTATCTCGCCCGGCGCGGCATTGCGAGCGGGCCAGCATCCGGAGCCTGTTATGGACTTTCTCCCTCTCTTCTGTCAGTTGCAAAACAAGCCGGTCCTGATCGTCGGCGGCGGTGAGGTGGCGGTGCGCAAGGCGCGCCTGCTGCTCGATGCCAAGGCGAAGATCACCATCAATGCCCCGCACCTGGAACCCCAACTGATGAGCTGGGCCGAGCAGGGTCGCCTGACCGTCTGCGCCGCCGGCTTTCATCCCGAACTGCTCGATGGCAAGTGGCTGGTGATCGCCGCCACCAACCAGCAAGAGGTCAACCAGCAGGTCTTCAACGAAGCGAACCTGCGCCAGATCTTCTGCAATGTGGTGGACTCCCCGGCCCACTGCAGCGCCATCATGCCCGCCATCATTGACCGCTCGCCGCTGATGGTGGCCATCTCCAGCGCAGGCGC
Organism: Aeromonas sp. Y289-2; assembly: GCF_027705925.1. Taxonomy (NCBI): domain Bacteria; kingdom Pseudomonadati; phylum Pseudomonadota; class Gammaproteobacteria; order Aeromonadales; family Aeromonadaceae; genus Aeromonas; species Aeromonas sp. Y289-2. The sequence goes on from NZ_JAPDCH010000002.1 coordinate 255,681, forward strand.
GGCGCCGGTACTGAGCCGCCAGCTGCGGGAAAAACTTGAAGCCATGCTGCCGCAACACCTCGGCCAGCTCGCGGCGCTGGCGGGCAAGCTGCGCGAGCGGGTCAAACTCATTCCGGACAAGCTGGCCCGCCGCCGCTTCTGGGAGCGGCTCTTTAGCCACGATCGCCTCGCCCGCCAACTGGCCCGCGGCCAGCAGCAAGCTGCCGAACAGAGCGTCGCAGAGCTGCTCGATGAGCAACCACAGAGCAAGGGAAGCGTGACCCTGGTGGGCGCAGGGCCCGGCGATGCGGGGCTGCTTACCCTGAACGGCTTGCAACAGCTGCAACAGGCGGATGTGGTGGTCTATGACCGGCTGGTCTCGCAGGAGGTGTTGGCGCTTGTTCGCCGGGATGCCGAGCGGATCTTTGTTGGCAAGGAGGCGGGCCGCCACTGCGTACCCCAGCAGGCGATCAACCAGCTGTTGCTGGAACAAGCGCAGCTGGGCAAACAGGTTGTGCGGCTCAAGGGGGGCGATCCCTTTATCTTTGGCCGTGGCGGTGAGGAGCTGGAGACCCTGGCCGAGGCGGGCATCTCCTTCTCGGTAGTACCGGGCATTACGGCTGCGTCGGGCTGCGCCGCCTACAGCGGCATTCCCCTCACCCACCGCGATCATGCCCAACGAGTACAGTTCATCACCGGTCACGACAAGGAGGGCAATATCGCCCAGGAGTGGTCGGCGCTGGCGGCCCCCCGCCAGACTCTGGTGTTCTACATGGGGCTGGCCCACGCCGCCCGCATTCAGGATGCGCTGCAAACCCACGGCATGCCCGGCCACACCCCGGTGGCGCTGGTGGAGCAAGGCACCCAGCTCAGTCAGCGGGTGGTGCGCGGCGAGCTGCAGCAGCTGGCCGAACTGGCCCGTCAGGTGAAGAGCCCGAGTCTCATCATCATCGGCACCGTGGTCACTCTGGCCGACAAGCTGGACTGGTATGGGGAAGCCAACGCCATCCACGACATCTAACCCCGCACGGCTATCAACCAATAGAGACAGCAAAGCAGAGAGCGGCCATGCCGCTCTCTGCTTTTTGCATCAATGACCAAGCCGTGGCACGGCACATCTGTTACTCGAGCCGGATGGGGCCGGTGTTCTGAACATCGCTGTCATTCCAGTCGCTCTCATCGCGAATACGCGGATCCCCTTGCAAGGTGTAGAGGATGGTGCCCTGACGAAACTGCAGCGCGCCATCGGCCCGTTTCGCCTTCACCTTGACTCCGTTGACCCACACCTGCTCCTTGCCATCCACCTGAATATTGGCCACCGTGGCGCCGGTCTCGCGGTTTTTGGCGATCCACTTGCCCTGATAGGGCGAGTCCCCCTTGGCCATCGGCAGTGCGGCGGCCTTGCCCGCCGACCAGGCGTGCACGGTGCAAAAGCCGTGGGCCCGGCGATCATGCTTGATGACGTAATCCAGGGTGGGTTCGCTGGCGGGCAGATCGAAGGTGATCCCGATGACCACCTTGCCGCTTGTGGCCGAATAGGCGGCGGGCGCCAGCGTTTTCAGGGTCGCCTTCTTGCCATTGATAAAGACATTGCCCCCTTGCGACTTGACCCGGATATCGGTGGGACAGGTGGCGCTGAAGTTGGGCAGCGCCGCGAGGGCACTGCCGGCATGGGCGGTCATGGCCAACATGACAAGGGTCAGCAGAGCAGGTTTTTGATTCATAGTGATACGCCTTCAAGAGAAGAGAACCTCGTCCGTGAGCGGTGTCGTTCCTGATGGCGGCACTCTAGCTTGACCCTCTCGGGCCACCCAGTTAAAAAAAATAAAACCGGCTAGGGGAATTATTAATAAATATAAATATTTAAAATCAATGGGTTGAGTGATAACCCTGCCAGCCGCCACGTATCAGACAGGCAATAAAAAAGCCGATAACCCGGTTATCGGCTCATTGCCCATGCAGAGGCGGGTGCCCGATCAGACCACCACGGCGGTGCCACTGATGCTGACCATAAGCATGCTGCCGTTTTGCCCCACCACTTCGTAGTCGATATCGATGCCGACCACAGCATTGGCGCCAAGGGCGGCGGCGCGCTCTTTCAGCTCATCAAATGCGATCTCGCGGGCACGGGCCAGCTCTTTTTCATAGGCGCCGGAGCGGCCGCCGATGATGTCGCGGATCCCGGCAAAGAGATCCCTGAAAATATTGGCGCCGAGAATAGCTTCGCCAACCACGATGCCGCGGTATTCACGAATGGTTTTGCCTTCCAGCGTGGGGGTCGTCGAGAGGATCATCTTGAACTCCTGTGAGTAGCAGAAGGGCTCAGACTACCCCAACTGCCCGAAAATCCCAACTGGGGGGTGACCTGTACGACGCCGTCCTTAAAAATCACGACGGCCAGATAAAAAAACACCGCGCACGGGGCGCGGTGTTTGTTTCAGAGGGCCATTGCCAACGCCAAGCCGTCACGGATTGTAAGAGACCACCGAGCCACTGAGGCCGGTCATCTGGGAGATCCGCCCCTGCATGCCCTGCAGTTTGGCCTTGGAGACATCCGGTCCGATAAAGACCCGGTTGAGCTGACCCTGCACCGGTGTGCGTGGCGAAGTATGGGCAGAGTAGCCCGCCGCCCGCAGCTTGCTCACCAGCGCGTTGACGCTGTCGACGTTCTTGAAGGCACCAAGCTGGAGGATCCAGCTACCCTGCGCCGGTGCCGCAGCAGGCGCGGGTGTGGTCGGCTGGGTCATCTTGCTTTCAATCAGATCGTCGAGGGACTTGATCTGACCCGCCTGCGGCTTGGCCGGCGCGGGCGCCTTGGCCACTTCAACCGGTTTGGCTGGCGTCGGCTTGGGTGCTGGCTTGGGCGGTTCGACAGGTTTTTTGGCCACCACTTCCGGCTTGGGCTGTGGCTTGGGTTGGGCATTCTGTTGCGGCTGGACCGGTGCCGGTGCGGCAGGGATTGTCGCCGGCTGCGCACCGTTGCCCTGACCGGCGAGGGTCATGGGGTCAGCCACCTCTTCCACTTGCCACTGCTGGGCCGCAGAGGCCTGTTGCTGGCTGGCCAGATGATCGGCGGGCAGGCTGCTGGCTGCCGAGACCTGCAGCGCAGGCTTGGCAGGCTCCAGCTCGGGGCGCAGCGGGATCTTGGCAAAGGCCTCCTCCTTTTGTGCCAGCTTGTGACCATCCAGCAAGTCCGGCAGGAAAATAACAACCAGGGCCACCAGGATGACGGTGCCCACCAGACGGTTTTGAAACTTCGAGGCCAAGTTGAATCCTACCTTTACGTAACTCAATATGCGATTTGGCTCCCCGCCCGAAGGCCGGGGAGCCGGGGTGTGGCCTAGACGGCGACACCCGCCAGAATGTCGGCGACAGTGTAAAACGAACCAAACACAATGACCATATCGTCCGGACTCGATGCGGCCAACGCTGCCTGATAAGCGGCGCTGACATCATCAAACTCCCTGGCAGGGCCCTTTCCCTCCCCCAGCGCCGCAGCCAGTTGCGCAGCAGTGGCGGCGCGCGGGCCGGTGAGGCTGGCCAGATACCACTCGCCGATCAGACCATCGAGTTCGGCAAGGGATCCCGCCATGTCCTTGTCTTTGAGCATGCCGACCACGGCGCGGCGTACACCCGAGCAGGGCATCTTGCGCAATTGCGCGGCCAGATAGGCCGCCGAATGGGGGTTGTGGGCTACATCGACGATCACCAGCGGCGCACTTTGCAGCTGCTGCATCCGGCCAGCCAGCCGGGCATTGGCAAGCCCGTCACGAATGGCGGACTCCGGCAGCGGCAAGCCAAGGGATTCCAGCGCCGCCAGCACGGTCACAGCGTTCATCAGTGGCAACGCCGGTTTTGGCAGATCCCGCCACTGGTTCAGGCCGTGATAATCCCAACCGCTCTCGTGCTCATCGCCAAGAAAATCGATACCGACCTGACGCAGGTTGGCGCCAAGACGCTGGGCTTCGCTGGCAATAGTCGCGGGCGGATTAGGCTCACCGCTGATGGCGGGCTTGCCAGCGCGATAGACCCCAGCCTTCTCCACGGCCACTGCTTCGCGGGTATCCCCCAGCCAGTCGCAGTGATCGAGGGCAATGGAGGTGATCATGGCAACATCGGACTCCACTACATTGGTGGCGTCGAGCCGACCGCCCAGTCCCACTTCCAGCAGCAGCACATCGGGCGCGGCGCGGCAGAAGAGCCACAAGCCAGCCAGGGTGGCGAACTCGAAGAAGGTAAGGGCAATCTCGCCGCGGGCCGCTTCCACCTCGGCAAAGGCGGCGCAGTGATCGCTGTCGGGCAGCTCTTGCCCGTTGACCCGCACCCGCTCGGTAAAGCGCAGCAGATGGGGCGAGGAGTAGACGCCGACCTTATAGCCTGCGGCCATCAGAATGCTGGCCGCCATGGCACAGCTGGAGCCCTTGCCGTTGGTGCCCGCCACCGTGATCACCTTGAACGGCAGCTGGGTAAGCCCCATACGCCGGGCGACAGCACCGACCCGATCCAGCCCCATGTCGATATTGACAGGATGGATCTGCTCCAAATAAGAAAGCCAGTCGACAAGCGACCGGCTTTGGGATTGTTGCATGTTTGAACTCATCTTCACTCTTCGATGACGTGAGTATTCAGCATTTTGGCGAGCAGGCTGGCCAGACGGTTACGCATTTCGCGGCGATCGATGATGATATCGATGGCACCCTTTTCCAGCAGGAACTCGGAGCGCTGGAAGCCTTCCGGCAGTTTCTCGCGCACGGTCTGCTCGATAACGCGCGGGCCGGCAAAGCCGATCAGCGCCTTGGGCTCGCCCACGTTGATGTCACCCAGCATCGCCAGACTGGCAGAGACGCCACCCATGGTGGGGTCGGTCAGCACGGAGATATAGGGCAGGCCGGCTTTGGACAGACGATCCAGAGCAGCACTGGTCTTGGCCATCTGCATCAGGGAGAACAGCGCTTCCTGCATGCGAGCACCACCAGAGGCGGAGAAGCAGACCAGGCCACGGCCTTCCTTGATGCACTCCTCGACGGCGCGCACAAAGCGGGCACCGACCACGGAGGCCATGGAGCCACCCATGAAGGAGAATTCGAACGAACAGGCGACAACCGGTACCCCTTTGAGGGTCCCTTTCATCACCACCAGCGCATCTTTCTCCGCCGTCTCTTTCTGAGCGGCAGACAAACGATCCTTGTAGCGCTTGGAATCCTTGAATTTCAGTACATCCTGCGGCTCCAGCTCGGCACCGATCTCGGTACGACCCTGCTCATCGAGGAAGCTCTCGAGACGGGCGCGGGCGCTGATGCGCATATGATGATCACACTTGGGGCACACTTCGAGGTTGCGCTCCAACTCTGCCCGGTAGAGCACCTGTTCACAAGCACTGCACTTGGTCCACACCCCTTCCGGAATGTTGTGACGACGGGGCGCAGTGATCTTGCTCTTGGGAAGAATCTTCTCAAGCCAGCTCATGGAATTCCTTAATGCTTTTGTGCCTGACAAAACGCATCGAGCCTAGATTGTTCAATGACTTAATAGCTCGATGGCAACAAATGACGGGTCATTAAACCACAATTTTTCGGGCGCAGTTACTAAAAACTGGTCGTACCCGGTGCCGAGTCCGGCAGCCACAGCGGGCCGAGCGGCAACTGCGGCAGAGCAAACTCGGCCGGGTAATCCACGTCGACCAGATAGAGGCCACCGGCCTTGGCGGTCGGCCCGGCCAGATTACGATCCTTGGCAGCCAGCACCTCAGCAATCCACTCCACCGGTTTGAGCCCCTGCCCCACCAGCAGCAGGGAGCCGGTGATGTTGCGCACCATATGGTGCAGGAAGGCGTTGGCCTTGATGTCGAGCACGATGTAGGGGCCGGAGCGGCTGACACACAGATGGGTCACATTGCGCCACGGGGTGTTGGATTGGCAGGCGACGGCACGGAAGGAGCTGAAGTCGTGCTCCCCCAGCAGGCTCTGGCCCGCCTGGTGCATCAACTCGGCATCGATGGTCTCGTGGTAGTGGCTGACGCCACTGCCGAGGATCGCCGGCCGGTAGTTGTGGTTGTAGATGACATAGCGGTAGCGACGGGCGGTGGCGCTGAAGCGGGCGTGGAAGCTCTCGTCCACCTGTTTGACCCAGCGCACGGCGATATCCGGCGGCAGGTTGGAATTGAGCCCCAGGGTCCAGGCCCCTTCGGCACGGTTCGCCTCGGTATCGAAGTGGATCACCTGACCGGTCGCATGGACACCGGCATCGGTGCGCCCGGCACACTGGATGGAGACAGGGTGGTTGGCAATCCGGCTCAGCGCCGTCTCCAGTTCAGCCTGCACGCTGATCACTTCACGCTGACGCTGCCAGCCGAAATACCGGCTGCCGTCATATTCAATACCTAGGGCAATTCGCATGGATAAACTTGTCTTGTTGTGAAAACGCAGTGAAAGAAACGGGGCGGATTATACGCGCTCAGCCCGAAAAGTCCCACCACACGCGCAATTGGCCTGGATAGCGAGCCTGCACGGCCATGATCCCCCATCGCAAATCGCCAAAATATGAGGGGCAGCCTGCTGGCTGCCCCCGTTTTGCTGATCCCGTGATGGGAAATCCTTTAGCCCAACCGCTTGAGCAACTTCTCGGCTTCGGCGCGCTGGTGATCGCTGCCCTGCTCCGCCGCCTCTTGCAGCAGCTCGCGGGCGCTATCCTTGTCGTCAATCTCGAGGTAGGCACGAGCCAGATCCAGCTTGGCACCCACACCGCCGTCGTCGGCATCCACGTCAAATCCGGTGGATTCCGGCAGCACCTCGGGGAAGCCATCGAGCCCCACATCCAGCGAGAAGCCCTGATAAGGCTCCTGCTCCGGCGCGGTGGCATCTGCTTCGGCCAGCAGCTTGTCGATCTCGACGTAGCCACTCTCCTGTGCCTGCTCACGGGGCTGGAGATCTGCCGGATGAGATTCCACCTCGGCGAACGCATCTTCGAAATCGGAGAGCGCCAGCTCGTTGGGATCCCACTCCAGATCCAGCTCCGCTTCTTTCGCCTTGACAGGCTCAAGACCGAGCTCGGCCAGCATGGCATCCGCACTCTCGTCAGCGTCCTCTGCGGCACTGAGATCAATGGCGTTATCATCTTTGCCAGCAGCAGGCTCGTCGAGGGCACTGTCGAAATCGCCGAGATCGAAGCTCGCCAGATCGTCGTCAGCGGCGCCGACTTCGTCGATGGAGCTCAAATCGGGCTCGAGGTCAGCTGAGAGATCCGCATCCAGCTCGGCAAACAGGGCTGCCTGCAGCTCCTCTTCGCTCATGATCTCGTCAGCGGCCTTGGGCTTGGGGTTGAACTCGCTGGCCAGATCCATGGCGGGCTCGTTGGCCAGCGCAATGGGCTCATCCAGCGAGAGATCGAGATCCGGCACCAGATCCGGGTCACGACTGGCTGGCTGGGCCGCCATCCGCTCGGGCTCGAAGCCCTGCAGCTCCATCTCGCCCTCGTCGCTGAACACCAGATCGACATCCGGCTTGGCGGCCGGCTCGTCAGGCTCCATCGGCATAAAGCCATCGGGGGTGTTGAGATCCGGCACCGGGCGCACCGGCTCGTTGTCGGTCACATCGACGCTCAGCAGATCATCAAACTCGCTCTGCTCCTGATCCATCATCATGGCAGTGGATTCGGAGAGGCTCTTCTCCTGCTCTTCCAGCTCTCGGCGGGCACGGGCACGCAGCCACAGGGTCACCAGCGCCAATACCAGCAGCACAGGCAGCAGAATGATCATGGCGAGGTTGAGCGGTGAGGAGAGCAGATCCATCAACCAGTTTTTCTCAGGCTCAGGCTCGGCTGCCACCGGCGGGACCGGTTGGGCCTTGAGCTCGGCAATCTCTTTTTGCAGCGCGGTCTGATCCTGCAGCTGGGCCTTGAGGGTCTCCACCTCTTCGGTCAGGGATTGCAGACGCAGTTTGAGCCTGTGGTTCATCTCGGTCACTTGGCCGAGCTGGGCATTGGCATCTTCCAGTGCCAGCGCCATCTCGGTAGCCGGTTTGCCCACCGGTTTATCCAGATCGGAAGGCAGAGGCGCCGGGGTGGTGCCTTCTGCTGTGCTCGGAGCAAGTGCTACCGCCTCTTTCGGCGCAGGCTCGCTCACCTTGGCCACTTCTTTGGTTTCAGCAGCCGGTTGCGGTGCCACCACCGGGGCGGGAATGGGGGCGGCTTTCGCCACTGGCAGCGGCGCAGGCGCAGCCTTCACCGGCTCGGTCTTGGCGGCTTCAACCTTCACGGGTTTGGTGGCAGCCGGTTTGGCGGTGTGAGCCTGCTTGTCAGCCAGATATTTGGGGCTTAACCCCTTCCAGCTGGCGTTGTCGCTACGGAACTTGGCGCGGGCCTGAGCATCGGTGATGACGCTCGCCTCGGCCGCGGTCGGCAGCAGAATGCGGGACCCCACCAGAATGTGGTTGATATTGCCATCGGCAAAACTGCGGGGGTTTTTCTCGTAAATCGCCACCATGGTCTGGTAGACGCTGACCCGATTGGAGGGGCGATATTTGCTCGCCAGGCTCCAGAGGGTATCGGTCGGACGAACAGGGCCATAGCTACCGGCATTGGCAGTGACCTGACGCACCACCGACTGGGCGGTTGTACGCACCGGTTGTGCGGCGGGTCTGGCGACCGGCTGCGCCAGCGGCTGGGAATTGACGGCGGGAGGTGCGGGTTCGTCAGGGCCTTTTAGCTCGACAAAAAAAGGCTCCCGCGCCGAGTCTTCAGCCTGGACGGTGCCCAGCAGACCCAATGCGAGTAGCGTTGCCAATGTTATGCGGGAATGTCCCATATTCGTTCCTTCGTATGACGGCCCTATCACATTGAAAAATCTGGATAGTTACCCCAAAACAGTCGGTTCAATATAAATCAGGCTCGCCTGGCAAGCCAGCAGTCCGACACATTTAGCACCCAACTTGACCCTGAGTGTAGGAAAAAACTTAATCAGTTGATATCGCAACAGAATCTTGAAGTGACGGAGTGCGGCATGGGTCACACCCCGGTTTGATCACAGGCCGGATGCGCAGCATTCCCTGCTGCGCATCTGTGGCATCTGACCAGCCTTACAGATAGTCGCGAACCAGCAGCTCGGCAATCTGTACACTGTTGGTTGCCGCGCCCTTACGAACGTTATCGGCCACGATCCACATATTGATACCACTTGGATGAGAAATATCCTGGCGCACCCGACCCACCAGCACCTCATCCTTGCCGGTTGCATCACGCACCGGGGTCGGATAGTCCCCTTCGTCATCAAACAGGGTCACACCCGGCGCATTGCGCAGCAGATCCTTGACCTGTTCGGCATCGAGCGGCTGGTGCAGTTCGACGTGTACCGCCTCGGCGTGGCCGTAGAAGACCGGCACCCGCACGCAAGTCGGATTCACGGCAATGCTGGCATCGCCGAGGATCTTCTGGGTTTCCCATACCATCTTCATCTCTTCGCGGGTGTAGCCGTTGTCAGTGAAGCTGTCGATCTGCGGGATCAGGTTAAAGGCGATCTGTTGCGGATAGAGGGTCGGTTCCACCGGACGACCGTTGAGCAGATGAGCAGTTTGTCCCGCCAGCTCGCTGACCCCCTCTTTGCCGGAGCCTGACACGGATTGATAGGTGGCCACGTTGATGCGGGCAATGCCCACTTCGTCGTGCAGCGGCTTCAGGGCCACCAGCATCTGGATGGTGGAGCAGTTGGGATTGGCGATGATGTTGCGATTGCGAAAATCGGCCAGCGCATCCGGGTTCACTTCCGGGATCACCAGCGGGATATCTTCGTCGTAACGGAAGCAGGAGGTGTTATCGATGACGATGCAGCCGTGTTCGGCAGCAATCGGCGCCCACTTGGCAGAGACCTCGGCACCGGCGGAGAAGAGTGCGATCTGCACCTGGCTCCAGTCAAACTCCTCCACATCGAGGATCTCGAGGTTCTTGCCGCCAAAGCGCACGGTATCACCGGCGCTGCGGCTGGAAGCCAGCGGATAGAGGGTCGCTACCGGAAATTCGCGCTCTTCCAGGATCTCGATCATCGCCTGACCCACGGCGCCGCTGGCACCCAATACCGCTACGTTAAACTGCTGGCTCATTCTGTTCTCCTCTGATAATGCTGCAATGGCGCCGGGTGGCGCCATGGTCGGCAGGCGCTCGCACGGCAAGATGACGCTGCCTGATATGGCTGAGCCAGCGCAGCAGGATCTGCGCCAGCTCAGTAAAAAAATGGGGGCGAGGTAGCCAGTACGGCTCACCCCTTCCGGTTATCGTCCAACTCCCAGGCCCCGATTCAGGGGCGTGACAGCGCAAATCCCAGCTCGCCCAGCGCCTGGTCGGCAAACGCACCCTCAACCTGCAGGGAGGATAGTTCACGGCGCTCGGGATAGTGTTTGCGCTGCTCGTCAAAGCTGCCGGGCAGGCCGAGTCGGGCCCGGAAACGGGCATCATCGCGACGCACATCATAGACCAGATGCACCAGCTGCTTGATCAACGCCTGATCCGGTGCGCGGCCCGGCACCACTGCCTGCACATCGGGGGCAGGCAACAGCTGACTCAAATCCTGACGAGGCTGGCGTCCCAGCTGCTGGCAGAGCGCCTGATAGAGCATCCAGGTACCGCGGGCCTTCCCCTCCAGGCTGTAACCGGCGATATGGGGGGTGGCAATCTCGGTATGGGGCACCAGCGCAGCCAGTGGCTCGGGCTCGTTCTCCCACACATCCATCACCAGTCGCAATGGCGCATCGCCCAACTGACGTGCCAGCAGGGCCCGGTTATCCCACACCTCGCCACGGGAAGCATTGATCAGGATCTGCCCGGCAGGGCGCGCGGCAATTTGTTCGGCATCCAGCAGATGGTAGGTGGCATCCACTCCTTCACGGGTGATGGGCACGTGGAAACTGACGATATCGGCACCAAGAGCGGTCTGATAATCGACAAAGCCCGCATCGGGATTATCCCGCGCCTTGAGTGGATCGCAGCGCAGTACCCGCATGCCGAGCGCTTGGGCCTTGCCAGCCACACACTCGCCGGTATTGCCCGCGCCAATCACCGCCAGCGTCATGGCCGAGAGGTCGAGTTCATAGCGCTCCGCCAGCACCAGCAAAGCGGAAAGCACATAGTCCCCCACCGAATACTTGTTGCAACCGGGGGCGCTGAAGAAGGGAATATTGCGGCTTGCCAGCAGGGCCTTGTCCACATGGTCTGTGCCTATGGTGGCGGTGCCGACAAACCCGAGTTTGGGGCAGGTCGCCAGCAAATCGCCGTTGACGCGGGTGACCGAACGCACCAGCAGCACATCGGCATCCAGCAGATCGCGGGCCTGCATCTGCCGTCCGGGCAAGGGGATCACCTCGCCAAATTCGGCAAACAGCTCCACGGCATGGGGCATATTCTCATCAACGACTATCTTCATCGGGCTCTCTTTGGTCACAACCGCCACGGGGGCGCCATTCTAGCGCAAAGCCGTCCGAGATTTCAGCCTGTGATGCAATCCGGTGCGAAACGGGACCACATTGCGCGGCAGCCGCTCCATCCGCCCGCTCAAACAGCGGATGTCGCCACAAATGTGTAAGCAGAGGTAACAAACGTGCTGCTCGGCTTTGTCCGGGCATATCACGGTGGCACAATGCCCCTCTTTTTTCGCGATCGCCCATACCCACCATGCCGCCACACGCTTCGTCGCTCCCAACGTCAACCGCTTCACTCACCCGCAGTCAGGTGCTTGGCTTCACAGCCCTGTTGATCCTGCCCCTGCTGATGCTCGCCACCCTGCCCTGGCAGCCTTTTCTGACCAGTTCACTGCAATCAGGCTGGCTATGGTGGTCATACGCCCTCACCCGCATGGTCGATCTTCCCGGGATCGGGGTCAGTGGCGCCCTCTTGCTGTTGCTGACCCGCTACAAACTCAAACTGAAGCTGGCTCCCTTCATTGCGCTGGGATGCGCGCTGGCAGCCCTGCTCGCCAGCGACTGGGTGCTCAAGAGCCTGATCAAACACCTGACCGAAGAGCCCAGACCCTATCTGCTCTGGCTGGAGAGTCAGGCGCTGATCCCGGCCATCAAGAGCTTCTACGCCACTAGCGTCGATGTGCGCAGTGAACAGGTTCACGCCGCCAGCCAGTTGCTGGCCCTGCCAGAGTGGCTCGGCCACCACTGGCAGGCCGAGGTAAACTACGCCTTCCCCTCCGGCCACAGCATCGCCGCCATCAGCCTGGCCCAGTTCTTTGGCCTTATCTGGCTTGCCCGAGCCCCCACGGGCGTCTGGCTGCTGCCGTTGTGGGCGCTAGGGGTTGGTCTGTCGCGCATGGTGATGGGAATGCACTGGCCGGTGGATGTGCTGGCCAGCGCCCTGCTGGGGTCGCTCACGGCGCTGATTGCCGCCCGCTGGTGGCTGCACAGATATTGAATCCGGCGCCATCTTGGCGCGGCATCCTGCATGGGATGGGGGGACAAGCCAGCGCTTTTTTGCCATAATGCCGCCTCATTTTATCCCGACCGAGATCCCATGACCGACGCAGTTCATACCCTCAAGGGCCGTTTCCGTGGTTTTTACCCCGTCGTCATCGATGTTGAAACAGCCGGGTTCAACGCCAAGACCGATGCCCTCCTCGAAATCGCGGCTTACACCCTGAAAATGGATGAGCAGGGCTGGCTCGTTCCCGATCAGGTATTCCACTTTCATGTCGAACCCTTCGAAGGGGCCAACCTGGAGAAAGCCGCGCTGGAGTTCACCGGCATCGACCCCTACAACCCGTTGCGTGGAGCTGTCTCAGAAAAAGAGGCGCTGACCGAGATCTTCAAGGGGATCCGCAAGGGGATGAAGGAGCAGGATTGCGGCCGCGCCATCATAGTGGCCCACAACGCCACCTTTGATCACGGCTTCGTGATGGCTGCCGCCGAGCGCGCTGGCCTCAAGCGCAATCCGTTCCACCCGTTTGCGACCTTCGACACCGCAGCCCTCTCCGGATTGGCGCTGGGTCAGACCGTGCTGGCCAAAGCGTGCCAGAGCGCCCGCATCCCGTTTGACAATAAAGAGGCGCACTCTGCCCTCTATGACACCGAACGCACCACAGAGCTGTTCTGTCATATCGTTAACCGCTGGAAGAGCATGGGGGGTTGGCCGCCAGCGCATCCGGATGATGACACAACCGATGCTCCTGCCGATGATGAGGGGCAAGAATAAACGGATGAAGGCTGCCACTGGCAGCCTTCGCTTTTTGGGGAAATGATTGATTGCACGGCGCACCGGAAATCGCCATCAATGTCACTATCCACGGCTGCGCACGGGATGCACGCAGACAAACAGGTCACAAACCCTCATGTTGAGCAACCTTGTGCCACATGCTGCTGCGATATCAGGGGTTTGACTGATTTTTTACTCGACATTTGTCACATTTTTCGCAAACTAACTCCCCTTCACATGACAGACAGCAATAACAAACTATAAGGAAATCAAATGAATCCAGTTGTTATCGCAGTCGGGCTGATGCTGGTGCTCAGTCTGCTGCGGATCAATGTGGTGGTCTCCCTGGCGCTGGGGGCCATAGCTGGCGGCCTGGTCGGTGGGCTGTCGTTGACCGATACCCTCACCACCTTCAGTGGTGGTCTGGGTGGTGGCGCCGAGATTGCTCTCTCCTACGCCATGCTGGGCGCCTTTGCGGTTGCCATCTCCCGCTCCGGGATCACCGACCTGCTGGCCCGCAAGGTGATCAGCCAGTTGGGTAAGGATGCCAGCTCGACCCGCATCATGTGGGTCAAGACCCTGCTGCTCTCTTCCGTGCTGGCCGTGGCGATCTCCTCCCAGAACCTGATCCCGGTTCACATCGCCTTTATTCCCATCCTGATCCCGCCGCTGCTGCATGTGATGGCGCAGATGCAGATCGACCGTCGTCAGGTGGCCTGTGTCATCACCTTTGGCCTGACCGCCACCTATATGGTGCTGCCGGTCGGCTTTGGTGGCATCTTCCTCAACAACATTCTGGCCAAGAACCTGATCGATAACGGCGTGCCCATCACCACCAGCCAGATCCCGCTGGCGATGGCCATTCCGGTCGCCGGTATGGTACTGGGCCTGCTGATTGCGGTATTCATCAGCTATCGCAAACCGCGCCAGTACGATCTGGCCAAGATCCTGGATGCCGAGCCCGAAGCGGTCGAACTCAACCTCACCCACATTTGGGTGGCCCTGCTGGCCATTGGCGTGGCGCTGGGGCTGCAACTGATGACCAACAGCATCGTGCTGGGTGCGCTGGCTGGTTTTGTCATCTTCACCTGCGGCGGCGTCATCAAGTTTCGCGAAAGCCAGGATGCCTTCACCCAGGGGGTACGGATGATGTCGCTGATCGGCTTCATCATGATCTCTGCCGCCGGTTTTGCCGCCGTGATGAAGGCAACTCACGGGGTCGACTCTCTGGTTCAGGTGGTCGCCTCCGGCATCGGTCAGCACAAGGGGATCGCCGCCTTCCTGATGCTGCTGGTGGGTCTGCTGATCACCATGGGGATCGGTTCTTCCTTCTCCACCGTGCCCATCATCGCCACCATCTATGTGCCGCTCTGTCTGCAGCTTGGCTTCTCACCAATGGCGATCATCGCACTGGTTGGTACCGCTGGCGCGCTGGGGGATGCGGGTTCACCAGCCTCCGACTCGACTCTGGGGCCCACCTCCGGCCTCAACGCAGATGGTCAGCACGACCATATCTGGGACAGCGTGGTGCCCACCTTTATTCACTACAACATCCCGCTGGTGATCTTCGGCTGGATTGCCGCCATGGTGCTCTGATAGCCCCTCGGGCTGCGAACTCTGCACGTCACAATGCACAACAAGAAGGCGACCAGATGGTCGCCTTCTTCATTGATGCCAACCAATTACCCCGCTCGATATGAATAATGGCTGCCTGCTAGACAAAGCCTCTGAGCGGCCACCTAGTCGCCACCCCTTGCGACCGCCGGAGTTAGCGGGCGCAATGCTGTCACTCCCCATCCAACTATCCGCCCAAGTGCACACGTCCCAACGCTTGCCAATACAGAGAAACGGCTGCCAGCCCAGACCTATGGCAGAACGACGGATGATACCCGACCACGTCACAACCGCCTGTCGAGTAGAAAAGGTATTCTCTCTTTCCCCGACATCCAGTTATCAAATAGTGGCCATCATGCGCTCACCCATGTAACGGCTTATGCCGATCTGGCGTTCAGTAAGAACACAGGGTAAACCGCAGGCAGAAAAAAGGCCGCTCAATGAGCGGCCTTCTTCATAACGGGATCAGCAATCAGCTTTCGCGACGCTTGCCACCGAATTTGCGATCTTTGTTGAAGCCACCTTCACGGCGCTCCCCGCTCTTGTTGAACGGACGGTCACCCTGGGGACGGCGATCCTTGTTGAAAGGACGGTCGCCACGGAACGGACGATCACCACGGGGCGGACGGCTGCTGGTGTTGCCACCGGCCGGCACTTCGGTGTAGCGGGTGATCTGCAGCGGACGCTGGCAAACACGGGCTTTCTTGATCACTTCCAGTACATCGGCGGTCATGCCTTTCGGCAGATCGACGGTGGAGAAGTCATCAGCGATGTCGATGTTGCCGATGAAGCGGCTCTCGATGTTCGCTTCGTTGGCGATGGCGCCTACGATCTGGCCCGGCTTGACGCCGTGATGGGCACCCACGTCTACGCGATAGCGCTCCATCTCCACATCCGGGTTGTCTTTCAGCGGACGCGGTTCGAGGGACGGCATGCGACGGGCAGGACGATCGCCACGGTCACCGAAGTCACGACCACCACGGTCGTTGAAGTCACGGCGCTCGAAGCCACCACGATCGTTGCCAGCATTCAGCAGCGGATCTGGAATGGAGTCATCCAGCAGCAGCGGTTGGTCACCCTGTACCAGCTTGGCCAGTGCGGCAGCCAGCTCCAGCGGATCGGCAGAATCCTCTTCGATCAGCTCGTTTACCAGATTGTGGTAGATCTCGAGCTCTTCACCCATCATGGTTTCGCGGATACGCTCCTTGAACTTGGCCAGACGATGCTGGTTGATGTCCTCGGTGCTCGGCATCTTCATCGGTTCGATGGCCTGACGAGTTGCGTGCTCGATGGCGCGCAGCATGCGACGCTCGCGGGGAGCAACGAACAGGATGGCTTCGCCTTTACGACCGGCACGACCGGTACGACCGATACGGTGAACATAGGATTCGGTGTCGTACGGAATGTCGTAGTTCACTACGTGAGTGATGCGCTCAACGTCCAGACCACGGGCAACAACGTCGGTGGCGATAAGGATGTCCAGCTGGCCCTGACGCAGTTTGTCGACGGTACGCTCACGCAATTTCTGCGGGATGTCACCGTGCAGCGCTTCACAGGCGTGACCACGGGCGGCCAGCTTGCCAGCCAGCTCTTCGGCAGCGTTCTTGGTACGCACGAATACCAGCAGGGCTTCGTAGGATTCCACTTCCAGCAGACGGGTCATGGCGTCCAGCTTGTGCAGACCGGTTACCTGCCAGTAACGCTGGCGAATAGTGGTCGCGGTAGCAGTCTTGGAGGCGATCTTGATCTCTTTGGGCTGCTTCAGGTGCTTCTGGGCCACGCGACGGATCTGCTCCGGCATGGTGGCAGAGAACAGGGCAACCTGACGAGTGCTCGGGCACTGCTCCATGATCCAGTCAACGTCGTCGATGAAGCCCATACGCAGCATTTCATCAGCTTCGTCCAGTACCAGTGCTTTCAGGCCGGAGAGGTCCAGGTTCTTGCGACGGATCAGGTCCATCACGCGGCCCGGAGTACCGACGACAACCTGGGCACCGCGACGCAGGGCGCGGGTCTGGGTTTCGTAGGAGGCACCGCCGTAGATGGGCAGTACGTGGAAATCAGGCATGTGGTGGGCGTAGCGTTGGCACGCTTCAGCCACTTGCAGCGCCAGTTCGCGGGTAGGCGCCAGCACCAGGATCTGGGTGTTGCGGTTACCAGCTTCCAGACGAGACAACAGAGGCAAGGCAAAAGCAGCGGTCTTCCCTGTACCGGTTTGCGCCTGCCCCAGCAGATCGTGTCCCGCCATCAGGTGGGGAATTGCTGCGGCCTGGATCGGTGACGGGCGCTCATAGCCCACGTCCTGCAGCGCTTTCAATACAGGCGCGGCCAGTCCAAGCTCACTAAAAAGGGGCAGTTGTTCGGTATCAGACATAGATTCTTCCAGATTAAGGCAGGCGGCTAACACCGCGGAATAGCAAAAAGGCGGCGATTATAGCGCCACTTTGTTCTGCTGTCTTGAAAAATGTGATAAGCCTCTCAAGACGTTGGCAATTATAGAGGGATCTGACGAGTATGGCTTGCTTATTTTGCACTCATAGTGCGTTATTGCAGATCACTCCTCGCTGGAGTCCTTGCCCCGCTTGTGTTTGAGCACCGCCATGGTCAGTCGGCTGGTGCACAATAAACGCTCACGTTCGTCCCGAATTTCAATCTGCCACACCTGGGTCGTTGCTCCCAGATGGAGCGGCGTGCAACGCCCGGTCACCACCCCTTCCCGTTTGGCTCTCAGATGGTTGGCATTCACCTCCAGCCCCACACAGTAGCTATCTGGCCCGACCGCCATATTGGCGGCAATCGATCCCAAGGTTTCCGCCAGCACCACAGATGCGCCGCCATGGAGCATGCCTAGAGGCTGGTGGGTGCGGTGATCCACCGGCATAGTGGCCTCCAACCAGTCTGGGCCAAAAGCGGTATAGATGATATCGAGGTGGGCCATCAGGGTGTTGCGAGAGGTGGCATTGAGCCCCTCCAGACTCATGGGTTTACGCCAGATGGGCGCAATATCGTGACTCATTGCGAGCAGACTCCTTATGTAAGCGATGAATGCGTACCGATATGGGTGAAACGCCCTCCATCGGCAACATGGTTCGGTTATGTGAGTTGTTGGTTACCGGGTGACGTGGTAACAACGCAGCCCCAACCCAGCGCTGCGTGTTACACAATCATGCCCTTAAGCGGGATGTCACCAGGGGTAGGTAACGCCGGGCCACTCGGACCAGGGCACATCTCGCCCCGGCAAGCGGGGGTCTGGCCACTGCCACACCCTGGCGAGCCAGTCGCGCAGCAGCCCTTCCAGCTCCTCATCCGTGATGGGCGCCTCGGCCACCTTCCAGAAGAAGAGCTCCACCGCTACCTCTGGCAACACCGAGGGATAGAGATAAACCCCACCCCAAAATTGCGGCTCCCGATCCGGGCTCCAGAGGCCATAGGCAAAGGAGCGCTTGGCCAGAAACTCCGACTGCTGCCACTCCAGATCCCCTTCGTGCTGGCTCAGGCTGAAGTTGGCGGAGGGCCAGAGATCGTTCGGGCGAAACAGCTGATGAAGCTGCTCGCGCTCGCGCAACATGGCGACAAACTCCACCACCGCCTGAGCGGGAGTGGCGGGTAACAGCAAGAAACGCGGGTGCCGATAGGCCTTCGGCACCCGAAACCGCTTGGGGAACGTCAGCATCAGAGCAGCTCCAACAGGGCTTGCAATGGATGTTTGAGCTTTTCCCCCTCCATCCGCTTGACCTGACTGCGGCACGAATAACCGGTCGCCAGACAGCGTCCCTTGGGCAGACGCGCGAGTGGCTCGGCCCAGCTCAACCCATAAATTCCCTTGGAATTCTCCACCTGTTTGACGTCGTGACCATAGGTGCCCGCCATACCGCAGCAACCCACAGAGACCGGCTGCAAGCTGGCCCCGAAGCGGCCAAACAGGGTGCTCCAGTCACCGTGAGTGGAGGGCTTGGCGGTCTTCTCGGTGCAGTGGGCAAACAGATACCAGGGCTCGCTCCCCTCCTCGCTCTTGGTCTTGTCGGTTCGAGCAGGCAGTTGATCTACCGGCAGCGAGAGCAGCCACTCCTGCGGCAACAACACCTGAAAATCGCCGCGAGCCGACCCCAGCGCCTTGGCATACTCGTCGCGATAGCAAAGCACCATGGCCGGATCCACCCCCACCATGGGAATGCCAAGCGCCGCTACCTTATTGAGGAACTGGGCGCTGTTGGCCGCGGTACGGGCAAAGGCGCGCAGGAACCCCTTGATATGCTGGGGTTTACCGTTCGGTTTAAAGGGCAGCAGATAGGGCTGGAAACCGAGCTTGCTGGCGAGTTTCACCAGGTCGCGCACCACGGGGGCATCGTAATAACTGGTGAAGGGATCCTGCACGATGAGCACTACCTGCTTGCGCTGCTCGGCACTCATGCGCTCCAGTCCCGGCAGATCAAAATAGCGGGCACGGTTGTCGTGCAGGCTCTCGGCAAGGGTCGGCACCGAGAGCAGCGGCACATCGACCATGCCGATACTCTTCTCGGTCGCCTTCTGGGCCCACTCTTTTTCGAGGAAGAAGTTGACCAGCTTCGGCGCCTTGGCAAGCAGCGGGGCATAGCTCTCCACCGTGCCGACAAAATAATCCTTCGGCGCACGCAGGTAGCGGCCGTGATAGAGCTGCATAAAGCGGGAGCGAAAATCGGGCACATCCACCTTGATCGGGCACTGGCTGGTGCACGCCTTGCAGGCCAGACAGCCCGCCATCGCCTCCATCACCTCGTGGGAGAAGTCATACTCGCCGCGCTGTTTGGCCCAGCTGTTGCGCACCTTGTCCACCAGCTGTTTGAAGCGCACACCACCGGATTGCAGCGCCACCTCTTCCGCTAGCGGATCGAAGCCCTGCTCCGCCAGCTGACGCAGCCATTCGCGCATCAGTCCCGCCCGCCCCTTGGGGGAGTGGCGGCGATCGCGGCTGATCTTGACCGAGGGGCACATGGGGGAGTCGGTCTCGAAGGTGAAGCAGAGACCGTTGCCGTTGCAATCCATGGCGCGGGTGTAGCTGGTGCGCACCGCGAGCGGGATCTGGCGGTCATACTTGCCGCGCTTGGGCCCATCCACCGACACCAGCTCAGCGCCGCTGCCATACGGAATACAAATTTTGCCCGGGTTGATGCGGTTGCCCGGGTCGAACGCCCCCTTGACCCGCTGCAGCTCTTCCCACAGCTCGCCAAAGAAGGCGGGGCTGTATTCGGAGCGAAAGCCCTTGCCATGTTCCCCCCACATCAGGCCGCCATATTTGGCAGTGAGCGCTACCACCTGATCGGAGATGCGGCGCAGCAGCACCTCCTGCTCGGGATCGCACAAATCCAGCGCCGGGCGCACGTGCAGCACACCGGCATCGACGTGGCCGAACATGCCGTAGTCGAGGCCGTGGGCGTCGAGCAGGGCACGAAACTCCATGATGAAATCGGCCAGTGACTCGGGCGGCACGGCGGTATCTTCGGTGAAGGCCACCGGCTTCTTGCGCCCTTCGGCGTTGCCCAGCAGCCCCACCGACTTCTTGCGCATGGTGTAGATGGTTTCGATGCTCGGCAGGTGGTCACACACCTGATAGCCGATGATCCCCGCCTCGCCCTTGGCCAGCAGCGCGTCGATACGGCGGCACAGCTCCGCCACCTTGGCCCTGTGTTCTGCCTCGTCGGTATCGGCAAACTCGACGATGTTGAGCCCCTGCAGATCCTTGCCGGGCACATCCTGAATAAGTTCTTTCACCGAATGCCAGATGATGTCGGCGCGGGCCAACCCGAGCACCCGGGAATCCACCGTCTCCACCGACAGCGCTTGGGCCTCAACCATAAAGGGGGCGTTGCGCAGGGCAGAGGGAAAACTGTCGTACTTGACGTTGACG
This sequence comes from Aeromonas sp. Y289-2, assembly GCF_027705925.1. Taxonomy (NCBI): domain Bacteria; kingdom Pseudomonadati; phylum Pseudomonadota; class Gammaproteobacteria; order Aeromonadales; family Aeromonadaceae; genus Aeromonas; species Aeromonas sp. Y289-2. The sequence goes on from NZ_JAPDCH010000002.1 coordinate 276,331, forward strand.
AGCGTCCGGTAGCGCGGGATTGGCGTGATATTGAGTCTGGCTTCGGTGATAAAGCCGAGAGACCCTTCAGATCCGCACAGCACCCGGCTCACATCCAGCGTGTCGGTATCGGGTTGATAGAGGTGCTTGAGATCGTAACCGGTCAGAAAGCGGTTGAGCTTGGGGAAGGTCGCCTCGATGTCGGCGCGGCGCTCCTTGCCTATATGATAGAGGGTGCGATAGATCTCCCCTTCCCGATTCTCCAGCGCCAGCTTGTCGGCCAGTCGCTCACCGGTCAGCGGCTCGGTCGCCATGATATCGCCATTCTCCAGCACCGCTTTGAGACCCAGCACGTGATCCGAGGTTTTGCCGTAGACCAGAGACCCCTGCCCCGAGGCATCGGTGTTGATCATGCCGCCTAAGGTGGCGCGGTTGGAGGTGGAGAGATCCGGCGAGAAGAAGTAGCCGTGGGGCTTGAGATAGGCGTTGAGCTGGTCTTTCACCACCCCGGCCTGGGCACGCACCCACCCCTCCTCCAGATTAATTTCCATGATCTGGTTCATATAACGGGAGAGATCGACGATAATGCCGCCGCCCAATGACTGACCATTGGTGCCGGTACCGCCACCGCGAGGGAAAAAACTCAGGGAGGCGAACGCCGGCTCTGCGGCCAGCTTGAGCATTGCTGCTATGTCGTCCGCACTGCGCGGATAGAGAACCGCCTGAGGTACTACCTGATAGACGCTGTTATCCGTCGCCATCGCCAACCGGCTTGCATAAGACTTTTCGATATCACCACGAAATGCGCTGCGCTCTAGCAACTCAAGAAACTGCAGGGTTGCGGGTGACAAACTGTCCTGGTAATCGAGTCTCGGGATCATGAATCCTTGTTCCCATCCTTTGCTTGATGCCGGCACGCCGGCGACAACGACTGGCCAGCCGCCTGTCAATGGCAGTCAGGCCAGTCCGCTCACATGTGAGCGGGCAGTATATCAGCTAGAAAACCGCTTGCGCTTGGCAATATTCACCATTTGAAAGGAGGACTTTTATGGCTCACCACAGCCATGTTATCAGTACGCTGGTCACCACCGAAAAACAGGCGCTTACCCTGTCGCTGTTCGGTTGTATCACCTTTGCCATCTTCGGCATCGGCTACGGCCTCTTCGTCGGTTCCAACGCCATCATGCTCGATGGTATCTTCACCCTGTTCAGCATGGGCATGACGGGCCTCGGTCTTGTTACCGCCTATCTCGTTACCCGCCCTTCCGATGCGCGCTTCCAGTACGGCTATGCCCACTTCGAGCCCATCACCAACGTCATCAATGGCACCATTATTCTGCTGCTCTGCCTTGGCGCTCTCTATAGCGGCATCACCACCCTGCTGGATGGCGGACGGGAGATCGATCTCGGCCACGCCCTTATCTATGCCGCCGTCTCCACCTTCTTCTGCGCCATCATCTATCGCATCGAAGCCCAGGTCGCCGAGCAGGTAGACTCCGAGCTGGTGCGGGTCGACTCCAAGGAATGGCTGGTGGATACCCTGCTCAGCGCCACTCTGCTGATTGGCTTTGTGGTCGCCATCGGCCTCGATGCCATCGGCTACGGCCAATACAACCGCTACATAGACCCGGTGCTGGTCTCGCTGCTGGCCCTCTGCGCCACCCTCATTCCCATCAAGGTGCTCGGTCGCAACCTGCGGGAAGTGTTGAAGATCGCCCCCAAGGGGGATGTGCCACGGCAAGTCGAGCAGGAGATCGAGGCGCTGCGCCAGCGCCACGGCATCGAGTGCTACAGCCATCTGGCCAAAAGCGGTCGCCGTTTCGATCTGGAATTGAACATTCTGGTGGCGCCGGGTCAGGAGTGGCCCGTCGAACGTCAGGATGCCTTGCGTCAGGAGCTCTGGTCTCGCCTTGGCGATACCCTTGGGGATGCCTGGCTGTCGGTCTGTTTCACCCGCGAAAAGCGCTGGTTGTAACGACCGCATGGGGGAGCGTGGCACCGCCGCCTCCCCCTGTCGCATCACAACCCCATCACGCCCCACTGACACTGCTCTTGCCAAATTGGCGCCAGCCGCTATCATCAGGGCTCATTTTTCACCCGAGGTTTTATTGCCCATCATGGACAATCCCCGAAGTTGCCCTTCGTCTCTCTCTGTCAAAGCCTATCTTTTTCTGCTTAATCAGCGCCTCTGAATAACACCTTTGCCTTGCTGTTACTGCGGCCATCGTGCGCCGTGATCACTGTTTGCTCTGTCTGTTTTTATTGAGGTCGTCACAATGGAATTGCTGCTGGATCCCCACATCTGGATCGGTCTGTTTACCCTGATCATTCTGGAAATCGTGCTGGGGATCGACAACCTGGTCTTTATCGCCATTCTGGTGAAAAAACTGCCCCCCGCCCAACGGGACAAGGCCCGCGTCATCGGCCTGTCGCTGGCCCTGTTGATGCGACTTGGGCTCTTGAGCGTCATGTCATGGCTGGTCACCCTGACCACCCCGATTTTGCACCTGTGGGATCACCCCTTCTCCGGTCGGGACCTGATCCTGATGGGGGGCGGCCTGTTCCTGCTGTTCAAGGCCACCTCCGAGCTGCATGAGCGGCTGGAAGCCAAACCTCAGGATGACGGCCCTGTCGGCGCCTACGCCAGTTTTGGCGTGGTGATCGCCCAAATTCTGGTGCTCGATGCGGTCTTCTCGCTCGACTCCATCATCACTGCCGTAGGCATGGTGGAACACCTGGGCGTGATGATGGCCGCCGTGACCATCGCCATGGTGGTGATGGTGCTCGCCTCCAAGCCGCTGACCCGCTTCGTCAACGCCCACCCCACCGTGGTGGTGCTCTGTCTGAGCTTCCTGCTGATGATCGGCTTCAGCCTGGTGGCGGAAGGGTTCGGTTTCCACATTCCGAAGGGCTACCTCTACGCGGCCATCGGCTTCTCGGTGCTGATCGAGTTTTTCAACCAGCTGGCCCAGCGCAGCGCCATGCGTCACGAATCCAAGCAGCCGCTGCGCGAGCGCACCACTGCCGCCATCTTCAAGCTGATGGGGAGCAAGGCCTATCAGGATCAGCCGGATGACGATCTGGATGCCCCGGCCGTAGCGCCGGTGAGCTTTGGCGAGGAGGAGCGCTATATGGTGACCGGCGTGCTGTCGCTGGCCGAGCGCTCCATTCGCACCATCATGACCCCGCGCTCGGAGATGGCCTGGATCGATATCAACGACTCCAGCGACGAGATCCGCGCCCTGCTGCAGCGCGAGCCCCACAGCCTCTTCCCCATCTGTGACGGGGATCTGGACGAGGTGCTCGGGGTGGTCAAGGCGCGCGATCTGCTGTTTGCCTTGAACGAAGGGCAATCCTTAAGTGAACTGGCCAAGCAGAACGATCCCATTATCGTGCCGCAGACCATCAACGTGATCCGTCTGCTGGCGGAGCTGCGCAAAGCCAAGGGGAGCCTTATTCTGGTCTCCGACGAGTTTGGCGTGATCCAGGGGCTGGTCACCACCCACGATCTGCTGGAGGCCATCGTCGGCGAGCTGCCGGACGAGGACGAAACCCCGGATATCGTGCGCGATGGCGAAGGGTGGCTGATCAACGGCAGCACCAACATCCACCATGTGGAGCAGGTGCTGGAGCACGAGGGACTGGTGAGCGAGAGCGATGAATACGTGACCCTGGCGGGCATGCTGCTCTCCCACTTCGGCACCCTGCCCACCCCGGGCCAGCAGTTGCAACTGCAGCAACTCAACTTCGAGGTGATCGAGGTGAGCGAGCGGCGCATCGAGCGGGTGAAAGTGATGCCCGCCGCGGCTTGAGCCTGCCACCAGCAGAATACAGAAGAGGGCCAGACGGCCCTCTTTTTTATGCTTCAACTTTATGCCTCAACGCCTCTTTCCCGACAGTTTGCACTGATTGCTGCATCAAGCACAATTCTCTTGTGCAATTACCCCTCTTTTTCACAACAAGATGGCGGCATAAAGTGGCCTCACTTCCACCATGAGGAACTCAAGATGAGCCACGATCACCTGTTCTGCCCGCTGCGCCTCGGCCAGCTGCACCTTGCCAACCGCATCGTCATGCCCCCCATGACCCGCTCCCGTGCCAGTCAGCCCGGTGATGTGGCCAACGCCATGATGGCGAGCTACTACGCCCAGCGCGCCGAGGCGGGCCTGATCATCAGCGAAGGCACCCAAATCGACCCCATGGGCAAGGGCTACGCCTGGACGCCGGGCATCTACAGCGCCGAGCAGATCGCTGGCTGGAAACTGGTGACCGATGCCGTACACGCCAAGGGGGGCACCATCTTCGCCCAGCTCTGGCACGTGGGCCGGGTCACCCATCCGGACAACATCGGCGGCGCCCAGCCCATCTCCGCTTCAGCCCTGCCCGCAGTGGGCGTCAAGGTGTTCGTCGATAACGGCAGCGATGCTCCGGGCTTTGTCGAGACCGTCACCCCGCGCGCCATGACCCAGGCCGATATCGATGCGGTAGTGGGACAGTTCCGTCAGGCGGCCCGCAACGCCATCAGCGCCGGTTTTGACGGCATCGAGCTGCACGCCGCCAACGGTTATCTGATCAACCAGTTCCTCGACTCCGAATCCAACGCCCGCACCGACAATTACGGCGGATCGCTGGAAAACCGGCTGCGCTTCCTCAAAGAGGTGACCGAGGCGGTCAGTAGCGAAATCGGGGCCGATCGGGTCGGGGTGCGTCTTGCGCCGCTCACCACCCTCAACGGCACCGTAGATGCCAACCCGCAGGAGACCTATCTGGCGGCCGCCCGCCTGCTGGGCCAACTCAATGTCACCTACCTGCACATTGCCGAAGCGGACTGGGACGATGCCCCCCTGATGCCGGAAAACTTCAAGCAGGGTCTGCGGGATGCCTTCCCCAACACCCTGATCTACGCCGGTAAATATGATGGTGATCGCGCCCGCGCCGCCCTCGAAGCGGGCTGGGCCGACATGATTGGCTTTGGTCGCCCCTTCGTCGCCAACCCGGACCTGCCGAACCGGCTGCGCCACGGCTATCCGCTGGCCCCCCACGATCCGACCACCCTGTTTGGCGGTGGCGAGAAGGGGTTGACCGATTACCCCGCCTATCAGGCCGATGACGCAGCAGCCAGCCGCTGATTGTCGATGGCCAACCGGCCACGTAACGCAGGCCCCACAGGTTGGGGCCTGTCGTATTGTTGCCCATTCGCAGCAGTGGCAGTTTCTCTGTATTGCTGTTGCAATGACCTCGTTGTTCTCTCCCCTCGCTTTCACAAGGAGTCATCATGAATCACACCCAAGCCTGGTGCTGGCATGCCCCCGGTGAACCGACCCAGCTTACCCTCGCCGATCTGCCCCTGGCACCGCTCGCCCCTGACGAGGTACTGGTAGCCAATCGGGTTATCGCCTTCAATCCGGTGGACTGGAAGCTGATCGAATATGGCCACTCCAACTGGCAGGACGGTCAGGTGCCCGGCGTCGATGGCATGGGCACTATCGTGGCCCTCGGCGCCAACGTCAGCCATCTGCGCCTCGGTGCCCGGGTCGCCTATCACACCGACCTGCGCCACCACGGCAGCTTTGCCCGCCACACTAGAGTACCGGCCCGCGCCCTGCTGCCAGTGCCCGATGCCCTGAGTGACGAGGCGGCCGCCGCCCTGCCCTGTCCCGGCCTCACCGCATGGCAGGCGCTGGCCAAGTTGCCGCGCCTGCACGGGGAAGCGCTGCTCATCACCGGTGCTGGCAGCAGTGTCGGCCGCTTTGCAGTGCAGCTCGCCCTCAAGCAGGGGGCTCGGGTCTTTGCCAACGCCAGCCTACGCCACCATCAGTGGCTCAAACAGATAGGTGTGCAGGGAGTGGCCGATTATCGGGATCCCGACTGGCTGGCCACCTTACAGGCCGCCAACGGCAACGAGCCGTTTGAGGGGATCATCGATCTGGTCTCCAGCCAACAGGCAGAAAGCTTGCTGCCCGCCCTTGGTTACTACGGCCATATGGTGACTGTGCTCGGGCGCATCCCGCACAATCCGCTTCCTGCCTTTGCCCACTGCCACTCATTACACGAGATTGCGCTGGGCGCTCAGCACGCCTTTGGCACCGACAAGCAGTGGAGCCGACTGGTGGCCGCCGGTGTCGCCATGATGGAGCAGATGGCGAGCGGCGAGCTGACCCTGCCGCCGCTGGTGGTGGGCGACTTTGAGGCGCTGCCGACCCTGCTCGAGCGCTTCAAGCGCGAAGGACAGGGCGAGAAGTTTCTGGTGCGAGTGGCATAGCGCGGGCGTCATCCACCGGCAGCAGAAACGCTCGCAACTGAAAATAAGAGAGGCCCGTGATAGCGGGCCTCTTTGCATCCGGGATTAACCTGCGCCTGACTCAGTGCAGCTGCACCCCGTGGGTCTCGGCATAACTGCGGATCTCCCGGGTCAGCCGCGCCTTGTCGGCCAGAGACAGCCAGCTCGCCTCAACGGCATTGAGCGACAAGCGGCAGAGCTGACTCATGGTCGCGCCAAGGCCATCGGCCAGCGCCACAAAGTTGGCATTCATATAGCCGCCAAAGTAGGCAGGGTCGTCCGAGTTGATGGTGACACAGAGCCCCTGCTCCAGCAGCCGCAACACATTGTGCTGGGCCATATCGCCGAACACCTTGAGCCGGGTGTTGGAGAGGGGACAGACGGTAAGCGGCAGCCGGGTATCGGCCAGATAGCGCAGCAGCTCGGGATCGTCTGCCGAGCGCACCCCGTGATCGATGCGGCATACCTGCAGCTCGTTGATCGCCTGCCAGATGTAGTCGGCAGGGCCCTCTTCACCTGCGTGGGCTACCACCGGCAGCCCCAGCTCGCGGCATTTGGCAAAGACCCGGGCAAATTTAGTGGGCGGATTGCCCCTCTCCCCGGAGTCGAGGCCGATGCCGTGAATCCGTGACAGGAAGGGCTCCGCCTCCTCCAACGTAGCGAACGCTTCATCCTCACTCAGGTGGCGCAAAAAGCTCATGATAAGGCGCCAGCTGATGCCAAACTCCTTCTCCCCGCTCTGCAACGCCCGCTCGATGCCACTCAGCACAGTAGCAAAAGGGACACCGCGGGCGGTATGGGTCTGCGGGTCGAAGAAGATCTCCACATGCACCACCTTGTCGGCGGCGCAACGCTCAAGATAGGCCCAGGTGAGGTCGAAGAAGTCCTGCTCGGTCATCAGCACGCTGGCACCGCGATAGTAGAGGTCGAGAAAAGATTGCAGGCAGTCAAAGTCATAAGCGGCGCGCACGCTGGCGACATTGGGCCAGGGCAGTGGCACACCGTTGCGGCGGCCCAGCTCAAACATCAACTCGGGTTCGAGGCTGCCCTCGATATGCAGGTGCAGCTCCAGTTTCGGCAGTCCGGCGATAAATTGCGCGGCGGTGAGGTGTTCGGGTGTGACTGGCTTGGGAATCGGGGTGTCCATAACGACGGCTCCATCAGCAAAGTGATCCGGCGTCAGCCCCTCCACCAGACTGACCCGACGGCAGCTTTATTGTGCACCGAAGTGGCGAGACAGGGGAGACTTGTCATCAAACAGACTTATAATGGCGTCACAAAAATCATAAATGATTGAACATCTTAACGATTGGCGGCTCGCCTGCGCCCTGACAAGGAGTTTTCATGAAGAAGAACGTCATCTGCGATATCGACGGTGTCATCCTGCACAACAACGATCTCATCCCCGGTGCCGACCGTTTCGTCCATCGCCTGCTGGAGCAGGGCAGCAAGCTCTTGTTCCTCACCAACTACCCGGCCCAGACCCAGAAAGATCTGCAAAACCGCTTCCGTTCCGCAGGTATCGAAGTGCCGGAGGAGTGCTTCTACACCTCCGCCATGGGCACCGCCGACTTTCTCAAGCGTCAGGATGGCAAGAAGGCCTATGTGATCGGTGAAGGGGCGCTGACCCACGAGCTCTACAAGGCCGGCTTTACCATCACCGACATAGACCCGGACTTCGTGGTGGTTGGCGAGACCCGCAACTACAACTGGACCATGATGCAACAGGGGGCCAAGTTCGTCGATCAGGGGGCCCGCTTTATCGCCACCAACCCCGATACCCACGGCCCCATGATGCACCCGGCCTGCGGCGCCCTGTGCGCCCCCATCGAGCGGATGACCGGCAAGAAGCCGTTCTATGTCGGCAAGCCGAGCGCCTGGATCATCCGTGCGGCGCTCAACCGGATGGAGGCCCACTCCGACGACACCATCATCATCGGCGACAACTTGCGCACCGACATTCTGGCGGGCTTTCAGGCCGGTCTCGAGACGGTGCTGGTGCTCTCCGGGGTAAGCAAGGTCGCCGATATCGACCGCATGCCGTTCAGACCGAACCACATCTTCGACTCCGTGGTCGACATCGATATCGTCTAATCACCACCCAAGCGTTAAACAGGGCAGGTCTCTCCTGCCCCTGCAGGATCTGTTATGGAACCCATTCTGATCGCCGTGGCCTTTGGCTGCGGCATGGTAGTCAATCTGATTGGCCTGCCCCCCCTGCTCGGCTTTCTGGCCGCCGGTTTTATCCTCAACGGCATGGGATATGAAAATACTCCCGCCCTGAGCGAGGTAGCCGATCTCGGCGTCACCCTGCTGCTGTTCACCATCGGTCTCAAGCTCAATATCAAGACCCTGATGCGGCGCGATGTGTGGGGCACCACCAGCCTGCACCTGCTACTCTCCACCCTGCTCTTTACCGTAGTGCTGCTGGTCTGCAAGGGACTGGGGCTTGAACTTGCCCTCTCGCTGGACTGGAAACTGGCGCTGCTGCTGGGCTTTGCCCTCTCCTTCTCCAGCACCGTCTTTGCGGTCAAGGTGCTGGAAGATCGCAGCGACATGAACGCCCTCTACGCCCGCATCGCCATCGGCGTGCTGGTCATGCAGGATGTGTTCGCCGTGGCGTTTCTGGCCTTCTCCAGCGGCAAGTGGCCCAGTATCTGGGCGCTCTGGGTACTGGGATTGCCGCTGCTGCGCCCGCTGCTCTTCAAGCTGCTGGAGCGGGCCGGTCACGGCGAGCTGCAGGTGTTGTTCGGAGTCTTTCTGGCGCTGGTGGTCGGGGCCGCCGGTTTTGAAGTAGTCGGCCTCAAGCCGGATCTGGGCGCCCTCATCATCGGCATGATGCTCGCCTCCCACCCAGCTGCGGCGGGGCTGGCCAAGGCGCTCTTCAACCTCAAAGACCTCTTTCTGGTCTGCTTCTTTCTCACCATCGGCCTCAACGGCCTGCCGACCCACGACACCATGCTGCTGGCACTGACGCTGGTGCTGGCCCTGCCGCTCAAAAGTGTCCTCTACTATCTGGTCTACAGCGGCGCTCACCTGAGGGTGCGCACCGCCCTGCTCTCGACCCTGGCGCTCACCAACTTCTCGGAGTTTGGCCTGATCGTCGCCGCCATCGCAGCCAAGGCGGGCTGGCTCTCCCACGAGTGGCTGGTGGCGGTCTCGCTGGCGCTAGCGGCGAGCTTTATGATCTCCGCCCCGCTCAATGCCCAGAGCGAGCGCATTTATCACCGCATCGGCCACTGGCTGCGGGGATTGCAGGCGAGCAACCTTCATCCGGAAGACAGACCCATCGAGCTTGGCGATGCCGAGGTGATCATCCTCGGTATGGGGCGGATCGGTCAGGGAGCCTACTTCGAGCTGGAGAACAAGTACGGCAACGTCATCCTCGGGGTGGAGAACGACAGCGAGAAGCTACCCACCCTGCGTGCCCAGGGGATGAACGTCATCGAGGGGGATGCCACCGATACCGACTTCTGGGACAAGGTGCTGCTCTCCAATCAGGTCAATCTGGTGCTGCTGGCCATGCCCCACCACTCGGGGAATCTCTATGCCATCGAGAAGCTGCGCAGCCACGGGTTCAACGGCAAGATCGCCGCCATCGTCCGCTTCGAGGATGATATCGCCTCCTTGCAGGAGCAGGGGGTGGATGCGGTGTTCAACGTCTACAACGAAGCGGGCAGCGGCTTTGCCCGTCATGTGATCCGCCGCTTGCAGCCGCTTTGAGTTATCGGCCAGCAGCCCTTGGCAAGGGAATGCACATCGTTTAAGTTATGCACAACCTCGTTTAATAAAACGAACAATCGCGGGGCCGGGATGGCCCCGCTTTCCTATCTGCCGAAGCCAAGGAGGCACCATGAAGACCCTCAACGACTGGATCCTGCTCGATCGCCATGAGGCGGCCCCCACCCCGCTGATGCCTGCCCCCGAGCGCATTAAAGCGGGCAACCCGAGTCAGACGGTGTGGAACCACTACTCCGACCCCAGCCAGCAGTTTCACGTAGGCTTCTGGGCTTGCGAGCCGGGCCGCTGGGCCATCCACTACACCGAGCACGAGTATTGCCAGCTGCTGGAGGGGGATGTGGTGATCCACGACAGTCTGGGCGGCCAGCTGGCCCTCAAACCCGGCGATCAATTCGTCATTCCCGCCGGTTTTGTCGGAGAGTGGGAGACCCTCACCCCCTGTCGCAAGGTCTACGTCATCTTCGAACCCGCCTCGGCTTGACGTTCACGTCACCCTGCCCCGTTGCAGCAGCCCTTATCCTGTTGTTCCGCTTGACGCTTACGGCATGATTTTCTGCGGTTTTCCCGCTTGCAAAAGGTTTTTCCGCTAGGCATTGTGTCTGACGAGGAATGTAAATGGAATTTCGAGCCCAAACGTGGGGGGCTCATATAAAAATCAAGAGGATTACCGCCAATGTGTTCAATTTTCGGCATTCTGGATATCAAGTCCGATGCAGTAGCCCTGCGCAAATCGGCGCTGGAGATGTCCAAGCGACTTCGTCACCGCGGGCCTGACTGGTCCGGCGTCTACAGCTCCGACAAAGCCATTCTGGTGCACGAGCGTCTGGCCATCGTCGACCCGGGCAATGGCGCCCAGCCGCTCTACAACCCCGAGCGCACCCATGTGCTGGCGGTCAACGGCGAGATCTACAACCACAAAGAGCTGGAGAAGACCCTCAAGGTCGACTTCCAGTTCCAGACCAAATCTGACTGTGAAGTGCTGCTTGCCCTCTACAAGGAGAAGGGCCCGGCGTTTCTCGACGATCTCAACGGCATCTTTGCCTTCATTCTTTATGACGCCGAACAGGATGCCTACCTGATTGGTCGCGACCACATGGGAATCATCCCCCTCTATACCGGTCGCGACGAGCACGGCAACTTCTATGTCGCCTCCGAGATGAAGGCGCTGGTGCCGGTCTGCAAGAGCGTCGAAACCTTCCCGCCGGGACACTACCTGTGGAGCAAGGATGGCGAGCTCAAACAGTGGTACAAGCGCGACTGGATGGAATACAGCGCGGTCGAGCACAACGTCAGCGACAAGGCCGAGCTGAAAGCGGCGCTGGAAGCGGCGGTCAAGCGCCAGCTGATGTGTGACGTGCCCTATGGCGTGCTGCTCTCCGGCGGGCTGGACTCCTCCGTCATCTCCGCCATCACCAAGCTCTATGCGGCACGCCGCATCGAGGACGATGGCAAGAGCGAAGCCTGGTGGCCACAACTGCACTCCTTCGCCGTCGGGCTCGAAGGCTCACCTGATCTCGCCGCCGCCCGTAAAGTGGCTGACCATCTGGGCACCATCCACCACCAGATCCACTTCACCGTGCAGGAGGGTCTCGATGCCCTGCGCGACGTCATCTATCACCTCGAGACCTATGACGTCACCACCATCCGCGCCTCCACGCCGATGTATCTGATGGCACGCTACATCAAGGCGATGGGGATCAAGATGGTGCTCTCCGGCGAAGGCTCCGACGAGCTGTTCGGTGGCTACCTCTACTTCCACAAGGCGCCCAACGCTAAAGAGTTCCACGAAGAGAACGTGCGCAAGCTCGCCTCTTTGCACCTCTATGACTGCCTGCGCGCCAACAAGTCGATGGCCGCCTGGGGGGTGGAGGGTCGCGTGCCCTTCCTCGACAAGGAGTTCATGGACGTGGCGATGCGCCTGCAGCCCGCCGACAAGATGTGTGGCAAGGGCAAGATCGAGAAGCACATCCTGCGCGAGGCGTTCGAGGACCTGCTGCCCCACGAAGTGGCGTGGCGCCAGAAGGAGCAGTTCTCCGACGGCGTGGGCTATTCGTGGATCGACAGCCTGAAAGCCATGGTGGAACAGGAAGTGACGGATCAGATGTTCGAGGCGGCCGCCTTCCGCTTCCCCATCAACACTCCGCTCACCAAAGAGGCCTACTTCTACCGCACCATCTTCGACGAGCACTTCCCGCTGGAAGCTGCCGCCCGCACCGTGCCCTACGGCAAGTCGGTCGCCTGCTCCACTCCCACCGCGCTGGAGTGGGATGCCAAGTTCAAGGAGATGGCCGACCCGTCAGGCCGCGCCGTGATGGACGTGCACCAGCAAGGCTACTAAGCCCGAACGGGTTCACCCGAGCGGATAACGTCAGATAGCAAAAAGCCCTTCACCATGGTGAAGGGCTTTTTCATGTCCCCATTGCCACGCCCGCCAAATCACATCAGGCCATGCAGATAGTTGATTTTTCATAAATATTTAATTTTTTTACCTGCTGACCATTCATTGACAGGGTGTGCTTCGATTGACTATGCCTGAAGGGTGATCAACAGGATCACCACGATGACAACAAGGATCGGGAGGGGGCATGGACGCTAACACTCTATCAAGGATCGGCCTGCTGGCAACACTGCTTGTCAGCCCGGCTGCGATGGCCAATGACAATATCGTGGTGCTGCAACTTGGCAACGCCTTCAGCAATGAAAAGCTCGACATAAAAATTGCCGATGCCAAGTTCCACCATATGTTTTGGCGTTGGGGAGACTCCGGCTGCCAATTTGGACTGGGGGTACGTGGGGGTACGCTCAAGGTAGAAGATGAAGAGACCGCCAGACTGGGGGGCGGCGCCCGTATCGAATGCCAATGGGGTAACTGGGTGACCTGGCTCCCCGGCGAAATGGTCTGGCTCGATCAGTACCAATTTGGGACTCGCGGCCACGGCTACAAGGATTACGGCGGCCCCTTCCAGTTCGCCCTGGGTATCGGCCTCGGTTACGCCATCACCAAGAATTGGCTGATTGGCTATCAGTATGAGCACATGTCCAACGCCTATATGTATGACAAGAACCCGGGGCTGGACAGCCATACCTTCCATATCGAGTACCGGTTCTGATTACAGGCTTATGCCTTGGTCTGTAGACTACGCAACGGAATACAGGTGTGCATGGTCCAAAACGACCAGACGATAACATCGTTCACCAACGGCGATGCCACCCAGAAGAAGAATATCGACGTGCAGCTAGAAGAAACGCAGGAGTGATAACTGCATCCGAGAATGGCCCCACAATGTGGGGCCATTCTCATTTCTGTCTGACAGCACACCGAAACATGGCCAGGGAAAGTCGCCGCATGAAGTGCGCCGTCAGGCAGAGCGGCATCATACAAGAAGATCCTGTTGCTCAACATTACAGGAAGGGTGAACCGCCTATAAAAGCGCTGTCGCCACTTTGGCGCCATTTAGGAAAAAGAAAAAGGCCACTATTTCTAGTGGCCTTTCGTAACTCTTTGATTTTAATGGTGCCCGAGGCCGGAATCGAACCGGCACGACGCGAACGTCGAGGGATTTTAAATCCCTTGTGTCTACCGATTTCACCACTCGGGCACCGCAATCGGTATCAAGCTCGCGTGGCGGGCTTGTCAATATGGAGGCACGTTCCGGAGTCGAACCGGACTAAACGGATTTGCAATCCGCTGCATAACCGCTTTGCTAACGCGCCATGCAAAAGAGAGTTGGCTCTCTATTGTCTGAATTTGGAGCGGGAAACGAGACTCGAACTCGCGACCCCGACCTTGGCAAGGTCGTGCTCTACCAACTGAGCTATTCCCGCATTGGTCTGGCTGACTGCCTGACTACGAGGACGCATTCTAGCGATGTTCCTCGTCCAGTCAACCAGAAATATTTAATTACCTGATCGTTCGGGCATTTTTTGCCCTTTTTGAACAGTTTTAGCGCCTTTGCTCATTTCCTGTCTCAAATCAGCGGAAACCTCACCTTGCGGCGCAAGTGACTCACAGGTTGGCGTGGTGGGTCAAATCGCCCCAAGCGGCCTTCATGTACTGGAACATCGACCAGAAGGTGAGCACGGTAGCGACATAGAGCATCACATAGGCGAGCCACACCATCCAGACGTTGTATTGCCAGATAAGACCGGTGAGCGACACCATCTGGATCATGGTCTTCCACTTGCCAATCCAGCTGACCGCCACCGAGGAGCGTTTACCGAGCTCGGCCATCCACTCACGCAGGGCGGAGATGATGATCTCGCGGCCAATCATGGTCATGGCGGGGATAGTAACCCAGATGGTGTTGTAGTGTTCGACGATGACCACCAGCGCGGCGGCAACCATGATCTTGTCGGCAACGGGGTCAAGGAAGGCGCCAAAGGCGGTGGACTGATTGAGCTTGCGAGCCAGATAGCCATCAAACCAGTCGGTGGCAGCGGCCAGAATAAAGATGATGGCGGCAGCCAGATAGGACCATTGATAAGGCAGATAGAACAGGATGACGAAGACGGGAATGAGCAAAATCCGGAAAAACGTCAACAGGTTAGGTATGTTTGTCATTATTTTCAGCCACTTCTTGTACGTCGCTACATAGTGCGCCAAAGCCGATTTGCGATGCAACCGCACTGGCGCCCGTCTTGGTCTTTTTAATCCATCAATCTTCTCAAAATGCGAGGGCCATTATGGCATTTACGGCCCCCCCGCGTCACGGCTCTTGTGCATCAAGGAGTTAGCGATTTTGCCATGCCGCAAATCCTGCTCAGGCGCTGTGCAAGCCATCGTGGATGGTCTGGGCCAGCTCCTGACTGATGCCAGGTACCTTGGCCAGTTCATCCACGCTCGCCTTTTTGACCTCCTGCAGGCCGCCCAGATATTTGAGCAGTGCCTGCCGCCGCTTTGGCCCCACCCCCGGAATATCCTCCAGACTGCTGCTGGTGCGGGCCTTGGCCCGTCTGGCCCGGTGGCCGGTAATGGCAAAACGGTGGGATTCATCGCGAATATGCTGAATAAGGTGCAAAGCGGGCATATCTGCCGGCAAATGCAACTCTTCGTGACTTTCCCCCATAATGAGAGTTTCCAACCCCGCCTTGCGGGTGACCCCCTTGGCAATCCCCACCAGCAGCGGATATTTGCCGCCGAGGAACTCCAGCTGACGGGCCAGGATCTCTTCGGCGCGGCGCAACTGGCCGAGACCACCGTCAATAAACAGCACATCAGGCACCTTGTCCGGCTCCTGCTGCTTGCCAAAGCGGCGCTCCAGCGCCTGCTCCATGGCCGCGTAGTCATCGCCGCCGGTGATACCGTCGATATTAAAACGACGATATTCCGATGAGAGCGGCCCCTCCCGGTTGAACACCACGCAAGAGGCCACGGTGCGCTCCCCCATGGTGTGGGAGATATCGAAACACTCCATGCGGGCGATGGGGCGCTCCAGCTCCAGCAGCTCTTCCAGCTGGTCGTAGCGGGCGGTGATGGTGCTCTTGTGAGCCAGCCGAGATCGCAGCGCCGTCTCGGCGTTGATGGAGGCGAGCTTGATAAAGCGGGCCCGTTCGGCGCGGGTACGGCTCACCACCCGCACCTTGTAGCCTGCGGTCTGGCTCAGAGTCTCGGCGATGACGCTCTCGTCCTCAAGGGCCACATCGAGCAGCACCTCGCTCGGGATCTGCCGCCCCCCCTGCCCCGACAGATAGAACTGCAGCAGGAAGGATTGCACCACCTCGTCGAGTTGGGTATCGGCCGGCACTTTCGGGAAGTAGCTGCGCGAGCCGAGCACCTTGCCCTGACGGATAAAGAGCACGTGGATGCAGGCTGCGCCTTGCTCGAAGGCGACCCCCACCACATCCAGCTCGTCCAGCACGTTGCCGCTCACCGACTGCTGTTCGGTAACCCGGCGCAGCGCCAGGATCTGATCCCGATAGCGGGCTGCCTCTTCAAAGCGCAGATCGCCGCTGGCGGACTCCATCTTGCCCACCAGCTCGCCTATTACCTGCTGGTTCTTGCCCGCCAGAAACAGCTTGGCCAGCTCCACCTGCTGGGCATATTCGGCCTCGCTCACCAATCCAGGTACGCAAGGGCCGGCGCAGCGCTTGAGCTGATAGAGCAGGCAGGGACGGGTGCGGTTGGCATAGACCGCATCCTCGCACTGGCGTACCGGAAATATTTTCTGCATCAGATGCAAACTCTCGCGCACCGCGCCGCCAGAGGGGTACGGGCCGAAGTACTCCCCCTTCACCTTGCGGGCACCGCGATGGACGCCGATGCGTGGATGCTGGTGCGCAGTGATGATGATCCAGGGGTAGGATTTGTCGTCCCGCAGCAGCACGTTGTAACGGGGCTGGTACTGCTTGATCAGGTTGTGCTCGAGGATCAGCGCCTCGGTCTCGGTGTGGGTGACGGTGACCTGGATATCGGCGATCTGGCGCACCAGGGTGCGGGTCTTGATGCTGTCGACGTTGGTGCGAAAGTAGGAAGCGAGCCGCTTTTTCAGATCCTTGGCCTTGCCCACATAGATCACGGTGCCACTGCTGTCATACATGCGGTAAACGCCGCTCTGATGGGTGACGGCGCTCAGAAACGCCTTGCTGTCGAAGAGAGGTTCGGGAGAGAAGGTCATCAGCTACTCGGCTCACACAAAGGCAAAAATTGACGGGCAGAGCATACTGCCCCCTCCGCCCGAAAAGCAAAGGGGCAAAAAAGCAAAAAGGCGGCACTCGCCGCCTTTGAGACCACACGCCACCCGATTAGAGGGTATCGGCATCCAGCATGCCATAGCGAATGGCCAGATGGGTCAGTTCCACGTCACCGTTGATCCCAAGCTTGCTGAACAGCCGATAGCGGTAGCTGTTGACCGTCTTCGGGCTCAGGTTGAGCTGCTCGGAGATATCGGTCACCTTCTGCCCCTTGGTGATCATCATCATGATCTGCAGCTCGCGCTCGGAAAGGGACTTGAAGGGATTCTCGTCAGCGGAGGCAAACTGGCTGAGGGCCATCTGCTGGGCAATCTCCGGGGAGATGTAGCGCTGACCGGAGTGCACCAGCCGGATCGCCTGGATCATCTCATCGGGGGCTGCCCCCTTGGTCAGGTAACCGGCGGCGCCGGCCTGCATCACCTTGGTGGGGAACGGATTTTCTGAATGAATGGTCAGCACTATGATGCGCACATCGGGGCGGATCCGCAGAATTTTGCGGGTCGCTTCCAGACCACCAATACCCGGCATGTTCATGTCCATCAGGATCACGTCCGGATGGTGTTGGCGACAGAAAGTGACTGCTGTCTCGCCGCTCTGTGCTTCGCCCACCACCTTGATCCCACGCACATCTTCAAGAATGCGTCTTATCCCTGTACGCACCAGCTCATGATCATCGACCAGGAATACATTTATCACCCAAACACCCCGTTTTATCTCGTTTTAGCCGCCCGGTTAGGGTTAACAGGGCGTCTTGCATCATAACCAAACTCGTCGCTTTGGCAAACCATGCACGCCAAAAGTTTGAGAAAACCCATGTTTAGCGTTTAAAATCAAATAATTATATAAATTTTCAAAACAAAAAACGGTGCCTTGCGACACCGTTTTTCATGACTTGAGTGTTGTGGCCATCACTTGGCCAAAAAGGCGCGCACCTTCTCCAGATCGGCCTGGGTATCCACCCCGACCGGCGGCGCTTCAAGGGCCTGGGCGACGTGGATCTTCTCCCCGTACCAGAGCACCCGCAGCTGCTCCAGCGCCTCGACCTGCTCCAGCACGCTCGGTGCCCAGTCTACGTAACGCTGGATAAAGCCTGCGCGATAGGCGTAGATACCGATATGACGCTGGTAGTGGTCACCAATCTGCTCATGGCTCTTGGCAAAGCGATCACGATCCCAGGGAATACTGGCGCGACTGAAGTAGAGGGCGTAGCCATCCTTGTCAGTCACCACTTTCACTGCGTTCGAGTTGAACGCCTCTTCGGCATCCTGGATCGGCACCGACAAGGTCGCCATCGGCGCCGTGGCAGCGGCAAGATTGTCCGCCACTTGACGAATGATGGCGGGCGGAATGAGCGGTTCATCCCCCTGCACATTGACGATGATGGTATCGGCGGCAAAGCCGTAGTGACGGCACACCTCGGCCAGACGCTCGGTGCCGGACTGGTGATCCGGTGAGGTCATGCACACCTCGACGCCGGTGCTCTGCAGTGCCTGCTGTACCCGCTCGTCATCGGTGGCAACGATCACCCGATCGGCCCCCGATTGCAGAGCTTTCTCCACCACGTGCTGCACCATGGGCTTGCCATGGATATCCGCCAGCGGCTTGCCCGGCAGACGAGTTGACGCATAGCGGGCAGGAATGACGACGACGAAACTCATGACGGCAGCTCATCGCTGTTGAGCGGACGGGCACGGTTCTCCAGTAGTACCGGGATCCCCTCTTCCAGCGGATAGGCCAGCTTGTCGAAGCGGCAGACCAACTCATGAACTGCTTTGTTGTAATGCAGCTTACCCTTGCAGACCGGGCAGGCGATGATGTCGAGCAACTTGATGTCCAAAGCCAAAACGATACTCCTTCAACGATGTCGCGCTGGCGGCTTCATCACGCCAGCGATGGATGTCGAGCAACCAGCTATTCCATGCGGGGCATACTCCCCCCTGCTCCCCCGCCGAGGCGAGAGAGATTAATCTTGCGCCTTGGTCGCGCCCTTCGCCTTCGCCCCCAGCTTGTGCAGCAGGGCATCGAGCAGGGAGGCGGGCAACTCGGCGCTGACCGGCAGATACCACCAGTTTTCGAGGGCAAACGGACGACACTTGACCGCATCCTTCTCGGTCATCAGCAGCGGCTTGCTGGCAAAGCGGCCCACCAGCTCATCCCGATCGAAGGGGTGATGATCGCCGTAGGCGGCCTGCTGATCCAGCTGGTAGCCGAGCCCTTCCAGGGTGGCAAAGAAGCGGGGCGGATGACCAATCCCCGCCAGCGCATCAACCGGCCCCGACAAGGGGGCGGCCAGCGGGGCATCGTCGCGCACCCGGCGCGGGGTGTCGGCGACCAGTTGCATGGGGTACTCCCCCTTGCCCGGCTCGCCGCCGTTGCAAATGATGGCGTCCACCCGTTTGAGACGAGTGACCGGCTCGCGCAGCGGCCCCATCGGCAGCAGGCAGGCATTGCCAAAACGGCGGGCGCCGTCCACAACCACCAGCTCGATGTCACGGGCCAGCGCGTAGTGCTGCAGACCGTCGTCGGTGATGATGATATCCACCTCACCGCTCTGCTCCAGCGGTCGGACCGCATCGGCCCGTTTCGGGGCTACCACCACCGGACAGCCGCAGCGCCGGGCAATCAGCACCGGCTCATCTCCGGCCTGCGCCGTGGTGCTGGTCTCATCCAGCCGATAGGGGTAATGGGGCGCCTTGCCACCATAACCACGGCTCACTACCCCGGGGCGATAGCCACGGGCTTGCAACTGCTCCACCAGCCAGACCACCACCGGCGTCTTGCCGTTGCCCCCCACCGAAATATTGCCCACCACGATCACCGGCAAGGAGGCGCGATACCCCTTGCGCCAGCCGTGACGATAGGCGTAGCGGCGGGTGCCGCTGATGATGGCAAACAGCAGGGCAAAGGGGGCCAGCAACCAGCGCCAGCCACTTTTGCGATACCAGAGCCGTTCCAGCATCAGACCTTGCTTCCCGCGTTGCCAAACTGAATGGCGCGCAGCTGGGCATAGGTGCCGCGCTGCTCCATCAGTGCTTCGTGGTTCCCGCGCTCGACGATATGGCCTTCGTCGATCACCAGGATCTCGTCTGCCTTCTCGATGGTGGAGAGACGGTGGGCGATCACCAGCGAGGTACGCGCCTTGCAAAGCTCGTCGATGGCCGCCTGAATGTGGCGCTCGGATTCGGTATCGAGAGCCGAGGTGGCCTCATCCAGCAGCAGAACCGGCGCATCGCGCAGCAGAGCGCGGGCGATGGCCACACGCTGGCGCTGACCACCGGAGAGGGATGCACCGTTCTCGCCAACCACAGTGTCATACCCATTGCTCATCTTGCTGACGAATTCGTCGGCATGAGCGATACGGGCGGCCTGCACGATCTGGTCGCGGCTGTATTTGTCTTCTGCGGCGTAGGCGATGTTGTTGGCCACCGAGTCGTTGAACAGGTGGACATGCTGGGAGACCAGCGCGTACTGCTTGCGCAGCTCGCTCAACTTGTATTCGCGGATGTTGATGCCGTCCAGCAGGATCTCGCCCTGATCGATGTCGTAGAAGCGGGTCAACAGGCTGGCAATGGTACTCTTGCCAGAGCCGGAACGGCCCACCAGCGCCACCGATTTACCCGCCTCCACCTTGAAGCTGACGTTGTGCAGCGCCGGGGTGTCCTTGGTCGGGTAGGTGAAGGTGACGTTGCGAAACTCGATCTCGCCGCGGGCACGCTCCAGAGTGCGGGTGCCGGTATCCTGCTCCGGCTCGGTGTCGAGCAGGCCAAACAGACTGTGACAGGCGGTGATGGCTCGCTGGAACTGGTTGTTGACGTCGGTCAGGCTTTTCAGCGGCTTGAGCAGCATCATCATGGAGGTGATCATGACGGTAAACGTACCGGCAGTCAGCTCGCTGCGCACACTGTCGATGGTAGCTACATAGAGGAAGGCAGCCAGCGCGATGGAGGCCACCATCTGCACCACCGGGCTGCCGATGGCATCGGCAGCGACCATCTTCATGGTTTGCTGGCGCATGTTGTTGCTGACCTGGAAGAAGCGTTTCTCTTCCACCTTCTGGCCACCAAACATCAGCACCTCTTTGTGCCCTTTGAGCATCTGCTCGGTGGAGGTGGTGATATCCCCTACCGCCTGCTGGATGTGACGGCTGATCTGGCGGAAACGGCGGCTGATAAGGCCGATGATGATGCCCACCAGCGGGCCAACCACCAAAAAGATCACTGACAGCTGCCAGGAGTGCCAGAACATCAGGCCGAGCAGGCCGACCACGGTCGCCCCTTCCCGCACCAGGGTCACCAGGGTGGTGCTCGCCGCCGAGGAGACCTGACTGGCGTCATAGGTCACCTTGGAGAGCAGATGACCGGTGTTCTGACGGTCGAAGAAGCTCATCGGCATTGCCACCATGTGATTGAACACCTGCTGTTGCAGACGCATCACAACGTGGTTGCCGACCCAGGCCATGCAGTAATTGGAGAGAAAGTTGGCGACACCGCGCAGGGCCACGATGCCGAGGACGAAGAAGGGCATCCATTTCAGAACGGTGCTGTCGTTGCCATTGATGCCCTGATCGATCAGCGGCTTGATGGAGTAGACAAAGGTGGTATCCACGGCGGCGTAGCCCAGCATCCCGATGATGCCACCGACCAGGCCCAGCTTGCGATCACGGACATAACCAAGCAGGCGTTTGAATACTGGCCAGCTCTCTTGTGAGGTTTCTTGTTGCATGAATAGCCGTTAGTAATGGAAATGACGGGCTATTCTAGCCAAAGCGCAGGCTTACACCAAGCGCCGCCACCTATATCGCATTCCTACACGGCAGAAATGGCCGATTATTGCTCAAACCACACTCGCGGTCTCCACCACTCGCCACTGCGCCGGTACCAAGGCCCCAGATCTCGCTCGGCGGTGACGCTCAAGCCCGCAGCAGTGGGTTCGACCAGTACTGCCCCTTGCTGACCGGTGATCCACTGGCGGGCATCCCGATAGCGGGCCACTACATCGGGACGGGGAAAGCCCCACTGATTCATAAAGCCGGCGCTGTGGATCACATCCTTTGCCGCCACCGCCGCGACAAACGGGGGCGTGGAGGAGGTGCGACTGCCATGATGGGGGCTCACCAGCAATGTGCTGGCCAACCCCTCTCCCTCCAGCGCCACCAGCCGTTGCTCGGCCTGCCGCTCGATATCGGCGCTCAGCAGCACGCTGCGCTGCCCATCGCTGATACGCACCACGCAGCCATCGTTATTGCGCCCGCCACCGGGGCGCTCGGGCCAGAGCACTGCAAACGAGAGCCCCTGCCAGCGCCACTGTTGCCCACGCTGGCAGAGCGTCGTTCCCTCACTGAAGGGATAAGAGGAGAGCTCGTGGCGCACCGGCATGGCGCTGAGCAGTCGCTTGCGATTGCCGGCATGATCCCGATCCTTGTGGCTGATGATGAGGCGATCGATGACCCGGATCCCCAGATGGCTCAGCTGGGGCAGGATCACCGCATCCGCCATGTTGTAGCCTCCGGGATAGCGATCGCCGGTGTCATAGAGGATGGCACGCTCCCCCTTGCTGATCAGCACCGCCAGCCCCTGTCCCACGTCCAGCACCCGCAGTTGCCAGCGGACCGGAGCTGGCCAGCACGCCAACACCAGCGCAAGGGAGCCCGGTAACCAGAGCCAGCGTGCCGAGCGCCACTTTGCGGCAAACCAGAGCAGCAACAGCAGGGTGCAGAGCGGCAGCCACCAGCCGGGCAGTGGCCACCACAGTTGCAGTTGATCGGCCAGCCAGTTCAGGAGCGTCAGCACCCACCCGAGCCCCAAATCCGCCAGCCAGAACAGGACATAGGCAAGCGAGGTGGAGAGCGGCGCCAGCAGCACACCGATCAGAGCCAGCGGAATGATAGCGATACAAAAGAGCGGCACCGCCAAAAGGTTGATCACCATGGCAAGGGGCGCTATCCCCTCGAACAACGCCAGCTGCAGCGGCAGCAGACCGAGCAGCAGCCAGAGCTGGATCTGCCACAGTCCCGGCTTGTCGTGGAGATATCCCACCAGCAGTAAGATGGCCACCGCCAGAAACGAAAGCCAGAAGCCGGCCGAATAGAGTGCGAAGGGATCCCAGAGGGTCAGCACAACAAAGGCCCACAGCCAGATGCGCCAGGCCGGCCACTCTCGCCGACTCCAGCGCAACACACTCCACACCAGCACCATGATCAGGGCCCGCTCGGTGGCTACCGCAAACCCTGCCAACGCGCTGTAGACGGCGGCAAACAGCAGGGAGGTGATAATGGCGCCACGCAGGCCAAACAGCCTGCCCAACCACCACCCGAGCACAGCTACCAGCGCAATGTGCTGCCCTGAAATGGCGATGATATGGGTCAGGCCGCTACCGCGAAACAGCTCCCACTGGGCATCCGTAATGCCACTCTGCTCGCCAAAAGTGAGCGCCGCCAGCAAGGAGGTATGGTCAAGCGGGCGCCAACTCTCGGTCGCCGCCCCCAACCAGCGTTCGCGCCAACCCGCAGGTACCTGTTGAATGTCGATCACCCGCCGCAAATTGCCAGTGGCGGTGATCCCCTTGCCCAGCAGCAGACGCCGCCCATCCAGCCCCGCCTCGTTGGCCAGACCGTGAGCCGGTTTCAACGAGGTCACCAGGGTGATCCGGCTACCTACCGTCATGGCGGGCAATGCCTGATAGGCATTGACCCGGATAAGGGGCTCAGGTGTCACCGGTTGCTCGTCGAGGATGCTCACCCGCAGCAACAGCCGGACAAATTTATCCCCCTCGGGCTCTGCACTTTGCAGCTGTGCGGTTATCATGTGGCTCGTCTGATCGCCCAACCGCTCCAGCCAGGCCAGCCGATAGGCAAGATTGGCCTGCATCCAGAGGATGCCGAGCAGGAGAAACAGCCACCGCCAGGTACGGCAATATGCAAGGGGGATCAGCAGGGACAGCAACAGGCCCCCCCATGCGAGTGAAGGTAACCATGGCCAGAACAGTGAGGAGCTTGCCCCCAGGGCAAACGACAACAGACGCAGATCCATGGAGCAAGTATTTAGCAAGGTTTCAATATGCCCAAACGACTCATTAAACGCTGGATGCCCGATCAGCAAACCCTGAAAGAACACAAGCACCTGCGGCTGTTCGGCAAACTGCTGCTCGATGCCAACCTCTGGCACCTCAACCGGCGGTCAGCCGCCGGGGCTTTTGCGGTGGGCCTCTTCATGGCCTGGGTGCCGCTCCCCTGCCAGATGCTGCTGGCCGCCGGTGGCGCCATCCTGTGCCGGGTCAATCTGCCGCTCTCGGTGGCGTTGGTCTGGCTCTCCAACCCCTTTACCATGCCGCCCCTGCTCTATGGTGCCTATCTGGTGGGTTGCCAGCTGCTGGGACATTCAGCGCAGCAGATAGAGATTGAGTTCACCTGGGAGTGGCTGGTCTCGGTACTCGGCACAGTGGCACCACCGCTGTTGCTGGGCTCGCTGATCCTGGCCCTGCTCAGTTCCCTTATCGGCTACACCCTGATCCGCACCTTCTGGCGGATCAGCACGGTGCGCCAGTGGCAAAAACGCAAGATGGCCCGCCCATGCTGAGTCGCTGGTTTGCCCGCTTCAAGCTCGATCCCGACACCCTGCGCCAGCAGAAGTGGTTTGCCCTGTTTGGTGAACGGCTGCTTGCCCCAGCCCTCTGGCAAGGGGGCACTCGCGCCCTGAGTGGCGCGGTGGCGGCCGGGATCTTCGCCTGCTGGTTCCCCATCCCGATGCACTCGCTCATCGCAGTCGGTCTGGCGCTGGCATTCAGCCTCAACCTGCCGCTGGCACTGCTGGCGGTCTGGTTCAACAATCCGCTGACCCTGCCGTTCATGTATCTCTACGCCTATCGCACCGGTTGTCTGGTACTGCACCAGACGCCGGAGCCTTTCCACCTCAGCTGGACCCTGCACTGGCTGGAGCAGGAGGCTGCCACCCTGGTGCCTCCCTTCCTGCTCGGCAGCCTGCTGCTGGCGGTACTCACCGCCCTAAGCGGCGGCGCCCTGACCGCGCTGCTGTTGCAACTGCGCAAGCTGTGGCAAGGTGCCCGCCACCAGTGAGTCCCCCTTCCCATTGTTTGACTGTTTGACGATCAGCCGTTGGCGATCAAAAAAGCCCGTCACCAAGGTGACGGGCTTTTTCATGGCATAGAACCAGAGCGCAAGGTGATGCGATTACAGCACCTTGGCGATCGCCTCGCACAGGGGATCGATATTGGCGCGGGTGATCCCGGCCACGCTGATCCGGCCTGAGCCGACGATATAGATGGCAAATTCGCTCTTGAGGCGCTCAACCTGATCCTTGGAGAGGCCGGAGAAGGAGAACATGCCGTTCTGCTCTCGGATAAAGCTGAAATCCTGGCTCACGCCGAGGGCAGCCAGCTTCTCTACCAGCAGCTCGCGCATCTCGCGAATACGCACCCGCATGGCGGCCACTTCTTCGACCCACTCGGCATAGAGAGCCGGATCGCTCACCACGGCGGTGACCACAGCGGCGCCATGTGACGGCGGGTTGGAGTAGTTGGCACGAATGACGGTCTTGACCTGGGTGAAGGCCACATCGGCGATCTCTTTGGTCGCGCTCACCAGCGTGAAGGCGCCGACCCGCTCGTTGTAGAGGCCGAAGTTCTTGGAGAAAGAGCTCGCCACCAGCAGCTCGTCATGGCACTCGGCGAAGATGCGCAGGCCTTCGGCATCCTCTTCAATACCACGGGCAAAACCCTGATAGGCGAAGTCAAACAGCGGCAACCAGCCGGCGGCAGCACTCTGCTTGGCCAGCGCGCGCCACTGATCGCTAGTGGGGTCGATACCGGTCGGGTTGTGGCAGCAGCCGTGCAGCAGCACCAGCTCACCCGGCTGCACTTCGGCCAGCGAGGCCTGCATGGCAGCAAAGTCGAGCCCCTTGGTGGCGGCGTCGTAGTACTTGTACCACTTGACGGTCAGGCCCGCGGCCTGGAACACGCTGACGTGGTTGGCCCAGGTGGGATCGGAGATCCAGATGGTCTTGGCCAGCCCGTTGCGCACCACGAATTCGGCCGCGATACGCAGGGCACCGGTACCGCCCGGCGCTTGCGCGGTCTTGGCGCGGCCGCTGGCAACCAGCGCAGAGTGCTGCCCGAACAGCAGTTGCTGCACGATGCGGCCATATTCGATATTGCCTTCAATACCGAGGTAGTTCTTGGTCTTCTCGTCGGTCAGCAGCTTCTGCTCGGCTTTCTTGACGCAGTGAAGAATGGGGGTGGCACCGGACTCGTCCTTGTAGATCCCTACGCCCAGATTGATCTTGTGGCTGCGAGAGTCAGCGCGGAAGGCTTCGGTCAGGCCCAGGATCGGATCCGCTGGGGCGGCAACAACCTTTTCAAACATGGTATTCCCTGTATTCCGTTGAGTTCGTTGGGTGGCAAAGCGGCTTGATAAACAAAAGCGCTCATCTGGCGAGCGCTTCGTCAACTCTTTATATCACCGCGTTCAATGAGGGAAAACCGCTTTTTGGCTCGCTTTCAGACCAATTTCAACCAACGGCATGCCACGCTGGCGCCAGTGCGCACACCTCGGCCGACAAGCCACCATTGGACTCAACCAAACCGCTACAAACTGCTAACAATGACTTGGGGATCCGGCTCGGTTCCCACGGCCTAGCCTCGGTCAAAGGTTGGGCATACGCACTGAGAATGGGGGCCAGATCACGGGGCAACCACCAGCTGGCCGGACGCCCCAAGCGCTGGGCCAGCGCCTGCAGCCGATCCACCCCGGCGGGGTCGAGAGCGGTGAGATGACTCCACAGCACATTGGGAGGCAAGGCGGCCACCACCTGCTGCAAGGCAAGGGGAGCCGATGGGGGAGCCCACACCAGCAAGGTGCCAGCATCAAGGGGCAACTCGGCAAAGGCGCCGACGCTGTCTGTGGTGATCACCCGCTCGATACTCCCCTCCCCCCACAGGATCTTGCCAAGACCCGCCAGGGTGCGCTCGGGCAGGGCCACCTCCCCCAGCGCCTGCAACCAGGGGGCTGCGTCGATCAGGGTGCCGCCGCTGAAAAAAAGGCTGAACGGCTGGGCTGCGCGCAAGCGCAACAGCTGGTCGGCGCAGAGCCGGATCCCCTTGTCCTCGAAATCGATCTGCTCGTTGGGGGTGAAGTTCACCTCGCTCTTGCGATAGAGCGCCGCCAGCACCCGTTCGTTGACCTGCTCCCCCAATTGCCAGCCCTGAGCATGCAACCACTCCTCGGGCTCAGGAGGAGCGATGGCGATCTCGGCCAGCATCAGCTCGCGGGTGAGATAGCGCCGTCCGGCCGGGGTGAGCTCATAGCTGTGGCTGCCATGAGCGAGCAGCAGCTGGTTATCCTTGAGCAGGCCCACCAGCGGTTGCCACTGGCGGCCACGGATCACCACAGGTGAGTGGCTCAGCAACTGCTGCGCCAGTGCCCGCCATTCGGGGTGACTAAAGTCGATCAATTACAATCCATCCCTGTCAGTGCTCAATCGGATAAACAGCCTGAAAAGGTACCGTTACAGGCCGATGACGCCAAGCCTCCCGCGCCAATTACGTGACCCCGCTCCCTGCAATTTTTCCCCAAACAGAAGAGCCCACCATAGGGTGGGCTCTTCCTTGGATAACACTCGACGCTTATTCGACGTTGAGGCGCAGTTCGGCGTCGTGCCAACCCAGTGGCAGGGTCAACAGCTGATCGATCAGCTCTCGGCGATCGGATTTCTCCAGATAGGCGAGATAGAGCGGACGGCTCAGCGGCTGGCCCCCCTCCACCAGATGGAGCGCCCCCTTCTCGAGGAAGGGGCTGACCATCCGCCGTGGCAGGTAGGCAGCACCACCGTTGGCCAGCACGAACTGCAACGCCATGCTGGCGGAGCTGGAGTGCAGCACCGGGGTCTTTTGCAGACTCTGCAAACGGCTGGGTTGCGGCTCGAAGCTGGTGCCCCAGTCTAGGTGGATGTGCGGCATCTGCATCAGGTTGTCGGCATTGGCGGCCGGATCCCGGCTCACCAGCTCGAACACCAGCTCACCGATGGGATGCAGGGCAATCTCGTCGATCTTGGTGGGTTCGGAGAGCAGGGCCAGATCGAGGGAGCGCTCCAGCAACTGGCGGCAGAGATGCTCACGGGAGGCTGTTTCCAGCCGCACCGCCAAACCGGGCGCCAGCGCATAGATGTGATTAAGCCAGTCGTTGAAATCGAGCTCCCAGAACACCGCGGGCGCGCCGATGGCCAACTGCTGGCTGAATCCTGGCGAGAGCGCCACATCCTGCTTGGCACGACCAAGGGTGTGCAAGATGGCGTCTGCGTAGGGCAGCAGACGCTCACCGGAGGCGGTCAGGCGGATGTTGTTACGATGACGGGCAAACAGACTGACACCCAGTTGCTGCTCTAGCTGGCGGATCCGGAAACTCACCGCCGACTGGGTCAGGTAGAGATTTTCAGCAGCCCGGCCAAAATGCCGGGTCTTGCTCACCTCGATAAAGGTCCGAAGCAGCTCGGTATCCATTAATCGATGGACTCGTCACTGCCACCACCGCTGCCACCACCGACATCAAAGCTGCCGCCACCGCTGCTCTCTTCGCTGGCGCCGCCAACGACGGTGCAGAGGCGATGAACGCGCTTGGGACCGATCACCTTGAGGTATTTGAACCACACCTTGGCATGGGGGTTGGCACCGGCTTCGCCGGATTTGACCTGCTCGACGAAGGCGGACTCAACATCGTCACGGGGTGCAAGGTTGCCCTGGTAGAGTGCCAGCATGGCGGTACCATATTTTTCCAGACTGTCCGCTTCGGCCACAGTGAATTCGCCACTGCGACGCAGGCCACGGGGAAAATGTTTGAAGTCGTTGAAACGCTTGTCTGATTCGAAGCTCATAGTGCTCTTTTTTCTGGTTAGTTTGACCTTTGCGGGCAAGTATCATCAGGCCATCGCCGAGTGCAAAATCAATTTTCTCACTATGTTAATAAATATCTTTTATCGATGTCACTTTGCCCCATAGCTGACGCCGATTTTGTGGCATAACACACAAAAAACGTTGATAAATAATAAACTTATGTAAACGTACAGCCAATTTGCACGTCACTTTTTGGACTGCGCAGGCAAAAATAAAGCGCCATACGGCGCTTTATTTATCACATCAGGTGAACCAGCTGAACCTTTGGTTCAAACATGCTTACTCAATCATGGCCGGTTGGGCCAGGTTGTCGGCACGCCACAGACGGTAGCGCACTTCATACTCCTGCGGCACGTAAATCACGAACGGCAGTTTTGAGTTGTAGTTCACGAAGAAGCCCTGACCGTAGATCTGGACGAAGGTCTCTTTCTGCTGGTTATCCGGGCACATCATCAGGGTGCTGATGGGGTCGGAGACTTTGCCCAGTTTCAGGTAGTTGTAGCCCCAGCCTTTGACGCTGTGCTGTTCCAGGTTGCCTGCAAAACGCGGTACGTTGCAATCAACCATCATCTTTTTGCCGACCTGCAGCTCGACCATCATGTCAGCTTCTTTCTCGACTTCAGGCAGGCGGATCACCACACGTTCCTGATTCACGTCAGCGGCTGGGAACATGCTGATATCAAATTTTTTCGGCTCGGCGGCGAAGGCATGGCCACCCAGCAACAAGGCGCCCAGCAGGCTAAAACGCAATACGGTTTTCATCTGTACCTCATGGGGTTGGTTCAACGCCGCTAGACTAACCGCTCTGCCGATTTCATGCCAGCGATCTGCTACGTAAAAACTGCGTAAAATGATGCAGATCCGGCACACCATGACGTGATCTGGCTATTTTCTGACAGGGCGCACACTCCCGTTACGGGAACCTGAAACAAAAAGCGAGGCCAATTGGCCTCGCTTTGCATTCAAATGGCGCCAGAGTGCTATTTGGCCGCCTCTTGATGGGCCTTGATGACGGCCACCGCCTTGTCGGGGAAGTCACTGAACACCCCGTCCACATCGGCCTGATAGAGGAAGATGTTAAGGAGATCGGTGAAGTCCTTGGCATAGGCTGGGATCTGCCCCTCATCCTGTCGGAAGGTATAGGGGTGAACTTTCAGGCCCGCCGCGTGGGCCTCTTTCACCATGCCGGTGAAGACCGGCTTGCCCAAAGTGCCTGGCTCGGTGACGATCATCGGCTTCCACGGGCCAATCCCTTCGGCATAGCTGGCGATGGTTTTCATCGCTCCCGGCTTGAACATCCAGTCATAGTTGTAGGGGGTCGCCTTGCCCTTGGCATCGTAGACCATGGTCTCGTTCCAGTCGGTCTCGGCCATCAGCTGCACCAGTTTCAGATCCATACCCATGGCGGGCATCAGTTCGCTGTTGATGCGCTTGAGTTCATCGGCATCGAAGCACTGCAGATAGACCTTGTCATCCTTCCCGGTGTAGCCGTACTCCTTGAGCACCTTCAGCACCGCCTTGGAGATATCCTTGCCTTCGTGACGGAATAGCCAGGGCGCCTTGATCTCCGGGTAGATGCCGATGTTCTTGCCGGTGCTCTTGTTGAGCCCCTGGATCATCTCGATCTCCTCCTGGAAGGTGTGGATCTTGAAGCCTGACTTCCAGAGCGGGAAGCGGGCCGGATAGACCGGCACCTGCTTGCCATCCACCAGCTGGAACGGCTCGGTCATACGCAGGGAACGTACCTCGTCCAGGGTGAAATCCACCACATAATAACGGCCGTCCGGACGGGCACGGCCGGGGAAGCGCGCCGCCACATCGGTGATACCATCGAGGAAGTGATCGTGCATCACCACCAGCTGGTCATCCTTGGTCATCACCAGATCCTGCTCCAGATAGTCGGCCCCCATGCCATAAGCCAGCGCCTTGGACTCCAGGGTATGCTCGGGCAGGTAGCCGGAAGCGCCACGGTGGGCGATCACCACCTTGCCTTCATCGGCAGCCAACACGGGTAATGAGAGGGATGCCCCAAGGCTCAAGGCGATGAGGGAAACGGCGAGTTTTTTCATATGTGATGCTCTTTATTATTGTGTGTAGGTAATTGTTCTATCAGAGGTTTGTTGCATATTTACGGTGGAAAGCGGTGGGCAGCAGCGCACTGCCCACCGTCACACATCAGCTCGCCTTGCGCAGAGCCTGATGGTATTGGTCGAGCCAGATCTGCAACATCTGCTGTTCTGAGTCGTTCAGGCGCAGCCCCAGCTTGCTGCGGCGCCAGAGGATATCGTCCAGTGAACAGGCCCACTCCCGCTCGATGAGATAGCGCACTTCCGACTCGTAGAGGCCACCACCGAAGTGAATGCCGCGATCCTCTTTCAGCCAGAGACGGGCATGGGCGCCATAGGCCTCGGCAATGCGCAGGGCGCTGCGATCATCGAGCCAGTCAAACTCCAGCGCAAAGGCGCGGGCCAGCTCGCGTACCGAGCAGTCAAACTCGCCGCCGGGCAGACGGCTGGTCGCCGTCCAGTCATCCCCCATCTGGCTGAACCAGGGCTTGAGCTTGTTGCAGGCGGCCTGTGCCAGCTTGCGATAGGTGGTGAGCTTGCCGCCAAACACCGACAAGAGCGGCGCACCGTCAGACTCGCCAGAGAGTTCGAGGGTGTAGTCACGAGTCACCGCTTGCGGCGAGTCTGACTCGTCATCACAGAGCGGGCGCACCCCGGCATAGGTCCAGATCACATCTTTCGGCGCAATTTGGCGAGTGAAGTGGGCGCTGACCACCTTGCACAGGTAGGTAATTTCGGCCTCGCTGATCTTAGCTTCCCTCGGGCTGCCGTGGTGCTCCACATCCGTGGTGCCGATGAGGGAGTAGTCCTGCTGATAAGGGATGACGAAGACAATGCGGTTGTCTTCGTTTTGCAGGATATAGGCCTCTTCGCGCTCATGGATGCGCGGCACTATCATGTGGCTGCCTTTAATAAGGCGAATGCCGCGGGGGGATTTCTCGTGCAGGCTCTCGTCATAGAAGGTCTTAACCCAGGGGCCCGCCGCATTGACCAGACCACGGCAGGTGACGGTGAACTGCTCGCCCCCTTCCCGCTCCAAAGTGAGCGTCCAGTGTTTGGAACCGCGCACCGCCTTGATACAGCGGGTGCGGGTCTGCACATCGGCCCCCTTGTCACGGGCCATCATGGCGTTGAGTACTACCAGCCGGGCGTCGTCGACCCAGGCGTCCGAGTATTCAAACCCCTTGTTGATCCCTGCGGTCAAGCCATCTTGCGGCAGGAAGCGCACGCCACAGCTCCCCTTGAGCTTGTCGCGCTTGGCCAGATTGTCATAGAGGAACAGACCGGCGCGGATCATCCAGGCCGGACGCAGGTGTGGACGGTGCGGCAGGCGAAAACGCATGGGACGGGCGATGTGAGGCGCCATACCTAGCAGCACCTCACGCTCCGCCAATGCCTCTTTCACCAGCCGGAATTCGTAATGCTCGAGATAGCGCAAACCGCCGTGGATCAGCTTGCTGGAGTTGGACGAGGTGGCAGAGGCGAGATCTTGCGCCTCAAACAGGGCAACCTTCAGACCCCGTCCTGCCGCATCGGCTGCGATGCCGACCCCGTTGATGCCGCCACCGACGACGACCAGATCATAATGTTCGCTCATGTTCACCTACTTTCATTTTTATGATTGCTATAACAGCAATGTTTGATTTCGCTCATTTTAGAACATGAAAATACAACAAACGAACATTTTATGATGAAAGTGTGATCGCCACAGCCCGCCAGAGGTGGCAAAGGGGACTGGTCAGCGGAGCAAATGGCGTCGGGCCAAAATCGGTGGGTTAATAGCCAAAAAAACCAGATTGAATAGTGGTTTTGGCAATACCTATAAAGGGGTGAGATGGGTGCAGGGATGGGGGAGAGAAAGAGAAAGGAGGCCGCCCTGACGGGCGACCGGCACAGCCTTGGCGTGTTTCGCCGTCAGCAGATGTGGCAGGCGATCTGGTGTTGCGCCATCAATCGCGCCAGCTTTTCCGGTGGCTCCTGATCGGTAAAGAGGGCGTGGATCTGGCTGAGATTGCCCAGATTGACCATGGCATTGCGACCGAACTTGGTGTGGTCGGCGGCCAGAAAGACCTGACGGGAGTGGGCGATGATGGCCTGGGCGATCTTCACCTCGTGATAGTCGAAATCGAGCAGGGAGCCGTCGTTGTCGATCCCCGAAATCCCGATAACGCCATAGTCCATGCGAAACTGACCGATAAAGTCGCGGGTCGCCTCCCCCACGATGCCGCCATCGCGGTTGCGGATCTCGCCGCCGGCAATGATGACGGTGAAGTCATCCTTGGCCGTCAGAATGCTGGCCACGTTGAGGTTGTTGGTGACGATGCGCAGCTCGCGGTGATCGAGCAGGGCGCGGGCAATGGCTTCGGTGGTGGTGCCTATGTCGATAAAGAGCGATGAGCCGTCGGGAATATTGGCCGCGACCTCGCGGGCGATGCGCTCTTTCTCCTTGAGTTGCATCACTTTACGGGCGCTGTAGGCGGTATTGACGGTACTCGAATGCAGGGAGGCACCGCCATGATGGCGCCGGATCTTGTTCTGTTCGGCGAGATCGTTCAGATCCCGGCGAATGGTCTGGGGGCTGACGTCAAAGTGGGTCACCAGATCGTCGGTCGAGACAAATCCCTGCCGCGTCAGGACGTCCAGGATCTCCAGATGTCGTTGGGTTTGCTTCACGCTTGCACTCCGATGATGAGACAAAAAAAGGCCCCGGCAGATGCGGGGCCTTTTGGCAGTTTACCTGATCCCCTTTGGGATCAATAAGCTGAGGATCACGTTTTATGCCTTATGGGCAGCCGCTTTCTTGGCCGCAACGGCAATGTTCTCATGCTTGAGGGTCATCGCCAGCAGGATGATGGAGAGCACGCAGGAGACGGTCAGCACCATGAAGCCGCCATCCCAACCGAAGTGGTCAACGGTATAACCCAGCATGGCGTTGGCTGCCACGGCGCCGCCCAGATAACCGAACAGACCGGTGAAACCGGCCGCAGTACCGGCTGCTTTCTTCGGTGCCAGCTCAAGAGCATAGAGACCGATCAGCATGACAGGGCCGTAGATCAGGAAGCCGATAGCCACCAGCGCCATCATATCGATGGTCGGGTTGCCGGCCGGGTTGAACCAGTAAACCAGTACAGCCAGGGTCACCAGCACCATGAACAGGATACCG
Organism: Aeromonas sp. Y289-2; assembly: GCF_027705925.1. Classification (NCBI taxonomy): domain Bacteria; kingdom Pseudomonadati; phylum Pseudomonadota; class Gammaproteobacteria; order Aeromonadales; family Aeromonadaceae; genus Aeromonas; species Aeromonas sp. Y289-2. The sequence continues at coordinate 310,148 of NZ_JAPDCH010000002.1, forward strand.
GCCGGTGCACGGCGGCCCTGGAACATCTTGTCAGAGATCCAGCCACACAGCAGGGTGCCCGGGATACCGGCCCACTCGTAGAGGAAGTAAGCCCAGGAGGAGTTGTCAACGGTGAAGTGCTTGGCCTCTTTCAGGTAGGTTGGCGCCCAGTCCAGCACACCGTAACGAATGAGGTAAACGAAAGCGTTGGCGATCGCGATGTACCACAGCAGTTTGTTGTGCAGCACGTACTTGACGAAGATCTCCTTGGCGGAGAACTCCTGCTCGTGGCTCTCGTTGTAATCCTTCGGATAGTCGTTCTTGTACTCCTCGATGGGAGGCAGACCGACCGATTGCGGGGTATCACGCATCACGAAGAAGGCGATCACCGCGATGGCGGCCGCCGCTGCCGCAGGCACATAGAAGGCGCTGCGCCAGTCGTTGAACCAGCCCATCCCGAGGATAAACAGCGGGCCAATCATGCCGCCACCCACGTTGTGCGCCACGTTCCAGACCGCAACTACTTCGCCGCGCTCTTTCTGTGACCACCAGTGCACCATGGTGCGACCGCAGGGCGGCCAGCCCATGCCCTGTGCCCAACCGTTCAGGAACAACAGCACAAACATGATGGCAATGCTGGAGGTGGCCCAGTGCATGGTACCCATCATGAACATGATGGCAGCCGAGAGCAGCAGACCGGCGGAGAGGAAGTAACGGGCGTTGGAACGGTCAGAGACGTTCCCCATCAGGAACTTGGACAAACCGTAAGCGATGGAGACCCCGGAGAGCGCGAAACCGAGATCACCACGGGAGAAGCCCTGCTCGATCAGATAGGGCATCGCCAGACTGAAGTTTTTCCGTACCAGATAGTAGCCGGCGTAACCGAAGAAGATCCCGAAAAACACCTGCCAACGCATGCGTTTGTAGAAGGGGTCGACCTTGTCAGCCGGGAGCCTGTCGATGTGCGCCGCAGGCCTGAAGAGACTAAGCATGTTCTGCTTCCTTATTGTTGTTATGGGCGGTTGAGGATGCCCTGACCATTCCGACGAATCATGTGAGTCCGCTGATTCGTAAGCGAGCCTATTGTGCTCATATGCGCTCATTTAATCTGTGATGCATGCTCAAATATTGCAGTTTTATTACAAATAAAAGCTCCAAATGAGAAATCGCTCAGCAAGCGCTAGCCCTTGTGTGGCAAGGGTTGCGAGCTACCCCCTAAGTGGTAACTGGCGGTTATCAAGATGCTTTACGTCACATTTTCTTAGCAATGAGTGGGATCTTGTCCACATTTCCTATGGAGGGGGGATGGTGAAATTATTGGGAAGGGTTATTTTCTGTCACGACCGATAACGAGCGTAAACGAGCATAACGTTTGCGCAAGACGCAAAAACAACAAGGAAACGTTTTCGGCAGCAACGGATAGACACAAAAAGATAAAACGGAACATCAAACCTCTACGGGTGGATATAAGGAACAAAAGTATGAGCATACAAAGACCCAATACCCTGCTTGGCGAGTGCATCGCCGAGTTTATCGGAACCGGCCTGCTGATATTTTTCGGCGTCGGATGTGTGGCGGCACTGGTGCTGGCAGGCGCCAACTTCGGGCAGTGGGAAATCTCCATTACCTGGGGTCTGGGTGTGGCCATTGCCATCTATGTGACCGGTGGCATTTCAGGTGCCCACTTGAACCCGGCTGTAACCCTGGCGCTGATGACCTTCTGCGGGTTCGACAAGCGCAAGGTGGTGCCCTACATCATCGCCCAGATAGCCGGTGCCTTCTGCTTCGCAGCCCTTGTCTACTTCCTTTATGGTAACCTTTTCACCCAGTGGGAAGTGACCCATAACGTGGTGCGCGGCAGCGTCGAGAGCCTCGGCACCGCCGGGATCTTCTCCACCTACCCCAATGCCCTGCTGACCAATATGCAAGCTTTTGCCGTCGAGCTGGTGATCACCGCCGTCCTGATGCTGGGCATCATGGCGCTGGGTGACAACAACAATGGCGCCCCCAAAGGTTTCGCGGCCGCCCTGCTGATCGGTATCCTGATCGCGGTGATCGGCGCCTCCCTTGGCCCGTTAACCGGTTTTGCCATGAACCCGGCTCGTGACTTTGGTCCGAAACTGTTCGCGTTCTTTGCTGGCTGGGGTGATGTTGCCCTGACCGGTGGTCGTGACAACCCCTACTTCTGGGTTCCGATCCTTGGCCCCATCGTTGGCGCCCAGATTGGTACCGCTCTGTATGTCAAAGTGCTGGCTCCCTGCGTCCCGGGCAACCGTGTCGTCACCACCGAGCAAGCGACCCAAACCGCCAAAGAAGAGGCTGCCGCATAAGAGCGGCCCCCTCCAACGTATAAAAACGTGGAAAATTGAAACGTGGAGAACATCATGTCTGCTGAAAAGAAATATGTCGTCGCTCTGGACCAGGGAACCACCTCTTCCCGCGCCATCGTGTTTGATCAGGATGCCAACATTGTCGGTACCTCCCAGCGCGAATTCACCCAGCACTACCCGAAAGCGGGCTGGGTAGAGCACGACCCGATGGAGATCTGGGCGACCCAATCCTCCGTCTTTACCGAAGTGCTGGCCAAGACCGGCCTGCGCAGCGAAGAGATCGCCGCCATCGGTATCACCAACCAGCGTGAAACCACCGTTGTCTGGGAAAAGGCCACCGGCAAGCCCATCTACAACGCCATCGTCTGGCAGTGCCGCCGCACCGCCGCCATCTGCGAGGAGCTGAAAGCGCGCGGTCTGGAAGAGTACGTTCGCGAGAACACCGGTCTGGTGCTGGATGCCTACTTCTCCGGTACCAAGGTGAAGTGGATCCTCGACAACGTGGAAGGTGCCCGCGAGAAGGCGATGAACGGCGAACTGCTGTTCGGCACCATCGACACCTGGCTGGTCTGGAAGATGACCAATGGCGAAGTTCACGTCACTGACCCGACCAACGCCTCCCGTACCATGCTCTACAACATCCGCGAGCTGAAGTGGGACGAGAAGATGCTGGACGAGCTGGGCATCCCCATGTCCATGCTGCCGGAAGTGAAACCCTCTTCCGAAGTGTACGGCTACACCACCCGTGGCGGCGGCTCCCGCATCCCCATCGCCGGTATTGCCGGTGACCAGCAGTCTGCCCTGTTCGGCCAGCTCTGCTTTGAAAAAGGGATGGCCAAAAACACCTACGGCACCGGCTGCTTCATGCTGATGAACACCGGCACCGAGCCGGTTCGCTCCAGCAACGGCCTGCTGACTACCGTTGCCATCGGCCCGAAAGGGGAAGTGAACTACGCGCTGGAAGGTGCGGTATTCATGGGCGGCGCCACCATCCAGTGGCTGCGTGACGAGCTGAAGATCATCCACGATGCCCGCGACACCGACTACTTCGCCTCCAAGGTGGGCGATACCAACGGCGTCTATCTGGTACCGGCCTTCGTTGGTCTGGGCGCGCCCTACTGGGATCCGTATGCTCGCGGCACCATGGTTGGTCTGACCCGTGGTGCCAACCGCAACCACATCATCCGCGCCGCGCTGGAATCCATCGCCTATCAGAGCCGCGACGTGCTGGATGCGATGCAGCAGGACTCCGGCATCAAGCTGGCAGCCCTGAAAGTAGACGGTGGCGCTGTGGCTAACGACTTCCTGATGCAGTTCCAGGCTGACATGATGCACACCCCGGTGGTACGTCCGACCCGTATCGAGACCACCGCCATGGGTGCCGCCTTCCTGGCAGGTCTGGCCGTCGGCTTCTGGAAGAGCTCGGACGAGCTGGAAGACAAGTTCAGCGTGGACCGCGAGTTTATCCCGCAGATGGACAGAGACGATCGCGCCAAACGTTACAGCGGCTGGCAAAAAGCGGTTGAACGTTCACGCCGTTGGGCTGAAGAGGATTGATCGGGCACCCGACATTCCGTTGAGATAAACAACAAAGAGGCCGACCACAATGTCGGCCTCTCTTTTTATGCTTTCCCTTGCCGCTTTCTGCCCCCTTCCCCGCTAACTGCTCCCTCCCTTTTTCTGCCGCCCTCTGTTGTCACCATCCGCCACAACGCAATTGAGTTCTCTATCTATAATCATCATCTGGGTCGCATATGCGACCTTATTTATGAGGAGAGCGATATGGAGAGGACGATACACCGTTTTACACTGCACTCACTCTGGTCAGGGCTCGGGATCCGCACCCGGATCCTCGCTGGCGTGGCGATACTGATGGCCATCGCCATCAGCTGCATCACCTTGATCCTCGAGCAGATATCCCACAGTCAGGCCCAGCAGCGGGTCGAACGCTACGAGCTGCCAAGCAGCGTGGATCGCATTGCCAACCAGCTGACAGCGCAGCTTATCCAGCACCTGACCGAGGCGCAGGCGCTAGCCAGCAACCGTTTTGTCATCGACTGGCTGACCGCTGGCATGCCAGAACAAGAGTGGCCCGCCATGGAGCGCTACTTTCAGGATCTGCAACGGCGGATCGGCGGCAACGTCTTTATCGCCCCCCGCCAGAGCAACACCCTGATCAACTTCAGCGGCGGCCCCATCGCCCAGAAATCGCTGAGCGAATCAGACCCGAAAGATGGGTGGTTTTTCGGCTTTCTCAAACGCAGCAAACCCTATGAGCTGAACCTCGACATCTCGGATTTTGACAAGCGCGCCTCCCTCTATATCAACACCGCCGTCACCCACGAGGGCAAGACCCTGGCGGTGGCAGGTACCTCCATCGACATGAGTGCCCTGAGCAAACTCATCAGCGGCTATCGGATCGGCAAGAGCGGTCAGGTCTATCTGGCGGACATGGAGGGCAATATCGAGATCCACCCCGAGCAGGAGGTGGAGGGAGCCGCCCACCACCAGCAATCCTTCCTCGATACCGTCAAACGGCTTATTCCCAATGCCCGGGAACAGGTGGCCGTAGAGGCGCTAACACTGGAGGGGCAAACCTACCTCATCGCGGTGCGTTACATCCCCACCCTCAACCGGCTGCTGATTGGCGAGATCAACAGCGCCGAGCTGGAAGAGGGACTGCAGGAATCCCGCCAGCTCATCATCATGGTGTCGCTCGCCATCGGCGGGATCGCCATGCTGGCCTCCGCCTGGCTGGCTCACTCCATCAGTCGCCCGATTCGTCAGGCAGCCGATGGCATGCACCACATCACCGCCGATCGGGATCTGGCGACCCGCCTCGACTTCTCTGATGAGTCGGAGCTGGGCATGATGGCCCAGAGTTTCAATCAGCTGATCCAGAGCCTGAACCAGAGCTTCTCCCGCTTCCAGCAGTCAGGCAGCGCCCTCTCAGCGCAGTCGTCCCAATCCATGCAGCAGGCCCAGGCACTGGCAGGAGAAGCGTGTCAGCAGGCCCAGAGCATTCAGGAGCTGACCACTGTGGTCACCACCATCGGTGACAACGCCGAGCAGATCGCCAGCCGCTCTGAAGGGGTCAACGACGTAACCCAACGCATCGCCAACCATATGCTCAGCATCGAGCAGGATGTGACCCAGAGCGCCGCGCAACTCGACACCTTGCGCAGCAGCATCGGCAGCTCCTCGGCCCTGCTCGATGAGGTGGTGAAAGACAGCAACAACATCACCCAGATCATGAACCTCATCCGCGATGTATCAAACCAGACCAACCTGCTGGCCCTCAATGCGGCCATCGAAGCGGCCCGGGCAGGGGATATGGGGCGGGGCTTTGCGGTGGTGGCCGACGAGGTACGCCAGCTGGCGGTGCGTACCCAGACTGCCACCAAGGATGTGCAGGATCTTATCTTGCGCCTGCAGGAGGGAACCCGGCAGGCCAGCAGCTCGATGGCAGACTCCCGCAACCTGAGCGAAGAGGGATACAACCGGATGAATCAGGCCAGAGAGGTGCTGGTTGATGCCACCAGCCAGATCAACCAGACCGCCCTCGAGATCAACGAGATCAGCGCGCTGGCGCAGGCGCAGAATCAACAGATGGGGCAAGCCAGAACGGCGCTCGACGAGTTGGCCATGGTGGCCGAACACCAGCGGGAACACGCGCAGGAGAGCAATGCCGCCAGCCGCGAACTGTTCGAACTGGCCAAGGCCATCGACGAGCAGATCCGCCAATACCGGATTGGCTAGACACGGCGCTTCCCCCTCTCCCTCTCAATAACCAAGACGCCACCACCGGGTGGCGTTTTCATTTTGCAAATCATTTTGCCTGCGCTCTCGAAACGGGAATGACGACAAAACTCGCAAGACATTGATAATTAACATGAAAAAATGTGGAACAGCCATTGCTTAGTGATATCAGACTCAACAGAGGGATATCGCCATGAAACCGACCACCACTCAAGCGCCCGTAGCCCACGTCGCCACTCAAAAAGAGACCCTGACCCCCCGCGAAGGCACCTTCCTGATGATGGTGGCCCAGCTAGTGGTGCTCACCTGCATCGTACTGGCCGCCACCGTCGGCGGCCTCTCCTGGCAGTGGACCCTGCTGCTGGCCATTCCGCCGGTGATCGGCGGCGCCCTGCTCAGCCGGATATGGGGCAAACTGCCCCGCTAACTGCGCTTCACCTCACACACCTTCCCGAACCGGCGGCCGACCCTCAAGTCGGCCGTCTGTTTATCTGCCAACTGGCTAATGCTGATTGGCCGCAACGAAGTCGCGGCTTGTTCTTCGCCAAGCAAACCGCAGCGACTAACCGTTCAAACAAACCGTACAAACCAACCTGCACTACAGGGTATGGCTGCCAAGCTGCTCTTTAAGAAAGTCGAGCCAGACCCGCAGTCGGATATCCCGCTGGGCATCGGAGTAGAAGACCGCGTTGATGGGGCGCGAGGCGCCACTGTTGCTGCGGGCCAGCACCTCCACCAGCGCGCCGCTCTCCCGATCCGGCCCGGTCATGAAATCCGACAGACAAACAATCCCCTGCCCCGCCAGCGCCAGCTGACGCAAGGTTTCGCCGCTGCTGGCTCGCAGGCTGGGGGTAATGGCAAAGCGATCCCCCTGCTCGGCACTGAGCAGCGGCCAGTGGTTGAGGTGATCGGGATGCAAAAAGCCGAGCAGCTCGTGACCGCTCAGCAGATCCGCCGGTTGGCGCGGGGTGCCACGCTCGCTCAAATAGCCGGGAGAGGCCAGCAGCCGCAACCGCGAACGACCAAGGGGCAGCGCACGCAGGGAGGAGTCGGTCAACTCGCCGATGCGGATGGCCATGTCCACCCGCCGCTCCATCAGATTGATAAAGCCCTCCGAGCTGTGCAGCTGTAGCTCTATGGCGGGGTAGCGGCGGCGAAACTCGCCGATGATCGGCACCAGCCGGTGCAGGATAAAGGGGGTAGCGGCATCGACTCTCAACACCCCTTCGGGTTGTTCCCGGCGCATCAGCAGATGCCCCTCCGCCTCACTCATCTCGGTCAGGATCTTCACCGCCCGCTGATAGAACCAGCTCCCCTCCTCGGTCAGGCTGACCCGGCGGGTGGTGCGATTGAGCAGCACGGTTGAGAGCTTCTCCTCCAGCCGCTTGATACCGCGACTCACCACCGAGTTATCCATGCCAAGGTTCTCCGCCGCCTGGCGAAAACTGCCCGCCTCCACCACCGCCACAAACAGGGTCAGTTCATCAGAATGGGTCTTCATTGCTGTTATCCGGACAAGAGTAATGGGCCTTTATAGGCGCAGCCGCTGTGGATTGGCAAGCGTACGGTGAGGCCAGTTCTTTTTTTCTACAGAGAAAGAACGTGACCGCGAGCCCACATCATACCCGCGATTTGTCAGTACAATGCAGCCAGAAAAGCACCGTATGGCACCACTTATTTCACAAGGATGAATACCATGACATTTGAAGAGCGGCTGGCCGCCGCCCATCAGGAGCTGGCTAACAAAGGGGTATGGCATGCCAACTACAATCCCCCGCTGTGCAGGCTGCTGCGCAGGTTCGGTTATCCAGTTAAACCGCCTCACTATGAGGGCTGGCTAACCAACGTTCTGGTATTCGGGGTAGGCATTGGTCTGGTATGGGGCATGGCGATGTGGTTTTTCAGTTGGCACCCCATGGGGATAGATCCGCTGTTTGCCCTGCGCCAAACAGCCCTGTTTGCGGGATTCTGCGGCCTGACCATGGCATCTTGGCTCTGGCTACGGCGCAAGCAGCTTAAACTGACCCCTTGGGAGCAACTGGAACAAAAACCACATCAACGGTAACAAGAACAAGCTGAGCGAAAATGAATCTCCATACGGGTCTAGACATGACGAATCCATACCTGTACAACCCACCTTTTACCTGAATGGAGTCTTCAATTGCTGGAATCTATCGTCATTTTTACTCTGACTGTTTTCATCCATAGTCTACTGCTCGGCTACCGTATAATTCGCCACCACAACTGCAGTTGGCGAACCTTCCAACGCAGCAAGGATCCGGTTCCACTGATTTTTTTTATTCCCTTCAGCACATCCGCAGCCTTGTTGCTCAAGCCACATATCGTGGCTGCGCTCTCTTGAGAAGCAGACCAGAATAAACGCAAGAGGTGTCAGTAGGCTGGCGCAGCTATCTCTGCCATCATGCCCAATACATCAGCAGGGAGCATAACTTTATGAAAGCCCATGAAAAATTGAACTATGTGGAGTTTGCGGCCAGGGATCTCGCCGCGACCAAGGCATTCTTTCAGGCCGTATTTGGCTGGCAATTTGTCGATTACGGCCCCGACTACTGCGCCTTTGCCGATGAAGGGCTGGATGGCGGATTCTATCGTGCGGATCAGTGCAACCTGACCGCTCAGGGCGGCGCCCTGCTGGTGTTCTAAAGCGCGGATATTGAAGCGACTCAAGCCAAGGTGAGCCAACACGGTGGCACCATCAACCGCCCTCTTTTCGATTTCCCCGGTGGCCGCCGTTTCCACTTCGTTGAGCCCAGCGGCAATGAGTTTGCAGTCTGGGCTGAACCGGCCTGTGCGTGATGGGTTAGTGGGAGAAGCATCCACACGATGGCCCCAACAATATCCATAATCAGCCGTGATCTCATACAAATATCTAAAAATACTAATTAATAACTTGTTTTGTGATCTTGCCGATGCAATTTTTTGGAAAAAATGAAGTATCATCGACATTCAATGCTAATGTCTGTTATTAGCATGATGCTGCTCTTGTATATATGTTTTTCATATCCATACATTGAATACCAACCATACAATATTTAAATACCGTTTTATCTGGAAGGGATTATGTCAAAAGCCATTCAAGGATTTGAATACGCAATAAAGGATGCTGAAGAGTTATTAGCCCATTTTGATAGTGTAAATGCAAACCCACCTCCACCAAACAGCGAAGTACTAAAACGAGCAGGACTTGTAATGGCACTCACTGCATGGGAAACCTATGTAGAAGATCGTGTTGTCGAAGAAATGCATAAAAAGCTTGCGATTGTTCAAGGTAGCTATCTTGGTGATTTTATATTAAAAAAACTTCATACAGATTTGAAAACATTCCACAACCCTAGCTCCGATAAAACAAAACGAATTTTTCAAGACTATTTAGGGTTTGATGTCACTGAAGGATGGCGGTGGTCAAATTACGAGCCAGATAAAGCCAGATCAACATTGAATCAATGGATTAAGAAGCGTGGGGATGCAGCCCATCGCTCAAAACCTATAAATTCAGGAATTCCATCAGCTCATTTGATTAAACGTGACGAACTTGAAAAAGTAATCAGATTTATAAAAGACTTGGTGAAGGCCACCGACAACTATGTCAATGAAAAGATAGATCAGCACCATGCTTCTGTTTTTGAGAGACAGCATCAGATATCAAGCTAAACAACTGAAAAATAGTGCTGTATCTTGGCGATTCCATACTAACTACGCAAATCTAACTATCACTTGACACCGACTTTGTCGGTGTCATTTATCGGTTCCCATTGCTGCTCTCCCCTCAATACTGTTTTGCGACCAGCGCCCTGTTTCCAGCAAGTCACGGCAGGCATACTGACTCTTCGTTTTTGCCAAGGAGGTTCAGATGTCATCACCCGTGATTGTGATTGCCCAGCTTGAAGCCAAACCCGAATTCGCCGCCCAGTTTCGCGCCGCCCTTGAGCCGCTGATTGCGGCCACCTTGCAAGAGGCGGGTTGCCAGCGCTATCAGCTACATCAGGACTTGGACAATCCACACTGCTGGATGCTCTACGAGGTGTGGGAGAGCGAAGCTGCCCTCACCGCCCATCAGGGCCAACCCCACTTTACCGAGTTTGTCGCCAAGGCCGAGCCCTGGTTTGCCAGCAGCACCATTCGCCGCTATCAGCCACTGGGCGCCTGACTGGCCCTAGAGCCTGTTTCTGTTCAGCCCATCAAGGGCCAACCACCACCCCATTGAGGAACGAGATGATCAATATGCCACCCATGGGTCTGGGCACCTTCCGCCTGAAGGGCGAGCCGCTGCTTGCCACCCTGACCAACGGTCTGGAGCTGGGCTATCGCCATATCGATACCGCCCAGATCTATGACAATGAAGCCGAGGTCGGTGCCGTGCTGACCCGCAGCACTGTTGCCCGCCACGAGATCTACCTGACCACCAAGGTGTGGACCAGCGAGTTTGGCCCGGGCAAGCTGATCCCGAGCCTTGAGGTGAGCCTGGAAAAACTGGGCACCGACTATCTGGATCTGGCGCTGATCCACTGGCCCTCCCCCAAGGATGAGGTGCCGATGGCAGTCTATCTGGAGCAGCTGGCCGAGGCCAAAACACAAGGCCTGACCCGGGAGATCGGGGTCTCCAACTTCACCGTGGCCCAGCTCAAACAGGCTATCGAGATTTTAGGGCCGGGGGCCATCGCTCACCAGCAGATCGAGGTTCATCCCCTGCTGCAAAACCGCAAGGTGGTCGAGTTCTGCAAAGCCCAGGGTATCGCCGTCACCGCCTATATGCCGCTCGCCTATGGCAAGGTGCTGAGCGAGCCGCTGCTGATGGAGATTGGCCAGCGCCACGGGGTATCGGCGGCGCAGGTGTCGCTGGCCTGGCTGCTGGCACAGGGCATGACAGTGATCCCGAGCTCCACCAAGCGGGAGAATCAGGCCGCCAATCTGGCCGCTCTCGATATCACCTTGAGCAGCGAGGAGATGGCCGCCATCGCTACGCTGGATCGGGGCGAGCGCTGCGCCAATCCCGACTTTGCCCCCGCGTGGGACTGACGCGAAAGGCGTGAGACTAACGCGAAAGAAAGGCTGGCTCGCCAGCAAGCCAAATTAAACAGGGAGAGCATCATGCTCTCCCTGTCTCTTTTCTTGCCTCACGCTTTGCCGCGCTTGCTGAACGTCCAGTCGCCACATTGATGCCAGATACAGCGCCGCAATCAGGGCGCGTTCTGGCAAAGGGCAGGATCGAACACTTGCTTCCAGTCTGATTTCATATCGACCACCACCCAGCCCCGCGCTTTTGCCTGTGCCAGCCCGTCGATCAGCTTGCCGCTGGCTGGCGGATGGCTGTCGTAGGCGTATTCGCGCTTGGCATCGGTGTGGTGCACCAACAGACCAAAAGTGTGGTAATCCGGGTTGGTCGAGGTGTATTGCAGCATGGGCACGTCGCCATCGCTGTTACCAAAAGCGCCGACCGGACGCTGCCCCATAAAGAGGTGAATAGCGGCCGGTTTCGCCTTGCTGTCATCGAAATAGGCGCCGTTCATGGTCTTGCGGATCTCGCTGCCCTCCCCGGTCAGGGCAAACTCGCCGAGGGTAAAGGAGCCAATCACCTGTTGGGGCGGGATGCCATACATCTGCTCGGACATCACCCGCATAAAATCGACGCCGCCGCCGGAGACAATCCAGGTCTGGAAGCCATTATCCCGCAGATACCCCAGCAGCTGCTTCATCGGCAGATAACCGAGCTGATCGTAGTGGCAGCCAAAACGCGGATCCTTGCTGCTGTTGATCCAGCGAGTGACCCGCTCGGCAAACTCGGTGGTAGTCATGCCGCTGTGGGTCAGTCCCACCAGCTTGGCGAGCCCCTTCTCCCCCGATTTGGCCACAGCCTTGAGATCATTGTTCAGTACTGCCGCGACGATGGGGTCGGCCTTCCACTCCGGATGTTCCGGCGCCAGGCGCTTGATCTCGTCCATCGTAAACTGCAGCTGATAGGTCATGGGCGCTTCAGGCCAGAGGGTGCCGTCATTGTCAAACACCACATGGCGCTTCTCTGGCGGAATAAAAGTCGCCTGCTGCTGATCGGTGGCATTGGTCACCCAGCGGGTGATCGCCTGCTTGGCCGCCGTGTCGTTCCAGGCAGAGAGGGGATCGCTCTGGCCAGCCTGTACCGCAAAGGCGCCGCACAGCAGCAAAAGAGAGGAGAGTCGATTCAATGTCATCATGTTACCTGTCAGCTGGATATTGCCTGTCTATTGCCTGTCGATGAAAGCGCACGGCCATCACAACACCGGCGCGCATGGGTTCAACACACACGGGTTTCACAGGGAAAATCCTATGGCTGCCAGCTTGTACTGGAGCTTAAGCAAGCTCAGAAAAGGAGCAGCGTTCATCCCGTTTTGCGAGGCAGATCACTGCGTTGCGCTCACGCAGCGGGCAGCACAATCCCCTCCCACTCAGCGTTATTGCTGCTTAATTGGCAAAAGTAATTTGATGTCACCGTCATTTTTGCCAACAAAACCCATCGGCATACTGGCGCCATTCTCCCGTCGGGAGTCCCTAACCAAGGAGTTGTTATGCCACTGGCGTTATTTGCCCTTACCCTGAGTGCCTTTGCGATCGGCACCACCGAATTTGTGATTGTGGGGCTTATCCCCACCATCGCAGAGCAGCTCAATGTCTCGCTCCCCTCCGCGGGCCTTCTGGTCAGCCTCTATGCCCTTGGGGTGGCCATCGGCGCCCCCGTGCTCACGGCGCTCACCGGCAAGGTGCCGCGCAAGTGGCTGCTGGTGGGGCTGATGGCGCTCTTTACCGCCGGCAACCTGCTGGCCTGGCAGGCCCCCGGTTACGAGAGCCTGATTGTGGCCCGTATCCTGACCGGATTGGCCCATGGGGTCTTCTTCTCGGTGGGCAGCACCATCGCCACGGGTCTTGTGGCCAAAGAGAAGGCGGCGAGCGCCATCGCCATCATGTTCAGCGGCCTCACCGTGGCGCTGGTAACCGGCGTACCGCTCGGCACCTGGATTGGTCAGGTCTTTGGCTGGCGTGAAACCTTTCTGGTAGTGAGCCTGCTCGGCCTCGTCGCCATGGTGGGTAGCCTGCTACTGATCCCGGGCAACCTGCCCAAGGGAGCAGCCTCGACCATCCGCGAACAGCTCTCGGTACTGACCAAAAAGCCGCTGCTGCTGGTCTACGCCAAGACCGCCCTCGGTTATGGCGGTGCCTTCACGGCTTTTACCTTCCTCGCCCCCATCCTGCAGCAGGTGAGCGGTTTTAGCGCCGGTGCGGTGAGCCTGATCCTGCTGGTCTACGGGGTATCGGTTGCCGTCGGCAATATCTGGGGTGGCAAGCTGGCCGACAAGATGGGTCCCCTGCCCGCGCTGAAGCTGCTGTTTGCCGGTCTGGCGCTGGTGCTGCTGGCCCTTACCTTCACCGCCCCCCATCCGGTGCTGGCGGTACTGACCGTGCTGGTGTGGGGCGCCTTTGCCTTCGGCAACGTGCCGGGTCTGCAGGTACTGGTGGTGAAGCAGGCCGAACTGCACACCCCCAAGGCAGTGGATGTGGCATCGGGTCTCAATATTGCCGCCTTCAACGTCGGCATCGCGCTGGGATCTGTGGTCGGTGGTTTTGTAGTAGAGCACCTCGGCCTGATGCACACCCCCTGGATCGGCGCCCTTATTGTGCTGCTGGCCTACGGGCTGACCCATGTCAGCGAGCGCCGCGAAGCCCTCCGGCTCGCCGCCTGTCAGGCATAAGCTGCGCCAGCAGGCGTCACGCAAAGACGTGGCGCCTGCTGCAATCGGCGCGGCAGGCTTCTATGCTGTGACACAGCGCCAACCCGGCAACTATTTCAGCAACTGTTTCAGTGACTTTTTCAGCAACCAAGCCTGTCACCCTCGCATCCTTTGCCACGGAGTCTGTTATGAAGGTGCTTATCGTCTATGCCCATCCCGAACCCAAAAGCTTCAACGGTGCCCTCTTCTGCCACGCCATCAGGGCGTTGGAGCAGGCGGGTCACACAGTGATGACCAGCGATCTCTATGCCATGGGCTTTGATCCCGTCTCGGATCGACGCAACTTCACTGACGCCAGCGATCCCGATTTTCTCAAGCTGCAACTCGAAGAGCTGGCTGCCACCGAGCAGGGCAGCTTCGCCCCGCAGCTGGAGCAGGAGATGCAAAAGCTGGAGGCGGCCGATCTGCTGATCTTCCAGTTTCCGCTCTGGTGGTTTGGCCTGCCCGCCATCCTCAAGGGGTGGGTGGATAGAGTCTTTGCCATGGGACGGGTCTACGGTCAGGGCCATATCTACGAGAGCGGCAAGTTTCGCGGCAAGCGGGCCCTGCTGAGCCTGACCACCGGCGGCCCTGCCGAGACCTATCTGTCCGACGGCTTCAACGGCGATATCGACGGGGTGCTGCGCCCCATCCAGCGCGGGATCTTGCAATTTGTCGGCTTCGACGTGCTGCGCCCCCATATCTGCTATGCCCCGGTGCGGGTCTCGCAAGAAGAGCGGGAAGCCTGGCTCGCCCAGTGGGCCGATCGCCTTGGCCAGATTGAGCAGGAGTCCCCCATCGCGGTCGGCCGCTACCAGTAACGGCTGACGCAGCTGACATTCCCCCCTACACAGCACAAAAACAGCGAGCGGCCCCCGGCCGCTCGCTGTTTTTCACGCTCTGTCGTTATGGTTTTTGTTATCCGTTGGCGGGTCTTATGCCGCCTGTTGCACGCCTGCTTTGCCGGTCACGGCACGTTTGAGCCAGTAGTCGAGGCTGACGTAACGGCCCCCGCCGTAAACCAGCAGCACCAGCAGCATCACGAAATAGGTGGCGGCAAACTCCATCCCGTTGTTGAGCATCACGGGATCCCCGAGCTCGGTGATGTAGTTGTAGCGACCGGGGAAGTTGGCGGCCAGCCACTCGATAAAGCCGTTGAGGCGCAAGGTAGCCTCCATGCTGCCGGTGGCGATGGCATCCCAGCCGTGCTTCCAGTGCACCATGGCGCTCGCCACGCTCATCAGGAAGATGGTGGGAATAGCCATGATGCGGGTAAAGAGGCCAAGGGCAATGCAGATGCAGCCCAGCACCTCGGTGCCCGCCGCCAGAAAGGCGAGCAGGGTCGGGAACGGCAGGTTGAGCCCCCCTTCCGAGATCGGCGCACCAAACCAGGCGACGGTGCCGGCAAAGCCCATCACCTTGGAGTGGGCCCCCACATAGATGACCGGAATGAGATAGAGACGAATGGCCAGCAGGGCCAGAAAATCGAGCCGCTTGCACTGGGCCACCGCCCGCTCGTACCACTGGATCAGGGTGTTGTTCATGGGAATTCTCCTTGGTGTTTGCTAAATGGGGGCAAGGGGGCGCCGGGCTGGCGCTCACCAACGGGCAGGGTAAGCAGACCCAGCCGGTGAAAATGGCGCGCCCACTCGCTCAGATCAAAATCACTGCGAACCTGTTGCACCTGTTGCTGGAACGCGGCTTGGGTGATCCCCGGTTGCTGTTGCAGCAACTGGATCAGCGCCACGTCCCATTCGCGCAAGCGCTGGGTCACCACCTGATGATCCGGGCTGCGAAACAGGCCATAGAAGTGGCTGCCCTGCCGGGTCGGCACCACGCCGCTGCGACGAATGGCAAAGGGGAGCTCAAGCAGTTGCAGGGTGGGATTGAGCACAAGCGGACTCTCCGCCGTTACCTCCTCCCCCGGCAAAACTTGCGGCACCACCCCTTCATCAATCTCGACACAGAGGCAGGCCCACTCGTACTCCAGCAACGCCAGCCGCTGCTTGGGCCAGTTGAGAGAGCCTTCACTGTGGCGATGCTGCACATAGCGGACAAACTCGGTGGCGATATGGTGAAACTCGGGGGCCTCGGCGCCGTGTGCGATGACAAAGCCCTCCACCAGTTGCCACCTGTCCACCGGTGCCCAGTGAGCGTGGGTAAGCGGAAAGGTACTCTCCAGCACCGACTCCACATTGGCACGCACGCTGCGAGCATAGTGGCTGGCGATGCCATCCTGCGGCAGCCGCACCCGGCTCGCCAGCCAGGCGGTCTGCTGCTGCATCCGCTGCGGTGCCGTTTTGGGCGCAGTGATCAGGGATAACCGTCTATCCATAGCGCACCTCCCGCACCTGACTGTCGATCGCCTCGCAACAGGCGCCGTGCACCCGCGCCAGCTCGGCTTCCAGCTCAGGCAACGACGGCAGATGGTGATCCCGCTCCAGCAGCAGGGGACGCAGGCCGTGGGTCTGCACCGTATAACAGGCCAGCGCCACCACCTCTTCGCACACCGGTTTGCCATGGGTATCCAATAAAGTGCCGTCCGCCTCTTCCAGATGACCGGCGATATGGAAGTAGCGGATCGCATTGCCCGGCAGCCCGGCGATCATCCGCTTGGGGCAGTAACCGTGGTTGCGGCTGTTCACAAAGACGTTGTTGATATCGAGCAGTAGCTCGCAGCCACTGCGCGCCACCAGCTCGGCGAGAAAATCCTCCTCCGGCATCTCGTGGTCATAGCCGTGGTAGTAGGAGATATTTTCCAGCACCAGCGGGCGGGCCAGCGCCTCCTGCACCTGCGCGATCCGCTCGGCCAGATAGGGGATGTTCTCCCACTGGCGCGGCACCGGTAGCAGTTCGTAAAGATACCCCTGCTGGTCGCGGGAAAAGCTCAGGTGCTCGCTGTAGATCTCGATGCCGAACTCATCCAGAAAGGTGCGGATCTGGCTGAGAAAAGTGCGATTGAGGGGCTGGCAATCGCCGAGAGAGAGGCTGAGGCCGTGGGCCACCAGCGGGTAACGCTCGGCCAGCTGATGCAGCTGCGCCCGCTTGGCGCCGCCGATGGCCATCCAGTTCTCCGGCGCCAGCTCGAGAAAGTCGATGCCGGGGCGGACGGGGCCGGAGCAGAGCGCATCCAGATGCTCCTGGCGCAGCCCGATCCCCCGACTGCGGGAGCTTATTGGCCGCATACCCCCTCCGTCATCTTGCTGCTCTTGCTAGATCTGTCGCCATCAATCCCCTCGCCCGCCACGCCACACTTGCCATCGCGGGCGCGCACCAGCCGCCCCTGTGGATCACTGTCGAGGGCTTGCTTTTCAAAGCGCTTCTCGGTGCCGCACTTGCCCGCCGCGCACTTGCCGCCGTGCTGTTCGCTGGGGGCGGCCTTGACCGGCGCATCGCTCGGGGTGGCCGCCAGCGCAAGTCCCGGGGTCAGGGCAATCAGGCTGGTCATGGCGATGGAGAGGGTCAGTTTGCCGGTGGTTTTGTTGCTGCTTGAGTTACTCATGAGCGGACTCCTTGACGGATGAAACGGGATAGCTGGAGAGATCGCGGGCGGCTACGATCTGACCGTGGAACTGCTGCTTGACGATGGCCATCGCCTCTTTCTTGTGATTGAGACCAACCCCCATCCAGTGGTTGAGCACCAGCAGCTTGGGGTTCACCTCGGCGGCAATCTTGGCCACCACAGATGGCTTGGCATGAAGCGTCGCCGAAACCGGGTCGGCCCCTTCGTGGATGGCGAGCGGCATCACCAGAATGTCTGCCCCCTTGGCAAACGGCACAAAGGCCGGGTTGCTGCCGTTCTGATCCGCCGAGATAACGATGGTCCCCTCGGCGCTCTCGATGCGATAGGCCAGACAGGGTACGTCACCGTGAGGGATGCCGAGCGCGGTGATGGTCAGCCCATCCTGCTGATAGACGGTGTGAGGCTGCGGGCTCTGGTAGGGCACATCATGGAGGGTGATGGGGAAGAGGCCATCGGTGCCATCCTTGAAACCGCTCAGGTAGGCATAAGCGCCCTTGTCTTTGTTGAAGAGGGCATCAAAGTAGCCGCTCATGCTGGGGAAGGCCGAGCCGGCCTCTGGCCCCGCCAGATCCAGCGGATCGCTGCGCTCGAAGAAGTAGGCCCCCTTGAGCAGGGCGGGCAGGTCAGTCACATGGTCGGTGTGAAAGTGGGTGATGCCGATAAAATCGACCTCTTCGAGCTTGGCCCCCGCCTGGCCGAAGCGCAGGTAGACGCCGCCACCGGCATCGATCAGGATGCGGGATTTCCCCTTCCACCAGATCACCTCGCTGGAAGAGGCGCGTAGATCGTCGGAGATGGGGCCACCACTGCCGAGCACCTGCAGGGTGAAGGTTTTATCCAGTGGCGTCAGTTGCACCGGTTCGGCACAGGCCGGGGCGACGGTGAGCGCGCACCCGATGGCCAGCGCCACCGCTTTCAATCTCTGTTTCATCACAATTACCTGTCGGTTGGTTGTCGGTTGAAAGTGTGTCGTTTGTGTCGTTTAAAGAGGGGGAGAGAGGGGCCGACGGCGACGTATGAACGCCAACCACCGGCCGTGGCGGGGCGCGAGCCCCGCCGTCAGTTACCGTCCCGTTCGTCCGCCTGCCAGCGTGCTTCCAGCCAGAGCAGGTTGCACAAGCCCAGCAGCAGGGCGAATCCGAGGCCCAAAATCCAGGTGAAGTACCACATAGCAGATCCCTTGAGGTCAGTAGAGTTTATGGCCGTCGCGCTTGATGCGGGCACGGTCGAGCTTGCCGCGCACCACCCGATAGACCCAGCCGGTGTAGCCCAGGTTGACCGGCATCAGCACCAGCACGAGGCCGAACATGATGGCCAGGGTCTTGTAGCTGGAGGTGCTGTCCCACAGGGTCAGGCTGCTGACCGCATCGAGGGATGAGGGCAGCACGAAGGGGAACAGGGCGATGGCCACCGAGCAGAGCATGGCGACGCAGGCAATGGCGCTGGCCAGCAGCGCAATTCGGCCCCGCTCCAGCCAGGAGGCAATCCCGCTCACCAGCGGCGCCAGCGTCCCGATGATCGGCACCAGCCACAGCAGCGGATAGTCAAAATAGTTGCGCAGCCAGCCTCCGGCGTGCGGGATCACTCCCTTCATCAGCGGGCTGATGGCGGCATTCGGGTCAAAGGGTTGTGTGCCGACACCGGTCAGCTGAAACCCTTGCAGATCCACCAGATGCCAGCCGGCCAGCAGATAGCAGAGGGTCACCAGCGGGGCCAGCAGGATGGCGATCCCCCGTGCGCGCAGCGCAGGGGTGCCGGTCACCTTGGCTTGCAGAAAACCGGCGCCGTGCAGCAGCAACAGGCTGATGGCAGTGGCCAGCACCGAGAGCAGCCAGCCCCAGTGGAAGTCGAAGGCGCCGTAGTGCAGACGCAGCGCCGTGTCGAAGCGAAACGGCAGTCCCTCCATCACCAGACCGATAGCAGCACCGAGGATGAGCGCCGGTATCAGGCCACCTGCCACCAGCGCCCGATCCCACCAGCGGCGCCACACCGGATCGGCCAGCTTGCTGCGATAGTCAAAGCCGACCGGACGCAAAAATAGCCCGAGCAGCAGCACCACCATGGGGATGTAGAGCCCCGAGAAGGCGGCGGCATAAACCAGCGGCCAGGCGGCGAACAGGGCACCGGCACCGGCAATCAGCCACACCTGATTACCCTCCCACACCGGCCCCACGCTGTTGATCACCAGACGGCTGTCGTCGTCATCTTTCGACACCACCGGCAGCAGCATGGCGATGCCGAGATCGAAGCCATCCATCACGATAAAACCGACCATCATGAAGAGCACCAGCGCCCACCAGATGAGTTTCAGGGTTGCGTAATCCATCAGGCGATCCTCGCAAGTTCGGGTTGTTCACCGCTGTAGCGGCCGGTATGGAGAATGGCGGGCCCCTTGCGGATCACATGGCGCAACAGGAACAGCTCCACCACCAGCAACAGGGTGTAGATGGAACAGATGGCGATGAGGCTGAACCAGAGTTGGCCCGGCTGAAGCAAAGAGACCGAGGCCGAGACCGGCAGCACATCGCTGATGGTCCAGGGTTGACGGCCGAGCTCGGCCACCAGCCAGCCCGCCTCGATGGCAATCCAGGGCAGCGGAATGCTCCAGAGCAGGGTCTTGAGCAGCCGTGGCGAGTCTTGCAGCCGGTTGCGGCAGAGCTGAACAAAGCTCACCACCATCAGCCCCAGCATGGTGACGCCAAGCCCCACCATCACCCGAAAGCCCCAGAAGAGCGGTGCCACCGGCGGGATGGAGTCATCGACCGCTTTGGCGATCTCCGCCTCCCCCGCCTTGGCGATATTGCTGGCATAGGGGGTTAGCAGCATGCCGTAGCCGAGATCCTTGCCGTGCTGCTCGAAGCGGGCGCGGTTGGCCGGGGTGTCAGCGCCCTGCCGGATCTGGTCGAGGGCCTCGGCCGCCACCATGCCACTGCGGATGCGCGCCTCGTTCTGCACCTTGATATCCTTGAGGCCGGTCACCGCCTCGTCGATGGAGCGGGTGGCGATGATCCCCATCAGATACGGGATCTTGATGGCGGCGTGGGTGGTTTGCGCCTGCTGATCCGGGAAGCCGAACAGGGTGAATGACGCAGGGGCCGGCTCGGTCTCCCACTCCGCCTCGATGGCGGCGAGCTTCACCTTCTGCACCTCGCCGGTGCGATAGCCCGACTCATCCCCGAGCACAATGACCGAGAGGATGGCCGCCAGCCCGAAGCCGGAGGCGATGGCGAAGGAGCGCAGGGCAAACTGCACTTCCGTCTTGCGCAGCAGATACCAGCTGCTCACCCCCATCACGAACATGGAGGCCGCCACATAGCCCGCCGCGACGGTGTGAACGAACTTCACCTGCGCCACCGGGTTGAACAGCACGGCGGCGATATCCACCAGCTCCATGCGCTGGGTCAGCAGGTTGAACTCGGCTCCCACCGGGTTTTGCATCCAGCCGTTGCCGATCAGGATCCAGAGCGCCGAGAGGTTGGAGCCGAGAGCCACCAGCATGGTCACCAGCAGGTGCTTGCCACGGGAGAGCTTGTCCCAGCCGAAGAAGAAAAGCCCCACCAGGGTCGATTCGAGGAAGAAGGCCATCAGCCCCTCGATGGCCAGCGGGGTACCGAAGATGTCCGCCACATAGTGGGAGTAGTAAGCCCAGTTGGTGCCGAACTGAAACTCCATGGTGATCCCCGTGGTGACCCCCATGACGAAGTTGATGCCAAACAGTTTGCCCCAGAAGCGGGTGATGTCCTGATAGATCACCTTGCCGGTCATCACATAAGCCGACTCGGCGATCACCAGGATCCAGGACAGCCCCAGCGTGAGGGGCACAAACAGGAAGTGGAACAGGGCCGTGGCGCCAAATTGCAGGCGAGACAGGCTGACCACGTCATCCGGATTGATCATGCGTCACTCTCTTTTGTTGTATTTGCCTTGCACGTTTCGTGCGTGACAAGTACATCACGGAGCATGACACCTATAACAGATGCAGTTATATTGAATTACACCTATAACAGTTGATCCAGATCATGTCCCTTTACCAGCAGTTGGCCGACCGCCTGCAAAGCCAGATTGACGATGGCATCTGGCAACCGGGGGAGCGCATCCCCTCCATTCGCCAGAGCTGCAAGACCCACGGGCTCAGCCCCATGACGGTGTTGCAGGCCTATCAACTGCTCGAAAGTCAGGGGCGGATCCTCGCCCGCCCCCAGTCCGGCTACTACGTCAAAGCCGCCTCACCACAGCTCGTGCAGCACACGCCGAGCCAGACCCACTACAGCGGCTCGGTGGATATCAACGATCTGGTGTTCGAGGTGTTGCAGGCGAGCAAATCGCGGGATCTGGTGCCCCTTGGCATGTCGGTGGCCGATCCGACCCTGTTCCCCCATCCCCAGCTCGGGCGGGCCCTAGCCAGCTGCATGCGCAAGCTCGATCCCTTCAGCACGGTGGCCGACCTGCCCCCCGGCAACGAGGCGCTGCGCCGCGCCATCGCCCAGCGTTACGCCAGCGACGGGGTGGCGGTCAATCCGCAGGAGATCATCATCACCACAGGCGCCATGGAGGCACTCTCCCTCAGTCTGCAAGTGCTGACCGAGCCCGGCGACTGGGTGGTGGTGGAGTCCCCCACCTTCTATGGCGCCCTGCAGGCCATCGAGCGGCTGAAACTCAAGGCGGTGGAGATCCCGGTCATTCCGGGGGTGGGTATCGATCTGACGCTATTGGAAGACGCCCTCACCCGCATTCCGGTCAAGGCGTGCTGGCTGATGGGCAATGTACAGCACCCGCTGGGCCACACCATGCCGGATGGTCACAAAGCGCAACTGATGGAACTGCTCAACAGCCACGGGGTGCCGCTGGTGGAGGATGACGTCTATGCGGAGGTCTACTTCGGCCGCGAGCGCCCCAAGCCGATCCGCCACTGGGATCAGCGTGGCGACAGCCTGCTCTGCAGCTCATTTTCCAAGTGTCTGGCACCGGGCTTTCGGGTCGGCTGGGTGGTGGCGGGGCCCCATGCCGAGCGGGTGCAGCGGCTGCAGCTGATGTCCACCCTCTCCACCAATGTACCGAGCCAGCTGGCGCTGGCCGAGATGCTGCGCCAGGGCGGGGTCGATGCCCACTTTCGCCGCCTGCGCCACACCCTGGCCCAGCGCCAGCAGCAGATGCGGGCGGCCCTGCAACGGCTGTTGCCGGACGAGGTGCGGATCTCCTCCCCCGATGGCGGCTACTTCCTCTGGCTGGCGCTGCCTGCCCATTTCGACAGCCGCGCCCTGCATGCCAAGGCTCTGGGCAGCGGTTTTTCAGTGGCCCCCGGCGCCCTCTTTTCCAGTCAGGGGCAACACAACCACTGCCTGCGCCTCAACAGCTCCCATCCCTGGAGCGAACAGCTGGAGCAGGCGCTCCACCAGCTTGCGGGCCTGATAAACCGGCAGCTGGCAACAGAGGGGTGATCGCCAAAGCGCAGAAACAACAACGCCCCTTGAGCGGGGCGTTATCGGCAATCCATGGCGGTGAGGGTATCAGGCGGGGGCGTTAAGCTGGGCTACCTGCCGCTCGATGCTCCCCTTGAGGTTGTCATCGAGTTTGAGGGCGCGCGCCAGCTCGTCGAGATAACCGCGCTCCATAAAGTGATCCACCTCGATGGCGAGCAGGGAGGCGAGATAGACCTCGGTGGCCAACTCCATATCGGTCACTTCCCGCGCCAGCGCGTGAGGGTCGAGGGGGCGGGCCAGCTCGGCATCAATCCAGCGGGCGGCATCGCTCTGGCCCTGTTCGGTCAGGTACTCCTGAATCTTCTGGCGCTCGGCGCCATCGATATGGCCGTCGGCCCGGGCTGCCGCCACCATGGCGCGCACCAAGAGAGCCGAGCGGGCATCCAGCGCATTGCCTTCCAGAGTGCTGACGGGATGGGTCGGCTGGGCGGGCGCCGCCTGCTGGGCTTGCCAATCCTGATAGAGCTTGTAGGCCAGTCCGCCAAGGGCCGCGGCGCCGCCCACGGCAGCGGCCTTGCCGCCATATTTGCGCATCTTCTTGTTGCCCAGCAGCAGACCGAGCGCACCGCCGGCCAGCGCCCCCTGCATCTGCCCCTTGCGCTTGTCTCCGCCTTCGTTGAGCCAGCCTTTGCCAGCCCCCAGCAACTGTTCCAGCATCTGTTTCATGGTGTCACTCCTGCGGGTCAAAAAAGTGAAATCGGGATGAATAGAGCCAGATAGTGACCCCGCCCCCCTGAATCGGGGATGAACCCTTGACCGGGCAGGCCGATGGGGCAAAGCTCAGGGAAACTCTTCAGGCAATAAGGATGTGACTGTGCCCAATCGCGAACTGACCCTGCAATTTCTGGCCGAACCCTCTGACGTCAATTTCGGCGGCAAGGTGCATGGTGGCATGGTGATGAAGTGGATCGATCAGGCGGGCTATGCCTGCGCCGCGGGCTGGTGCGGCGGCTATGCGGTGACCGTCTATGTGGGGGGGATCCGCTTTTTGCGCCCCATCCAGATTGGCCAGCTGGTGGAGGTGCACGCTCAGGTGATCCACACCGGCACCACCAGCATGCATCTGGCGGTGGATGTCTACAGCCGCCATCCCACCGAGACCGAGCGCCACAAAACCACCCACTGCATCATCATCTTCGTGGCGATGGATGAGCAGGGCAAACCGACCCCGGTGCCCCAGTGGCAACCACTGAGCGAGAGCGATCTGCAGTTGCAGCAGTACGCCAAAAAGCTCATCGCCCTGCGCGAGGAGATCGACAAGGAGATGCGTCAGCACCTCTGATTTTGGTGACGCCCTGCCCGATAGAGCGGGCGCTTTCGGCCAACGGCGGCGCCCCTGTATAATCCCCCCTCTTCCCGCAACCGGAACCCTGCCCATGTCACTGGAAACTGCCCCGCCCGAGATAAAACTCGCGGTGGATCTGATTGAACTGCTGGAAACCAATGAGCTGGCCCCCGAGCTGGTGCTGGCGGCGCTGGCCATCGTAAAAAATGACTACGATCGCAAGCTGGCGGAGGGGAAGGATCACTGATCCCTCCCCGCACGTTTTCCGCCTTATCTTGCCGACGTCAGTTTTTCCCCACAGAAGTTTTTCACCACATAGCCACTCACTGCGGCCCCATCACCTCGTCACAGAGGGCGATCAGGGCCGAACTCAAGCGGCTGAGCGGTTCACCCCCATCCTTTGCCGCATGGAGCGCCAGCTCCACCGATGCCACCTTGGGCCACTGGGTCAGGGCCAGCTGATCGGCGGGCATCAGCCGCTTGGGCAACAAACTCACCCCGATACCCGCGCTCACCGCCCCCTGCAAACTGGCGAGGCTGGCGCTGACATAGGCGATACGCCAGCGCCGCCCCAGACCATCGAGCGCCTCGGTCATCTGCTGGCGATAGAGCCCTTCGCTCGGAAAGGCGACCAGCGGCAGCGGATCACGCCCCTTGGCCGGCCAGTCGCGGCTATCGACCCACACCAGTGGCTCACTCCAGCTGGCGAGCGGCGAGCCCTGTCCGCGCACCTGCTTGACCAGCGCCAGATCCAGCTCCCCCGCCACGAAGCGCTGCCAGATGTGGTGGCTCAGGCCGCTCTCCACCTCCAGCCGCACCTCGGGGTAGTCGCGGGCAAAGCCGGCCAGCACCGGGGTAATGGCACCGGCGGCGAAATCCTCCGGCACCCCGAGGCTGAGCGATATGCTCCCCTCGCTCACCTGCTCCTCGGCCTGTGCCAGCAGCGCCAGAATGCGGCGGGCCAGCCCCAACAGCTGCTCCCCCTCGGCCGTCGCCACCACCTGCCGACCGGAGCGGTCCAACAGCGGGCAGCCGATCTGCTGTTCGAGCCTGCGCATCTGCTGGCTGATGGTGGATTGGGTCAGATGGACCCGTTCACCGGCCCGGGTGAAGCTGCCGGTGTCGATAATGGCGACAAAACTGCGCAGTAACAGGGGATCCAGCATGGGTTTCTCCATTTATAAAACCACTGAAACTCATTTTATCATTTAATTTCCAAATGGCTTGTTTCGCCGCTAGGCTGGCATTTGTTTAGTCAAATCAGGGTTTTTCATCATGTCTGCGCCCCTTGTTGCCTCTGCCAACGCCCGCCCGCTCCCCTCATCAACCACCCTCCCGATTCATCAGCGCTGGCTGGAGCAGGCGGTGCAATTGGCCAGAGCCAATCACCGGCAGGGGGGCCGCCCCTTCGCCGCCCTGCTGGTACGCGATGAGCAGCTGGTGGCGAGCGCGGTCAACGGCATCCATCTGGATGGGGACCCGACCCGTCACGCCGAGCTGGAGGCGCTGCGCAAGGCAAGCCAGAGCGGGCCGCTCGCGGGCGCCACTGTCTATGCCAGCGGCCACCCCTGCCCCATGTGCCTCGGCGCGCTGGTTATGAACGGTATCGCCGCCGTCTATTACGCCTTTGATAACGCCGATGCGGCCCCGTTCGGCTTTGACAGCACCGCCGCCTATCAAAAGCTGGGGTTGCCGCTGACACCGCCTCCTCTGCCACTGGTCAAACTGGCCGTGACCCTGACGGCGGCGGATCTCTACGGCTCCCAGTTACAACAAGCCACACAAGCAACGCCTGATCATGAGTAAAGGGACAAGCGAACGCCCGGCAGAGGGGCGCCGCCAGCAGTTTGCCCTGCTGGTGCTGGTGATCCTGACTGGCCTGAATCTACGCCCCTTTCTTACCGCCATCGGCCCGCTGAGCGGCGAGATTGGCCGCGCCCTGTCGCTCGGGATGGATACCCTGGCCTGGCTCACCCTGTTGCCACTGTGGCTCATCGGGGTCGGCGTGCTGCTCACCCCGCGCCTGCGCAGCCTTGCCAGTGCCACCACCCTGCTGGGGCTGGCCCTGCTGCTGCTCGCGGCGGGCAGTGCCCTGCGTTTTGATGCCCAGAGCGGCGCCCTGCTGATCACCACCGCTGCACTCTGCGGCCTGGGTTCGGCGCTGGTGCAGGGGGTGCTGCCCGCCCTTATCAAGCAGCACTTTGCCCGCAAGGTGCCGCAAGTGATGGGGATCTTCTCTGCCTGCATGATGGGGGGTGGTGCGCTCGGCGCCAGTCTCACGCCACGGTTGGCGGCGAGCCTCGACTGGTCGCAGGCACTGGCGCTCTGGAGCCTGCCGCTGCTGCTGGCCCTCGTCTGGCTAGGGTGGAAAGTGCGTCTGCCAAGCACCGCGGCGGTCGCCATTCCTCATGGCGAGCAGCGACTGATCACCCTGCCCCGCAGCTGGTTGCTGATCGTCTGCTTTGGCATCATCAACAGCGGCTACGGCATAGTGGTGGCCTGGCTGGCCCCCGCCTATATGGCGCAAGGGTGGAGCGCCGCGCAGGCGGGCGAGCTGGTCGCCTGGCTGGCACTGGCGCAGACCGCCAGCGGCCTTGGCTTGCCGCTACTGGCGGCGCGCAGTCTGGATCGGCGGCCGTGGATGGGGCTTGCCATCGCCATGCAGCTGGCGGGATTTGGCGGCCTCTGGCTAGCGCCAGCCAGTGCCCCGATCCTCTGGTGCATGCTGTGTGGTGCCGGTCTGGGCGGCAGCTTTTCCCTCATCATGGTGATTGCGCTCGATCACCTGCCCGACCCGCGCCGCGCCGGCACCCTGAGCGCCCTGATGCAGGGCTTCGGCTTTATGCTGGCGGCCACCGGCCCCTGGGTCGCCGCCCGCCTCTATCACCTGTTCGGCGACTTCGCCGCCGCATGGCAGTGGCAGCTGGGGGGATTGCTGCTGATGAGCCTGCTGGTGCTGCGCCTCGACCCGCACCACTACCCTCACGTCATGCGGTTACCGATCGCCAGCGAGCCAACCCTTTCGACGGCCCTCCCGGCCAACTCTGCGGCCCAAAGCAACACACCGGCCTGAGGCCGGTGTGTTGGAGATAATAGTGTTGGGGATAACCGTATTGGAGATGACTGGCGGCTGATGCCACTCAGAGGGGCAACTCAGCGCCCCTTCTTCTGCCGTCCGCTGTTAGCAGTGCGCGGCTTGCCTGCGGCCGGTTTGCCTCCCTTGGGAGCCCCTTTGCCTGCACTGCCCTTGCCAGCGCCACCCTTGCCCACCGGCAGCTTCTTCTCGAAGGCTTCCGGGCCCGGCACATTGGGACGCCCGCCAATCTCGTGATCATCATCGCGGCGCGGCTTCTTGCCTTGGGCCGGCTTGGCGGTTTGCGCCGCAGGGGCCTTGGCCGCCTTCGGTTTGTCGCCTTTGGCCGGTTTCACCTCGGAGGAGGAGTCCTCAATCAGCTTGAACAGATCGATCAGCTCGTCGTCGGTGAGATCGCGCCACTCGCCCACCGGCAGCCCCTTGAGGCTGACGTTCATGATGCGGATGCGCTCCAGCTTGGTCACTTCAAAACCGAAGTGCTCGCACATGCGGCGGATCTGGCGGTTCAGCCCCTGCACCAGGGTGATGCGAAAGACGAACGGCGCCTCTTTCTTCACCTTGCACTTCTTGGTCACAGTACCGAGGATCGGCACCCCGGCCGCCATGCCGCGCACAAACTCGTCGGTCACCGGCTTGTCGACGGTCACCAGATACTCTTTCTCGTGATCGTTGCCCGCCCGCAGGATCTTGTTGACCAGATCGCCGTGGTTGGTGAGGAAGATCAGCCCCTGCGAATCCTTGTCGAGCCGCCCGATGGGGAAGACCCGGGTGCTGTGGTTGACGAAATCGACGATGTTGTCCTTCTCGCCCGCCTCTGTGGTACTGACGATACCCACCGGCTTGTTGAGGGCGATCAGCACCAGACTGTCCGCCTCGCGCGGCTCGATCACCTGACCGTTCACCTTGACCAGATCGCCAACCTGCACCTGATCGCCAATCCCGGCACGCTTGCCGTTGATAAAGACGTGGCCCTGCTCGATAAAGCGGTCGGCCTCGCGACGCGAGCAGATACCGCTCTCGCTGATGTATTTGTTCAGGCGCATGGATTCGTTAGCCAGCATGGGTCACCTGCCACAGGGTCTGGGCCGCGCCCGGTTGTGCCATCGCCTGTTCCGGCTGCGCCGGGGAGGCTGTTTGCTGCATCAGCCAATTCACTACGTCAAAGTTCTGCATACCATTCCATCTTCAAAAAAGGCCAATGCCAGCTTATCCATCAAAAAACGCCGCTACAGTAGCATAATTGCCCCCTTTCAGGGGCAGATAGTTGCAAGGTCGCAGCGCCCAAACGGGCATCCGCGGACAAGTTCACGCCGCCAGATGGCCCGCGATGCAGCCTTCGAACGGCCAGCCTGATGTAAGCGGCGTGATCAGGCGCCCACAGCCAGCGCGGCCGAACGCCATCAACTATACATATCACCTTGTTTCCATTAGGCTTTAAGCCGGTTGGCAGCGCCTTGGATGCTGCGCCAAACTCGCCCGCCCAGAGGCGGCTCTACCCCTATCGCCAAGGATTGCACCATGCTGGCTCACACTCGCCGCCTTGTTCGCCGTGCTCTGCTGACCCTGTTGCTGCTGTTGCTGACCGCATGGGCGGTGATCGCCTACTTCGCCTGGCAGGCAGCGCCGCTGCAGCTGTGGCACACAGTGGTGCCCCCCGAACTCAGTGCCGATGAGCTCGATCGCAGCGACTGGCAAGCCTATCTGGCCCGCGAAGCAGAGCTGTTCGAGCTGGTGGCCACCGAGGTAGTCGCCAAAACGCCGCCGGAGCAGCAACTGGCCAGCAATCGCTACTATCAGGACGCCCCCATCAATCCCGCCCGCTTTCAGCAGAACTGGAACCGCTCCTACCTGCTGCGCCCCGAGGGGGAAGTCAAAGGGGTAGCGGTGCTGCTGCACGGCCTGACCGACTCCCCCTACAGCCTGCGCCATCTGGCCAGACGCTATCAGCAACAGGGTTTTATCGCGCTGGGACTGAGGATCCCCGGCCACGGCACCGTGCCCGCTGGCCTCGTGGATGTGGATTGGGAGACCTGGCTGGCCGCCACCCGACTGGCGGTGCGGGAGGCCAGATTGCTGGCACCGGGCAAGCGGCCGCTGCATCTGGTGGGCTTTTCCAACGGCGGCGCACTGGCGGTGAAATATGCGCTCGATGCGCTGGCCGACCCGAGCGGCACGCTGGCAAAACCGGATCGGCTGGTGCTGATCTCCCCGATGATCGGGGTGACCCGTTTTGCCCGCTTCGCCGGGCTCAAGGCCGTGCCGGCCCTGCTGCCCGCCTTTGCCAACGCCGCCTGGCTCGACACCATGCCGGAGTTCAACCCGTTCAAGTACAACTCGTTTCCGGTCAACGGCGCGCGCCAGTCCTACCGCCTGACCCACGCCATCCAGCAGCAGGTGCGCCAGCTGGCCGCCAGTGGCGAGCTGGCGGCATTTCCCCCCGCCCTCACCTTCCAGTCGGTGATGGACTACACCGTCAGCACCCGCTCCATCATTGCCGATCTCTACCACTACCTGCCGGCCAACGGCAGCGAACTGGTGCTGTTTGATATCAACCGCAGTACCCTGTTTGGCCCGCTGATGAGCTCGGCCTCCGAGCTGGCGCTGCACCGCTTGCTGCCAAACGCCCCCGGGCACTATCGCCTCACCGTGGTGGGCAATGTCGACCCCGCCTCTCCCACGACGCAGGCCAGAACGCTGGCCAGCGCAGACCAGCCTGAGCAGCTCCGCCCGCTGGGTATCGATTATCCCAAGGAGATCTACTCCCTCTCCCACGTCGCGCTCCCCTTCCCGATGGACGACCCCCTCTATGGCATGGCAGCGCGCCCGGAGCAGCGGGAGCAATACGGCATCAATCTCGGCGGTCTGGCCCTGCGTGGTGAGCGCGGCGTGCTGATCGTCAACCCCGGCGCCCTCACCCGCACCTCCTCCAACCCCTTCTACCCCTATCTGCAGCAGCGGGTGATGGAGACCCTCACCGCCCCTCCCGTCGTCCGGCCTGCCGCCGTAATCCCTGCCAGCAGCGGTCAACCGGATGCGGCCTATCAGGCAGAAGTGGAGCAGTTTTTACAGGAGAGCGATGAGAGCAGCGCGCCTTTCTAGGGCGTTTCTGGAGTATCGGCAAAGAGCCACTGGCGCTGGGTCGATGGCGATACAAGAAAGGGGCCGTCAATTGACGGCCCCTTTCTATTGATGATGGCAATCGGAGTGATGGCTTGATGGGCTCAGGGATAGATGCTCACTTCTATCAGGTTCTGGTCAGGGTCGAGGAAGTAGAGTGATTCTGATAGGCGTTGCACCGTCAGGCGCCACTTTTGGTCACCGGGCCCTCGACAATCTCCACCCCGTGGCAGGCCAGCTGGGCCATCACCTGCTCCAGCGGCCAGCGGGTGATAAGGCAGACATCCCCCGACCCCACCTGCGCCCGATTGCGCGGCTCCTGCCCCGGCAGCTGCAGATTGATCTTCTGGTTGCCAAACCCTACCGCCCGGCGCCCCGCACCGAAGGTGATGGCCTCCATATTGAGCACCGAACTGTAAAATTCCACGGCCCGTTCGATATCACTGACCGTCAATACCAGATGGTCGATATGGCTGATCATGGTTACCTCCTGGTGGTGATCTGGCTGATGTGACCGACATATGCCCGCAAGCATCCGACTGTCGTCGCCACGGCGGGCTACCCCATCATACCCGGCAAGGGAGAGCCCATGTGTGCCGTGGCGCGCAAAGAGAGCGCAAATGATGATGTAATTTTTAAGGGGTGTTCAGTTGGGCGTTGCAATGGCTGCTGTTGTCGCGTTTGGCTAACTCTTCACTGGCATTAATGCTTCTGGAGTCATCACAATGAGCGGGATGGCCAGCGCCTGACTCAACCGCTCCGCCAGTTCGTAGGCAGGGCCGATGGTGTCGTAGTCTGCCACACAGGTTGCCAAGGCACAGCCGTTGCTCTCTTCGACTCGCAAGTAAACGCTGTAGCCTTGAACGGTCAGACCGCTGTCACGCACCACCTGTATCTCACCTTCCTGATTGATTGCCTCCAGTTCAACCGCTACCGGTTTCTTGAACATCTGTACTCCTCAGTCACTGCAGATAGTGGCAGTAATAAAGCCCAGCATGGGGTAAGAAAAAAATGCTGCCACATCTTGAATCTGTGAGCCACGTGAAAAAATTAATAATACGAGCTCCATAACCAAACCTGCCACCGATAATAACATGCTGATTTAGATGAAAAAATGATATTATCTCTTTCTTCTATAGACAATGTTCGAGGCTCGGGCGTGATGCAACAATGCGGTATTTATGAACAGCTCATTACTCAACTGCTGACATCTCGACTCGACCGCGAGCGCTTTTACGTGGGGGAACGCCAACTTGAGCCTGCCGAAGCGGCAGTTTGGTTATCCAGATTTCTGAGCCGGGTTTTGGAATATGCGGTGGGGTCGGTAACTGGAGAGGATCAGCTGCAACGGCAGATTGAGCTGGCTAACCAGTTATTGCTTTGGCTAAAGGATCGCACCCAAGACCCAGACTTTATTGGCGAGAACCTCATCGATAGTCAGGGAAAAATTCTGACAGCACTCTACCAGTTGGATAACCCCATCTCCGCCAATTTAAAGCAATATGCCGAGGATATTTTCCCTCTGACAGGTCTCACTCAGAGCGAACTGTTTTGTGGCAGCAATGCGGGTTTGTCGATGGAATCGGAGATTAAACGGGAGATATTATCGGCAGATAGCATCTGCTGGCTGGTCTCATTTATCAAATGGGCAGGTATTCGTATTTTCCGTCATGAGCTGGAAGAGTTCACTCGCAGCGGCCGCCAATTAAAAGTAATTACTACCTCTTATATGGGGGCGACCGACGCCAAGGCAGTTGAATTTTTAGCCAGCCTCCCAAATACCGAAGTCAAACTCAGCTATAACACCCAGCGCGAGCGGTTGCATGCCAAAAGTTATCTATTTTGCCGAAATACCGGCTTTCATACCGGCTATATAGGTTCCTCCAATCTCTCTCACTCTGCCCTCACTAGCGGCTTGGAGTGGAACCTAAAAATCACCTCGCAAGAGATCCCGCATATTATCGAGAAATCCCTGAGTACCTTTGAAACCTATTGGGAATCCGATGATTTTGAACTGTTTGATGGCAAGCTCGAAAGCCGTACAAAATTGCAGCATGCACTGCAAGAGGCCCGTGGGGATGGGGACAAAAATGGTCCTGCCTATTTCTTTGATATCACGCCGTTTCCCCATCAACTGGAGATCCTTGAACAATTGGCGATGGAGCGCGCTTTACACCAGCGCTTCCGTAACTTGGTGGTTGCGGCCACCGGTACAGGGAAAACCCTGATATCCGCCTTTGATTTTGCGCGTTTTTTGAAAACCAAACCCGATGCCAAGTTTCTGTTTGTCGCCCACAAAGAGGAGATCTTGCGCCAAGCATTAGCCTCGTACCGCGGAGTGCTCAAGCAATCCAATTTTGGCGAACTCTTGGTCGGCGGCGCCGTGCCGACCCACTACCGTCAACTATTTGCCTCGGTGCAATCCTTGAATAACCAGCTGGCTAATTTACGTCTTAGCCCAGACTATTTCGATTACATCGTCATTGATGAGGTTCACCATATTGCTGCGGCCAGTTATCGTGGTTTGCTCGCCGCCTTTGAACCTCACATTCTGTTGGGATTAACCGCAACGCCAGAGCGCCATGATGGCAGTGATATTCTTGCCGACTTTTGTGGTGTCATCGCAGCAGAGATCCGCTTGCCCGAGGCCATCAATCGTCGCCATCTCTGTCCATTCCAATATTTTGGCATCGATGATGATACTGACTTGCGCCAAGTCGCTTGGAAAAATGGCCGTTATGACATTACTGCACTGACCAATATTTACACTAAAAATAACAGCCGGGTTCAGAAAATCGTCCAGAGTCTCGCTGAGATCGTCACCGATATTACCAAAATTAAAGCGCTGGCATTTTGTGTGAGCCGTGAACATGCCGATTTTATGCGCAAGGCCTTTTTACTGAAGGGCATCAAGGCTGACATTCTCACCAGCGATAACCGAGACGCGCGGCATAGTAAACAACAAGATTTGCGTACCGGCGTGATCAACATTCTTTGCGTGGTGGATATCTTTAACGAAGGGGTTGATATCCCAGAAGTCGATACCTTGCTGTTTTTACGACCAACGGAAAGCCTCACCATCTTTTTACAGCAATTAGGGCGGGGCCTGCGGCTGGCGAGCGATAAAGAGTGCTGCACCGTGTTGGACTTTGTTGGCAATGCCCATGCTGAGTATGACTTTGCCCAAAAATTCCGGGCTCTGGTGGGTAAAACCAATAAGGCGATCAGCCACGAGATCAAACAGGGCTTCCCTCACGCCCCCTTGGGCTGCCGCATCGAACTCTCAAAACAAACCCAAGAGTTAATTCTGAGCAATATCAAAAAGGCGACCCTCAATACCTCACGCCTCATGGGCCTGATCCGCCGTTTCTCACAGGACTGTGATTTACCACTGACGCTGGCGAACTTTTTGAAGTTCTACCCTCACATCAGCCTTGAGGAGATCTACAAGCGCGGCAATTGGAGCGCCTTGGTCAAACAGGCTAGCAACCATACCATTTCTGAAATGAGCGATGAGAAGTTGTCGACTCTCTACACCCGGGCCATCAAAACCCGGCTATTGGGCTGCGATGCGCTCCATTACTTGAAATTCTTACAAACCTTGGTGGAAAACGCCTTTACCTTAACGGCGAGCACGATGCACGCATGGCCTTGATGTGCCATTACGACTTCTGGCAACAGAGCGGCCCCACTGCTGGCTTTAGCTCCTTGGCGCACAGCCTGAAACAACTCAATCAACCTGAATTAAGGGCCGAGCTGGCCGATCTGTTGCCCATGCTGATCAACCGGGTGCAACACGAACAAAGCGCCATGCCAAACCTTCCCGGTAATCCACTGCAGCTGCATGCCCGTTATGCCAGAGAGCAGGTGCTGGTTGGCTTTGGCGCGACTACCTTCGCGCAGCAACCCACTGCTCGCGAAGGGGTCTATGTCATCGCAGAGCAACATATCGAGTTGCTGTTCGTGACCTTGAACAAAACGGAACAGCACTTCTCCCCCACCACCCGTTATCACGACTACGCCATCAACGAGTCGCTGTTTCATTGGCAGAGCCAAAACAGCGCTCGCCCAGAACGGGGTAAGGGGCTGAGTTACATAAACCACAGAGCAGAAGGTAAGCGCTTGTTTCTGTTCGTCCGCGAGCAGAGCAAAGATGAATTTGGCCGCACCCTTGGCTTTGTGAACTTTGGTGAGGTGGAGTACGTATCCCACACAGGCAGCCAACCGATGAACATAAAATGGCGTCTCACTACTCCGATGCCGCCATTTATGTGGAAAGAGGCCGCCAAACTGGCTGTTGGTTAGTAAGGCTTCTCACCCGGTGGGGATATGACGCAAAACCCACCGGATTCTCGCCCAAAACCCCGGCTAAATTATCCAGTTGCATAATAACCATGCGGCCTTGCGGTTGTTTAACTGGCCCTAACGTCAGATAATACCGCCCGCCTTCAAACCCGGATAACCCGACTTTCAGTGACGGTAATTGATGACTGAGTACCTGCTTTTATTGATCGGCACCGTGCTGGTTAACAACTTCGTGCTGGTGAAATTCCTTGGCCTCTGCCCCTTTATGGGGGTCTCCGGCAAGCTGGAAACCGCCATCGGCATGGGGCTGGCGACCACCTTCGTGATGACCCTCGCCAGTGCCAGCTCCTATCTGGTGGAGCACTATATCCTGCTGCCGCTGGAGATCGCCTATCTGCGCACCCTCGCCTTTATTCTGGTGATCGCCGTGGTGGTGCAGTTTACCGAGATGGTGGTGCGCAAGAGCAGCCCGACCCTCTACCGCCTGCTGGGGATCTTCCTGCCCCTCATCACCACCAACTGCGCGGTGCTCGGGGTGGCGCTGCTGAGCATCAACGAGCGTCATGACTTCGTGCAGAGCGTAATCTACGGCTTTGGCGCCGCCACCGGCTTCTCGCTGGTGCTGATCCTGTTTGCCGCCATGCGCGAGCGTCTGGTCGCCGCCGATGTGCCCGCGCCGTTTCGCGGGGTCTCCATTGCCATGATCACCGCCGGTCTGATGTCTCTGGCCTTTATGGGCTTTACCGGCCTCATCAAGATATAACCATGATCCATATTCTTTTTGCCATTCTGGTGCTGACCCTGCTGGCGCTGGCGTTCGGGATTATCCTGGGCTTTGCCGCCGTCAAGTTTCATGTGGAAGCAGACCCCATCGTCGATCAGCTCGATGCCCTGCTGCCCCAGACCCAGTGTGGCCAGTGCGGCTATCCCGGCTGCAAACCCTACGCCGAGGCGGTTGCCAACGGCGATCAGATCAACAAGTGCGTGCCCGGTGGCGAGGCCACCATGCGCAAGATTGCCGATCTGATGGGGGTCGAGCCCCAGCCGCTGGGGGGCAGTGACGAGGCCGCCGTGCCGGTCAAGAAGGTCGCCTTTATCCACGAAGATCAGTGCATCGGCTGCACCAAGTGCATTCAGGCCTGCCCGGTGGATGCCATCGTCGGCGCCACCAAGGCGATGCATACCGTGATTGCCAACGAGTGCACCGGTTGCGATCTCTGTGTCGATCCCTGCCCGACCGACTGCATCGAGATGATCCCGGTGCCCACCACGGTCGATAACTGGAAGTGGGATCTCAATAACGTGCATGTTCCGGGCAAGATTCCGGTCAAGATAGTGGAATAAACAGCGGAGCAACCATGCATTCCTTACTCGAACGTATCAAAGCCGGCACGCTCTGGGACTTTCACGGTGGCATTCACCCCGCCGACAACAAGCTGCAATCAAGCCAGAGCCCGGTGGTAGACGCCGGTCTGCCGCCACGCCTCATCATTCCGCTGCGCCAGCACGCAGGCCCCGCCGGCGATCTGCTGGTGCAGGTGGGCGACAAGGTCAAGAAGGGTCAGCCGCTGACCCGTTATGCCAAGGGGCGGGTCGTCCCTGTCCATGCCTCCACCTCGGGCACCATCACCGAGATTGGCAACCACACGGTTGCCCACCCCTCCGGGCTCGGCGATCTCTGCGTCATTCTCACCCCCGATGGCGAAGATGAGTGGGGCGAGCGCAATGGCAAACCCGATTACTGGAATCTGGAGCGGGGCGAGCTGCTCGAGCGCATCCAGCAGGCAGGGGTAGCGGGCCTTGGCGGCGCCGTGTTCCCCACTCACAGCAAGCTCGACGGCCGCGGCCAGCTCACCGAGATCCTGATCGTCAACGGGCTGGAGTGCGAACCCTATATCACCACCGATGATCGGTTGATGCAGCAGTACGCCGACGAGATCATGGATGGCATCCGGGTGCTCAAGCACCTGCTCAAACCGAAACTCACCCTGATCGGGGTGGAAGACAACAAGCTCGAGGCGATCGAGCAGCTGACCCACCACGCCACCGATGAAGATGTGCTGGTCAAGACGGTGCCGACCAAGTACCCCTCGGGCGGTGCCAAGCAGACCATCGAACTGCTCACCGGCCGTCAGGTGCCCAAGGGGGGCCGCGCGGTCGATATCGGCATCATGGTGCTCAACGTCGCCACCGTGTTTGCCATCAAGCGCGCCATTATCGACGGCGAGCCGCTGATCGAGCGGATCGTCACCCTTACCGGCGACAGCTTCAAGAAGCCCGGCAACGCCTGGGTGCGCCTCGGTACGCCGGTGCGCTGGCTGTTGCAGCGTTTCGAGCTGCAACCGGAAGCAGAGCAGCGGGTGATCATGGGGGGCCCCATGATGGGCTTTACCCTGCCCCACGCCATGGTGCCTGTGGTCAAGGCCACCAACTGCCTGCTGGCGCCGACGCAGGCTGAACTGCCCGCCCCCGGCCCGGAGCAACCCTGCATCCGTTGCAGCGCCTGTGCCGACGCCTGCCCGGCCACCCTGCTGCCGCAAGAGCTCTACTGGTACAGCCGGGCCAAGGAGTATGACAAGGCCGAGAAGCTCAACCTGATGGACTGCATCGAGTGCGGCGCCTGCGCCTGGGTCTGCCCCAGCGAGATCCCGCTGGTGCAGTACTACAAGATCGCCAAAGACGACATTCGCGAAGCCCGTGCCGAGGCCGAAAAAGCCGAGCGCGCCAAGCAGCGTTTCGAGGCCAAGCAGGCCCGTTTCGAGCGAGAGAAAGCGGCCCGTGAAGCGCGCCATGCCGAAGCCGCCGCCCAGCGCCGTCAGACCATGACGGCCGCAGGCGGGGAAGATCCGGTGGCGGCCGCCCTGGCTCGTATCAAGGCCAAGCAGGATGCCCCCATCACCGCCATTACCGCCACCGCCGAGGGCTTGCCTGACAACAGCGCCGTGATTGCCGCCCGCGAAGCCCGCAAACGGGAAGCGGAGGCGCGCCGCGCCGCCAAACTGGCGGAAAGCGCAAACAGCGAAACAGCCGCTGCGCCGCAATCCACCGAGGCGGTTGACCCCGCCAGCGATCCCAAGAAAGCAGCCATCGCTGCCGCACTGGCCCGCGCCAAGGCCAAGAAAGCCGCTCAGGCTGGCGATAGCGCCGAGCCTGTGACTGCCGAAGCCGTTGCTGCGCCTGCGGTAGATGCTGATCAGCAAAAGGCAGAGATTGATCCGAAAAAAGCGGCGATTGCCGCCGCCATCGCCCGTGCCAAAGCTAAAAAGGCCGAGGCGAATGGTGAACCGGTAAGCGCTGCCAACGGCACCGCAGCCGAGGCAGACATCCAAAGCGATGCGCCCGTCGATCCCAAGAAAGCTGCAATTGCTGCCGCCATCGCTCGTGCCAAGGCCAAGAAGCTGGCCCAGCAGAGTGACAGCGCTGAGGGCGATCTGACTGCAAACGCAGGCACCAGCGAAACGGCTGCAACCCAAAACGATGCGCCATCTGGGGCCAGCGAAGCGGTCGATCCCAAGAAAGCGGCTATCGCCGCTGCCATTGCCCGCGCCAAGGCCAAAAAGCTGGCCCAGCAGGGCGAAAGTGCCGGTGCTGAAGGCGCGCAGAGTGAGCCAGCTGCCAGCGCACAGACCCGCGACATGACGGTAGCCAAGAGCGAAGTAACCACCAGCCAAAGCGATACGGCTGCAAGCGAAGCGGTCGATCCCAAGAAGGCCGCTATCGCCGCAGCCATCACCCGTGCCAAGGCCAAAAAGCTGGCCCAGCAGAGCGCAAGTACCAGTGCTGAGGTAGAAAATGCCGGTGCTGGGGTAGAGAGTACCGCTACTCAGGTAGACAGGGCCGGAGCTGAGGGTGAGCGCGCACCGGCCGAGCCGATGCAAAGCGATGCCGCCAGCAGTGAGCAACCACTTGCCGTCACTGCCGTGCCTGAAGCGAACGCCCCTGCGGCTGATGCCCCGGTTGATCCGAAAAAAGCGGCCATTGCAGCCGCGGTGGCCCGCGCCAAGGCGAAGAAGCTGGCGGCCGAGGCAGCCAGAGCCGCAGAGAGTGCCGCTGAAGATGCCCCGTCAGCCGACCGAACAACCACAAGGTAATCGACAGACTCATGTTCAATATTGCGACTGCGCCGTTTGCCCATAACCGCAAACAGACCCGAACCCTGATGCTGCTGGTGATCCTGGCCTGCGTGCCGGGCTTGCTGGCCCAGACCTGGTTCTTCGGCTGGGGCTCCTTTATCCAGATCCTGCTGGCGTTGGTGACCGCGCTGCTGTGCGAGGCGCTGGTGCTCAAGCTCCGTGGCCGCGCCATCAAGCCGGCCCTGATGGATGGCAGTGCGGCGCTCACCGCCGTGCTGATCGGTCTCTCCCTGCCGCCGCTGCTGCCATGGTGGATGCTGGTGGTGGGCACGGCCTTTGCCATCATCGTCGCCAAGCACCTTTACGGCGGACTGGGCCAGAACCTGTTCAACCCGGCCATGGTTGCCTATGTGCTGCTGCTGGTCTCCTTCCCGGTGCAGATGACCAGCTGGCTGCCGCCGGAGAGCGTGCGCGCCTACAGCCTCGGCTTTGGTGATGCGGCGTCGGTGATCTTCACCGGCTTTAGCCTCGACGGCTACAGCATGGCCCAGCTCAAGCAGGGGGTGGATGGTCTCACCATGGCGACTCCGCTCGATACCCTGAAAACCGGCCTGACTCAGGGGCTCACCACCGGCGAGATCCTGAGCGGCCCGCTGTTTGAGGGTTGGGGCGGCATCGGCTGGAGCTGGGTCAACCTCGGCTACCTGCTGGGCGGCCTGTTCCTGCTGCAACAGAAGGTGATCAACTGGCGCATTCCCACCGCGATTCTCGGTGCCCTGCTGGCGGCCTCCACCATCGGCTATCTGGTGAGCCCGGATGCAACCGCCACGCCCATGTTCCATCTCTTTAGCGGCGCGACTATGCTGGGGGCCTTCTTTATCGCCACCGATCCGGTCAGTGCCTGCACCACGCCGCGCGGCCGACTGGTCTATGGCGTGCTGATCGGGGTGCTGGTCTACATCATCCGCCGCTTTGGCGGCTATCCGGATGCGTTCGCCTTC
The DNA here is from genome assembly GCF_027705925.1 of Aeromonas sp. Y289-2. NCBI lineage: Bacteria > Pseudomonadati > Pseudomonadota > Gammaproteobacteria > Aeromonadales > Aeromonadaceae > Aeromonas > Aeromonas sp. Y289-2. The sequence continues at coordinate 349,851 of NZ_JAPDCH010000002.1, forward strand.
GCCGTGCTGCTGGCCAACCTTTGTGTGCCGTTTATTGACAGCCTGACTCGCCCGAAAGTGTATGGAGCCCGTCGCCAATGATGTTTCTGCCCTTTTCCCCCATCACAGCTGACGGAGCCCGGACATGTTAAAGAGCATGCGCAAGAACGGCCTTATTCTGGCGATGTTCGCGCTCGGCTGTACCGCGCTGGTGGCACTGACCAACGAGCTGACCAAGGATAAAATCGCCCACCAGCAGCAGCTGGAGAAGCAGCAGACCCTCTCGGTATTGCTGCCAGAGGGGAGCTATGACAACGATCTGGTGGCCAGCTGCAAACAGGTGACCAGCAGGAAGTATCTCGGCAGCGATCAGCCGCAGGCCCTCTATACCGCCAGCAAGAATGGCGTGGTAACGGGCTATGCGCTGGAGGCGATCGCGCCGGATGGTTACAGCGGAGCGATCCGCATCGTGGCGGGCTTTGATACCAAAGGCACCATCACCGCCGTGCGCGTGCTCGCTCACAACGAGACCCCGGGCCTCGGTGACAAGATCGAGCTGAAGAAATCGGACTGGATCAACAGCTTTGCCGGAAAATTCCTGACCCATGACAACGAGCCCCAGTGGGCGGTGAAGAAGGATGGCGGCGAGTTTGATGCCTTTACCGGCGCCACCATCACCCCGCGAGCCGTGGTCAAGGCAGTGAAGAACCTGCTGAAACTGCAGCAGGAGCAACCCGAACTGCTCAGCAACGCCCCGGCTTGTCCGGCGGCGAACTAACGGAGTCGAGCCATCATGAACCAGATGGAACAGATTGAAACGGGCGCAACCCCGATTGCCGAGCTGGAAAGCCGCAAGGGCGAGCTCAAGGAGCTGATGAGTCAGGGGCTGTGGAAGAACAACCCCTCGCTGGTGCAGGTGCTGGGCCTCTGCCCGACCCTCGCCGTCTCCTCCACCTTTACCAATGCGCTGGGGCTGGGCCTTGCCACCATGGCGGTGCTGGTCTGCTCCAACCTCGCCGTCTCGCTGGTGCGCAACTGGGTGCCGAAGGATATTCGCATCCCGGTCTATGTGATGATCATCGCCTCGCTGGTGACCAGCGTGCAGCTGCTGATGAACGCCTACACCTATGGCCTCTATCAGGCACTCGGCATCTTTATCGCCCTGATCGTCACCAACTGCGTCATCATCGGCCGCGCCGAGGCCTATGCCTCCAAGAATCCGCCGCTGCTGGCGGCCCTCGACGGCCTGATGATGGGCCTTGGTTTTACCCTGGTGCTGCTGGTACTGGGTGGCATGCGCGAGATCATCGGCATGGGCACCCTGTTTGATGGCGCCGAGCTACTGCTGGGCGAGTGGGCCAAATCCCTGCGCATCGAGCTGTTCCACGCCGATGCAAGCCTGCTGCTGGCGATTTTGCCGCCTGGCGGCTTTATCGGGCTGGGGCTGCTGATCGCCGCCAAGAACGCCATCAACGACTGGCGGGACCGCAAACAGGCCGCTACCATAGCCCACTGCAACGTTGCCCCGGCCCGCGTCCGGGCGACCGAGCTATGATCGGACGCAAGGCATGAACAACCAGAAACGCAGAGAGATCCTCGAGCGACTGCGGGAAAACAACCCCCACCCCACCACAGAGCTCAACTTCAACTCGCCATTCGAGCTGTTGATTGCCGTGCTGCTCTCGGCGCAGGCGACCGATGTCAGCGTCAACAAGGCGACCGACAAGCTCTATCCGGTGGCCAACACCCCGCAAGCGATGCTGGATCTCGGGGTTGAGGGGCTCAAGGAGTACATCAAGACCATTGGCCTCTTCAACACCAAGGCCGAGAACGTCATCAAGACCTGCGCCATCCTGCTGGAGCGCCATGGCGGCGAGGTGCCGGAGAACCGCGAAGCGCTGGAAGCCCTGCCCGGCGTCGGCCGCAAGACCGCCAACGTGGTCCTCAACACCGCCTTTGGCTGGCCCACCATCGCTGTCGATACCCATATCTTCCGGGTATCGAACCGCACTGGTTTTGCGGTGGGCAAGAACGTGGATCAGGTGGAGGAAAAGCTGCTCAAAGTGGTACCCGCCGAGTTCAAGCTGGATGTCCACCACTGGCTGATCCTGCACGGGCGTTACACCTGTCTGGCTCGCAAGCCCCGTTGTGGTTCCTGTATCATCGAGGACTTGTGCGAATACAAAGAGAAGGTCTATCCAGAGAGCTGAATGACTGGGCGCCACAACCGTCCTACCTGTCTCGCTCGCAAACATCCACTGCAGTGGTTCCTGTATCATTGAGGACTTGTGCGAATACAAAGAGAAGGTCTATCCAGAAAGCTGATAGCCTCGCAACCGAGATTGAAAGCAGTACACATCACCAACCCGGAGAACTGAGCAATGAGAATTCTGCATACCATGCTGCGTGTCGGCGATCTGCAACGCTCCATCGACTTCTACACCCGCGTCCTTGGCATGAAGCTGCTGCGCAAGAGCGAGAACAGCGAGTACAAATACACCCTGGCTTTCGTCGGTTACGGTGACGAGAAGGATGAAGCGGTGATCGAGCTGACCTACAACTGGGGGGTGAGCGAGTACGAACTGGGCTCTGCCTACGGCCATATCGCGCTGGAAGCGGACGACATCTATGCCACCTGCGACGCCTTGCGCGCCGCCGGTGCCAAGATCACCCGCGAACCGGGCCCGGTCAAGGGCGGCACCACCGTCATCGCCTTCGTCGAAGATCCGGACGGTTACAAGATTGAGCTGATTGCCAAGAAAGATGCCGGTACCGGCCTGGGTGACAGCTTCTAAGCTATCCGACTCCCGCTGCCGAATGGCAATGGCAGGATCAAAAAAGAGCGCAGATGCGCTCTTTTTTATGCCTCTTTGCCGGGGACAGCGCTAGATCTCGCCATTGCGCCCCATGCTGATCACCACCCGCCGGTTCTTGGCACGCCCCTGTTCGGTTTCGTTGGAGGCGACGTGCTGCTTCTCGCCATGCCCCTCCACCGAGATCTTGCCGGGATCTATCCCCAGATCGACAAACACCTTCTTGATGGCATCGGCCCGCTTCTCGGAGAGTTTCAGGTTCGGCCAGCGGCCGCCATAGCTGTCGCTGTAGGCGTCTATCACCACCACGTCGATGCTCTTGTCCGCCTTGATAAACTCGCTGATCATCGCCAGCCGCCGCTTGGAGGGGATGGAGAGCTGATCGCTGTTCTTGTCATAGGTAAGCACGCTAAAGGCGATATCGTTGAAGCTGTAGGGCAAGAGCCCGCTCAGACAGTCTATAAAAGCCTGATATTTGACCCGAAAGTTGACTGACGACAGCGATACACGCACCGCGCGGTTCTGGCGATACCAGTCCCGATACTGGAAGGTCGGCATGCGCCCCCCCTCCAGCTCGTCGAGCATGGTCCAGGCGGTTTGCCCCTCCACCAGCCCATCGAACTGCTGATAGAAGCGCAGTTGACTCACTTCTCGCCCGGCTATCCCCGGGCGCCATACCGGCGGCATGATGCCAAGACTCACCGTCTGGGTCTGGGCCTGTGGCCGCTTGCCCTTGAGCTCAAAGTCGAGGTTGATCTTGCGCCCGGCACGACTGACAAAAGCCCCCGTTCCCCAGTTGGGAATAGGGTGCTCGAGGCGACACTCAATCTGGGTATCGGAGGTCAAACGCCAGACGGATTGATCCAGACCGGCACCAAATTCGGTGACCCCAGCCTTTAACTGCATACTCACGGATATGCTGACCAACCCCAACACCCAAGCGTTCAATTGCTTGTCCTCCACACGATCTCACAAGAGATATCGGCGGCAAGAGGCCAAGCTTTAGCGACAAACTGCAAAGGCGTGCCGTTGGTGTGGCAAAGGCTTGCCCCTCAGCGGCAACCGACCGCAAGTGGCGCCTATTCCCCCCTCTTAGCTCCGTGCCAACCGGCGGGAAGCTCACTACAGTAAAACTAGGGCAATCAGACGCCACTTATCGGGAACCACACTCATGCACCGCTCTTGCTCCTCTTTATTGCAGATGTTGTTGCCAATGCTGCTGGCGCTATCCGGCAGCACCGTCAAGGCCGCAACACAGGATCAGGAGTGGGCACAGGAGCGCGCCAATGCGGTGCTTTCGCTGATGACCTTCACCGTGGTGCCCGACATCACCGCCAGCAACCTCGATATCGGCAGCGGCACCAATCAATCTGCCGCCCTTAACATGACCCAGATCGGTGGCGGCGCCACCATGAGCGAAGCCATGCCCATCTATCTGGAAGGGGCGATCGGCTTTAGCCGCTACGATCCCCAGTTTGTGGTGAGCAACGGCACCGAGAGCCGCACCCTCCCGACCAAATGGAACAGCCTGACCGCTTCAGGCGGGATCGGCTGGGATATAACCCTCCATGAAGACCCGCGCGGTGGCCACTGGGTGCTGCGCCCCATCGCCAACGTCTCGCTCGGTACCATGGCCAGCGATCTGCGGATCGGCAACTGGCTGCTGGAGCGCACCAAGGGCTACTCGCTGGATTTTCTCGATGGTGGGCAGCTCAATATGTACGGACTGGGAGGCTCGCTGATGCTCGACTACGAGCTCTTTTCAAAGGTGCAGGATATCGATATCGAAGTGCGCTACTCCTACCAGCACCTGCAGAGCTTTGGCGGTACCTCGACCAGCGTCCGTGGTCACGCAGAGGCGGAGAACCTCGGTCTCTATCTGCGCCGCCGGGCCCCGCTATTCCACTGGACCCTGCTCGACAGACCGGTGCGCTATGTACTGGAGGGGGCTCATACCGCATATCTGGGGGAACAGCGGGGGTTGCTTGGCTTTGACTCCCTCAACTCCATCGGCGCCGGTCTGGAGCTGGACAGCAGCAAGTACGACATCATAGTCACCCGCACCCGGCTGGTTGCCCGCTATATGTTCAGCCACAACACCAGCGGTTATTCCATCGGGTTGGCCATGAGTTTCTAAGTCGTTATTTTTGCCTGCCAAGAGTGGGCAATCCTCAGGAAAAGTACATGAACACTCCAGATAATTACGCCCTATTGACGGAGGGTTTATTTATTCTGTCCTTTTCATATGCCTCACCACCCAGTCATATCAGGTAAAAATATCTTCCTGCTGGTAGGCTAATTTCCCCCTCGCACACAGAATATTGGAGTTTTTTGTCTGTGTATTTACGGCGCGCAATGGCTGATTGGTCCTGTGATGTCGCCAGCCTGTGCCCGCTTGCAACAGGAAAAATACCAAACGCCCGACATCACTGACCGATGGCCAACCTTATCGATGCCCATAAGGAACCAACCCGGAGGTCCCCCATCATTTTCACAGTGACTTGAGTCGCTCCTAACTCATTGTTTTAAATGATTTATAGTTTTTCATATTTTATGAATCCAATTAATCCTGTTTTATTTTACTTACATCACCCGACTGCTAAATTTGGCGTCATCCCGGCAGGACGAGGCGCACTGAAACGACTGACTGCGGGCTACCGATAACAGGTGTGCAATGAGCACAGAAATAACGTTCAGGCATAGCAACCGTTATTTTGACGACATCACACTTGCTGATCCTTGTTGATTTGAGGTTATCTGATGAAAAAAACGCTGCTTGCTCTCTCTGTATTGGTCATGACCGGAACCGCATATGCAGGGGTGCCTGATTTATCCGCCAGCTGTCCTGGACATATTAATCTTCGCGTCGAAGATGGCACGGCTTATATCAATAGCCAGCAAGTTCCACTTAAAAAAGTGAATTCAAATTTCTACGAGGCGAGCAAGGGGCGCACCACCCTCTCCATGGTGAAAAATGGCGACTGGGGCATCACCTATTTTGTCAAAAATGGCGACAGCGGCGCCTGCCAGCTCAATGACGATGAGAACGATGACGACGGCGATGATAATGAAATCGCCAGTAGCAGTGCCTACAACGGCAGCACTGCACAAACCAAGGTTGCCGAGAACGCCTGCATGAACGCCGTCGCCAGAAAAGCGGGCGTCAGCCGCAGCAAACTGACCCTCGACTATGTGGCCGACTCCCAGGCGGGGATGATGATTGACATCAAAGGGCCCCATGACCGGCTCTGGCACTGCCTCACCGACGCCCGCGGCCATATTTCTGGCATCAATCAGGACTGATTTCGAGCCACGGCTCAACGGGGCCCACACCGACCGTGGGGCTCCACCCCTTATCCATTGCAATTATTTGATACAGGTAAATGAAGATGAAATCCAAACAGACTCTGCTCAATGTCGCCCTCGGTTGCCTGCTGGCGGTCGGTATCTCCGGCTGCGCCGTGGCCAAAACCCATCACGGCCACAAGACCCATGCCCAAGCGCACGCTCAGGAAGGGGCCGTGCAGTATGGCGACGAGAGCCCGTGGGCTGGCAACTATAAAGCCGTTACTGACGATGGCCGCACCGTGGCCGAAATTCACGTCGATACCACAGGGGAAACCTATATCGATGGCAATCAGGTCAAACCGAGCCACAGCGGCAGCGACTACCTGAAATTCAAGCAGGAGACCATCACTTACACCCTGCGCAAAAGCGGCGCCAGCTGGAAAGACAGCGATGCCGGCACCAGCGGCCGCATCCTGTTCGATTGATAATCCCGACACCGGCCTTGCCAGACACCAAGCCCCGCCAAGGGGCTTTTTTGCACCTGCAAAATACTATCAGCCTCTGCATGACCACCAACGAGAAAGTAGCACGTCGCAAACTCAGCCTGCTAGCGCTCGCCAAAGAGCTCAATAACGTCAGCAAAGCCTGCAAACTCATCGGCTACAGTCGTCAGCAGTTCTACGAAATTCGCCGTAATTTCCAGACCTATGGCGCCGAGGGATTGCTCGACAAATTGCCCGGCTGCAAAGGGGCTCATCCCAATCGGGTCGCTCCCGAGATTGAACAGGCCACCCTCGATTACTCCCTCACCAGACCAGCTCATGGCCCGCTGCGAGTCGCGCAAAAACTGGCTCTGCAAGGCATCAATGTCAGTGCGGGCGGTGTGCGTGGCGTGTGGCAACGGCACGACTTGCTCTCCAAACACGACCGTTTGTTGCGCCTCGAGAAAACCCATAGGGAACAAACCATTGAGCTCAATGACGAGCAAATTCGCCTGCTCGAACGCTTTAGTCCCGAGTTCCGCGAACGCCAGATAGAGGTTCATTACACCGGGAACTGGTGGCGATCGACACCTTCTTCGTTGGCGCGCTCAAGGGGGTTGGTAAGGTGTATCTGCAAACCGTGCTGGACTGCTATAGCCGCCACGCCTGGGGGCGGCTCTACACCAGCAAGCTGCCGGTGACCTCGGTTCATGTGCTCAATGAAACGGTGCAGCCGTTTTTCGAGGCCCACGAGGCGCGGGTCTATACCATCCTGTCGGATAACGGGCGCGAGTTCTGTGGGCGCCCTGACCACCATCCCTACGAGCTTGCTCCTGCAACTGGAGGGAATTGAGCACCGAACCACCAAGGTGCGCAGGCCGCAGAGCAACGGCTTTATCGAACGGCTGCATCGCACACTGCTGGATGAACACTTCCTTATCAAGGGGAGAACGACCTGGTATGAGTTGGTAGAGCAGATGCAGACAGACCTGGATAGCTACCTGGAGCACTACAACACCCAACGGCCACATCAGGGCAGGATGATGGAGGGGCAAACCCCCTACAACATGTTCAAGAAGGGTCTGAAATTGATACCGAAGGAAGTGCGCACTAAAGTAGCGTAAACAAGACACCGATTTGAGGCCGGTGTCAGGTGATAACTAGATCTGTACAAATTAACCGAGACCGGCAATTTGCCAACTATCACTAGAAATTACAATCCGGCGATTCACCAGAACTCCGTTACGCAATAGCAATGCAGCCAAAAAGAAAATGGCCGAGATATCATCTCGGCCATTCGTAGCCTGGTCAAAGACTCAAGCCAGGATATTACTCATGTGCAACTTATTAGAAGTTGTACTGCATACCGAATTCAAACTGGTCGTCTTTTTCACCAGCATTTTCGATTGCATAGTTAGCGTAAGACTTCAGATTGCCAGTAAATGCATATTCAACACCGAGTACTACACGGTCAAAAATATCGGCATAACCAGCACTCTTACCAGTATAAGTTGCTTCGCTTTCTAGGAAGTTATAGCCAGCAAGCAACTTCCAAGCATCGATGGTATAAGAACCGGCGATTTCATAACCACGAGCTTTCATGCTTTCATCTGCATAAGACTCAATCTTGGATTGGTTATACATGGCACCAACGTAGAAGGCATCGTACGCATAAGACGCGCCCAGAGCCCAATCTTCTTTAGATTTGGCGCGAACAATCTCATCACCAAGAGTAACAACGACACCGTCAGCAAGGCTTCCTGCGGTCACATCTTCAAACTTCTTGTCTTGGTAACTCGCACCAAAACCAAAGCCGTTGGTGAAGTTATAACCAGCGCCGACCGCATAACCGTTTTTCAGGCCCGCGTCATTAGCATTGTTCTGACCACCTGCTGTGGTGTTAATACCAACTTGCTCATCAGATGAATAGGAGCTGTTGTGGCTGATGTAGGAAGCATTAAAGAAAGCGCCATCCCATGCACCACGATAAATCACTTGGCCTTCTTGACGACCGTCGTCCAAGTTGCCTACGTTGCCCAACTCTTCGAAGATATCGGCACGGTCACGAACACCCCATTTAGCAGCGGTATCAGTCTGACCAAACAGGAATTGACCGTACTGGGAACCATCAAAACCGGCAAAAACATGACGCGAAGCGAACTGTTTATCATCAGCACCTGAGTTTTCTGATTCGACCTGCCACTCACCCATGGCCAGAGCAGACCATGTATTATTCAGTGCGACCTTACCACTCAGCCCCATACGGGCATAGGTGTTGACCTCGCCCTTCTTGGTTTGAAACTGATCCTTTACAAAGCTATTTTTAGTCGTATCAAAACTCGCGCTGTCTTCCTCACCTTGATAGCGAGCATGCACGCGACCGTTCACATCAAATTTGGCGCCATCTTTGTCATACACGGTAGCAGCGTTGGCTGCGGAAGCGAACAGAGCCGGAATAGCAATAGCCAGAATTGTCTTTTTCATAGTTTCCAATGCCTACTGTAATTAAACACTAAGTTGTTGTTATTCCCTGTGTTAGCGATGTTCTTTGCATCACTATGCCGCCGAGACTAGCACCGGATTTTTTGAACCGCAATGAAAAAACTTGGAACTTTTTACGGAAATCATAGTCATGGAGGCAAAAATGTGAGCCAAGTCTCACCTGACAGCAAGGCAAAAGGAAAACGTTTACAATGAATCCTGCTGATTATTTGGACTCAAATAGTCTATTTTGCATGCAAGCAACGCTAACTACCTGATAAACAACCAAAGTGGTCTGAACAGCGTAAAACTGCCGTGATAATGGCTGCTGCCTCGACCTCACCAAGGGGTTGCGGGTATCCTTGTCCTTCGATTAACCCCTAACTGGCCTTCTCTTCATGCTCTCTACTCGCCTCAAAGCAACCATTCGTCAAACCTATCGCCAGATTTCGGATGGATTACCCGGTTTTGTGCCGCGCAAAGAGCAGAACTTTCTGGTGGCCGAGATAGCCAAAACCCTGACCGGCGAGTACGACAAACAGCGCCGTATTCTGGTGGCCGAAGCGGGCACCGGTATCGGCAAGTCTCTTTCTTATGCGCAGGGCGCCATCCCGGTGGCGCGGCTCACCCAGAAGAAGCTGGTGATCTCTACCGCCACCGTGGCCCTGCAAGAGCAGCTGATCCACAAAGACCTCCCTTTTTACCACCGCCACAGCGAGCTACCGTTTCGCTTTATGCTGGTCAAGGGGCGTCAGCGCTACTGCTGCGAGCATCTGCTGGAGCAGGCAGCCAGTGGCGCCGAGATGGCCAACTTCGAGCTCGACTTTGGCAGTCTGAGCAAATCCAAACCATCTGACAGCGACAAAGATCGCTACCAGGCCCTGTGGCAGGCCTACACCAATGGCAAGTGGGACGGGGATCGGGACAACTGGCCGGAGCCCATTCCCGACACTTGCTGGGATCGCATCGCCGCCGACCGCCACACCTGCAACAAGGCGCTGAGCCATCACCAGCACTGCCCCTTTCATCGCGCCCGCAACGACATGGAGAGCGCCGATGTGCTGGTCGTCAACCATGCGCTACTGCTCTCCGATCTCACCATGGGCGGCGGCATCATTCTGCCGCCCCCTGATGAGTGCATCTATGTGCTGGATGAGGCCCATCACCTGCCCACCATCGCCCGGGATCACGGCGCGGCGTCGGCCAGCGTCAAAGGCTCGCGTCGCTGGCTGGAGAAGCTGGTACAAAGTGCAGGCAAGCTGGCGCGGACGCTTAATAAGGAGAGCCTGCTCGACCCCCAACTCAAACTGCAGGATGCACTGGCCTCCATCCAGCCCGACCTGAAGGCGGTCGAGCAGTGGCTCAGCGCCAACGATCGGCTGTTTGGCACAGACCCCCACTACCGCTTCGCCGAAGGGGTATTGCCGGATCCCCTGCCCATGCTGGCGGAGAATCTCAAGGAGTCGAGCAAGAAGGCGCTGCGGGCGCTGGATCGGATGCAGGGAGCAATCGGTGAAGCGCTGAAAGATGGCGAGATCCGCCGCAAGGAGGCCGAACCCCTGCTGGCCGAGAGCGGTTTTCATCTGCAGCGGCTGGAGAGTTTCTGCGCCCTCTGGGAGATGCTGGGGCGCCATGTTCCGACCGGCAAAACCCCGCTCGCCCGCTGGATGGCCAAGAGCGATGACGGCGATATCTGGCTGCACGCCTCACCGATTGAGGTAGGCTATTTGCTGGAGGAGTGGCTCTGGTCGAAATGTCTGGGAGCCGTACTGGTCTCCGCAACCCTCACAGCACTCTCTTCCTTTAGTTATTTTCGCCATCAGGTGGGGCTCAAGGAGCACGACGGTACCCGCTATCTGCGCCTGCGCTCCCCCTTTGATTATCAGAAAGCCGAGCTCTATCTGCCCAAGATGGAGCACGAACCCAACTCGCCGGCCTTTACCAACGAACTCATCAGCGTGCTGCCACGTATTCTTGCGGGCAAGGAGGCGAGTCTGGTGCTCTTCTCCTCCTACCGCCAGATGAATGAGGTGGCTGTTGGCTTGCGAGCCAAGGGACTATCACTGCTGGTGCAGGGGGAAGCCTCCCGCAATGCCCTGCTCACCCTGCACAAACAAAAGTGCGATGGCGGTCAGGCCAGCATTCTGTTTGGTACCGGCAGCTTCTCGGAGGGGCTGGATCTGCCGGGTCACTACCTTACCAATCTGGTCATCACCAAACTCCCCTTTGCGGTGCCCAACTCACCGGTCGAGGAGGCTACCGCCGAATGGGTAGAGCAGCGAGGGGGGAACCCGTTTCTGCAACTGACGGTGCCAGAAGCATCGCGCAAACTGATCCAGGCCTGTGGCCGCCTCATCCGCAAAGAGGCAGATCGGGGGCGGGTTACCATTCTTGACCGACGTCTGCTGACCAAACGTTATGGCAAGGGGTTGCTCGACGCCCTCCCCCCGTTTACACGGCGGATCGAATAAATAAGTCGGTCGCTATTGATAAACAAACTGACAGCAGCGCGAACATCGACCACCAGAAAGAGCCATTGCCGCAGTAGGCCAAACCTGTAAAAATAAGCCCCTGTTTTCAGTGGGCAATCGCCTGACTGTTCAAGGAGATGAAATGAAACTGACTGTTCTGGTACCGGCGCTGGCTGGTCTGTTGTGGGCCGGTAGCGCCCTTGCTGATGCCCAATTGGAAGTGACCACCCCGTATGTCGTCCAGCTGATCGATGGTCAAGCAATTAATCCCTCATTACTCGATAACACCAAAAAGTTTCCACTTAGCGTTGGTAAACATCAGCTCGTGGTTGCATTTGAAGGCAATTATTCTAATCGAGACGAAATCAAGCTGGTGACCGCCGAGCCGCTGGTGCTGAACTTCACCGCCGCCGACAACCAGCAACTGGTGCTGGACTATAAAAAGCCCCGCAACGAAGCAGAAGCCAAACAGTTCCTGAAGGATCAGAAAGTCACGCTGAAAGACAAGGTCACAGGCCAGCAAGTGAGCAGCGAACAGTTCGTGATGCCGAAAGTAGAAGGCTTCCAGCTGACCCGTGACTATCAGCAAGAGCTGATCAACATGGGTAAAGCCTTCAACCAGCCCAAAGCGGTTGCCGTCTCCTCTGCTGCCGTGATGGCTGCCGCCAGCGCACCGGTTCAGGTTGCCCCCAGCAAGGCTCAAAGCAATCCGGAAGCCCTGACCCAGTTGCAAAACTGGTACAACAAGGCAGATGCTGAAACCCGCAAAGCCTTCCAGATCTGGGTTATCCAGCAGCAATAAGCCGGGCTGGGATATTGACTGAAAGGGGAGCCAAGCTCCCCTTTTCCATATCCTGCGGTCTCACTCACGACGCGTCTTGATTTATGCGCTGCCACTTCCCCTTTATATAGGGATTACATATATGGATTCATCTGCAGATTTCATATATAGAAAGCGCCACCTTGCCAGGGAGAATGGCACTATGTCGTTGCGCATTTTCTATCACCCCCTCTACTCCTCCCTGACGCTACCCGAGCGCCATCGCTTCCCGCTGGCCAAGTATCAAGGGCTGTTTGAACGCCTGCAGGTGCAGGGTTACCCCCTTGGCGAAGCGCCCGCCGCTACCCGGGAGCAAATCTGTCGCATTCACGATGCCGATTATGTCGCGGCGGCCCTGAGCGGCCAGCTGGAAGATCGTGCCATCCGCAAGATCGGTTTTCCCTGGTCACCCATGCTGATGGAGCGCACCTTGCGCTCGGTGGGTGCCACTATTGCCGCCAGCCGCCATGCTCTTGAGCAGGGATGCGGCTTGCAGATCTCCGGTGGCTACCACCACGCCCATCGGGATCACGGCAGCGGTTTTTGTCTGTTCAACGATCTGGTGATTGCCGCCCAGACTTGCCTCGACGAGGGGCGCTGTGAACAGGTGCTGATCATCGATCTCGATGTGCATCAGGGAGATGGCAGTGCGGCCCTTTGCGCCGGGCGGCGCGACATCATCACCCTCTCCCTCCATGGGGAGCACAACTTTCCCCATCACAAAGCCACCTCTCACCTCGACTTTCCGCTGCCAAGCGGCATGGCAGACGATGCCTATCTCACCACACTGCAACAGGCACTCTCGCTAGCACTGCGCCTCTATTCGCCGGATCTCATCCTCTATCAGGCAGGCGTCGATGTGCATCATGCCGACGAGCTTGGCTATCTCTCCCTGAGCGATGAAGGGGTGCGCCTGCGCGATGCCATGGTTTTTGACTGTGCAATCAAGCATGGGTTGCCTGTCGCCGCTGTGCCCGGGGGCGGCTATCGCCGCGACTGGCAACAGCTGATCCCGCTTCATATGTCGCTGCTTGAGACGGCGCGCCACCGTTTTGGTTGATGGCATGGCTTTATAGCGCGGACACGCCATGAGAAGTGGGCGGCATTTCACCAGATAAAACAGAAGAGGCGACCCCTGGGGTCGCCTCTTCGTGTTTCGTCATCTGGGTCACACAAGCTCGCTCGTTGTCAGGCAAGCTCGGGACGCCTGAGGATAACTATTTCTGACGCTTGCGGGCGTACTTGCGACGGGCGCGGGCCTGACGCTCCTCTTCCCGCTCGGCCTTCTCTTTAGCTTTTTGCTCGGCTTCTGCGGCGGCTTCGACAATCTCGACGCTCACCATCTCCGGCGTCTCCAGCGAGATGCGGCCAAGCAAACCGGAGCGGAACTCGTTGATCAGGATCTCGGACGCCTTGTGCAGGTCGGCCAGCCCCCCTTTGCGCATAAAGGCTCGCTGGCGGGCGATCATCTCCAGCAGCTCGATCTCGGTCTCGGGCAACTCGTCAATCTGGTAACGCGCCTTGATCCGCTCCGGATAGGCCTTGATGAAGTAGTCAGCGGCAAACATGGCGATATCGGCATAGTCGAACACAGTGTCTTTAATGGCCGCTGTGATGGCCAGACGATAACCACAGGAGGGCGGATTGAGTTTGGGCCAGAGAAAACCCGGGGTATCAGTCAGGATGACGTTGTTATCCAGCTTGATCCGCTGCTGGGACTTGGTCACCCCCGCCTCGTTGCCGGTACGGGCGATGATGCGCCCCGCCAGGGTATTGATCAGAGTGGATTTGCCCACATTGGGGATCCCCATGATCATCGCCCGCACGCCGCGCAGCTCAAAATTGCGCTCCGGCAGCATCTCGTGGCAGAGGGTCAGCAGTTGCTTGATCTTCTCCGGCTCTTGTTGCGTCAGCGGCAGCGCCTTGATCCCCTTCTCTTTTTCCATATGCGCCACCCACAGATCGGTGATCGCCGGATCGGCCAGGTCCGCCTTGTTCAGCACCTTGATCACCGGGGTATCACCACGCAGCTCGGGCACCAGCGGGTTTTCGCTGGAGAAGGGGATGCGGGCATCGAGCATCTCGATGATCACATCGACCTGGGGCATGACCTCGGCAATCTCTTTGCGGGCCTTGTGCATGTGACCGGGGAACCAGTTGATGGACATATCCGTTACTCTCTGTGGGGGCTGCGGGCGCGCGCATGGAACAACAGGCGCTCTGCCGCGGGCATCGAACGAAGGGGGCGCATTTTACCTGCTGCGGGCACATTTTGACAGGTCATTCTAGCTATCACCTCAGCAAATCAGCAAACCGTCGAGATGAAACAAAGCAGCCGGAAGCGACCGGACCAACTGGCTCAATTGATAGATAACATATTGATATATTGTAACATTTTCATCACTTTTTCACACAACCGTCACCGATAGTCAGTAAAAGTGTCATCTGTCCCCTCTAGGCTGCGCTCAGGTTTTACAAGGAGCGAACCCCAATGAGAAAAATGGCAGGACTTGCAGTGATGATCGGCGCCGCCCTGGCTGCCGGCTGCAAATCAGACAATGACACGGTGGCGACCAAGCCCGCAGCCCAACCCACCAACGTCATCTTCTTCCTCGGTGACGGCATGGGCCTCAACACCCTGACGGCCGCCCGCATCTACGGTGTCGGCGAAGAGGGTGATCTCACCATCGATACCCTGCCAGAGACGGCCTTTATCAAGACCTTCTCCCACGATGCCCAGGTCACTGACTCGGCCCCCTCCATGGCGGCCTACATGACCGGGGTCAAAAGCAACAACGGCGTCATCAGCATGGACGGCGACGCCACCTATGAGAGCGACTGCAGCAAGAGCGCTGGCAAGCCGGTGACCACCCTGCTGGAGCTGGCCAAAGCCGATGGCCGCGGTACCGGTGTGGTAACCAGTACCCGGGTGACCCACGCCACCCCGGCGGCTACCTATGCCCATATCTGCAATCGGGATCTGGAAGCGGATATCGCCGTCCAGCTGGTACCGGGCGGCAAAGGCTACAACAGCGCCCTCAAAGAGGGGCTGGATGTGGTGCTCGGTGGCGGCAGCAGTTTCTTCCTGCCCAAAGCTGACAAGGGCAAGCGGGAGGATGGCCGCAACCTCATCAGCGAAATGCAGGCCAAGGGCTACCAGTTTGCCAGCAATCTGGATGAGCTGAACAAGGCTGATACGGGCAAGCCGCTGCTGGGCCTGTTTGGTTCGAGCCACATGAAATATGACCTGGACCGCCCTGCCAGCGAGCCGTCACTGGCCCAGATGACCCTGGCCGCCATCAAGCAGCTCAAGGGCAAAGAGAAGGGTTACTTCCTGATGGTGGAAGGGGGCCGTATCGACCACGCCCTGCACGACACCAACGCCAAGCGGGCGCTGCAGGACACCATCGCCTTCGACAATGCCATCAAGGCCGCCATCGACGAGGTGAAAAAGAGCGACCCCGAGCTGAAAAACACCCTGATCGTGGTCACCGCCGACCACGACCACACGCTAGTGCTCAACGGCTATGCCAAGCGCACCGGCAAGACCACCGCCGACAACCCCGGCGTACTCGGGCTGGTGAAGAACTACGAGACTGGCGAGCCAAGCAAGGATAGCGAGGGCATGCCCTACACCATCATAGGTTTTGGCAACGGCTACAACCGGGTGGATGGCCCGCGCAGCAGCGTCGCCCCGCTCGACGATGCCACCGTCTCCGCCAATGACTACCACCAGGAAGTGGTGGTCAAGGTAGGCGAGATCGGCAACGAGACCCACGGTGGCACCGATGTCTTCCTCGGCGCCATCGGCAAGGGGGCTGACAGCTTCCATGGCTCACTCGATAACACCGCCGTGTTCGGCAAGATCAAGGCTGCGGCCAAGCTGTAAGGAGCACTTTCATGAGCAAACAGATGAACACATCCATCAAGCACACGCTGGTCTGCGCCGCCCTGTTCAGTGCGCTGGGCGCAACCTCCCAGGCACAGGCCGGTGATGCCAAAAACGTCATTCTCTTTATCGGTGATGGCATGGGCCCCACCGTGCTCACCGCCACCCGCCTGTTCAAGGTGGGGGAAGAGGGCAATCTGGAGATGATGAAACTGCCGCGCAGTGCCCGCATCAAGACCTTCTCCAACGATGCCCAGACCACCGACTCGGCCCCCTCCATGGCGGCCTACACCACCGGGGTCAAGATGAACAACGAGGTGATCGCCATGAGCAGCGACACCAAAGCCGTCGCCCCCGGCAAAGACGTCAATGGCAACAAAACCGTCAACAATTGCAGCAGCGATAACGGCAAGCCGGTGCCCACCATCCTGGAGCTGGCCAAGGCGGCAGGCAAATCGGTCGGGGCCGTCACCACTACCGAGCTGACCCACGCTACCCCGGCGGCTACCTACGCCCACATCTGCCATCGGGATGCCGCTTATGACATCGCCGCACAAGCTGTTCCGGGAGGAACTGGTTTCAACCAGGCGCTTGGGGATGGGGTCGATGTGCTGATGGGCGGTGGTGCCAACCACTGGACCCCCTACAGCGCCAGCAACAAGGGCGGTCGCAATGACAACCGCGACCTGACCGCGGAGATGAAGGCACAGGGATACAGCTATGTCACCACCCAAAGTGAACTGGCCAAGGTCACCAGTGGCAAGGTGCTCGGTCTGTTCAGCAGCAAATCCCACCTCGACTACGAACTGGATCGGGTCGCCAAAGGGACTGCCAATACCCAGCCGTCCCTCTCCGAGATGACCGCCAAGGCGATCGACCTGCTGAGCAAGAACAGTCAGGGTTATTTCCTGATGGTAGAAGGCGGCCGGATCGATCACGCCCTGCACGGCACCAATGCCAAGCGCTCGCTCACCGACGCGGTGGCACTGGATGAGGCGGTCAAGACGGCGCTGGGTAAAGTGGATCTCAACAATACCCTGATCGTGGTCACCGCCGACCATGACCACACCATGACCATTAACGGCTACTCCGCCAAGGGCAATCCGGTGCTGGATCTGGTGAAAAATGGCGACGGCTCGACCCAGAACGACGTGGATGGCAAGCCCTTCACCACCTTGGTGTTCGGTAACGGCCCCAACCGCCCCGATGTGCGTCCCGTCCTCACCAGCGATCAGGTGATGGCTAATGACTATCTGCAGGAGACCGGCGTCAAACTGACATCGGAAACCCACGGCGGCGGCGATGTGATGCTGTTTGCCGATGGCGCCGGCAGCAACCGCTTCAAAGGCACACTGGATAACACCAAGGTGTTTGGCAAACTGCGGGAGGCGCTCGGCCTGTAAGCAGCAGGGGCCCAGGTGCATCTGAGCAATTGACTCAGCGGCCCGGGCCCCGGCTCTTTCGAGCGACAGATGATGATGCGACTTTTGCTTTCGTTATGGCTGCTTGGCAGCACCCTCGCCTTTCCCCTGCATGCTGACGACACACCCCCGGATCTCGCCGCCCGGATCAGCTATCACGACCGGAACACCGGCAGCGATGGCATCGCCAGAGAGAGTGTCTGGCAAGAGAAGTGGCTGCGGGTGGGCAATCAGGTGTGGAGCCAGCGGCTCATTCCCCTCCCCCTTGCCCGTGCCTATCACGCCACTCACGATGCCACGCCCGGCCACAAGCACTTTACCCACCAGATGGCAGCCCGCTGGGTCAGTCGCAGTGATGAAGGTGAGTTGCAACTGCGTTATGCCGACAGCTGGCACAACCAGCTGGTTGAGGTGCCGGTGGAAGAGTATGGCCAGGTGGCCTTCAAACCCGACTGGCCACGGATCCGCCATCTTGTCAACCCGGCGCTGATCGAGGGGATGACCCCGCTGGATGAGGCCGCCCCCGAGCAGGCCCGCTGGTATGAGAAGCGCGAAGGGCAGCAACGAACCCGCATTCTCTGGTCGAGTCAGTGGCAGCTCCCGCTTGTGGTCGAATCGGCCAGTCTCGACGGCTATCGCAGCTACCGGATGGAGGTGACCTTGCGCAAGCTGCCTGCTCAGCTCCCCTGGCAGCAACTCGCTGATTACGAAGTGCGCGATCTGCGCGATTTCTTCGACTGAGATCCCAACCCCTCAGCGAGCCCAACGACAACGCAGGCAGGAATGTTACACTCTGCTCATTCGACTCTGACTCACGACCTTGATGCGCACTCTCTGCCTGCCTTTTTTGACCCTGCTGTTGTTGCTGGTGAACACCGGTGCCCAGGCTATAATGCTGGTGGCGGCCGAGCTGCCCCCCTATGTCATACGTTCTCAGCAGGGGGCTCCAAGCGGCATGGCCATCGAGGTCATGGAAGAGGCCGCCCGGCGCTTAAAAGAACCGCTCACTATCGAGTTGATGCCGCTGGCCCGAGCCCTCATCGAAGTGACCCACCGCAAGGATGTACTTCTGATCCCGCCAGTGCGGAGCTCTCGACGAGAGCACCTCTTTTATTGGGTAGCACCAATAATCGACGAGGAATTTGTTATCGTCAGCGATCGCCGCTTTCATCCTGTTCCAATCAAAGCCGGTGAGCTGTCCACCCTCAAGGTCGGTACTCTGCGCCACTCTTTCGGCCAACATTTACTCAAACAAAGACTCAATCTGACCAGTCAAACTGTCGCCACCGAAGAACTCAATGCGCACAAACTACAACGAGGGCGTATCGATGCATGGGTAGCAGCCTGGAACGCTATTCTCTACAACCAACAGCAAGAAGGATTTTCTACTGGGCAACTTGTTCGTGGTGAAACCCTGATGCGCACCCAGTTATTTATTGCCGCTCACAAAGAGTTCCCCTTCACCGAAGGGCGTCGCTGGCAAGCCGTGATAGACGAGATGCGCCATGATGGCACACTGGCGCGGATCATCCGTCAGTACAACTATCAGGCTCCTGAGTAGTCACTCAATCACGGTTGCCAAGGCCGGCCAGAATGGTTATGGTAGCCCCATGAAAATACTCGCTATTTCCTCGCATTTGCTCACACCCTGCTGAGCCCCCGCCTCGCTCCTTCGGCCGCGAGTCGCTTGGGGGCATGGCATTTTCAATCGATTGAACCTGTTGAATCCATTTTTGTAACACTTTGCGTGATGGCCAACCTGCACCCGCCGGTATGGGCCTATCCGCTATTGATAAGGAATATCTTATGAAACAACCTCATCTGGTTATCTCCAGCCTTGACCTTGACCGTATCGAACAACTGCTCGGCAACCACCCGCAGCATCTGGCCCTGCAAGAGGAGCTGGACCGCGCCGAGATCCGCGAACCAGCCGACATGCCGCCGGACGTGGTCACCATGAACAGCAAGGTGCGCTTCAAGATGCAGAGCAGCGGCAACGAGTTCTGCCTCACCCTGGTCTACCCGCGCGATGCCAAGGGCGACGAGAGCAACATCTCGGTACTGGCGCCGGTGGGCAGCGCCCTGCTCGGTCTGAAAGTGGGCGACAGCATCGCCTGGCCGGGCCCGGCCGGTCGCACCATCGAGGTCGAAATTCTGGAAGTGGTCTATCAGCCGGAGCGCGCCGGCGAGCTGCACCGCTGAGTCCCACGGGCTGGTCATCCCCCTGCTGATCAGCCCGCTTGCTCGCCCTTGCCAGCTGATCCCGATCAAGCTTTGCGCACCTTGCCCCCCGGTTTTTAGCCCCTTTTCCTGCTGCTGCTTGAGCCTGACTCGGGGGGCAGGTATCTTGTTGGCCGCGTCATGGTCATGACGCACCGAATTTCAGGCTGACATCATGATAAAAATTGCCCTCATCGACGATCACCAGATCGTCCGATCCGGTTTTGCCCAACTGCTCAATCTGGAGCCCGATCTGCAGGTGGTCGCCGAATTCGGCTCCGCCAGCGACGCCCTTGCCGGTCTGCCCGGCAGCGGGGCGCGAGTCTGTGTCTGCGACATCTCGATGCCCGACCAGTCGGGACTGGATCTGCTCAAGCAGCTCCCCTCCGGCCTTGCGGTGGTGATGCTCTCGGTGCACGACAGCCCGGCCCTCATCGAGCAGGCCTTGCAAACCGGCGCCAAGGGGTTTCTCTCCAAACGCTGCAGTCCGGACGAGCTGATCGCCGCGGTGCGCACCGCCGCGCTCGGCGGCTGCTACCTCACCCCCGACATCGCCCAGAAGCTGGCCAGCAGCAGCCGGGATCCCCTCACCAACCGGGAGCGGGAGATTGCCCAGCTGCTGGCGCAGGGGCTGGAGGTGAAGAGCATCGCCGAGCAGCTTGGACTCTCCCCCAAGACGGTTCACGTCCATCGCGCCAACCTGATGGACAAGCTCAAAGTCAGCAACAACGTCGAGCTGGCCCACCGCATGCTGGATAGCTGGTGATCTCCCGTTTTGCCAGCTATGTCGCCATCGCGCTGGCGGCCTGCTTCATCTTTGCCGCCGGCTGGTTTTGCCTCTGGAGCATCAGCCTGCATCTGGCGGGCGGCCCGGCGCTGGCGGTGCTGCTGTTCCCCTTCGGCCTGCGCCTCGGCTTGCTGCTGCAAAGCCCGGGCCACTACTGGCCGCCGCTATTATTGTGCGAAGGACTGCTGCTCTACTGGCTCAATCTGGAGGTAGGGCTGCCCCACTGGCCTTGGCTGGTCGCGGGCAGTCTGCTGACCCTGCTACCGCTACTGATTGCCCGTCGCCAGCAGGTGCGCAACGACTGGCAGCAACTGTTGCTGCTGCTCGCCACCGTCACGGCGGCGGCGCTGCTGCAAGCCCTGCTCTGGCATCTGGCCGGGGAAGATGGCCTCTCGGCCCTGCTGCTCAGTCTCACCGGCGGGCTCACTCTCACCTCCACCTGCATGCTGATCTGGCACTACCTCACCCGCGCCACCTGGGTGCCGCTCGGTCCTGCGCTGGTGGATCAGCCGGTGGAGTGGCGCTTTCGCCATCTGGTCTGGTATCTGCTGTTGTTCGTATTGAGCCTCTGGCTGCAACTGGGATTGCCCAACTCGCTGGTGCGCTTCACCCCGTTTTGTCTGGCCATCCCCATCATCGCCATGGCGTGGCGCTACGGCTGGCAAGGGGCGCTGCTCGCCACCCTGATGAACACCATCGCCCTGCTGGCCAGTCAGGCCTGGCACGATCACCCCCTCGATCTGCTGCTCTCCCTGCTGGCCCAGAGCCTCACAGGCCTGCTGCTCGGCGCGGGGATCCAGCGCCAGCGGGAGCTCAATCAGGCGCTGACCCGCCAGCTCGCCCATAATCGCCAGCTCACCGAGCGGCTGCTGGAGACCGAGGAGAGTATCCGCAAGGAGGTGGCGCGCGAGCTGCACGACGACATCGGCCAGACCATCACAGCCATTCGAACCCAGGCAGGGATCGTGCGCCGCCTCGCCCCCGACAACGCCGGGGTGGGCCAGAGCAGCACCCTGATCGACACACTGTCGCTCGGGATCTACGACGCGGTGCGCGGCCTGCTCGGGCGGCTGCGCCCGCGCCAGCTCGACGACATGACTCTTGAACAGGCGGTACGGGCACTGCTGCGGGAGCTGGAGCTGGAGCGTCATGGCATCGTCACCCGGCTGGAGTGGCAGCTGGCGGATGGGGATCTCTCGGATGCCCAGCGGGTCACCCTGTTTCGGGTCTGTCAGGAGGGGCTCAACAACGTGGTCAAACATGCCAACGCCCACTCGGTCACCATTCGCGCCCGGGCCAGCGGCGATCAGTTGCAACTGGTGCTGGAAGATGATGGCCGCGGTTTGCCGGAAAGCCGCCCGCAGCAGGGCTATGGCCTGCTCGGTATTCGCGAGCGGGTACAGGCCCTCGGGGGCCGTCTGCAACTCTCCTGCATCCACGGCACCCAGCTGACGGTCAATCTGCCCAGTCGCAGACGGGAAGAGAATCATGGCTAATCACCACCAGAGGGCCAGCCTGTGCTGAGTTTTATGAGAAGCGCACCGCCCCGGCCCCTTATCCGGGATCAGGCCGAGATCGATGCCACCTATCGCTACTGGCGGCTGCACCTGCTGCTGACCATGTATCTGGGCTACGCGGTCTTCTACTTCACCCGCAAGAGCTTCAACTTCGCCATGCCTGACATGCTGGCGAGCGGCATGCTGGACAAGTCCGACATCGGCATGCTCTGGACCCTGTTCTACATCACCTACGGCTGCTCCAAGTTCTTCTCCGGCATCATCAGTGACCGCGCCAACCCGCGCTACTTCATGGGTGTCGGACTGATGGCCACCGGCGTTATCAATATCCTGTTCGGCCTCTCGTCGGCACTCTGGATGTTTGCCGCCCTCTGGGTCGCCAACGCCTTCTTCCAGGGCTGGGGCTGGCCCCCCTGCTCCAAGCTGCTCACCAGCTGGTATTCGCGCACCGAGCGCGGGGTCTGGTGGTCGGCCTGGAACACCGCACACAACGTGGGCGGGGCGCTCATCCCTCTCATCGTCAGCACCATCGCTCTGCAACATGGCTGGCGCTACGGCATGATAGTGCCCGGTTTTATCGCCATCATCGCGGGATTGTTCCTCTGCTGGCGGCTGCGGGATACCCCGAGCGCCATGGGGCTGCCGACAGTAGGCGAGTGGCGCAAGGATGCCATGGAGCTGGCCCAGCAGACTCAGGATGCGGGGCTCTCCCATCGCCAGATCCTGCGCAAATATGTGCTGGGCAACCCCTATATCTGGCTGCTCGCCTGCTGTTACGTGTTGGTCTATGTGGTGCGTACCGCCATCAATGACTGGGGCAACCTCTACATGACCGAGCAGCGCGGCTTCAATCTGATGAGCGCCAACTCGGCCATCTCCATGTTCGAGGTGGGGGGCTTTATCGGCGCCCTGGTGGCGGGCTGGGGATCGGACAAGCTGTTCAACGGCAACCGCGGCCCGATGAATCTCATCTTTGCGGTGGGGATCCTGCTGGCGGTGGGATCGCTCTGGCTGATGCCCTTCTTCAGCTATGTGATGCAGGCGGCCTGCTTCTTTACTATCGGCTTTTTCGTGTTCGGCCCCCAGATGCTGATCGGCATGGCGGCAGCGGAGTGCTCCCACAAGAATTCAGCAGGGGCAGCCACCGGCTTTGTCGGTCTGTTCGCCTACATGGGGGCGGCGCTGTCGGGCTATCCGCTGGCCAAGGTGATGGAGATCTGGCACTGGAACGGCTTCTTCGTGGTGATCTCGGTGGCGGCGGGCGTCTCGGCCCTGCTGCTGCTCCCCTTCCTCAAGGCGCAGGCACCGCGCCCCCAGCCTGCCGAGATAACGTAATACCGGACTGAACGGGAGTTACACCTCCCGACCAGCCTGACAGACCCGGTTCTTGCCTTGCCGCTTGGCGCTGTAGAGCGCATGGTCGGCCTGAGTGAACAGAGGGTCAAAGTGCCACTCCCCTTGCCAGTGGGAGAGTCCCATACTGACCGTGATGTAGAGCCCCCCCATGTCGCGGTTCGCGACCTCCTCCAGCAATCCCTCGCAGCGCTGCAGGGCCAGCACGCCGGGCTGCGAGAAGAGCAGCACAAACTCCTCGCCACCGAAACGACTGCACACCAGATCGGGCTGACTACCCAGATAGGCACCGAGCTCGGCCAGCACCCGATCACCCACCTCATGACCATGCTGATCATTGATCTGCTTGAAATCATCGATGTCGAGCACCGCCAGCGCGCCACTGTCACCCCACTTTTGCTGCTTCAGCTGCTCCATAAAGCCACGTCGGTTGAGCAGACCGGTAAGAGGGTCGTGGCTAGCCTGCTGGCGCAGCGCCAGCGCACGGTACTGGGTACAGAGCAGCAGCACCCCGAAGGTGGAAAGATAGCTCCCCATCAGCATGGAGAGGAAGGGCAGCACATTGACCCCGCTCTTATCCATCAGCATCTGTACGTTGTCCTGCCAGAGGAACCAGAGCCGCATCAAGTAGAAGGCGTAGAGCAGCACGTTGACCAAGGTAAAGACCATCACCGCCGGCAGATAGTGGGGGTAACCGTGGCGCCAGACCAGATAGACGATCACAGCACCCAGCACCATGTAACTCAAGCAAGCCAGCAACACCCGGGATGCCATCCCCCCCTCCACAATGCACCAGCTCAGAAGCAGCAGATAGACCAGCATGAAGAGCCCCCCGGCACGCCAGTTCGGGGGCTGTCCGAAAAAGCGCTGCAGCGCCGCCGGCATCAACACAATGCAGAGCGTGATCAGGGTATTGGCCAGCCAGATGCCGGAGGAGCTGGGGAAAAATGCCTGTAACGAGAAAAGTATCTGGGCCACCAGCGCACAGAGACTGGACCACCACCATAACCCGATGCCCGGGATCTCCCGGTGGGTCGACCAGATAATGGAGAGCGTGATAAACCCGAGGCTATATCCCCCCAATGCCATCACCATCAGGGTAAATACATCCAGCTTCAGCAACAACGAGACATCCATATCAAAACCAGGCAGAGGGAGGTAAGTGAGTATATGAGAACCGTTTGCCAAGACCCAGAGACCCTGACTGTTTTCACAATAAAAACATATTGTTCGTCTGTTTTTCACACCACCAGATAACTCACACCATTCCGCTATAGCAGGTTTGAGATATGCAAGAAAGATAAGCCCAACCAGACTCAAGCCACATACGAGCCCCTCTCTATGTAACAAAATGTCTTGGGGATAATTTGGGCTTGAACCCACTCAATTAGATAGATATGTTGTTTTCGTGTGATTTTATGAATGAAGCCATGAGCAATAAATGTCTCTAACCTGTTGAGTCTTCTGACACAATCTGTTTTTGGTACATTTTTCACTCAACCACTATTCATAGCATCTCATATGGGGCTTTTGTCCCGCTCAAGACATTCATCCTGTCTTGCCTGTTGCCGGATGCAGCAGTCTCTTGTGCCACGGAGTCGCACGGGATCAGGTTCAAGGCCGAACACACCACCGACAGAGACGTCACTTATGATCAAAAAACTGATTCTTTCTACCCTGCTGTTTTGCGGGATCGCCACGGCGGCCCCGACCCCAGCCCCTACCTCCACCCTGGATGCCGTGCTCGAACGCGGCGTGCTGCGAGTCGGCTTTGATGCCGGCTATCAACCCTTCGAGATGACCAACAAGCAGGGCCAATACATCGGCTTTGATGTGGATCTCGCCAAGATGGTCGCCAAAGAGATGGGCGTGAAGGTCGAATTCGTCAACACCGCCTGGGATGGCATCATTCCGGCGCTGCTGACCAACAAGTTCGACATCATCATGGGCGGCATGACCGTCACTCCCCAGCGCAACCTGCGAGTCAACTTCGCCGATCCTTACATCGTGGTCGGCCAGACCATAGTCCTGCGCAAAGAGAAGGCGGGCGAAATCAAATCCTTCACCGACCTCAACGACCCGAAATACAAGATCGCGGTCAAGCTCGGCACCACCGGCGAGCAGGCAGTCAAGCGCCTGATCCCCAAAGCCACCCTGCTGCAGTTTGAAACCCAGGATGACGCCAAGCTGGAAGTGATCAACGGCAAGGTCGATGCGTTCGTCTATGACCTGCCCTACAACGCTATTTTCGCCTCCCAGAATCAGGGCGCCGTGGTGCACCTCGACAAGCCGTTCACCTTCGAGCCGCTGGCCTGGGCCATCCGCAAAGGGGATCAGGACACCCTCAACTGGTTCAACAACTACCTGCGCCAGATCAAGGGCGATGGCAGCTACGACCGTCTCTACAAGAAGTGGTTCGAATCCAACGCCTGGCTGAACCAGCTCAAATAACCTCCGGGGGGCGGCACATGCCGCCCCTGCACCACGCAGCTCCCCACACAATAACGAGAAGAGGTTGTGACTGTGCACACACCCAAACCGACAAGACAGATGGAAAAACAACCCAATCAGCTGCTCTGGCATGGGGTTTTCCTGCTGATGCTGCTGGTTGCCGTATTCGGCATCTACAAGGCTGTCCAGTCAGTGGATTACACCTGGCGCTGGGAACGCATTCCCCAATACATCGCCTATCAGGCGGAGCAGAATAATCTGGCCGAATTTGACGGCACCGTGATGGCGAGCACCAGCGAGGCCGAGAAGGGCAAGCTGTTCCTGCAAGACGATCTCGACCCCAATGTGCGGCAAGCCATTGCCAGTACCGGCGTACAAGTCGCCGAAGGGGATACCGTTTTTCGTGGCGATACCCTCGACACCCAACTGAGCTGGACCGCAGGCCCCATCGCCTGGGGCGTCTGGGTCACCGTCAAGCTCTCGCTGGTGGCAGGCATCTTCGCCATTTTGCTTGGCACCCTGGCCGGGCTGGCGCGCCTCTCCCCCAATCCGGCCCTGCGCAATCTGGCCATCACCTATGTGGAGCTGATCCGCGGTACGCCGCTGCTGGTGCAGATCTTTATTGTCTACTTCTTTATCGGTACCGTGCTGAACCTCGATCGCTTCACCGCCGGGGTCGCGGCACTGGCGGTCTTTACCGGTGCCTATGTGGCGGAGATCGTCCGCGCCGGTATCAGCTCCATCCACAAGGGGCAGATGGAGGCGGGCCGCAGCCTGGGTATGACCTCCGCCCAGACCATGCGCTACGTCATCCTGCCGCAGGCGTTCAAGCGGGTGCTGCCACCGCTGGCAGGCCAGTTCATCAACCTGATCAAGGACTCCTCGCTGGTCTCGGTCATCTCCATCACCGACCTGACCAAGGCGGGGCGCGAGGTGGTGAGCTCCACCTTCAGCCCGTTCGAGGTGTGGTTTACCGTGGCCCTGCTCTATCTGGTGCTCACCGGCACCCTCTCTTTTCTGGTACGCCGTCTCGAGGTGAAATATGCGCGCAGCAACTGACCCCATCATCAAGGCGACCGGCGTAGAGAAGTTCTACGGCAGCGAAGTGCATGCCCTGAAAAATGTCAGCACCCAGGTGGCCGAAGGGGAAGTGGTGGTGATCGTCGGCCCCAGCGGCTCGGGCAAGTCCACCTTCCTGCGCACCCTCAACCAGCTGGAGACCATCAACGACGGCAATATCGTGGTCGATGGAATCAGCCTGACCGAACCGGGCGATGTCAACAAGCTGCGGGAAGAGGTGGGCATGGTGTTTCAGTCCTTCAACCTCTTCCCCCACCTGACGGTGCTGGATAATATCTGCCTCGCTCCGCAGAAGGTGCGTGGCCTGTCGCGCCGTGAGGCCGAAGACAGAGCCAAGGCGCTGCTGCTGAAAGTGGGGCTGTCGGTGAAAGCGGCCAGCTATCCCTCCCAACTCTCCGGCGGTCAGCAACAGCGGGTGGCCATCGCCCGGGCGCTCGCCATGCAACCACGCATCATGCTGTTTGACGAGCCCACCAGTGCGCTCGACCCCGAAATGGTGGGGGAAGTGCTGGATGTGATGAAGGGGCTGGCCCGCGAAGGAATGACCATGGTGGTGGTGACCCACGAGATGGGCTTTGCCCGCGAGGTGGCTGATCGGGTGCTCTTTATGGAGAGTGGCGAACTGCTGGTGGATGAAAAACCTGCAGACTTCTTCGACAATCCCCCCTCCCCGCGTCTGCGCCAGTTCCTCAGTCAGGTGCTCTAGCCAACATGCTCTGCTGGATAAACGAAGAGGGACCGCAAGGTCCCTCTGCTTGTGTGTCACGCTGAGCAGGCTTAACCCAGCTGAACCCGAGTGCCCCTCTCATCGGCTCAGCGCGGGGACTTTCCCAGATAGCGCTCCACGATCACTTTCACCCCGTCACGTTTTTTGAGCTGATAGAGCTCCTTGTCAAACTGGTCGATAAAGGCCTGTTTGTAGGGGTACTCCCCCTTGCGGCTGTATCCGAGAAACCCCTGCTCCTTGCTGAGCACCGGCCCCTGTTTGAGCAGGGACATATCGGCTACCGCCAGCTGCTCGGCCTTTATCATGTTGAGCAACTCATAGAGCAGGGAGAGGCGATCATTGATGGTGCAATCGACCCGGCCGCGGACAATCTTGAGCAGGTTCTCCCGATTGCTTTTCACCTCCTCCACGTCGATCTGCTTCTCTTTTACCGCCTGCCAAAAGGCATCGCCGCCGACGGCAAAACCGGCGTTCATGCCAAAGCGCAAAGCGTGATAGTCGAGCGGAAAGCTGGCCTGCGGGGTATTGGCTGCCACACTGGCGCCGCACATCACCACCAGCTCTTCATCCAGCATCGGCTGGGAGTAGGGCCACATATAAGGGCGGGTATCGGGCATGTAGTAAGGTGGAAAAATAGCGAAGGCGGCCCCCTGTTCCACCATGCTCAGACCGCGCCGCCACGGCATAGGCTTGAGCACCACCTCATAGTCAGGCATGGCAGAGGTCACCTCGCGGATGATGTCGGCATAGATCCCCCTGACCTCCTCCCCCTCCTGCCAGGAGTAGGGGGGATAGGCGGCATCCGCCAGGATCTCGACCCGGGTCTTGGCGTGCGCCATCATGCACAACCCCAGCAACAAGCAACACCAGACGCGCATAAGCCAGCACCTCCTGAAAAAGCCTGCATCAAGCATAGCCATCCAGCGCGCCTTCCTCTGCTGCCGCGCCATATTTCATGCCATCTCTTCGTTGGCTGAAAAATGTTAATGAAATATTAAAACCATCCTTTATGCTGGAGAGCAATTGCTCTGAATGGATGGCCGCATATGGATGTGCAACTGCTTCTGCTCTACCTCTCCCCGATTTTTCTGGCCTTTATCGGCTGGGAGATGCTCTACCTGCGCAAACATGGCGCGGCCTTTCCCACTGCCACCTACCAGTGGCGGGATCTGTTCGCCAACGCAGCCCTGGCCCTGATGCACCAAGGGGGCGATGCCCTGGCGGCCATCGCCATTGCTTATCTGTATGACACCCTCTGGGGCTGGCGACTGTTCGATATCGAGCTCACCTTCTGGAGCGTATTGCTGCTCTTCCTGCTGCAGGATCTCTGTTACTGGCTGTTCCACTTCACCAGCCACCATGTGCGCTGGCTGTGGGCCTCCCACGTGGTGCACCACAGCTCGGAGCGGCTCAACCTCTCCACCGCCTTTCGCCAGAGCCTGATGTACCCCATCTCCGGCATGTGGCTGTTCTGGATCCCGATGATTGTCATCGGCTTCCCGCCCGAGGCGGTGGTCGCCACCGTGCTGCTGAGTCTGGGCTTCCAGTTCTTCGTCCACACCCAGGTAGTGGGCAAACTCGGCTGGCTTGAGTGGCTCTTCAACACCCCCTCCCACCACAGGGTGCATCACGCCAGCAACGCCAAGTACATAGACCGCAACTTTGCCGGGGTGCTGATCATCTGGGATCGGCTGTTCGGCACCTTTGTCGAAGAAGATCCGGCCGAGCCGTGTCGCTTTGGCATCACCAAGCCGATCCACAGCTTCAACCCCCTCACTCTCACCTTCCATGAGTGGCGCGACATGCTGCGTGACGCCCGTGGCCTGCCATGGCGACAAAAACTCGCGGTGCTGTTTGGCAAACCGGCCGGACCAGCCAGACGCTAGGCCTTCGCCCCGAATCGCAACTCCCGGATAGCAAGCCCCTGATAACCAGTCCCTGATAACAAGAGAGCGCCACTGTGGCGCTCTCTTTTATGGTCAGTCACCTCTTCGATATCAGAGATGGGCAAACGACCAGACGGCGGGGATCAGGCTCAGTAAGGTCACTCCGGCCAACAGCCGCTCGCGACCACTCAGGCAAAGATCTGCGCCCAGCTGACGGCGGCTGTAGAGAAACAGCAGCAAGCCCGGCCCGTAGAGCAACAACGACAGCAGCAGATACTCCACCCCGGCGGCATAGAGCAGCCAGAAGCCGTAACCGCTCGACACCAGCGCCACCGCCCGCATCAGACTGCGGCCCTGCCCGCCCTCACCCTTCCTGCTGAACGAGAGCTTGAGCAAGAACAGCCCGATCAGCAGGTAAGGCACCAGGATCATCGAGGTGGAGATAAGCAGCAGGCTGGTGTAACCCTTGCCGAGCAGCCACACCAGCAGCAGGCATGTTTGCACCGTCAGGCTGGTGAGCCAGAGCGAGGCGATAGGCGTCCCATTGCGGTTCTGGCGCCGGAAGATGGCGGGAAACGCGCCGTGGCGGGCTGCGCTGAAGGGCACCTCCGCCGAGAAGAGGGTCCAGCTCACGTAGGAGGCAAGCACCGAGACGATAAGGCCGACGCTGATGAGCAGCTTGCCCCAGGAGCCGGTCATCTGGGCCATCAGCCCTGCCATGGAGGGGTTGGGCAGCGCCGCCAGCTCGGGTCGGCTCAATATTCCCAGCGCCAGCACCGAGATAAGCACATAGAGCAGCAGTGCCAACACGACCCCCAGTACGGTGGCGGTGCCCACATCCCGCCGGTTTCTGGCGCGGGCCGACAACACCGCCGCCCCCTCGATACCGGTGAAGACCCAGAGGGTGATCAGCATGGTGTTGCGCACCTGCTCGGAAACCGGCACCGCCAGGCTACTACCCTGCTGATCCGCCGCGAAGGTGACCGGATCGAACCAGTAGCAGGCGAACAGAATAAACAGCAGCAGCGGCAGGCTCTTGGCCAGGGTCGCCACCAGATTGAACTGCGCCGCCTGCTGCACGCCGCGAGCCACCAGCAGGTGCACCGCCCAAAGGATGCAGGACTCGCCGACAAACGCCGCCAGGGTATTGCCGTCACCAAACCAGATCTGCTCCGGCGTATCGACAAAGCTGCCCAGCGCCGCAAAGGCGATCACCAGATAGCCCACCACGCCGATGGTGGCACAGAGCCAGTATCCCCAGGCGGAGAAGAAGCCCACCAGCTCGCCAAAACCTGCGCGGGCGTAGCTGTAGATGCCGCCGTCGAGATCCGGTCTGAGTCGCGACAGATAGAGAAAACTCATGGCGAGCGCCAGGATGCCCACACCCGTCACGCCCCAACCGATCAGCACGGCGCGGGCGCCTGCCACCTCGGCCATGTTCTGGGGCAGGCTGAAAATCCCCGCCCCCACCATGGAGCTGAACACCAGCGCGGTGAGAGACCAGAGCCCAATCTTGTTCTCTTTCATGGAAGCTCCTTAGCGCAACCGGCTGCTCAGCGCCTGAATATGCTCGGGACCGATACCGCAGCAACCGCCGATGAGGTTCGCCCCGGCCCCGCGCCAGCGCTCGGCCCAGCCAAGGTAATCCAGCGGCCCCAGATCGGCGCGGATCTCGTCCAGCCCATCGTTGGCGGTGGCCTCTTTGGGTTGCGGCGGGAAGGCGTTGGCATAGGCACCGAGGCGGATGTCGCTGCGACCCTCTGCCTGCAACGCAGCACTTGCCACCTTGAGCGCCCCCTCAATCACCTCGGGTTGACAGCAGTTGAACAGGATGGCATCGACCCCGGCCGCCACCAGCGCGGTCACCGCATCAGCTACCCGCTCGCCGGAACGTAGTCGCGGCTCGTTGCCCGGCGCCTCATCTTCCAGCGTGAAGGAGACCCAGAACGGCTTGCCATCGTCAGGCAGCAGCGCTTTCAGAGCCAGTGGCTCGGCAATCAGGCTCATGGTCTCGGCCAGCCAGATATCCACATGAGGGGATAGCGCCCGGATAAGCGGCGTCGCCAGCTCGCTCACCCGGTCCGCCTTGAACAGGTCGGCACGGTAGGAGCCAAACAGCGGTGGCAGAGAACCCGCCACCTGCACGGCGCCCTTCTGCTCGTCAGCCACCTCACGGGCCAGTTGACCAGCCAGCGCTGCCAGCCCCTCCCCGTCGGCAAAGAAACGCTCATCGCCGATATGAAACGGCACCAGCGCATAGCTGTTGGTAGTAATGACTCTGGCCCCGCTCGCCACATAGGCCTGATGCACGTAACGCACCGTCTCTGGCGCCTCCATCAAGGCCAGCGCCGACCACTCGGGTTGACGAAACGGTGCCCCCCGCCGTGCCAGCTCGCGCCCCATGCCCCCATCCAGCACCCACAATTCCCTGGTTTTCATCTGTCGTGTCTCTTTGTTATATGCGTTGTTTATTTGCGTATTTATCTGTTTGTTTTGTTGATCTGCGGTTTCGCATCGAATCGCTGCAGATCGTCCAGCTTCATCTTGGGAAGCGCTTTTATTATGCAGCCATAAAAACATATAGATGTTTAGACGGCCAAAACAAGATAAAACAAAGTGCCACGGGCGGCAATCAGTATCAGCAGAAATCAGCGTGCAAACGGCGAGGCAAACGCAGAAATGCAAGAGGCCACCCGAAGGTGGCCTCATCACTATCTTGATCCGCTGGCGACTTAACGCCCGGCCAGCACGCGCTTGATCTGCTTGACCCAGTCGGAGACCCGACCCTGCTGCGGCAAACCGCGCCAGATCTGCTCCCATTGGGCAGGGCTGAGCGGACGACCGAGACGACGCTGCACACCCGCATAGAGGTAGTCATGGGCCGTGGTGGCCGCATGCTCGGAGGTGAGGAATTTGGAGACCGGATCGGTCAACCGCACGTCCCGCATGCCGAGCAGCGGATAGTCGTTGTGCACCGCCGCCAGCATGGTCTCGCGCATGGCGGACTCGATGTAGCCACGAGCAAACAGGGCGGTCACCGACTCCAGCGACCCCTGATCCGGGCCGTGATACTGCTCGTCAAAGACCGGGCTCGGCTCGGCCATGCCGCTTTGTACCACCGCATCGGGATCCGGCTGCGGCACCACCACGGCAGGCTTGGGGGTTACCGGCTTGGCTGCCACTGTGGCTTTGCGCGGCGCACTCTGACTACAGGCACCCAGTGCCAGGGCGAGCGCGACACAGGCCAGCGCACGGGAATGAGACTGCATCTTCATGACTCTTATGTCGCTCCTTTTACGATTCCTGAGCTAGCTTCTCGGCCACCGCCGGTTCGACCCGGGTAACCAGCAGCTGATCAATCTTGTAACTGTCGATATCCACCACTTCGAACTTGTAACCGGCGTATTTGACCGAGTCAGTGCGTTTGGGGATCTTGCGCAGCATATACATGATAAAGCCGGCGATGGTCTCGTAGTTCTGGTTCTCTGGGAACTCTTCGATATCGAAGGCACGCATCACGTCGGAGATGGGGGTAACCCCGTCCACCAGCCAGGAGTTCTCGTCGCGCTGGACGATCTGCTCTTCCACCACGTGGGTCGCCCACTCGCCCATGACGGTACTCATCAGGTCGTTCATGGTGACAATCCCCACCACCAGCGCGTACTCGTTCATCACCACGGCAAAGTCGCCACGATGATTCTTGAAGTACTCCATCGCCTCATAGAGGTTCAGGGTATCGGGGATGATGATGACGTTCTGCACCAGGTTGCCACCGATAAGGTCGATGCTCTGGCCGCCGATAACGCGGATCAGCAGCTCTTTGGCATCGACAAAGCCCTTGATGCTGTCGAGGTTGTGGTCACAGACCAGAAACTTGTTGTGGGGATGTTCGGCGATCTTCGCCTTGATGCTCTCTTCACTCTCTTGCAGGGTGAAATAGATCAGGCTCTCGCGGGCCGTCATGGCAGAGGTGACACCAAGGGACTGCAACTCGAACACGTTCTCGATGAGCTGATGCTCCTCGCGCTGGATAACCCCCGCCTCGGCACCGGCATCCATCACCGCATAGATATCATCGGAGGTGATCTCGTCGTTGCGCACCGTGGAGACGCGCATCAGACGGAACAGGGAGTTGGCCAACCCGTTGAAGATCCACACCAGCGGCATCAACACGGTGACGAAGAAGAGCATGGGGCGCACCACCACCACGGCAATCTGCTCGGGCATGGTCATGGCCAGACGCTTGGGCATCAGATCGGCGATCAGGATAAACATGCCGGTGACGAACACGAAGGAGGCACCGGAGCTGATCTCGCCAAGCCAGGGACCCTGGTAGAACTGAGAGACAATCCCCTTGATGGCGGGGTTGAGGGCAGACTCACCCAGGATACCGCCCAGAATGGCGACGGTATTGAGGCCAATCTGCACCACGGTGAAAAAGTTGCCCGGCTGGGCCTGCAAGGCCAGCACCTTTTCGGCCTGGCGATTACCTTCATCCGCCATCACCTGCAATTTGATTTTGCGAGACGCGGCGAGAGAAATCTCGGAGAGGGAGAAGAACACACTGCCGCCAACCAGCAGCATTAAAAAGAACAAACTATCGGCAAAACTCATGATTAACCTATTGCTACACCCGCCTTAGCACAAGACGGCAAACTGGGCCCGGGAGACCGGACCGTGAGCCCATCCGGGACTCACACAGGGGGAGTATTCTATCAGAAAACAGCCAGTTGGGGGCTTTATCTTACTCCGACCAGTTATGCAACAAAAAAGGCGCTTCACGCGCCTTTTTATTCACTTCCGGTTAGCCCTTGCCCAGCAGGGTACCCAGATCATCCGCCTTGGTGTGGCGCACATCCTTGCCTTTCACGTAGTAGACGATGTACTCGCAGATGTGCTGGCAGCGATCGCCGACCCGCTCGATGGCCCGCGCCGCCCACAGGACGTTGAGCACCTGGGGGATGGTGCGGGGATCTTCCATCATGTAGGTCATCAGCTCGCGAATGATGGACTCGTACTCGCGGTCTACCTTGTCATCTTCCTTGTAGACCGCCAGCGCCGCATCCAGATCCATGCGGGCGAAGGCGTCGAGCACATCGTGCAGCATCTTGATGGTACGACGGCCCATGTTCTCCAGAGACACCAGCGGCGGCTGCGGCTTGTTGGCGTTGTCGGTCAGCATGCGGGCGATCTTGTCGGCCACGTCGCCAATGCGCTCCAGATCGGTGATGGTCTTGATGATGGCCATCACCAGTCGCAGGTCGGAGGCTGTCGGCTGACGCTTGGCGATGATGCGGGTGCACTCCTCATCGATCGCCACTTCCATCGCGTTGACCTTGTGGTCGTTGGCCACGATTTTGCGGGCCGCATCGAGATCCTGGTCGTGGATCGCTGCGATGGCGTCGGTGAGCTGCTGCTCCACCAGACCGCCCATCACCAGCACCTGGTTGCGCACGCTCTCTAGCTCGGCATTGAACTGACCGGAGATGTGTTTATTGAGGTTCATATTGTCCATACAAATAATCCTTGATTGCTCCGATTATGCCTTAGCCGTTGAACCGACTGCCAATCTGTTTGCTGAGATTCATCCTCTCCTCTCCTTAGCCGTAACGACCGGTAATGTAATCTTCGGTCTTTTTCTTGGCCGGGGTGGTGAAAATGGTGTTGGTATCCGAGTACTCGATAAGCTCGCCCATATACATGAAGGCGGTCTGATCCGACACGCGCGCAGCCTGTTGCATGTTGTGGGTCACGATCACCACGGTGAACTGGCTCTTGAGCTCGTTGATCAGCTCCTCGATGGTGAGGGTGGAGATGGGGTCGAGCGCCGAGGTCGGTTCATCGAGCAGCAACACTTCCGGCTCGATGGCGATGGCACGGGCGATCACCAGACGCTGCTGCTGACCACCGGAGAGACCGAAGGCGTTGTCATGCAGACGATCCTTCACCTCGTCCCACAGGGCCGCACCGCGCAGGGAGCGCTCGGCCGCTTCATCCAGAGTGCGACGATCGTTGATCCCCTGCAGGCGCAGACCATAGACCACGTTCTCGTAGATGGACTTGGGGAACGGGTTCGGGCGCTGGAACACCATGCCCACCTGACGGCGCAGGGCGGAAACATCGACGCTCTTGTCATAGATGTTATGGCCGTGCAGTTGGATTTCTCCCTCGATGCGGCAGATCTCCACCAGATCGTTCATCCGGTTGATGCAGCGCAGCAGGGTCGATTTGCCACAGCCTGACGGGCCGATAAAGGCGGTCACCTGCCCTTTGGGGATCTTCATGTTGACGTTGAACAGCGCCTGTTTGCTGCCGTAGTACAGGTTGAGATCCTTCACCTCCAGCGCGGTCTGCTCCGGGGTCAGGTTGAGCAGGTCCAGCGCGGTGTGCTGGGTAGACGTGGTCGTTACGTTGATCATCTGTTACCTCAAAATCTATCTGGAGTGGCCGGACAGCTGCCGGCGCCCCTCACGTATTGGTGCAGAGAGATGGCGGCTCGCGCTCGGCCGCCCCTCTGTTATCTCACTCTTGTATCACTCAAGCGGCGCCGGATTAATGCTCCAGCGACCGGAATTTCTCGCGCAAGTGGTTACGAATACCGATAGCGGTCAGGTTCAGACCCACGATCACCGTCACCAGCAGGAAGGAGGTGGCGTAGACCAGCGGGCGGGCCGCCTCGACGTTGGGGCTCTGGAAGCCGACGTCATAGATGTGGAAACCCAGGTGCATGAACTTGCGCTCCACATGCAGATACGGGAAGTTGCCATCCATCGGCAGGGTCGGTGCCAGTTTCACCACCCCCACCAGCATCAGCGGCGCCACTTCACCGGCCGCACGGGCAATCGCCAGAATAAGGCCGGTCATGATGGCCGGGCTCGCCATCGGCAGCACGATGCGCCACAGGGTTTCGGCCTGGGTCGCGCCCAGTGCCAGCGAGCCCTGACGGATGGTGCTCGGGATCCGCGCCAGCCCCTCTTCGGTGGAGACGATCACCACCGGCAGGGTCAGGATAGCCAGGGTCAGCGCCGACCAAATCACGCCGGGTGAGCCAAAGGTCGGGCTCGGCAGCGCTTCCGGGTAGAACAGCTGGTCTAACGAACCGCCGAGTGTGTAGACGAAGAAGCCCAGACCAAACACGCCGTAAACGATGGAGGGCACGCCCGCCAGGTTGATCACCGCAATGCGGATGATCTTGGTCAGACTGTTCTTGCCCGCATATTCGTGCAGGTAGACTGCCGCTACCACCCCCAGCGGGGTCACGATGATCGCCATCAGGAACACCATGAACACGGTGCCGAAGATGGCCGGGAACACCCCGCCCTCGGTGTTGGCTTCACGGGGATCGTCAGAGACGAACTTGCCGATCTGGTGGAACCAGTGACCCACCTTGGCCAGCAGGCTCATGTCGTTGGGCCATACCACGTCCAGTACCTTGGACATCGGCATGGTCACCAGCTCGCCACGCATATCCTTGACGGTGATGGCGTCACGGTCCGCTTGGCTACGTAGTGAAAAGAGCTCTTTTTCCAGCACCTGATAGCGATCGTTGAGGGCCTGACGCTCGCTGGCCAGTTCGGCTTTGAGCTGATCGGTCAGCTTGTCATCCAGCTCGGCCTTACGCTCTTTCAGGCGCAGCCGCTCCAGTTGATAGTTGATGCTGCCGATGTCCCCTTTTTGCAGATCGTTGGCCTGCTCGGAGAGGGCATTGGCTCGCGCCAGCACCCGCTGCAGGGCAGGATGCAGATCAGAGGTGAGCTCGCGGCCATCCTCTTTCACCCCGACGATATAGCCATAGAAGTTGCCGTTGGTGGCACGCTCAACCATGGCCAGCTCGGCTGGCTGGCTCTGGGACTTGATGTCCGTCTCCAGCACCCAGCGAAAATCGAGGTCAACGAACTCACGGTTGCCGGTCTTGACCAGATAGCGGGTCAGCAGCTCGCGCTCTTCCCCTTCCAGTGGCAGACCTGCGGCGCGCAGTCGCTCCACCGGAACCTGCTCGCGATCGTTGATCTCGCCGATCAGTACGCTCTTGTTGCCGCTGGCGTCTTCCAGCTGCCACTCATAGATGGGGTGCGGCCAGAAGTAGACCAGACCACGCCAGCCGATCAGCAGCAGCAGACCCAGTACCGCCACCAGACTCAGGCTGACGGCACCGCCGGTCATCCAGATCCAGGGGGCCCCTGATTTAAACCACTTACCCATTGTCGATTCCTTGTCCATTACAGAGTCGCCCCTTACATCGAGCTGTATTTTTCACGCAACCGCTGACGGACAAACTCGGCCAGGGTGTTGAACAAAAAGGTGAACACAAACAGGACGAAGGCCGCGAGGAACAGTACCCGATAGTGGGAGCTGCCCACTTCCGATTCCGGCATCTCCACCGCGATGTTGGCGGCGAGGGTGCGCAGCCCCTGGAACATGGAGAAGTCCATGATGGGGGTGTTGCCGGTAGCCATCAGCACGATCATGGTCTCGCCCACGGCGCGGCCAAGGCCCATCATCACCGCAGAGAAGATGCCCGGGCTGGCGGTGAGGATCACCACCCGGCTCAGGGTCTGCCACGGGGTGGCCCCCAGCGCCAGCGAGCCCTGGGTCAGGTGCTTGGGCACCGAGAAGACCGCATCTTCAGCGATGGAGAAGATGGTGGGGATGACCGCGAAGCCCATGGCGATACCGACCACCAGCGAGTTGCGCTGGTCAAACTTGATGCCCATTTCGTGAGTCAGCCAGATGCGCGAATCGCCGTGCATAAAGGCATTCTCGATGAGCGGGCTCAGGGCGAAGGCCCCCCAGCCAATCAGCAGCAGCACCGGGATCAGCAGGATGGCGTGCCACCCCTCCGGCAGCCAGGACTTGCCGCGCTCCGGCAGATAGTTCCAGAGCAATGCAGTCAGCAGCATCCCCATCGGCAGCAATATCAGCAGCAGGATCACCCCGGGCAACGCACCCTCGATGATGGGCGCCAGCCACAGACCCGCCAGGAAGCCCAGGATAACGGTAGGCAGCGCTGCCATGATCTCGACCGTCGGCTTGACGTATTTGCGCAGCCCTGCCGACATGAAGTAGGCGGTATAGATGGCACCGGCCACGCCGAGCGGCACAGCAAACACCATGGCGTAGAAAGAGGCTTTCAGGGTACCGAATACCAGCGGCACCAGGCTCAGCTTGGCTTCAAAGTCGTTGCTGGCGGAGGTGGATTGCCACACATACTGGGGCTCCGGATATCCTTCATACCATACCTTCTGCCAGAGGGCCGACCAGGTCACCTCGGGGTGATCGTTCTCCACCGAGAAAAGCTTGAAGGTCTCCCCTTGCTGCATCAGCAACAGGTTGTGACGGGGGGAGATGGCCAGAGCAGAGAGCTCGCCCCCTTCCACCGTCTCGGTCAGTAGCTTGGTCTCGCCGGTGGCGTGGAAGAAGCTGATGATGCCGTCCTTGTCGGCACTGATGAAGCCTTTGCGAAAGTGCTCGGGAGTCAGCAGATCTACCGCGCCATCGCCCTTGAAGTCACGAATTTGGGTGAACTGGCGTTTGCCATCCTTTGCCACTTCGAACCACTGGGAGATGACGCCGTTGTCATTGCCCACCAGCAGTGAAGAGGCGCCGGAGAGTAGCTGAACCCGGGTCACATTGGCGTTGGGGGCATTGATCTCCAGCACGTTGCGCAGGGAGATTTCGCTCAGGTTATGAATGTCATAGACGGAGAGGCGATTGCCCTCGCGCACGAACAGGATCCGCAGATTGGGGGTCAGCAACATCTGATCCACATGGCGCGGCAGGGAGGGAATCGTGTAGTTTTCACTGCTCCACTCAATCTCCCCGGAGATGAAGTTCTCCTCACCGCTCATCACAGTCATCACACCACGACCATCTTCGGTCACGGCGGCGGTCGCCATCTTGTCCTTGGTGGCTTCGAACACCATCAGTTGCAGCGCCTTCCCTTGCGGGTCGATCACCACAGGCTCTTCGCCGAAGGGATATTGCAGGCTGGGCTCAATCACCCGCACATCGTTGGGATAGGAGACCTTGAATGCTGGCTGGACGACCTGCGCCTTGCCATCGGCAAAGCCGTAGGCGATCAGCCGCTGACCAGGAGCTGGGGTCGCTACCGTGGTGATGTCACCAGCAACCTGGGCCTGACCCAGTGACTGGCCGACCTTGATCTTGTCATCTCCCTGCACCGCAAAGAAGTTGACCTGCCCTTTATCGCTGAAGCGATAGCCGATCTCGTTCTGCTCTTCCACGCCGAGCCAGGCGGTCTTCCCTGCGGCAGGCAGGGTAAACGAGGCGGTCGGCTCCATGGAGGCGCCATTGAAGATGGGTTTCACCACATAGAGCAGATAAAAGAAGATAAGCAGCAGCGCCACCAGTACCAGGGCTCCGCCTGTGGTGACGCCATATTTGGCCAATTTATCCTTGATCCGGCGTTTTCTACTGCCCGCCATGACCAGGTTTAACGATTCCAATGACATGCAAGACCTCAATGTAAGCTAGGCTTCGCGGCATTATATGGCGGTTGCATGACAGTTTTGTTACATCGAGAACGCTTTAACTGAGGTTGTTAACGGAAGAATGGGCAGGGATCCCTTAGAAGACTTGCGAGCGTAATATATTGTTTATAAAGGAATATTTATGCTGATAATCAGCAAGGGCAGCCTACGCTGCCCCCGAATGATTCAGGAAAGGATATCGTTTGATTGTTGCAGCGCCAGTTTGGCCGCCTTTTTCTCGGCGCGGCGGCGCTTGAAGAAGGCCGACAACTGGGCCGAGCAAACATCGGCCAGCACACCGCCGGTCAGCTCGACGCTGTGATTGTGTCGCGGGTCCTGCAAGATCTCGAACACCGATCCCGCGGCACCGGTCTTGAGGTCTCGGGCGCCGTAAACCACCCGCTTGACCCGGCTATGGATCAGCGCACCAGCACACATACAGCAGGGCTCCAGCGTCACATAAAGAGTGGTGTCGAGCAGGCGGTAGTTCGCCAGCTGCTTGCCCGCCGCCCGGATCGCCATCACCTCGGCATGGGCACAGGCATCGTGTTCGCTGATGGAGCGGTTCCACCCCTCTCCCACCACCTGACCATCCAGCACCAGTACGGCTCCGACCGGGATCTCGCCAATCCCTTCGGCCCGGGTGGCCAATGCCATGGCATGGCGCATCCACTGTTCGTCCTGCTCGGTTTGACTCTGTGCCTGACTCGGTATTTCTGGGACCTCTGATGGTTTCACGCCCATCCCCTCTTTATCTTGTTCAATTGTGCTGTTTGCATTCCAGCTATCCACATCTGTCAGATAATTCCATAGATAGCAGGCATGATAGCTCGCGGTGACAGGGCGGCGATTATGCCAAATCTGCACGTCAGACCCAAGCCGCATCCCGACTGAGCAATAAAGAAGCAATCGGCATCTCTATGATAAAAAAGGAGTTGCACCCGTTTGGCCATGCTATTAGACTTCCTCCCCGTCAGCCGAGTCTGACTCCGTCGGTGTGTAGCGCAGCCAGGTAGCGCATCTGCATGGGGTGTAGAGGGTCGGAGGTTCGAATCCTCTCACACCGACCATTTTCCCCGAGAATAGCCCAGTCAAACGACTGGGCTATTTTTTTGCCTCCAATTTATCCTCCTGACGATGCCTACCTATAAAGCACAAAAAACACTCAGAACCACTTGAATCTTTTTGCCGAACTCATTAAGATGCGCAACTTTCCGCCGGTAGACAACACAGGGAGGTGGAAACACGAGTGAAGGGATCACTGTCCGGCTTGAGTGCAACACAGGACCAGGCATGAACCAGAACACCGATTTCGCACCCGCCGTTACGCTTTATTCCGTTCCTCACGACACCCCTTGCCACACCGAAAGCGAAAATGAACAGGTCATCCAGCTGGATGTGATCGATCTGGCCGAACCGGATGATGACTATTGAGCCCGGCCAGATGGCCGCTCATCACCAGCACATCGCCTGTTCAACGCTCTCCGTTTCAGGCCCTTGGCGAGAAATCTGCAAAAAACGACAAACTGCTAATTCTATCAAGGATGGCAGTATTATTGACTGATGTATCTCCCCCTTTCCTCCCCGGCATTCCCCCCGACAACTGATACAAACCTACGTTATTGCACTTCACTTTCCATCGCTGCAACCGCTGGTGCCAACAGAGCCTGCATCACCACGCCAAGTTTAAAACGCACGTTCACCAATCAGGTCTAGCATTAGCAAAACATTCATTGCCACATTCAAACGCGCTTTATACGGCTGTTTTGGCAAAGCCTGGAGTTAGGTCGGGATTTGTTTTTGCATTTGTAATTTTATTACGTAATAAGTTACAAAATGAGGGGCAGGGTAACGGCCCAAATTAGCCGTTGTCCGATGGGAAAAAGCAGGAGCATAACCATCTGCGTAGAGCTTTTATACCAATCCAATAAAGCAATAAAAAACATCAACTTAACCATATCCAAAAAACAAGTGTTTAAAAAAAACTGTTGACGTACTCAACAATATTTCGCACCTTATCAATCGTGTTATCCCGTTGTTGCGGGAACGTTTCAGGAACAGGGATTCGACTTTAGTCGTAGTTAGTAAGTTCAAAATGTAATTCTCAAAGGAGTGAACCTTATGTCGGCACCGGCTCAGACCCACTGCAGCGCCCGCCTTCGCATCCAGGGCGAGATGCAACCCGAATACGCGCAAATTCTGACGCCGGACGCGGTGGCTCTGGTCTCCGAACTGGTGGAACGTTTTGCTCCCCAAAGAGGGGAATTGCTGAAACAACGTGTGGCACGCCAGGCCCGTATCGATGGCGGCGAGCTGCCGGACTTCCTGCCAGAAACCGCCCACATCCGTGAAGGTGACTGGACCATTCGCGGCATTCCCGCCGACCTGCAAGACCGCCGTGTGGAGATCACCGGCCCGGTCGAGCGCAAGATGGTGATCAACGCCCTCAACACCAACGTCAAGGTGTTCATGGCGGACTTCGAGGACTCACTGGCTCCCGCCTGGAATAAGGTGATCGAGGGTCAAATCAATCTGCGCGATGCGGTCAACGGCACCGTCTCCTACACCAGCCCGGAAGGAAAGGCTTATACCCTGACCCCCAATCCGGCGGTACTCATCTGCCGAGTACGCGGTCTGCACCTGCCGGAAAAACATGTCACCTTCGATGGCGAGCCCATCCCCGGCGGTCTGTTCGATTTTGCCCTCTACTTCCTGCACAACTATCAGGCGCTGCTGGCCAAAGGCTCGGGCCCCTACTTCTACGTGCCCAAGTTGCAGAGCCATCTGGAAGGGCGTTGGTGGAGCGAAGTGTTCGCCTGGACCGAGGACAAGTTCGGTCTGCCCCATGGCACCATCAAGGCCACCGTGCTGATTGAAACCCTGCCGGCCGTATTCGAGATGGATGAGCTGCTCTATCAGATGAAAGATCACATCGTTGCGCTGAACTGCGGCCGCTGGGACTACATCTTCAGCTACATCAAGACCTTGAAGAACCATCCGGATCGGGTCCTGCCGGACCGCCAGGTGGTAACCATGGACAAGCCGTTCCTCTCCGCCTACTCGCGGCTGCTGATCAAGACCTGTCACAAGCGCGGTGCGCTGGCGATGGGCGGTATGGCCGCCTTTATTCCGGCCAAGGATGCCGCCGTTAACGAGCAGGTCTTCGCCAAGGTCAAGGCCGACAAGGAGCGCGAAGCCAACAACGGCCACGATGGTACCTGGGTCGCCCACCCTGGCCTCGCTGATACCGCCATGGCGGTGTTCAATGCCACCATTGCGGCTGGCGCCAAGAACCAGATCGGCGTACTGCGCGAGCAGGATGCCCCCATCACTGCCGCCGACCTGCTGGCCCCCTGTGAGGGCGAGCGGACCGAAGCAGGCATGCGTACAAATATCCGGGTCGCCCTGCAATATCTGGAGGCCTGGATCAACGGCAACGGCTGCGTGCCCATCTACGGTCTGATGGAAGATGCCGCCACCGCCGAGATCTCCCGCACCTCCATCTGGCAGTGGATCCGCCACGGCAAGAGTCTGTCGAATGGCAAGGTGGTGACCAAAGAGCTGTTCCGCCAGATGCTGGCCGAGGAGCTGGAGGTGGTCAAAGCCGAGGTGGGTACTGCGCGCTGGCAGGCAGGACGCTTTGCCGAGGCAAGCGAGCTGATGGAAGAGATCACCTGCGCCGATACCCTGATCGATTTTCTGACGCTGCCCGGTTACGAGCGGCTCTGAATCACGGGCCCCCAGCGGGGCTCGCCAATAACAAGTCAATGGAAACGTGAAATCAATGAAAGAGGGAACTGATATGGCACTGACCCGTGAGCAACAGATCCAGGCTATCGAGAAAGACTGGGCGGAAAACCCCCGCTGGAAAGGGATCAAGCGCGGCTACAGCGCCGAAGATGTGGTGAACCTGCGCGGCAGCTTGCAGCCGGTGCACACCCTGGCCCAGCGTGGAGCCGACAAGCTGTGGGGTCTGATCCACGGCGACGCCAAGAAAGGCTATGTCAACTGCCTCGGCGCCCTGACCGGTGGTCAGGCAGTGCAGCAGGCCAAGGCGGGGATCGAGGCGATCTACCTCTCC
Organism: Aeromonas sp. Y289-2; assembly: GCF_027705925.1. NCBI lineage: Bacteria > Pseudomonadati > Pseudomonadota > Gammaproteobacteria > Aeromonadales > Aeromonadaceae > Aeromonas > Aeromonas sp. Y289-2. The sequence goes on from NZ_JAPDCH010000002.1 coordinate 394,087, forward strand.
GGCTGGCAGGTGGCGGCGGACAACAACTTGTCCTCCACCATGTATCCGGATCAGTCCCTCTACCCGGCCAACTCGGTACCGTCCGTGGTGGAGCGCATCAACAACTCCTTCGCCCGCGCCGACCAGATCCAGTGGGCCAACAAGGTCGGGCCGCAGGATGAGGGCTTTATCGACTACTTCCTGCCCATCGTGGCTGATGCGGAAGCCGGTTTCGGTGGCGTGCTGAACGCCTTCGAACTGATGAAGGGAATGATTGAAGCGGGCGCCGCCGGCGTGCACTTCGAAGATCAGCTCGCTTCCGTCAAGAAGTGCGGTCATATGGGCGGCAAGGTGCTGGTACCGACTCAGGAAGCGGTGCAGAAGCTGGTTGCCGCCCGTCTGGCAGCCGATGTGTGCGGCACCACCACCCTGGTGATCGCCCGTACCGACGCCAACGCCGCTGACCTGTTGACCACCGATGCTGACCCGTACGATGCAGACTTCCTGACTGGCGAGCGCACTGCCGAAGGGTTCTACAAGGTACGTGCCGGTATCGATCAGGCCATTGCTCGCGGTCTGGCTTACGCCCCTTATGCCGACATGGTGTGGTGTGAAACCGCCAAGCCGGATCTGGACGAAGCGCGTAAATTTGCCGAAGCAATCAAGGCCAAGTTCCCGGATCGTATCCTGGCCTACAACTGCTCCCCGAGCTTCAACTGGAAGAAGAATCTGGACGATGCCACCATCGCCCGCTTCCAGCAGGAGCTCTCCGACATGGGCTACAAGTACCAGTTCATCACCCTTGCGGGTATCCACAACATGTGGTTCCACATGTATGAACTGGCCTACCAGTACGCCCGTGGCGAAGGGATGAAGCACTACGTCGAGATGGTGCAGGAGCCGGAATTTGCCGCCGCCAGCCGTGGCTACACCTTCGTGGCACACCAGCAGGAGGTCGGTACCGGTTACTTCGACAAGGTGACCACCGTCATTCAGGGTGGCCAATCCTCGGTGACCGCACTGACCGGCTCCACCGAAGAAGATCAGTTCCACTAATAAGAGAGCAGCCTTGAAATAGCAAAACCCCGGCCTGATGCCGGGGTTTCTTTTTATCTGTAATTCAAACGAAAGTCAGGCACACAACCGCACACAGTCGAGAGGCTCAGAGCTCGAGGATCTCTTTGACAAAGGGAATGGTCAGCTTGCGCTTGGCGCGAAATGAGGCGTTGTCGAGCTGATTGAGAGTGGTAAGCAGGGTGCGCATATCGCGGGAGAGTCGGTTCAGCAGGAAGCGGCCCACATCGATGGGCAATTTGAAGCCCCGCAGCTCGGCACGCAGCTGCAGGGCACTGAGCTTGCCTTCATCATCCAGCTCTTCGAGATGGAAACTGACACCCCAGTCGAGGCGCGAAGCGAGATCCGGCAGTTGCAGTCCCAGTTTGCGCGGTGCGCTGCAGCCGGTGACCACCAGCGTCCCCTCGCCCTTCTCCTGCCAGCGGTTGTAGAAATCGAATAGCGCCCGCTCCCACACGGCATTGCCGGCGATGGCCTCAAGGCTGTCGAGACAGACCAGCGGCAGGCTTTCGAGAGCATCGAGCATGCTGGGATCGAGCTGTTCAAATTGATCGAGGGAGAGATAGGCCGCCGCCGCATCGCGGGCGTTGACCTCGGCACAGGTGGCGTGGAGCAGATGAGAGCGTCCGGATCCCTTGGCTCCCCAGAAATAGAGGAAAGGCGATCCCTGACCGATGGCCGCGTTTTTGAGGGCGGTGATCAGATGAGCATTGTTGCCGGGATAAAAACTGACGAAGGTTTCATCATCCGGTAGTTGTACGGCTAAAGACAGTTGGGCCGGTTGCTTCACTCGTTGGGCTTTGACTGTGACATTTGTGGCTAAGTGTATCATCGCAAAGGCAGATAGAGAACCGCCCGGGCAAGCCGGGCGGTCTACAAAAGCCTTATAAAATCAGGGCTGCGACCATTGGTAACGCAAACCGCTGCCATTATCGTCAACCTTGCGCAAACGACTCTCAAGTTGCAGCGCCCGCACCAATTCGGCCTGCTCCCCTTGCAGGGTAAAGTTGAAGGTGACCTGGTCCCCCTCCAGCTTGCCGATCGCCACCTTGCTGACGTTGGCCATCCCCTGCAGCATCTTCTGCACGGCGATCATGCTGTCCACTTCGGAGAGGCCATCTACCACCAGGGTCTGGCTGGTTGCCGGACCAGAAATGCGGGCACCGTAGTTTTTCACTAGCCAGGCCGCCAAGGTATCGGCAAACCCTTGCGCCACTTCGGCCTGAGTGCCGGTGTTATTGCCACGGGTCAGCTCGGCCACTTCACCGGCCGCTTTGGGGCCGTAGAGTCCCCAATCGATGCTCCACTTGTCACCTTCAGGAGTCAGCTTGCCCAACACCACCATCTCGGCGCCATAGCGCTGGCTTGCCTGCAAAATCGGGTCGGCAAAGCGTCCCCAGACGTCGGTGGCACTGACAGCCATGTTGTCATCGAGATCCATCAGCGGAATGCTGATGGGTAGCCCCAGCGTCTGGGCCTGCTCGCGCAAGGCTTGCGCCCAACCATCGCTGGATTGATCCGCCAGCAAGCGACGCTCACCCTGATCCACCACCAGCCAGATGGCCATTTGGGGACGAGCCGGGCCAAGCAGGGCAAACTGGCTCTCGGAGACCAGGCTGTTGACCTTGTCACTCTTGAACTCGGCTTTCAGATACTTGACGGAGTCCTGATCCTGATAGCCATAGCTTTTGACATAGTCGCCCGGCGCCGCCAGCGCCTTGACCACCACCGGCTGGGTGAGGATGTCGCGCTTGCCGGTCACCTTGATCAGCACCTGACCCAGTGCCTGCCCCTGAGCGGCCACCATGTCACCACTGGTCGGGGCCTTGCCCTGATAGAGGTCGGTCACCTGAGCGGCCGAGGCCATGAATGACAAGCCGCAGCAGAGGGCGGTCACAACACGTTTGAACATGAACAGAGTCTCGAAATGGGAGAGTGTGCTTATGGTAGCGGCAAGGCGCGTCCTGCGGCAAGGCTGGCACAAGCGGCCACAAACAGCAGAGCCGGCGATGCGCCGGCTCCGATCACCCCTTCCACATGGGAAGCAGGTCAAGGCATAAACTTATTTGGTACCGAAGATCTTGTCGCCTGCATCGCCCAGACCCGGCACGATGTAACCTTTCTCGTTCAGCCCCTGGTCGACAGAAGCGCAGTAGAGCTCTACGTCGGGGTGAGCGGCTTCCAGCGCCTTGATCCCTTCCGGCGCGGCAACCAGTACCAGCACCTTGATGGATTGGCAGCCTTTCTTCTTCAGCAGATCGATGGTAGCGATCATGGAACCACCGGTGGCCAGCATCGGATCGATGACCAGCGCCAGACGCTCTTCGATGTTGCTGACGATCTTCTCGAAATAGGGAACCGGTTGCAGGGTCTCTTCATCGCGGTAGATACCGACCACGCTGACGCGGGCACTCGGCATGTGCTCCAGCACGCCATCCATCATGCCAAGGCCGGCACGCAGGATAGGTACGACGGTTACCTTCTTGCCTTTGATCTGGTCAACTTCTACTGGCCCATTCCAGCCATCGATGATAACCTTCTCGGTTTCGAAGTCAGAGGTCGCTTCATAGGTCAACAAACTGCCCACTTCTTTGGCCAGTTCACGGAAACGCTTGGTGCTGATATCGCCTTCACGCATCAGACCGATCTTGTGTTTGACCAGGGGGTGTTTGACTTCAACGACTTTCATTATTATCTCCTCTAACCTGCCGCAAAAAAAATCGCGGAATCATACAACAAAAGCCACTGCTTGTAGAGCTTTTCCGCGCAAAAACGCGCAAACGATTTCCTTTCTGGTTTTTCACCGCCACTGTTAGAATACGCCCCGAATTTTACCCTCCACTTCTTACATGACGGGGAATACTCGTGACTGACAAAACCTCACTGAGCTACAAGGATGCTGGCGTAGATATCGATGCCGGCAATGCACTGGTTGAACGTATCAAGGGCGTGTCAAAGCGCACTCGTCGTCCTGAAGTCCTTGGTGGTCTTGGCGGCTTTGGGGCCTTGTGTCAAATCCCTGCGGGCTACAAGGAGCCGGTACTGGTCTCCGGTACCGATGGTGTGGGCACCAAGCTGCGGCTGGCCATCGACCTGAAGAAGCACGACACCGTGGGCATCGATCTGGTGGCCATGTGCGTCAATGACCTGATCGTACAGGGCGCCGAGCCGCTATTCTTCCTCGACTACTATGCAACCGGCAAGCTGGACGTGGACACCGCGGCCGCGGTGGTCACCGGGATCGGTGCCGGTTGCGAGCAGTCAGGCTGTGCCCTGGTGGGCGGCGAGACCGCCGAGATGCCGGGCATGTATGAAGGGGAAGACTACGACATCGCCGGTTTCTGCGTCGGTGTGGTGGAGAAGAGCGAAATCATCGACGGCAGCAAGGTCGGTGAAGGGGATGCCCTGATCGCGCTGGCCGCCAGCGGCCCTCACTCCAACGGCTTCTCCCTGATCCGTAAAATTCTGGAAGTCTCCAAAGCCGACGTGCATCAGCCGCTGGGTGACACCACTCTGGCCAACGCCCTGCTGGAACCGACCCGAATCTATGTGAAACCTGTACTCAAGCTCATCAAGGAGTGCGAGATCCACGCCCTCTCCCACATCACAGGTGGCGGCTTCTGGGAGAACATCCCCCGTGTCCTGCCCGCCAACACCCAAGCGGTGATCGATGAGCAGAGCTGGCAGTGGCCGGCGGTGTTCAGCTGGCTGCAGCAGGCTGGCAACGTCACCCGTCACGAGATGTATCGCACCTTCAACTGCGGTGTCGGCATGATCATCGCCCTGCCCGCCAACCAGCTGGAGAAGGCGCTGACCCTGCTCAAGGCGGAAGGCGAGAACGCATGGCACATCGGTCATATCGCCAAGGCAGCAGACGGTGAGGAGCAGGTCGTCATCAAATGATGCGGATCCTCGTCCTAATCTCTGGCAGCGGCAGCAACCTGCAGGCGATCCTAGACCACTGCGCCAGCGGCAAGATTGCCGGTGAAGTGGTCGGCGTTATCAGCAACAAGGCCGATGCCTATGGTCTGGTTCGTGCCAAAGAAGCAGGGGTGGCGACCTCCATTCTGGCCCAGCAGCAGTTTGCCAGCCGGGAGGAGTATGACGCCGCCCTGCTGGCGCTGATGGCAGACTATCAGCCTGACCTGGTGGTGCTGGCCGGGTTTATGCGGATATTGAGCGGCGATCTGGTGCGCCATTTCGCCGGGCGGATGATCAATATCCACCCCTCCCTGCTGCCCAAGTATCAGGGCCTGCACACCCACCAGCGCGCCATAGATGCCGGTGACAGTGAACACGGCGCCAGTGTCCACTTCGTGACCGAAGAGCTGGACGGGGGCCCGGTGATCCTGCAGGCCCGCGTCCCCATCTTTGAAGGGGACACTGCGGACGAGGTAGCGGCACGGGTACAGGCGCAGGAGCACAGCATCTACCCGCTGGTGGTACGCTGGTACTGCGAAGGCAGGCTGCAAATGGTAGACGGCGCCGTGCAACTGGATGGCGCCCTGCTGGACCCCGCTGGCTACGCCTGCGAGTAACCGCCAACAACTGCATGTCAGATACAACAAGGGAGGCTTAGGCCTCCCTTGTCATTTCTACCTACCACACGATGGCTTAGGTCAGGTCCGATTACGCCTCTACGCGGCCAAGCGACCCTACACCGGATTGTCGATATCGATAAAGGTGACATCCAGCCCATGCACGGTCGCCAACCACTCCCCCAGCGCCTTGACGCCGTAACGCTCGGTGGCATGATGGCCAGCGGCGTAGAAGTGCATCCCCATCTCGCGAGCGGTGTGAATGGTCTGCTCGGAGGCTTCGCCGGAGATAAAGGCATTGATGCCCTGCTCCGCCGCCAGATTGATGTAGATCTGACCGCCACCGGTGCACCAGGCCACGGAACGGATAAGCTCGGGACCGCTGTCGCCACAATAGAGTGGTTCGCGGCCAAGGCGCTCGGCAATCAGTTTGGCAAAGTCGGCACCACTCATCGGCTCTTCCAGCTTGCCCACCATGGCGACGCTCTTGCTGTTCCACGGCTCCAGACCGCGACGCACCGTGATGTCGAGCAGCTTGGCGAGTTGTGCGTTGTTGCCGACCTCGGGATGGACATCGAGCGGCAAGTGGTAGGCAAACAGGTTGATATCGTGGGTCAGCAGGGTCTTGAGCCGACGCTGCTTCATGCCGGTGATCTGGGCCGGTTCACCGCTCCAGAAGTAGCCGTGATGGACCAGAATGGCATCGGCTTCGGCAGCCACCGCCGCGTCAATCAGCGCCTGACTGGCAGTGACACCGGTCACTACCTTGCGAATGCGCTCGCGCCCCTCCACTTGCAGGCCGTTAGGGCAGTAATCCTTGATGGCGTGCGGTTCGAGCAGATGGTTCAGTACGGTTTCGAGTTTTCGATGAGAGATCATAGGGGTCCCTTATTAAGGCTCGGTCCCCTGCTTTACCAATAAAAACAGGGCCCAGGCTCAAAGCGCCAAGGGCCCCATGATAATCGAGCCGGGCCGCCAAGGCCATGACAGCCCCCACACAGTGCGGTTTCCCTCCCGGCCTCAGGCTGGCAGGTCGATCCCCGCCTCCCGCATCTGGGCCAGTTTGTAGCGCAGGGTGCGCGGGCTGATGCCGAGCCGATCGGCCACCGCCTTGCGGCTGCCGTTACAATCTTGCAGGGTGTCGAGGATGATCTGGTGCTCCTGCTGCTTGAGTTCGCTGCCGAGGCGATCGCCGCCATAGCTGCGCTCCACGCTGACAAACTCCATCTCCTGCTCGTCCAGCTCTTCCAGAATGAGGTGGTCACAATCAATGACCCCGTCGGGGCTGAGGATCAGGGCACGCTGTACCACGTTATCCAGCTCCCGCACATTGCCGGGCCAGGGGTGGGCCAGCAGCCGCTCCCGCGAGGCGTCCGTCAACTGCGGTGTCGGCAGCCCCTGCTGACTGGCATGGAGGGCCAGCAGGTGCTCCGCCAGCGGCAGAATGTCGCCGGGCCGCTCACAGAGGGCAGACCAGCGCAGCGGAAAAACGTTGAGGCGATAGTAGAGATCTTCGCGGAACTGGCCATCCTGCACCGCTTTTTTCAAATCCCGGTTGCTGGTGGCGATGACCCGCACATCCAGCGGGATCATCTTGCGACTGCCGAGCCGCTCCACCTCTTTCTCCTGCAACACCCGCAGCAATTTGGCTTGCAGCCCCAGATCCATCTCGGTGATCTCGTCGAGCAGCAGGGTGCCTCCCTGTGCCTGCTCGAACTTGCCCGGGCACCCCTGTACCGCGCCGGTAAACGCCCCCTTCTCGTAGCCAAACAGGGTCGCCTCCAGCATGTTTTCCGGAATGGCGGCGCAGTTGATGGCGACGAAAGGCTGCTCGGCGCGGCTGGAGTTATCGTGAATGTAACGGGCCAGCACCTCTTTCCCCGTCCCGCTCGGGCCGGTCACCATCACGGTCGCTTCGCTTCTGGCCACCCGGGTCGCCAGCTGGAACAGCTCGGCAGTTTTGGGATCCCCGTAGACCACGGCGCGTTTCTCTACCTTCTGGGCGGGCACATAGCGGCTGACCTGATTAAGCAGCACCTCCGGCGAGAACGGCTTGGCCAGATAGTCGATGGCCCCTTCCCGCATGGCGCGCACCGCACCATCGATGTTGGCGTAGGCGGTCATCAGCAGCACAGGTATCTGCGGATATTGCTGGCGGATGGTAGCCAACAGGGTGAGACCGTCCATTCCCCCCATCTGGATATCGGAGATCACCATGTCAAACGGCTGACGGGAGAGGGCCAGCAAAGCCCGCTCGCCGCTGTCCGCTTCACGGCACTCATAACCGCCGAGCAAAAGGGTATCCACCAGCGCTTCGCGCAGGCCATTGTCATCTTCAACTACCAGGATCCTGGCCTGTGTCATGCTACACCTCCAAGCTGCACCGGTTGCTGGTGCAGGGGGAACGACAGAGTAAAGCAGGTGCCTTCACCGGGAACCGAGGCCACACCGACCTCCCCCTGATGGGCACGCACTACAGATTGCACCACCGCCAGTCCGAGACCAGTGCCTTGGGAGCGAGTGGTAAAGAAGGGTTCGAATACCTGACCGAGCTGATGGGAAGGGATCCCCTTGCCATTATCGATGACCCGCATCTCCACCCGAGCTCCGCTGCGCACCGCGCTGACCAAGAGTGACGTGGCCCCCGCCTGCTGGGCATTGGCAATCAGATTGTTGATGGCTCCCGCCAACGCGCTGCTGTTGGCCAGCAGACAGAGATCGGGCTCCGGCGCCTCCATGTGCAGCTCGCAGCCCTGTTGCTGGCAGAAGGCCTCGGCACCGGCCTGCACTTCGGCCAGCAGCCCTTGTACCGAGATGGGGGTGACCACCTGATTGTCACCGTTGCGGGCAAACAGCAGGATGTCGTTGATCTGCTTCTCCAGATCCTGCAAACGGGCCATCAGCTTTTGCTGAAACTGAGTGCGAGATTCCGGCTTGAGGGTGCGGTTGGCCAGATTGGCGGCATAGAGCATGGCAGCGGAGAGCGGTGTGCGGATCTGGTGGGCGAGCGAGGCCGCCATATTGCCCAGCGCCGACAGCCGCTTCATATGGTTGATGCGGTCTTGCAGTTTACGGGTTTCGGTCAGGTCATTGATAAAGACCAGCTGGCCGGGCTGATCCGGCAGCGGTTGGGTCGAGAGCTGGACCCGGCGCCCGTCGCGCAGGGAGATCTCGTGGCCATCATCCTCGCGCGGCTCGAAGCAGCGGGCAATGATGTGACGCCAGAGCTCCCCTTCCAGCGGCTCCCCCAGCAGGGAGATGGCCGCCGGGTTCGCGCGGGTGACCACCCCTGCCCCGTCAAGCAGCAACACCCCGGTGGGGAGCGCCTTGAAGATGGCATAGAGCTGGCTCACTTCGTGGGACTGGAGTGGCATGTCCTGCTGCTGGATTGTCATAAACCTGACCTCAAACTGGCTATTGGGTCAGGTTATTCAATTTTCATGCCACTAAATTATATGAATTAAAACAATGAATTGCGCATTAGCGTCAAGGCTTTGACCCTCAGACGTCCTTGCTCATCCCGTACTTTTTCATCTTCTCCACCAGGGTGGTACGGCGCATGCCGAGCAGATCGGCGGCGCGGGCCACCACCCCATCCTGAGACTCCAGCGCCTGACGGATCAGCTCCACTTCAAGGTCGGCCAGCATCTCTTTGAGGTTGACCCCCTCCTCCGGCAACTGCATGGTGCGGGCCGAGGCGAGGGCGTGATCCAGCTCGGGCGGATCCTGAAACACCGCCGCCAGCGCATCCCGCTCATCCATCTCGGTCAGCCGCTCATCCCGCGGCTCGCTCGGCAGCAGGCGATAACGGCTCGGCAGATCGGCCACATCGACGATCTGGTGCGGGTAGAGGATCAACAGCCGCTCCAGCAGGTTGGAGAGCTCGCGCACGTTACCGGGCCAGGGGTACTGCATCAGCGACTCCAGCGCACGCTGGGTCAACCGGATAAAGCCATGGTGCTGCTCGGCATGGCGGTTGAGCAGCTCCTGCAGCAGCAGCGGGATGTCATCGATGCGATCCCGCAGCGGCGGCGTCTCTATGGGGAAAACGTTGAGGCGGTAGTAGAGATCTTCGCGGAAACCCTGAGTGCGGATCATCGCCTCAAGATCCCGGTGGGTAGCCGCTATGATGCGCACATCGGCCTGAATGGGCTTGCCGCCACCGACCCTGTCGAACAGCCGCTCCTGCAATACCCGCAGCAATTTGACCTGCATCGGCATCGGCATGTCGCCGATCTCGTCGAGGAACAGAGTGCCCCCCTGCGCCAGCTCGAAGCGACCGCGACGAGCCGCGATGGCGCCGGTAAAGGCTCCCTTCTCGTGGCCAAACAGTTCGCTCTCCAGCAATTCGGCCGGAATGGCGCCGCAGTTGATGGGCACGAAGGGGCCTTGACTTCGGGAAGAGAGTTCATGGATAGCGCGAGCCACCACCTCTTTACCTGTGCCGGACTCGCCGAGGATCAGCACGTTGGCATCGGTCTCGGCCACTTGGCTGATGAGGCGGCGTACCTCCTGGATCCCCTTCCCTTTGCCCACCAGCAAGCGCAGCAGGGCCTGACCCTTGTCATGGGTCTGCTGACGAGGATGCAAGGATACAAAGGCCTGACAGAAGTGCAGATGACGGGTAAGGGATTCATAGGTAAAGGGCGAGAGCGCGACCCCGATAAAGTTGCTGTTGGGCAGATCGGCCTCAACCAGCGAGAGAAAGGGGGTACGGGGGAAAGCGGCCAGCAACTCTGACAAGGGGCGGTCGGTCAGCTCACCTACCAGCACCCCTTGCAGCGGTCCGGAGGATTCGATGGCCACATCCAGATCGCTTTGTGCCACCTCCTGCCACGGGATCCCCATAAACGAGAGCACAGTTCCCAACTGTTGGCGCCGCTGCGCATCGGCATCAACAATCAACACGCCCATCTCCACCATATCCATTCCTCGCGATGTCCTGAACTAACTTATTGTTTTATTTAATGATAAAACAGCTACCGACTGTCTTTTTGCAGGCACACAAAGTGCCAAAATTCCGACACATTGTCAAAAGTTGTCGTATTCAGGCTAAGTGTATCGACAGAAACGGGAGATTAGATAAATTTTGCCGAGGAATTTTCTGCATTGGCGCCGTTAACAAACGCCGCCAATAGCGGAAAGAAAACTGCCCTCGTCAGAGGGCAGCATGGGACACGGTGAAGCGCATTCAGTGGCGATTATGGTGGTGCGGCGCCGCGTAACGACACTCGGGGAAACGGCTGCAAGCCAGAAAGAGTCGACCGGCGTGGGGGCCTTTTTTCGCCTCCCGCTCCACCAGCGGCGCATCGCAGCGGGGGCAGTGGTGTACCTCGTGCTCTTCATCATCTTTTACATCGGCGAACAAGCCATCGACCAGCTCCCCCTCACTCTGTGGCGCCTCCACCATCCCCTTGGCCTGGATGGCGGGCTCGTGGAGCGACGCAGGCGAGATGGCCTCGGCATGGGCAGTGCGGCCACGCATCCCGGCACCGACATCCACACCATCCAGCAACAGAGGGTTGAAGGTGGGCTCGCGGCGCGCTCCGTGCGGCAAATCGTCGATCACCGGTTCGCTGGTTTTGACCAGCAGCGGCAGGATCTGTTCGCGCAGCTCTTCCACCAGATAGCTGGCACTTGCCGGGATCTGCAGCAACGGCAGACCGGCGCTGTCGCAGGCGGTTTTCAGAAAGAGATCCCGCGCCTTGCGCTTCTGGTGACGATGGGAGCTGTCATCGAGTTCGATGGCGCAGATAAAGGAGAGATCCGCGGGGTGGCAAAGCAGATAGTCGAAATGCTTGGCGCTGATCTTGTTGAAGTACTGCTGCCATTTGCTTTTGCCGATCCCGGCCTGCGGCGTCAGCACATCGGCCACCCGCACCTTGGCAAAGACCCGGGCCTTGTCACCCACAGCCAGATCCAGCACCCCGAGGAAGGAGCGCTCGGCGGGACTGAACAGGGTCTCCTGCACATCATAGGGCAGGCGCTTTTGCTGTCTGCCTCTGCTCCAGAAGATCGCCAGCACAAGCAGCGCCAGCAACAACAATCCCGATAGGACAAGGGTATTCATGAGAGCACGATCCAGTTCACAACACGAAAGGGGGATCACTTTACCACAGCCGCCATGGGGCAAGGCAGCAGACCCGTGTATAGAAAGTGAAAAGTCCCGTCTTTTTATCTATTTGTCAGCAGGCGGGGGTTCATATGACCAGTCCCAGCAGGCACAATAGGGATAGAGCAAGAAATCCCATTTCAAGGAGAGCAGGATGCAAAAGCAATTGGTGGTCACCGTGATCGGTGCAGACAAACCCGGGATCGTCGAAAGTCTGGCAGCTGTCATCAGCCGCGAGCAGGGCAACTGGCTGGGCAGCGCCATGAGCGAACTGGCGGGCCAGTTTGCCGGTATTCTCCATGTCTCTGTCCCCGATGAGCACTATCGCAGCCTGTGCGAAGCACTGGCCCTGCTACCGGGTCTGACCATCAGCTTTGCCGAAGGGACACCGACCGCCGAGCCAGCCCATCAAGTCATGATGACGGTGACCGGCAACGACCGCCCCGGCATCGTCCACGAAGTGGCCAGCATCCTGCGCCAACTCGAGATCAACGTGGCCGATCTCACCACCGGCTGTGAACCGGCTCCCCACTCCGGCGCCCCGCTCTTCTATGCCCATGCGCTGGTTGCCCTGCCCGACGGGCTCGCGATGGATACGCTTATCACCGCGCTGGAATCCCTCTCCGACGATCTGGTGGTCGACATCGACGAAGCGTTCAGCGAGCAGTAACAATACTGTCATTTATTTGTCATATATTAACGCCATAACTGCCGCGCAGACGCGACCTGAAACAGAGGCACAAGATGAGCACCGACAAGCAGTATGAAGAGAAAGAGCTGAGCTGGCTCTCATTCAATGAACGGGTGTTGCAAGAGGCAATGGACAAGACGGTGCCCCTCATCGAGCGGGTTCGTTTTCTGGGGATCTTCTCCTCCAACCAGGATGAGTTCTTCAAGGTACGGGTATCGGACGTCAAGCGTCGCATCCTCATCAATGAAGTACATGGTGGCGACGATGAAGCGAAAGTGCTGCTGCGCGCCATCCAGCAAAAAGTGATGGCGCTCGGTGAAGCGTTCGACAACACCTACAAGGAGCTGCTGATTGCGCTCGCTCGCCACAACATCTTCCTGGTCAACGAGAACCAGCTCTCCGATGCCATTCAGAAGTGGCTGCGGGTCTTCTTCAAGGAGAAGGTGCTGCGTCACATCATCCCAATCCTGCTCAACAAAGAGGTCAATCCGGTCAAATTCCTCAAGGATGAGTACACCTATCTGGCCATCGAGATGAAGAAGAACGGTCAGGTGATCCAGTACGCCCTGGTGGAAGTGCCGACCGACGACCTGCCCCGCTTCTTCCAGCTGCCGCCGGAAGGGACCCGCCGCAAGAAGCAGATCATCATTCTGGATAACGTCATCCGCTTCTGCCTCGACGAGATCTTCAAGGGCTTCTTCGACTACGATGAGATTGCCGCCTATGCGGTGAAGCTGACCCGGGATGCCGAATATGATCTCTCCGACCAGCTGGACTTGAGCCTGGTGGACAAGATGAGTGACGGCTTGAAGCAGCGCCTCACCGCCATGCCGGTGCGCTTCGTCTACGAGCGGGAGATGCCCGCAGCCATGATAAGCTTCCTCAAGCTCAAGCTGCAGATCAGCTCCTACGACGCCATCATGCCGGGTGGGCGTTACCATAACTTCAAGGATTTCATCGGCTTCCCCAACGTGGGTCGTGACTATCTGGAAAACCCCAAGCTGCCGGCCCTCGATTGCCGCGATTTTGACGGCTTCGTCAACGCCTTCGATGCGATTACCAAGCAGGATATCCTGCTCTACTACCCGTACCACAAGTTCCACCACTTCACCGAGCTGGTGCGCCAGGCGGCGTTCGATCCGGCGGTCAGCGCCATTCGCATCAACATTTATCGGGTCGCCAAGAAGTCGCGGATCATCCACTCCCTCATCGATGCTGCCAACAATGGCAAGAAGGTGACCGTGGTGGTCGAACTGCGCGCCCGTTTCGACGAAGCGGCCAACATCGACTGGGCCAACATCCTCACCGATGCCGGGGTCAAGGTGGTGTTCGGGGTACCGAGCCTCAAGATCCACTCCAAGCTCTGCCTCATCACCCGCCACGAAAATGGCGAGGCGGTGCGCTACGCCCATATCGGTACCGGCAACTTCAACGAGAAGACCGCCAAGATCTACACCGACTTCTCGCTGCTCACCCGCAATCCGGATATCACCGCCGAAGTGGAAGGGGTGTTTGAATACATCGAGTACCCCTATAAGCGTTACAAATTCAATCACCTGCTGGTCTCCCCCATTAACAGCCGCCGTCAGCTCTATCGCCTCATCGACAACGAGCTCTCCAACGCCAAGGCGGGCCAGCCGAGCGGTATCATCCTCAAGATCAACAATCTGGTGGACAAGGATCTCATCAACCGCCTCTATGCCGCTGGTCAGGCCGGGGTGCCGATTCAGATGATCATCCGTGGCATGTGCGCCCTGCGTCCGGGCGTACCGGGCCTCAGTGACAACATCAAGGTGATCAGCATCATCGACCGCTTCCTCGAGCATCCGCGGGTGATGGTGTTCCACAACAAGGGCAACCCCCAGCTCTATATCTCCAGCGCCGACTGGATGAGCCGTAATATCGACGGCCGGATCGAGGTGGGCACCCCCATTTATGACGAGCGCCTCAAGCAGCGCATCATGGACATTCTCGAACTACAACTGAGTGATACCTGCAAGGCGCGGGTCATTGATGCCGACCAGCAGAACGAATATGTGAAGCGGGGCAACCGCCGCAAGATCCGCTCTCAGGTGGCGATTTACGACTATCTCAAACGTATCGAGTCAAACAATGGACAATAGTCTCTATGCCGCCGTGGATCTCGGCTCCAACAGTTTTCATATGGTGATCGCCCATCTGAGCGAAGGGCGTTTTCGCATCGTCGATCGCATCAAAGAGCGGGTGCGTCTGGCGGAAGGGATGGATGAGCAGAAGCGGATGAGCCCGGAGGCGATGGAACGCGGCCTCGCCTGTCTGTCGCTGTTTGCCGAGCGCCTCACCAATATCAAGCCGGACCAGATCCGCATCGCCGGTACCTACACATTGCGCCGTGCCAGCAACGCGCGCGAATTTGTGAGTGAAGCAGCCAAGGTGCTCAACCACCCCATCGAGATCATCAGCGGGCAGGAAGAAGCACGGCTCATCTATCAGGGGGTTGCCCATACCCAGCATATCGAGGGCCAGGTACTGGTCATCGATATCGGCGGCGGCAGCACCGAGCTCATCATCGGTGAAGGGTTTGAACACAAGGTCCTCACCAGCCGCAAGATGGGCTGCGTCAGCTTTACCCAGAGCTTCTTTGCCAGCGGCAAGCTGAGCGACAAGCACTTCACCAATGCCGTGCTGGAGGCGCAGCACCAGCTCGCCCCCATCGTCAACCAATACCGCAAGCTGGGCTGGCAGAGCTGCCTTGGCAGCTCAGGCTCCATTCGTACGGTACGGGATGTACTACAAGGCGAAGGGCTGACTGACGGCAGCATCACGCTGGAGGGGCTGGAGCGGCTCAAGGCGCTGATGATTGAGCGCAAGCGAGTCGATAACCTCAAGCTGACAGGGCTTACCGAGGAGCGTCAGGAGGTGTTTGCCGCTGCGGTCGCCATCCTGCTCGGGCTGTTTACCTCGCTGCCCATCGAGCGGCTCGACTACTCCGATGGTGCCCTGCGCGAAGGGTTGCTTTATGAATTCGAGGAGCGCTTGCAGCACCACGATATTCGCGAGCGCACCGCACAGGCGCTCGGTACCCACTACCGGATGGACAAAAAACAGGCAGCCCGGGTGGAGCAGAGCGTGCTGACCCTGTTTGATGCCTTGCAAGAGCCCTGGCAGATGGAAGTAGAGCCCTATCGCGCCATCCTCGGCTGGGCGGCCCGGCTTCACGAAATTGGCCTTGCCATCAACTACAGCGGCATTCATCGCCACTCCGCCTATATCCTGCAACACACCGACCTGCCAGGTTTCAACCAGGACGATCAGGGCCTGCTGGCAGCGCTGGTACGCTTTCAGCGCAAGGGGCTCAAGCTCTCCGAGCTGCCTCCCCTGCCCAACCACGACATGCAGACGGTGCTGCGCTGCATCCGCATCCTGCGCCTCGCAGTCGCCGCTCACCACAAGCGTCAGGACAACCTGCTGCCTGAGTGGAAAGTCGCAGTGCAAGGGGATCAGCTGGTCGTGACCCTGCCGATCGACTGGTGCGAGGAGAACCGTCTCCTGATGCAGAATCTGGAGAAGGAGCATCGTTATTGCCAGGAGCAGGGCTGGCCACTGTTGTTCCAGCTCGGCTAAACCGGAAAGATAAATGAAAAAGGCAGCCCACTGGCTTAATGCCAGTCAGTTAAGCACTTTTATGACTAATTATTCGAAATATTGAATATCAAAAGTAGCTCCATGATTAAAGAGTCAATTTGGCTCCAACCCTTGCCCTGACAGGCATGCAATAAAAAGAGGGAGGCATCATGCCTCCCTCACTCGTTAGCCCTTATACCACGCGGGTTGGGACTCAAATTCTCTTAACTGACTTGCATTAGCCCACTGGCTGCCTTTTTCATCTCAATCTCCCGGTTACTGCAACTCGGGCAACAACCACTTGGCCATCTCGAAGTAGATGATAAGGCCGGTACCATCCACCAGCGTCGCGATGAATGGCGCAGAGACCACCGCCGGATCGATGCGGAAACGGCGCAGCACCATGGGAATAATGGACGCGACCGTAGCACTCCAGAGCACGATGGCGATGATGGTAAAGGTCACCACCATGCCAATCTGGGGACCGACGCCGAGACTCCATGCCCGTACCCAGGCCGCCATGGCAATGGCACCCGAGATGAGCAGACCGGTGGAGAGCTCCTTTTTCAGCACTGTGCCGAGATTGCGCAGGCTCACCTCCCCGACCGCCATGGCACGTACTATGGTGGTGGTGATCTGGGTGCCGCTGTTACCGCCAGTACCGATCAGGAGCGGAATGAAGAAGGCCAGCGCGATGGCGGCTTCCAGCTGCTCCTCGAATGCCCGCAGCACGGTGCCGGTGTAGGCTTCCGCCACAAACAGGATAAGCAGCCAGCCCACCCGTTTGCGCCACAGCTGCCAGGGCGTCGCCTGCAAGTAAGGGGTATCGAGCGGTGATGAGCCCCCCTGCATCTCGGCATCCTCGGTGGATTCGAGCTCCAGAATATCCGCCGCATCATCGACGTGGAAAATACCGACCAGTCGCCCCTGATCCTCGACCGGCAATACCGACAGGTCGCGGTCGATGAGCAGGCGCGCTGCCAGCTCCTGATCCGCACGGGCATTGATCCGCACAGTCTCCCGATCCATCAGAGTCGCGACGCTGGCCAGCGGGTCAGCGATCAGCAAGGTCTTGAGGGAGAGGCTCCCTTGCAGACGACCATCCCCGTTGACCACATAGATATGGCGAAACAGCTGGGCATTGTCCCAGGCATCGTGGATCAGCTGTTTGGCGTGACCGACCGCGTCCTCCTCCCGTACCGCCAGATATTCGTGGCGCATGTTGGCCCCCACCGACTCGGTGGGCCAATCCAGCAGGGAGTAATACATGGCCTGCGCCTGGGTCGGGAAGCGAGCCAGCAACATGGTGCGATCCTGACGACTCAGTTTGCGCAGGATGGCGACCATCTCGCGGTGGGGAATGGCCTCCTGCAACACGCTGACGATGCTGCCATGGAGCCGCTGAAACAGGCGCCCGGCACTCTCGGCCGAGAGTGAGCCGAGCAGTTCGGCACCTTGCGGAATTGGCAGGGTATCAAAGATGCAGTTGAGCTCTTCCGGACGCAGGGTCAGCAGTTGATCGGCGCGCTGAACCGGATCCAGATTATGTTCCAGCCAACCCTGCAGGGCGGCCAGATCGAGCAGTTGGTGACGGTTAAGAATGGTATGTGTTTTCTTCATCACAGATATCCTCATGTGATTTCAGGCGAACCTGAATGCCTCCGGAAATAGCCGGAGGCAACGACAAGAAAACAGCAATTTGATTGACGAGTAATAGGCAGGAAATGACGCCGTTCGGCGTGTCATCATCCCCACGTACCAGCTTTAGCACTGTATAACGTATCCGGCATGCCGGAAGCCACTTGGGTTTACACCTTAATCCGATGAAAACTGTCCTGATCTTGGGCGTCTCTGGACGTCGTGAGATCAGTGGCCTGTGTTTATACAGGAGCCTCGCCTAACGAGATGCTGCAAATAATTCGCACAACGCTCTGTTGTGCGGGCGGCATGATTATCCAATCCCGCAGGGAGGTCAACCCCGCAGTCCACATTAAATGGGCAACGGCAACAGCTTGTTACAATTGGCAGGAGATGACACTGAACCAATCTACAAAACCGTGATAAAAGAAAAGGCCCCAAAGGGCCCCTTATTTATTAGCGAATATAGTCAAATAGCGTCAGACGGCTTATTTTGCTGAACGAGAGTTGCGAGGCACTCAATGCCGCATCCTCTTTTGACAATGCCGAAATAACCTCATAGAGATCCGCTTCCGACACCTTGGCTCTCGCCTCTGAGTTGAGGGTACTGAGCCCTTCATTGGAGCCCATGACTGCCTCGAGACTGTTCATCCGGCCACCCAACTCACCCAACCCATGATCGATATTCAGGCGGGCATTTTTCATATGGACGGTGGAATCAGCCACTTCCTGCGCAAAGTTGTCAGCTGTGATACTGGGATCACGTAAAGCGGTAATAAAATCCGACATCCCGTTGAGAACATTATCATTTTCTGGTTTTTTTAGCTCAAATTGCTGTGGAGTGCCTCCGACAGGTACATTAAGAGTTAACTCCAGCCCATTAAACGGAATACCATTACCTGAAATATAATTACCATTTGCGACAGAGTTACCAGCAGCATCTTTAATCTCATAGGTGTCTGGTGATCCGGCAGTTGTCGACACTGTGTATGAATTACTTGCCAAGGATGAATTGTAATTTGATCTATAAAAATTATCGAAATGATCCTGATCAGATACATCCACCTTGATATCAGGAGTCAACGCACTAGCTGTTCTTCTGGTCGCTACAATTTCAAACAAATCCTGCCCGGAATCATTGGCAGCAATT
This sequence comes from Aeromonas sp. Y289-2, assembly GCF_027705925.1. NCBI lineage: Bacteria > Pseudomonadati > Pseudomonadota > Gammaproteobacteria > Aeromonadales > Aeromonadaceae > Aeromonas > Aeromonas sp. Y289-2. The sequence continues at coordinate 412,872 of NZ_JAPDCH010000002.1, forward strand.
TGTACTGTAGGTGACACCTGAATATTTCGCTGACCAGGATCGCCCTGATAAGTATATTTCCCGTTACTATCTTTTACATAAGGCTGGGTCTTGCTTTGATTGCCACCAAAGATAAATTCACCCGAGGAGTTCTTGCTATTCATCAGGTCGAACATCTGCTGCTGCAACCCTTCCAGCTCGCTGGCAATAGCCTTGCGATCATCCATGCTGATAGAGCCGTTATTTGACTTCTGGATCAGGGTCTGGGCACTCAGCATCGCATTATTAATTGACGTTAATACCGTCTCCTCATGCCCCAGACTGTTTTCCAGCAGGCTACCATTGACCCCATACTGCTTGAACAGGTCGATCTCCTTGGTCAGCGCCATCTTCTGGCTCATCCCTGCGGGATCTTCGCCGGCAGTTTGAAATTTATTACCGGTTTGCAGCTGTTGATAGGCGGTATTCAACCGCTCATTGGCACTGTTGAGGGAATAGATATTCCGGTCGTAGATCATGTTGGTGGTGATGCGCATGACGTTACCTCACGGACGAGAGCAGTGTATCGAAAATGGTTTTGGCGGTACTGACGATTTGCGCCGAAGCGGCATAGGATTGCTGGAAGCGGATCAGATTGGCTGCCTCCTCCTCCAGATTGACCCCTGACACGCTTTCAAAGATGCCGGTGCTCTGGATCAGCTTGGACTCATTGGCCTTGAGCAAGGTTTTTGCCTGACTGGTATTGTTGCCCACCTCCATCACCAATCCGGAATAGGCCTGATTAAAGGTCATCTTGTCATTGGTGGTACCACCATTGGTGCTCTTGCGCACCAGATCCTTGTTTTGCAGCTCGGCCAATGCCAGACCATTGCTGTTATCGGCAAAGCCATTGCTGTTGTAACTGAGCTTGAAGCTGTCGTTGGCTTGCACTGTGCCGGTAATGCTGAATTCATAACCAGGGATCTTTTGGGGATTAGAGTAGACAGGCCCAATGGCAGGTGGAGGGAGTTGCAAGGCGGCCATCAAATTTTGGCCCTTGCTGGCTGCTGGTGCTACTCCCATCAACGTACCCACTTGGTCATAGACCTCGTAGTCGCCGCTGTTGTTTATTTTGACCACCTGAGGTGCCGCGGGATCAAGCGTATTGGTGCCAAAGCCAGATCCCGCCCCTGTATTGAACACCCCCCCCAGCTTGATATCAGCGCTGCCGATGTTATTGGTCGTCTTCTCGGCTTTAAGTGGAGAAGCCAGAGCAAGATCTTCCGGCCGGGTGATCAGCTGGCCAAGGCCCGCCGCAGCACTCTTGGTAGGTTGCAACAACAATTTGTCACCCGCAGCCGGAGTACCGGTGATCTCGATTGAAATACCGTGACCGGTGAGTTCAAACGTTGCAGGGGGCGGAGGCGTTATGCCGGTCGCCACAGAGGTGCGATTGCCCGACTTGTCCAGCGAGAACACCTCATAACCGGTGGCACTGCTAAAACGCACTTCGTAATCAAACGGAGTGACTGACGTGCCCTGGCCCGGCACGAAGCTGACATTCGCACCAACCGTCCCAGTGTTACTGCCGTATGGCAATCCCTTGCTGGTGGGCAGGGTGAAGATGTCGCCGCCAATCTCGTTATCCAGATCCATCCCGAGGCGGTTCTGCTGGTTCATCGCATCAGCCATCGCGACGGCCAACTGCCCCAGCTCACGCTTGGTGGGCTCAAGGTCGGTTCGCGACTTGAACAGCCCGCCCATGGCCCCACCAAACGTATCGTGATCGATGGTTGCCTGATTATCCCCCAGGGTCAGCTGCAGCTCCTGATCCCGGGAGTCAGGATCTCCTGCAATCAGCTTGAACTGGGCGACGCCACCATCGAGGATCAACGAATGGCCAGTGCTCATATTGACCAGCATGCTGCCGTTGGGTTGGGCTACGGTGCGAATATCCATCTTCTCGGAGAGCTGGCGGATCGCCTCATCCCGCTGATCAAACAGCATCAGGTTCTCTTCGGGTGACCCCAGGGTGCGGATGATGGCCTGATTAAGATCATTGATACTGGTGAGCAGGCTGTTGACCTGCTTGGTTTCATCTTCAATACGGGTGTTGAGGGTATCGCTCTGCTTGTCAAACTGGGCAGAAAGGGTATGGAATCTGTTCACCATGCCATTCAGTTCAGTCATGCTAACCTTGCGACCACCGATGTCGGCGGGCGATTCATTGGCAGAGTGAAATGACTTGAAGTAGGAGGTGATGGCCGCCCCCACGCTGTTGCTGGTATCCCCAAGCAAGCTGTCAACGCCAGCCAGCTGTTCATAATGGGTCAGGGAGGCATGATAGGCAGAGGTATCACGGCGCACCTCCCCCTGCATATAGTCGTTGATTACCCGCTGGGTCTTGATGTCACCGGTCCCCAGACCGATGGTATTGGTATACACCAGCGTACGCTCACGCACATAGCCCTGGCTATTGACGTTCACTATGTTGTTACTGGTGGTCTGCAGCAGGCGTTGCTGTGCCAGCACGCCCGATGAACCAATCCCAAGCAGGTCGCTTGCCATACGTTACAGCTCCATCTCGTTGTATTGGGCAATGGCGTCACTGCGCAATACCTGTTTCAATTTTCTGGCGTAGTGCGGGTCGGTGGCATAACCCGCCTGTTGCAGCGCCTCAAAGTAGCGATCAGGACTATCCACCTTCGCCAGGGCGCCCTTGTAGCGAGAGCCGGAAGTGAGGAAGTCCACGTAGTCGTTGAAGCTCTCTTCAAACGACTCATAGGAGCGAAATGCCGCTTTCTGACGGGAGGCGACGCCCTCTTCATATTCCAGCGTGCTCACCACCGCCTTGGGCCCTTCCCAGCGCGGATCGGCCTTGATGCCAAACAGGTTATGGGTCACCTGCCCCTCGCCATCCTTGATCACCCGCTTGCCCCAACCACTCTCCAGTGCCGCCTGAGCGACCAGTACCGCTGGGCTTAACCCCAGCTTGTCAGCCGCTTTCTTGGCCAGTGGCATCAGGCGGTTGACGAACTCTTCCGGCGTATCGAACTCTTTGCTCCCACTCCCTGTGGCCCTGCCCTCTTCGCTGGCCATACGCCCCATGGGCGGTACGCTGCGGTGTGGTCGACGGGGCATGGTGAGCCCATGGCTCTCCTTGGCCCCCTCCGCCATCTCTTTTTCAGCAAAATCTTTGCCAACTTTTGATGCCGCGATCAAATCATCGGCAGCCGCCGTGGGTGGCTGATAGGGTTTGTAGGTCCGTTCGGTGCGCTGCGGCATCTTGAGCACCCGCCCATCCTGATGGGTAAAGGTCTCGGGAGAGAGCTGTTTAGCCACCATTTCAGCCAATCCCAGTCCCCCCTTGCTGGACATGTCGGCAACCCGCTGCTCATCCAGCATCCCTTCATAGAACTGGGTATAGCTGCTGTTCATCGGGTTGTCCTGAGTCAACACCCCGTTGGCCTGACGCATGCTCTGAAACAGCATCTGGGTAAAGATTGACTCGAACTGGCGTGACGCACTCTTGAGCGCTTCGGCCTGTCCCTCTTTGCTTTGGCTCATCTGGCGCAGACGATCCAGGTTCTTGATGTCCTGTACCATCCCGAGATTCATGCCGCTGTTGCTGTCAAACTCCGCCATTTTGCTTACCTCATTGCCACCCGTGGCAACCACTTGCCGCTTGTTACAATATGACCAGTTGCCCCTCGATGGCGCCTGCCTGCTGCAGCGCCTCAAGGATGGCCATCAAATCACCGGGGGCGACCCCGACCTGATTGACCGCCCGGACCAGATCGTCCAGGGTCGCACCGGTATCAAACTTGAACATCCGCCCCGGCTCCTGCTGGACATTGATGGTCGAGTTGTTGGTCACCGTCGTCTCTCCTCCCGCCAGCGGGTTGGGCTGGGAGACCTGCTGGTTTTCGGCGATGGTCACCGTCAACCCGCCATGGCTGATGGCCGCCGGTTTGAGCTTGACCTGACTGCCGATCACTATAGTGCCGGTGCGGGAGTTAACGATGATCTTGGCCGCCTCGTTGGCCGGATCCACCTCCAGATTCTCGATGGTGGCGAGATAGGAGACGCGCTGACCCGGATCTCGCGGGGCATAGACCTTGACCGAGGTGGCATCGAGCGCCTGAGCGGTATTCGGCCCCACCAGATCGTTGACCACATCGGCCAGACGGCGCGCAGTGGTAAAGTCTGGGCGGTTAAGGTTGAAGGTGATGGTGTCCCCCTGACTGAAGGAGTTGGGCACCTCCCGCTCCACGGTCGCACCGTTGGCAATCCGCCCGACGGTCGGGGTATTGATCACTACCTTGGAACCATCAGCCCCCTCGGCCCCCAGACCACCAACCACCAGACTGCCCTGCGCAACCGCATAGACCCGCCCATCGAGCCCTTTCAGGAAGCTTTGCAACAGGGTGCCGCCCCGCAGGCTCTTGGCCTCGCCAATGGCAGAAACAGTGACGTCTATGGTCTGGCCCGGCTTGGAGAAGGGGGGCAGGTCGGCATGAATCGCCACCGGTGCCACATCCTTGATCTTGGGCTTGATGTTATCCGGCACCTTGATGCCAAAGTTGTTGAGCATGGTGCGGAAGGTCTGCTCGGTGAAAGCGTTGTTCTTCTCGCCAGTGCCGGGCAACCCCACCACCAGACCGTAACCAATCAGCTGGTTGTTACGCACCCCTTCAACCGAGCTGATGTCCTTGATCCGGGCCGCATTGACCACACCCAAGGGCAGCAGACAGCAAAGCAGAGTGACAAGACGGAGTGACTTCATAACATCTCCTAGAGCGGCCACCAGGGACCATTGAAAAAGCTGGTAAGCCACCCTTGCTCCTGGCTATTGGCCAGATCGCCGGTACCACCGTAGTAAATGCGGGCATTGGCCACTTTCTGGGACGAAACGCTGTTATCAGACGTCACGTCCTCCGGGCGAATAAGGCCGGTGATCCGGATATATTCATTGCCATTGTTGAGCATGATCCACTTCTCGCCGCGCACCAGCAGATTGCCGTTGGGCAGTACCTTGGCCACGCTGACCGAAATATTGCCCTGCAGGCTGTTGCTCTGATCCGCCTTGGCCTGCCCCTTGAACGCGCTGTCTTGAGCAATGGAGGCTGAGAGATCATAGGGGCTGGCGGTCACGGGCACGCCACCCAACTTTACCGGGTCCAGATTGAACTTGTTATTCTTGCCACTCTGGGTATTGGCCTTTTTCGAGGCAGAGGTCGATTCCGCCAACTCGATGGTGATGATGTCACCCACCTTGTGCGCCTTGATATCCGAATAGATGCCATTGACCTGATCCGGCTGGAAAATCGCCCCTGTCGGTCGCACCGACACCGGCTCCGACTCCCCGTAGACGGGGGAAAACTCGGGATCATCAGGCTTGGGCGTATTGGGAGTGCTGCTACACCCTCCCAGCACCAACAATCCCAGCATCCATACGGCTTTCATCATGCACCTCCTAATTAGGTACGCTGGATCAGGAAGGACATCATGCCGTCCACGGCGGAGAGCACCTTGGAGTTCATCTCGTAGACCCGCTGAGCCTGAATGAGGTTCACCAGCTCTTCGGTCACGTTGACGTTGGAAGTCTCCAGCATCCCCTGCTTGATCACCCCCAAGCCATCGGCACCGGCAGTCCCCTGAGCGGCAGCACCACTGGATTGGGTCTCGACAAACATGTTCTCCCCCATCGGCTGCAAGCCGCTGGCATTGACGAAGTCGGAGATGTTGATCTGACCGACGACCTGAGAAGCGCCATCGCCCTTGAGCTGCACCGAGACCTGACCATCTTCACCCACCGTAACGCTCTGGGCGTTTTCCGGGATCTGGATTTCCGGTTGCAGCGGGTAGCCATTACCCGGGGTCACTATGGTCCCTTCATCGTTGAGGGTGAACTGACCGTTGCGGGTATAGGCCGCACTGCCATCCGGCAGCTGAATTTCAAAATAACCACGACCACTGATCATCAAATCGAGCGAGTTGTCGGTGGTTTGTACGTTACCCTGGCTGTGGTTTTTCTGGGTCGCCACCACCTTGGCACCCGCCCCCAACATCAGGCCAGAAGGAAGCTCGGTATCGGCAGAGGAGCGGCCACCGGGCTGATTGATGTTTTGATAAAGCAGATCTTCAAAGATGGCCCGTGACTTTTTAAAGCCCACGGTGCTGGCGTTCGCCAGGTTGTTCGAGGTGACCGAGATATTGGTCTGCTGTGCATCCAACCCGGTCTTGCTGATCCAGAGTGCGGGATTCATAGGTAACTCCTTGATTAGCTGATTCGCAGCAGTTGGGTTTGAGCTTCATCATTCTCTTCGGCCGTCTTCATGATTTTGACCTGGGTTTCGAACTGGCGTTGCAGCCGGATCAGGTTGGTCATCTCATCCACCACATTGACGTTGCTCCCCTCAAGGGAGCCGGCAATCAGGCCGACATTGGCAGAGGCGGGTTCATTCTGACCATCCTTGCGGCGAAACAGACCATCTTGCCCCTTCTCCACCGCATCGGCGGCCGGATTGACCAACTTGATCCGCTGAAAATCTTCCGGCAAGTTGGCGGCAGCCCCCTCAGGACGACCGCTGATGGTGCCATCCCGATTGATCTCGAGTTTCTCCATCGGCATCGGCAACACGATTGGCTGACCGCCGTCATCCACCACATTTAGGCCCGTCGAGGTCTGCAAGTTGCCGGTCGCATTGACCTGCAAATTCCCCATGCGGGTATAGGCCTCGCCCCCCTTGGGATCCTGCACGGCAATCCAGCCAGGACCATCCACCGCCACGTCCAGATCCCGTCCGGTGGTCATCAGCATGCCATGCTGCAGGTTCTGCCCCGGGCGCTCAGCCATGGCAAACACCCGGCTTGGCAAGCCTTCACCGAACGCCTGCATGCTTCTGGCCTGCTCAAAATCGGACTTGAAGCCGGTGGTATTGGCATTCGCGAGGTTGTTGCCCCGAACAGCCAGGCTGTTCATGGTCTCTTTGGCCCCGGACATGGCGATATAAAGCAGGTGATCCATGGAATTCTCCGTCAAACAGATGACTCTGACAGGAGAAATGCAATTAGAGTGCCAACAGCAGAAATATGGGGGGATAAGGAAGATGGCAATACGACAGAAACAGAGAGGGGGCCAAGCCCCCTCTCATTATCATTTATTGCGAGATTAACGGATCTGCAGGATGGTCTGCTGCAGCGAACTGTTGACCTCCAGAGAACGGGAGTTGGCCTGGAAGTTACGCTGGGCAGTGATCAGGTCCACCAGCTCGGAGGTCAAATCCACGTTGGACTGCTCCAGCGCCGAAGATTTGATGGTGCCAAACGTGCCCGAGTTGGGTGTCCCCGGCAAAGCATCGCCAGAGAGCAGGGATTGTCGCCAGGAGGTATCACCAACCTGAGTCAATCCTTGTGAGTTGGCAAACTTGGCCATGGCGACCATCGCTACCTTGATGGTGGTGGCGTTGCTGTAAGTTGCAGACACAATACCATCTGGCGTGATCTCCACCTTGGTCAAACGGCCGACAGTAGAACCATCCTGTGTCAATTTGCTGACCTCAAAAGGTGAAGCATATTGAGTCACCGAATCAAGACTGATATCAATCTGCTGAGTCGGGTCGGCACCATTAGTAATAATGCCCGCACCAGTTACACCGACAGTCCCAAGTGGTTCAGTTTTGAGCGTAGTAGGAATCATTCCCGTCATTTTACCATCAGACCCAAAGGTAATTTGGGCTGCTTTGGGTGCTGGGTTCAGGCCAGCAGCCATCGTCGGGGCGGTTCCATTTTCGATATCAATAGGCTTGTCACCCTGATAAAGATACATGCGCCAAGCAGGTGGATCTGCTGGTTTGGTCGGATCAACGGTATCCGCATCCCTGACAAAATATTGAGTAATAGTATGAGGTTCTCCCAAAGAATCATAAATAACCACAGAGGTGGATGACGAGTACGTTTTTGAATCTTTTGGATCAAATGTTGAAGGATTGAATGGTTGCGGTTTGGTTGTTGAAGTTGAAGGTAAGTTGAAACTTGCTTCTATTTTAGTCGTCTTCACCGGTTCACCTGCACGATCCGGGATCTGGATCGGCTTGGTTGCATTGATACTAACTGCTTTCGGGCTACCATCAGTATTAATTTCATAACCTTGCAGATAATGGCCCTGATTGTTGACCATATAGCTGTTTTCATTGAGCTTGAAGGCACCGGCACGGGTGTAGGTGCGATCCAGGTTGGTCAGACCGTCAGAGGTCACAAAGAAGCCATTACCCTGAATCGCCAGATCCAGTGCGTTATTGGTGAATTGCAGCGCTCCCTGATGGAACTGCTGGGCAACCGCGCCGGTTGCCACACCGTTACCGACCTGGGTCTTGGCATTGACAAAGATGGAGTTGGCGTAGACATCCGCAAACTCGGCACGGGACTCTTTAAAGCCCATGGTGTTAACGTTGGCAATGTTGTTGGCGGTGACGTTCAAGTCTTTTTGTGCCGCGTTGACACCGCTCAAGGCATTGTTAAATGACATATCCAGCTCCTTAGATCGATGCTGTCGACGTGGTTTTTGACGGTGTAACCGTCGGATTTGAATTGGTGCCTGAAATTTGCAGAATATTGTTCAGATATTCGCTCCCCAGCCCTCTCAAGTTGAGGCGAGTCGGGTTGGTGGCATTACCCAAGGCAACGCTATCCACTTTGGCATAAGCGTATGCAGCAATATTTTCCGACTTGCCATCAATAGTACCGCTGGCTTTGACGACATACTTGCCTGCAGAAACTCGGTTACCAGCCTTGTCAGTACCATCCCAAGCAACTTCAACGTTACCTTTTTGCTCTCCTTCCAGGGGAAACTCTTTGATAACTTGTCCTTTTTCGTCTTCGATAGTGATTTTGATATTCGCATATTTATTAGTAGTACCAACCGCTACGACTGCTGATAGTGGCCCCTCTTTGTCTAAATAGCTTATATTGCTTGGCAGTAGCACATTTTGACCTACCAAAGAGGACGCTTGCAGGGCTTGACTGGAAATCATCTGGTCATTGAGTTTCCCCATCTGGGTAGACAAACTGCTGATCCCCTCCGAAGTTGACATGGACGCCATTTGGGAGAGCATCTGGGCATTGTCAACAGGTTTGAAGGGGTCTTGATAAGACAATTGCATTGTTAGCAGCTTCATAAACGAAGCCTGATCCAGCTCTTTCTTGGGCGTCGTTGTGGTGCCTGTCGTCTGGGTCGTGGTACGGCTGATGCCGTTCACATTATTGGTTGTATCGACCATGCTGCATCCCTCCTATCAGGACTTGCCAAGCTGGAGCGTCTGCTGCAGCATCTTCTTGGCCGAATCTGCAACCTGTACGTTGGTCTGGTAGCTGCGCGAGGCGTTGATCATGTCGGCCATCTCTTCAACCATGTTGACGTTTGGTTTGAAGATAAAACCGTCTTTATCCGCCATCGGGTGGTTGGGGTTGTACTCTTTAAGCAGTGGCGCTTTGCTCTCGACAATCCCCTTCACCTCAACCCCAACTGAGCCCTGCTTGTCAGACATCGCCTGATCGAGCTGGGCGGCAAAGACTGGCCGCCTGGCGTGGTAAGTATTTTCCACACTGGAGCTGACGCTGTCCGCGTTGGCCATGTTGCTGGCAACTGTGTTGAGGCGCACTGACTGTGCACTCATAGCCGAGCCTGCTATGTCAAAGACCTTGAACAAACTCATCACTGCTCTCCTTTCAGGGCCTTTAGCAGGCCACTGATCTTGCTATTCATAAATTCAAGGGAGGTTTGATACTCGAGGCTATTGCGCAGAAATTCGCTGCGCTCCTGCTGCACATCGACTGTATTGCCGTCACCGGTATCCGGTTGCAGCGGGTTGCGATATTGCACGGTCCCCGGAGCGTCCATATTCAAGGCAAAGTGCTTTTCGCTGGTCGTTGCCAAACCAAAACCCTGATGCGACTGGGCATCCTGCAATGCCTGAGCAAAATTGATATCCCTGGCTTTAAAGCCCGGGGTATCTGCGTTGGCAATATTGCTGGAAAGCACCTCAGCACGCTTGGCGCGAACGCTTATGGTGTGTTGATGCACACCGAATGCCTTGTCAAATGAAAGAGCCATAGCACACCTCCTGCTTGGTTTATTTTGTCTGCAAGAGGTGTGCCATAAGCAAATCACTCAGATCGATGGTTTGGGTATGAGCACATTGCAAACCGAAAACGGCAGGAGCATCTCTTGCCCTGAGTCAGACGGCATCATTTGGCCACCTTAAGGTTTTAACCACTTTTGCAGTGGCGAGATATGGTAGGTAAATAGAAAGACCGAGCAGTAGATAAAGAAAGAGGGAAGCTCGTAGCTTCCCTCTTTACATGAACTGGCAATATCCGGTAGAACCCCGAATATCAAGGCGATCAGGCCTATTTTACCTTGTAAACAATCCCCGGATTGCAGCGGATCATCTCGAACCGATCGGTCAACCCGGCCAGTGACTCCGACGCTCCCAACATCAGATATCCACCGGGGTTGAGACTGGCAGCAAACTGGTTGAGGATCTTCGACTTCACTTCCGGCGCAAAATAGATGAGCACGTTACGGCAAAAAATAATGTCGAACTTGCCGAGCAGACTATAACTCTCCAACAAGTTGAGTGGCCGGAAGGTGGTCAATTTTCTGACTCGCTCAGCGACCCGCATCTTGTTGTCACCGTAAGGCTCAAAAAACATCTTCTTGCGCTCCGGTGACAAACCGCGTGCCAGAGCAAGGCTATCGTAAACGCCTTCCTTACACTGATTGAGCATGGTCGTCGAAATATCCGTCCCGACAATCTGCACGCCACCAGGCAAGGTACCCGGCTTTTTCATCTGCTGCTCCAGTGCCGTCATGGCAATGGAATAGGGCTCCTGACCTGACGAGGATGCGGCTGACCAGATTTTGATGGGGCGGCCACTTTTCCCCAACTCGGGGAAAATCTTGTCAGTAAGAAGCTGAAACGGATAGGTATCACGAAACCAGAGGGTCTCGTTGGTCGTCATGGCATCCACCACGGCCATTTTCAGGTCACGCTCTCGCACACTCATTGCACGGGTAACCAGATCAGACAGACTCTCGATGCCAAACTGAGCCATCAAAGGTGAAAGACGGCTCTTCACCAGATACTGTTTGTTATCCCCCAGCACAATTCCGCTCTGTACCGCCAGAAAGTTGCTGAACTGTTTGTATAAGTCGTCCGAAAGTGTCTTCATGCAGCTGTTCTTCTTTATTAGAGTGCGTTTTGTACGGCCTTGGCCAATTCATCAGGCTGGAACTTGGCGATAAAATTGTTCGCACCAACTTTCTGCACCATTGCCTGGTTGAATACTCCACTGAGCGAGGTATGCAGAATAACATGCAAATCCTTGAGATTGGGATTATTCCGGATCTCGGCAGTGAAGGTATAGCCATCCATTTCCGGCATTTCGATATCCGAAATAACCAGCGCAACCTGATCCTTGATAGGACCATTTTTGGTCATTTCCAGCAGCATGTTCAATGCTTCGCGGCCATCTTTTGCCAACACGCACTCGACACCGATAGCCTCAAGCGCACGTTGTACCTGTTTGCGTGCCACTGAGGAGTCATCCGCAACAAGAACAGGACGCCCCAGAGTCGGGTGGTCGACACTGGCCTGAACCAACTCCTCACTCACATCCGTTGCAACCGGCGAAATTTCGTTCAATATCCGCTCAACATCAAGAATTTCGACCAACTCGCCGTCGACTTCAGTCACGGCTGTCATGTAGTTGATGCGACCCGCACCTTTGGGCGGAGGCAGGATGGATTCCCAGTTCATATTGATGATGCGCTCGACCGAATGCACCAGAAATCCCTGAATAGAGCGGTTGTACTCGGAGATGATAATGAAGCATTTGCTCAGGTCATCAATCGGGCGTTTGCCAACCGCCATGCTGAGGTCGATGACCGAGATAGTCTGGCCACGAATATGTGCAACCCCGCGAATGCAGGAGTTCAATTTTGGCATCACGGTCAAGGGGGGACACTGCAACACTTCACGCACTTTGAATACGTTGATGCCAAATCTTTGACGTCCATTGAGACGAAACAACAACAACTCCAGCCGGTTTTGCCCCACTAGCTGGGTACGTTGGTTGACCGAGTCCAGGATACTGGCCATAAACACTCCCTAAAAACGCTTGGCATTAATCATGCATGCGTGATGGATTGCGTCAGACTATCGATGTGACAACGAACAGATTCTGAAGCAATCATAGTTAAATATGGTGATATGCGTGAACAACTTATCGACCAACGAGCGAAAATGATTAACCGACTTTTACTCATCAGCCTCTTTTTTGGCAGCATATCTTCCAGCTACGCCTCGGACGTCACTACTTATCTGCAAGAAAAGGCACAAGAGTTCGTTTACAGCCAGCTGGATATTCCGTTGGATGCCAGAGCCGAGGTCACCTCTGCCACACTGGATGAACGGCTCCCACTGACCCGCTGCGAAGATCTACTCACTATCAGCTTACCAGCAAAAATGGAAATTCGCCGTAATACAACAGTTTACCTTAAATGTGAGGAAGAAAGGCCCTGGGACGTCTATCTCCCGGTGCGGGTCAGCATTCAAAAGCCCTATGTCACTGTGACCAACCCCATCGCCAAGGGGGACCTGCTGAGTGAAAGCCAGTTGGTGTTGGCCTATCAGGATCAGACCCTGATCCGCGGCGACTACCTGACTGACACAGCCCCTCTTGTCGGAGTACGCAGCAAGCGGGAACTAAAACCTGGGCAACCCATCCGTTTGAGCCAGGTTTGTGTCGTGTGCAAAGGGGATCAGGTCACCCTGACGGCAGAAAACAGCAACTTCCAGATCAAAACCATGGCCCGAGCCTTGCAAGATGGCAGCTTCGGAGAGATCATCAAACTCGTCAATATTCGCTCCGGCAAAACCGTTGAGGGTAAAGTCAGTTCGGTAGGTGCCGTATCGGTCACTTTTTAAATCCGGATCCTTGACAACTTTTTTCTAAAGTTTTGATCTGCCGCACCGATAAACAGGTAAGCAAACCTTAAAGCAGACGAAGGTAACTAAAATGGCCATCAACAATATCAACAACTTGGCGAATAATCGGTTGCAAAATACCGCTAATAGCCAGGGGACAGGCAGCAAGTCAGTCACCTCATCGCCCGAAAACAAAGCGGCTACTGTCAAGCTGGACTCCGTCTCCTTGACCAGTGAGGCGCAACAATTGCAAAAGATGCAACAAAACCTCAATACCGCCTCAACCGGCAATGAGAGCAAGGTCGAACGGCTGAAAAAAGCCGTCTCGAGTGGCGAATATCAGGTTAACAGCGACGCTGTGGCCAAGAAGATGTTCAGTTTCGAGGCCAATCTGGACAAAGTTCTGGGATGATGGATTTACCTTCGTTACTGCACACCCAAGATGATTACCTCAGCCAGATGCAAGGCATTCTGGAAGAGGAGTTCAGCTTGCTCGAACAGCATCAGGCACTGGCCCTGCCCGCACTGACCGAGCGCAAACAGCAGTTGCTTGCTGCGATAGAAACTCTGGACAAGACACTGGCAGAGATGCCGGAACTGGCACTGCAGCTGGCAGCCTATCCCGATGAGATGGCGCAACTTCGTGCAAAACTGGATGCTTGCCAGGCACAAAATGATATCAACGGTCGCTTGCTTGAATTGAGCATCGTATCAAACCGTCGTCTGGCAACCTTTCTGAGTCAGCTGCGCGATCGCAACAGCCTGACCTATGACGCCAAGGGCAACACTCGCTCTGGCACCCGCTCCTACGGTATCAAGGCCTGACATCTCTTATCAGGCCTTGCATTTTTGCTCTCCGTTTTAAAGCACCAGTCGCAACAACTCTCGCCCGTCCTCACACGCATTGACGCGCAGTACCCCGTCCTCATAGCACCCGTAACTGGCCGGCAGCTCACCGCGCGGGAAACAGATTGACCCCGGGTTCATCAATACCCGCTCCCCCTGCCACTCCAGCACAGGTACATGGGTGTGACCGCTCAGGAACAGACTCCCCACAGGCAGCTGTACCTCGTCCGGGCGATAAAGATGGCCATGGCTGACAAACCAGCGCCGCTCATCGATCAGTAACTGGTTGTAGGGGGCGGTGATGGGAAAGCGCAACAGCATCTGATCTACTTCGGAATCACAGTTGCCCCGCACCGCGATGATTTGCGGAGCCAACTCGTTGAGCCGATCGGCCACAGCGGCCGGGTTATACCCTTCCGGCAGAGGATTGCGCGGGCCATGGTTGAGCAGATCGCCGAGCAGCAGATAGTGATCCGGCTGCCAGGGCTCAAGTTGGGTCAGCACCTGCTCCAGCGCAATGATGCTGCCGTGGATGTCGGAAATGATGGCAAGTTTCATGAAATGCTCCTCACTGCGGGCTGAAATAGAGATCCTTGGTGGCAATCGTCCCTTTCAAATTCTGGCTGGGCAGCCCTCGCAGCGCGGGATCGACCAGTCTCATCTGATTGTAATGATACACGGGGAGGATCGGCGCCTCCTCAAGCAGCAACTGTTCGGCATGCCGGTAGAGTTCAACACGGCTCGCGCTGTCCAGCGTATTGGCCGCCTGCTCCAGCAGCAGATCAAAGTCGGGATTGCAGTAGCCGCTCTCGTTGCGCAGATCCTGACAACGGAAGCTGCCCAACATGGCAGACGGCTCCACGTAATCGCCAAACAGGAAGCTTCTGGCTACCTGGAAATCACCGCTATCCTTGGCCACCTGATAGGCGCCCCACTCCAGACTGTTGAGGGTGACCTGTACCCCCAGCTTCTGCCACATGGCGGCAATGGCCATCGCCATCTGCTTGTGGGTTTCTGCGCTGTTGTAGGTAATGCTCAGCTTGAGTGGATTGGCACTGTTATACCCGGCCGCTGACAACAACGCTGCCGCTTTGGCCTGGCGGGTTGGCATATCTTCAAGCGCCACAGGCAATAACACCCGGGGGTAACCCGGCATCTCCGGCAACAGCGACCATGCCGCCTGTTCATCCTGCCCGCTCACCGATCCAATGAGCTGCTGTCGATCAACCGCCATGGAGAGCGCCTGACGCACCCGCACATCCTGCAGTTCGGGTCGCTTCAAATTGAACGCATAGAGATAGGTGCCAAACAGCGGCAAGCCCCAGAGCCGCTCCGGAGATTCGCGCTTCATCTTCTGGTAATAGCCGAGGGAGACCTTGTTGGTGAGCTGGATTTCACCAGCCTCATAACGCAGCCGTTCGGCATGTTGCGAGTTGATAGGAAGGTAGGTGACCCGTCCGATACGGGTGTGAAGGTCATCCCAGTAGTGGATATTGCGCTCGGCTTCTATCCGCTCGTTCGGCGTCCAGCTTGCCAAACGATACGCCCCATTGCTCACCAGCTTGCCGGGCTCGGTCCATTGTTTGCCAAATTTGGCTATCGCCTTCTGATTGACTGGCACAAAGGGGCGCTGACTGATGAGTTGCAGGAAATAGGGAACCGGCCGCTCCAGGGTGATTTTCAGGATCTGATCGCTTTGCGCTTCAATGCCCAGATTGCCGAGCTCCAGCGCACCGGCATAGATGGATTGAGCATTGTTGATCCCCGTTGCCAGCAGCAATCCGGCAGAAGGGGAGTTGATGGCCGGATCGAGCAGACGGCGCCAGGCATAGACAAAATCAGCGGCCACCAGCGGCTCGCCATTGGACCATTTCAGTTGAGGGCGCAGGAAAAAACGCCACTCCAGCCCATCGTCACTCACCTCCCAGCGCAGTGCCTGAGCGGGGACGATATGCCCCTGCCCGTCATCGCTGACCAGCCCTTCAAACAGATCGACCAGTACCGCCTCCCCCGGAAAACCGGATCGCACCAGTGCCGGGTCCAGCGACTCCGGCTCGGCACCGTTGCCCTTGACCAGGGTTTGCCGATCGGCCAGCAGAGGCTGCTGCTCAACGGTGGTGGCATGGGCCAGGGGCCCTGCCAGCACGGCAAGCAATAGCGGGGAGAGCCAGCGTTGCGCCAGCTTGGGGAAAAAACCATACCTCATGACAAAACCTCGAATAAAACCACTGCAGGAGGGGAAGGCCGACGGCGCGCCTGATGAATGCCTGATGCCGCTCTTGTTATCCCCGAAAACGCCCCGTATTGTATCGGGCTTGCCCGGGAGATGGAGTCTTTCGGGTTAATTTTTTCAGGAGTTTTTATGGGTTATGAGTGGCTGGCCCTCGCATCGGCCAGTTTATGGGCAGTTGCAGCGCTAATTTCGGTCAAACCGGCCCGTCATCTCGGCGCATTTGCCTACAGCCGCTGGCGCATGTTTCTGGTCAGCCTGATGCTCGGCACCATGAGTCTGCTCACTGGCGGCTGGCAAACCCTCACCGCAAGCGCCCTGCCCCTTCTCGCCATCTCGGGACTGGTCGGTATCTTCGTCGGCGACACTGCGCTGTTTGCCTGCATGAACCGGCTGGGGCCAAGACGCAGTGCCCTGCTTTTTTCCTGCCATGCGCTCTTTTCCGCCCTGCTTGGGCTCTGGCTCTTTAATGAACAGCTGACGGGCTGGCGACTGCTGGGGGCCATGCTGGTCTTTGCCGGCGTGATGCTGGCGATCCTGTTTGGCAGACGCAGTAGCAGCAACGAGTGGGAGCAGATCCGCGGCAATCTGGCGCTGGGAATTGGCCTTGGCCTGACGGCGGCACTGTGTCAAAGCGTGGGAGCCATCATCGCCAAGCCAGTGATGATGAGTGGTGAGGTGGATGCGGTGAGTGCATCGGGTATCCGGATGGGCAGTGCCCTGCTGGCCCACTGCGTCCTGCGGCTTGGGCGCTTGCCGCTGGCCATGCCGCTCAAACCAGTCAATCGCCATATCCTCGCCATGATTGCCACCAACGGTTTTCTAGCGATGGGGCTGGGGATGACGCTGATCCTGATGGCGCTGCGGCAGGGCGAGGTGGGCATGGTGGCCATTCTCTCCTCTACCACGCCGGTACTGCTGCTGCCGCTATTGTGGTGGCACTCGGGGGAGCGGCCATCCGTTGCCGCCTGGGCGGGTGCACTGATTGCCACCCTGGGCACCGCACTGGTGCTGGGTTTCAGCACTCACTGACCCCCGGCACCATCCCTGATCAGAACAGGGCAATCTCCTCAGCTGTCAGCTCGCGGTATTCACCGGGTGCCAGCTCTTCGTCAAGCGTCAAGCCACCCACACGCTCGCGATGCAAGCCAACGACCTTGTTGCCGATGGAGGCAAACATCCGCTTGACCTGATGGTACTTGCCTTCGTGAATGGTCAGGCGGGCCTCGCACTCGCCGAGAATTTCCAGCTGGGCAGGACGAGTTTTATCGGTCTCGTTACGCAGGTAGACCCCTTCGGCGAACAGCGCGATTGCATCCGGGCTCACCGGATCGGCCAGCCAGACGTGATAGGTCTTGGCACACTCGTGGCGCGGCGAGGTAATGCGGTGGGACCATTGACCGTCGTCGGTCACCAGCACCAGACCCGTGGTATCGAGGTCGAGGCGACCCACTACATGCAGCTTGCCCATCGCCGGTTCATCCATCAGGAAGAAGACGGTCGGGTGATCCGGATCATCGTTGGAGCAGACGTAACCTTCCGGCTTGTGCAGCATGAAATAGCGGTTGCGCTGCTCCAGCGTCAGCAGCACGCCGTCAAACTCGATCTGGCTCTGCTCATTGATATGAAAGGTGGGCTGCTTGACCACAATGCCATCCACCATGACCTCACCCTGACGGATCAGTTTGCCTGCCAGCGAGCGGGTCAAATCGGAACAATCGCACAGAAATTTATCAAGCCGCATTCACAACCTCGGAGTCCAACAAGTAAAGGGGCGTCATTATATCGGGCGGGGGCGACAACGCCACTGTTAAGGGGTTGCCAATTATGACGAACTGGTCATCCGATGTTACACTTCTCCGGTGTGACCCATCCGAACGATACTCATAATAATAAGAGTCAGGAAGCCCTCATGAAGTCTCAAGCATCCTATCCCGTCATTCCCGTCAACCAGCTGAAACCCGGCATGTATGTCATTGCTATCGCCAGCCAGACAGGTGGGATGGAGATCGCCCAGATGGGCTTGGTGACCAGCGTGGCGCAAATTGCCAATCTGGTGCGTCAGGGGGTGCTCACGGTACGCATCGATCTGGCCCGCAGCAAACCGGGCAGTGCCGAAAGTGACGCCGTTACCTCCCCCGACCTCAATGCCAACAGCGCCCAGGTGGGACGCCGGGCCAGTGCCAACGGCGAAGGACGGGAGCTTAAAATCCGACGCCTCTATCAGGAAGCGCGCGAGCTGCAAGGCAAGTTCATTCGCCACCTCAAAGCGGGTGAGCCCATCGACATCACCCCGCTGGCCGAAGTTGCCGAAGAGATGGTGGACACCATGTTCACCCACGGCGATGCCATGCTCTGTCTGGCCCGTATTCGCGCCAAGGATGCCTACCTGATGGAGCACTCCATGAACGTGGCCATTCTGCTGGCCAACTTCGGCCGCTATCTGGGACTGGAACGCAGCGTACTCAAGGAGCTGACCCTGGGTGGCCTGCTGCACGACGTGGGCAAGATCATGACCCCGGACGAGGTGCTCCACAAACCGGGCAAGCTGACCGATGAGGAGTTCGCCATCATGCGTCAGCATGTGGTGCACAGTTACGAGATCCTCAGCAATACCCCTGGCATTACCCCCACCATGCTGGAGGTGGCCGCCAACCACCACGAGCGGCTCGATGGCTCCGGCTACCCGCAGCGACTGAAGGGGGAGCAGCTCTCTCTCTATACCCGGATGAGCGGCATCGTCGATGTCTATGATGCCATCACCGCGGATCGGGTCT
Organism: Aeromonas sp. Y289-2; assembly: GCF_027705925.1. Classification (NCBI taxonomy): domain Bacteria; kingdom Pseudomonadati; phylum Pseudomonadota; class Gammaproteobacteria; order Aeromonadales; family Aeromonadaceae; genus Aeromonas; species Aeromonas sp. Y289-2. Next base: position 431,675 of record NZ_JAPDCH010000002.1, read on the forward strand.
ACAAAGCAGGTATGCAGCCGACCCAGGCCTTCCGCATTCTGCTCAAGGGGATCAATCAGCACTTTGATGCCGAACTGGTCACCAAGTTCATCAAGTGCATGGGGGTCTATCCGGTGGGAACGCTGGTACAGCTCTCAAACCAGCGCCTGGCTATCGTGATGCAGCGCAACGAGCAGCAGCCGCTCAAGCCGGTGGTCAAGGTGATCTATCACTCCACCCAGCGTCACTACCTCGACGTACATTGGCTAGATCTGGCCAAGTCAGGGGTGCAGGAGAGCATCGAGAATACAGTCGACCCCAAAGAGTTTGGCATCAACCTCGCCAACTTCTTCTAAACCTCTCACCTCAGTTATTCATGATTGGCGCTGGCTGTCGAGCCAGTGCCGGATCAGAAACTCCTCATCCAGCGGCGAGAGATCAAAACGCAGGCTGGCCTCTTCAATGGCGGCGATATCGTGCTGATGATGCTCGCTGAGCCAAAGCACCGCACGACGCAAATCTTCACCATGGGGGAGTAGCAGATGGTCGCTCATGGGATACCTCCGGTAGACTGCAGGGCGGCCCGCGAACGTGGCCACCTCTTTCCAGTCTAGTCGGTCAATCCCCATCACCCGCGCTTCTTCACCCTCCCCCTCAATCACTGCAATCAGCTTGTCACCGGGATCAGCGACCGAAGGCGCGCTGCCAATCCTGATCAAACTTCGCTAGCGCCGCATCCACCGCTGGCACGTTCAGCAGCTGCTCCGCCACATCGAGCGGCAAGGTGATGGACTGGCAACCCGCCAGCAGGCAGTCGAGCGCTTGACGCGGGGTACGGAATGACGCCGCCAGCACCTTGCTGTTCGGCGCGTGCAGCGCAAGCAGCTGTTGCAGCTCCTGCACGGTGGCGATGCCATCGCCCCCCTGGGCATCCAGCCGGTTGACATAAGGTGCGACATATTCCGCCCCCGCCACCGCCGCCAGCCAACCCTGCAGCGGGGTATAGACAGCGGTGCCCAAAGTCGGCACACCGTTGGCGGTCAGGCTCGTGATGGCCGCCAGCCCCTCTGCGCATACCGGGATTTTGATCACCAGATCCGGGTCCAGCTCACGCAGGGCAAATGCCTCGCGCACCATCTCGGTTTCGGTTTTGGCCATCACCTGGGCAAACAGGCGCGCCTTGGGGCCCAGCACGTCGCGCAGGGCGGGCAGCAGCTCACAGAGCGGCAATCCCCCGGCGGCGGTAATGGAAGGATTGGTGGTGACACCGGCCAACGGCAGGATCCGTGACCAGCGACGCACTGCCGCCACATCGGCGGTATCGAGATACAGCTCCATCTCTAACTCCTTAACGGGATGTTCAATATGTCGCCATTCTAGCGATAAAACATCTGCAAATAGCTTGATCAAAATCAAATCAACTTTCGAATGAAAGCAAATAGAATGCAAATACAAAAGGAGGCGGTATGATTTTTGACCTGCAACGATATTCAACTCACGATGGCCCCGGCATTCGCACCCTGGTGTTTCTCAAGGGATGCTCGCTGGCCTGTCGCTGGTGTCAAAACCCGGAAAGCCGCTCTCCCAAGCCGGACATACTACTCGACCGGCGCCAGTGCATCGAGGGATGCCAGCTATGCAGCCAGGCCTGTCCGGCAATCTTGCGTGACAGCGAGGGCATCCAGCTCAGCCGTTCTGCCCTCAAGGCCGGCGATATGGAACGGCTGCGCGGCCTCTGCCCAAGCGAAGCGCTGCAGGTGTGCGGCCGCGATGAAACCCTGGACACCCTGATGGACACCATCCTGCGGGATCGCCCCTTCTTCGAGCGCAGCGGCGGTGGCGTCACTCTCTCCGGTGGCGAGCCTTTTATGCAGCCCGACTTTGCCGCCGCTTTGCTGGCCCGCTGCAAAGCCGAAGGGCTGCACACCGCGGTCGAGAGCTGCCTCCATGTGCCCTGGCACCAGATTGAGCCAAGTCTCCCCTCACTGGATCTGGTGCTGGCGGATCTCAAACACGTGGATAAAGAACGTTTCTTCCACTGGACCCGCGGCAAGGTGGAGCTTCCCATCGTGAACCTCAAACGCCTGGCCGAGCACGGCGTGGCCATGCAGATCCGGGTGCCGCTCATTCCCGGCTTCAATGCCGACCGCGCATCGATCAGCGCCATCACCGACACCGCCGCCAGCCTCGGCACCGTGCAGGAGATCCACTTCCTCCCCTACCACACGCTGGGGATGGGCAAATATGCCCTGCTGGATCTGCCCTATCAGGCGCCGGAGACACCGCTCGATGACCCCGATTTACTCCGCTTTGCCCATGCATACGCCCAACGTCAGGGGCTGACCCCTGTGACCAGAGGATAAGATCATGACCCAGCTCGACCTCAATACCCTCAGCCCGCGGATCCGCGCCCACAAAGAGAGCCTGATCCACATCGTTCAGCCGCCGGTCTGCACCGAGCGTGCCCGCCACTACACCGAAGCTTATCAGGCTCACCTCGCCCGGCCGCTGCCGGTGCGCCGCGCTCTGGCGTTGGCCCATCACCTCAAGGAGCGCACCATCTGGATCAAGCACGACGAGCTTATCGTCGGCAATCAGGCCAGTCAGGTACGGGCGGCGCCGCTGTTTCCTGAATACACGGTGAGCTGGATTGAGAAGGAGATCGACGAGCTGGCAGACCGTCCCGGCGCCGGTTTTGCGGTCAGCGAAACCGACAAGGCGATCATCCACACCCTCACCCCCTTCTGGCGCGGCCAGACGGTGCAGGATCGCTGCTTCGGCCTCTTTACCGACGAGCAGAAAGCGCTGCTGGAGAGCGGCATCATCAAGGCCGAGGGCAACATGACCTCGGGGGATGCCCACCTCGCGGTCAACTATGAGGAACTGCTCACGCTGGGGCTCGATGGCTTCAAGGCCAAGGTGGCCGAGCGGCGCAGTCGGCTGGATTTGGCGGATTGGGCCGATCTGCAGCGCGAGCAGTTCCTGCACGCCGTCGCCATCACTCTGGATGCGGTCAGCGCTCACATCTCGCGCTATGCCGCACTTGCCCATGATATGGCAGCACAAGAATCTCGCCCCGAGCGCCGAAACGAGCTTGAGACCATCGCGCTCAACTGCGCCCACATCGCCCACCAGCCCCCCGAGACCTTCTGGCAGGCGCTGCAGCTCTGCTACTTTATCCAGCTCATCCTGCAGATCGAATCCAACGGTCACTCGGTGTCGTTCGGCCGGATGGATCAGTACCTCTACCCCTGGTATCGCCGCGAGGTGGAATTGTCGGAATCCCTGCCTCGGACGCGCGCCATCGAACTGCTGCAAGGGTGCTGGCTCAAGTTGCTGGAGGTGAACAAGATCCGCTCCAGCACCCACTCCAAAGCCTCCGCCGGCAGCCCGCTCTATCAGAACGTCACCATCGGCGGCCAGAACTGGCGGGATGGTGCAGCCCATGACGCGGTCAATGGCCTCTCCTACGCGATTCTGGAGTCCTGCGGCCAGCTGAGATCCACCCAACCCAACCTCTCGGTGCGCTACCATGCCGGGATGAGCGAGGATTTCCTCGACGCCTGCATTCAGGTGATCCGCTGCGGCTTCGGCATGCCCGCCTTCAACAACGACGAAGTGGTGATCCCCGAGTTCATCAAGCTCGGAGTAAGCGTGGAGGATGCCCACCACTACGCCGCCATCGGTTGCATCGAGACCGCCGTGCCCGGCAAGTGGGGCTATCGCTGCACCGGCATGAGCTTTATCAACTTCGCCCGCATCCTGCTGGCCTCCCTTGACGGCGGCCGCGATGCCACCACCGGCAAGGTATTCCTGCCCCAGCCCCAGTCGCTGCGAGACGGGAGCTTTGGCAACTTTGACGAGGTGATGGCCCGCTGGGATGAGCAGGTGCGCTACTTCACCCGTAAATCCATCGAGATCGACTGCGTAGTCGACAGCGTGCTGGAGGCTCAAGCCCACGATATCCTCTGCAGCACCCTGGTAGATGACTGCATCGAGCGCGGCAAAACCATCAAGGAGGGGGGCGCCGTCTATGACTGGGTCTCCGGTCTGCAGGTGGGAATTGCCAACCTCGGCAACAGTCTGGCAGCCCTGAAGAAACTGGTGTTCGAGCAGGGGATTGTGGATCAGCAAGAGCTGGCCGAAGCACTCGAGCAAGATTTTACCGGACTGGCGGGGGAGCAGCTGCGCCAGCGCCTCACCAACGCCGCCCCCAAATATGGCAACGATCTGGACGAGGTTGACCTGCTGCTGGTGCAGGCTTACCAGAGCTACATCGACGAGCTCAAGGGGCTGCACAACACCCGTTTCGGCCGCGGCCCCATCGGCGGTACCTACTATGCGGGCACCTCCTCCATCTCCGCCAACGTGCCCTTCGGTGCCGCCACCATGGCCACCCCGGATGGTCGCCATGCCCGCACGCCGCTGGCGGAAGGGGCCAGCCCCTCCTCGGGTTCGGATCGTCTCGGCCCGACGGCGGTGTTCAACTCCATCGGCAAGCTGCCCACGGCGGCCATCCTCGGCGGGGTGCTGCTCAACCAGAAGCTGAGCCCGGCGAGCCTTGAGAACGAGCGGGACAAGGCCAAACTGATGAGCCTACTGCGCACCTTCTTCGAGGTGCACAAGGGGTGGCACGTGCAGTACAACATCGTCTCGCGCGAGACCCTGCTGGCGGCCAAAGCCAATCCGGATCAATACCGGGATCTGGTGGTACGGGTAGCGGGCTATTCGGCCTTCTTCACCGCCTTATCCCCTTATGCGCAAGATGATATCATCGCCCGCACCGAGCACAGTCTCTGACGGGGCGCACCCCATGGCGCCTGTGACGTCATATGATTGGCAAGCCACCCCACGGGTGGCTTGCCGCTATCCAACACCTTGCATGTGAGCGCACCATGAATCCACGCCACCAACTGATCCTCACTCTGGTCCATCAGGCTCGCAAGATGAGCGTGAGTGAACTCTCCCGACATACCGGCGTGTCTGAGGTGACGGTGCGCAACGACCTCACCGCGTTGGAGAAGCAGGGACTGCTCAGACGGGTACACGGCTCGGCCATGGCGCTGGAGACCGATGACCCGGATGCCCGGATGAACATCAATTACCTGCTCAAGGAGCGCCTCGCCGAGCGGGCCGCCCAGCTGGTGGAAGATGGCGAGACGGTCTTTATCGAGGGGGGCAGCGCCAACGCCATGCTGGCGCGCCATCTGGCCCTGCACAAACGGGTCACCATCATCACCATCAGCAGCTATATCGCCCATCTGCTCAAAGACACCCCGGCTCAGGTGGTGCTGCTCGGCGGGCTGTTCCAGCATCAGAGCGAGAGCGTGGTAGGGCCGCTCACGCGCCTCTGCATCGAGCAGGTGCACTTCTCCAAGGCCTTTATCGGGGTCGACGGTTTTCATCCCGAGATGGGTTTCACCGGCCGCGACATGATGCGGGCCGATGTGGTCAACAGCGTGCTGGCCAAGGGGATGACCAATGTGGTGATCACCGACAGCAGCAAATTTGGCGCCATCCACCCGAGCCAGCTTGGCGCCCCGGGTCAGATCAACGTGCTGGTTACCGACGATGCCCTGCCCGCCCCCATGCGGGCCGCCATCGCGGCCAAGGGGATCACCCTGCACTGCGTTGCGGCCTAGGCCACCCGCTAATTCACGCTATTTCATTGACCTGACAGGATAAAATTTTCATGATGAGCCAGTCCCCATCGGGACTGACATCACCAGTGTGTGATCTGCAGGAAGCAGACTTCAGGAGAGCAAGGACATGCCATCGACCATCACCGCCGGGGAGCGCCGCCTCCCCCCTATCATTCGCGCCACCGCCATCACCCTGACCCTGTGCTCGAGCCCGTTTGGCTGGAGTGCCACGCTGCCTGCCGACTTGAAGTGGGAGAGCAACAACCAGGATCCTCTCTATGCCGATCCGGCCGCCAAACGCGGCGGCACCTTTCGCACCTTTATGACCAGCTTCCCCCTGACCCTGCGCAAATATGGCCCCGACTCCAACGGCGGCTTTGCCGGTTACGTGCGGGAAACCAACCTGCCACTGCTGAGCACTCATCCCGTCACCGGCAACCCCATGCCGATGCTGGCAAACGAGTGGGCCTTCGGCGCCGACAACAAGACCCTCTATTTTCGCATCAATCCCAAAGCGCGCTGGTCAGATGGCCAACCGGTCACCGCCGATGACTGGCTCTTTACCCTCAAGATGATGCGCAGCAAGGAGATCAACGATCCCTGGAACAACAACTACTACAGCACCCAGATAGCCGATATCACCAAGTTTGATGATCACACCCTGGCCATCACCAGCGGTACCGAAAAGAGCCGCCAGGATTTGCTCGAGTCACTGCCCATCAGCCCGGAGCCGAGCCACGCCATCACGCTCACCGCCAACTGGGTCAAGGAGTACAACTGGAAGGTGTTGCCAGTCACCGGCCCCTATCAGATCGATCAGGTGAAAAAGGGTAAATCGGTCACCTTCAAGCGGATTGAAACCTGGTGGGGGGATGACGAGCGCTACTTCCAGCATCGCTTCAATCCTGCGCGGATCGAGATCAAGGTGCTCAGGGATCTGAACATCGCCTGGCAGCACTTCCTGCGCGGCGATCTCGACACCTTCCCGCTGGTGATGCCCAACTGGTGGCACGACAAGACCAACACCGCCGAGTTCGAGAAGGGGTATATCGCGCGCACCTGGTTCTACAACCAGACCCCGCAATCGCCAATGGGGCTCTATCTCAACACCGCCGATCCGCTGCTGAATAATCTCGATGTGCGGCTCGGGATCCAGCATGCCCTCAACCTCGACAAGATGCTCACCACCCTGCTGCGGGGGGATTACCAGCGACTCAACAGTTATGGCTCAGGTCAGGGTGAGTTTACCAACAGCGAGATCAAGGCCCGTCCGTTCGATCCCAAACTGGCACGGGAATACTTTGCCAAGGCAGGCTTTAACAAAGTGGGGCCACAGGGGATTTTGCAAAACGACAAGGGGCAGTCACTGACGCTCGCTATCACCTACACCACCGCAGAGCACGCCCAGCGGCTCACGCTGTTGCGGGAAGAGGCCAAGAAGGCGGGGCTTAATCTGGAGCTAAACCTGATGGATGCCTCGGCCGGTTTTAAATCGATGCTGGAGAAAAAGCACCAGAGCGCCTGGATGGCCTGGGCGGGTAGCCGCTATCCCGCCTATTGGGAGTTCTTCCACAAGGTCAACGCCAACAAACCCCAGACCAACAACATCATGAACATCGATGACGACGCCATCACAGCGCTGGTGGAGCAGTATGACAAGGAGTTCGACTTTGCCAAAAAGGCGGCCCTGTCACGGCAGATCCAGCAGCGGCTCTATGAGCTGGCGAGCTTCGTCCCCGCCTATCAGGTGCCCTACACCCGGGAAGGAGCCTGGCGCTGGATCAAACTGCCAAAAGTACCTGCCACCCCCAAGAGCGAGCAGCTCTACTGGTCCCTCGGTGGCGACAACAGCGGTTACAGCTATGGCGGTCTGCTGTGGCTCGATGAAGAGCTAAAATCCGAGACCAGGGCAGCCATCAAGAGCGGCAAGACCTTCCCAGCCGAGCCCATCATCGACACCACCTATCGCCAGCCCTGATAGCCACAACTCGTTTGGCAAACAGACCTAAAACAAAGACCCCGCCAGATAGCGGGGTCTTTGTTGCAACCTGTGTTGCGAATCGAGCGGTGATCAGCCGCGTTTTGCCTGCTTCTCGGCAATGGCGTCAGCCACGTCAGCCGGCTCCAGTACGATGCCTTCCTGATCCGGGGTCGGGAACACGGCAACACACAGCTCGTCCTGCTCCATACCGTCAACCCAGCGCTCCAGCCACACCTTCAGGGTGATGGACTGCGGCTTGCAATCGGCCCACTCACCTTCGGCCCACGCCTTGGCGTACTCCGGGTGCGGCCATACCGGGATGCAATCTTCATCGTCGGTGGTCAGCATCATGACGCCATGCTCGTCAGTCAGGACGAACAGCTCTTCATGCTCGACCAGCTTGCTGATGAAGTGATCGTAACGGTAATCAGCGTTCAGTTGCAGCGCGGCATTGCGCTCGGTGTCGCTCAGTTCATAGCTCATTGGCCAAGTCTCTCTCTCGATAAAGGGCGCCATGTTCACATCTTGTCGTCAGCTTGTCCAGCTTGCAGCCCCTTGGCACCGGATGGGGAGGACAATGACGCAAATAAGGATAGAGCAGCCTCCTCGATAGCGAGACCGCCAGCCATCATATTGCCCCTTTTACAGCGCAGGGGTGATCAGCTCCACATCAGGCTGCTCGCTTAGCTTTTGCCGCAGCCAGTAGGCGGACTCCACCTCGACAAAGCAGAGCAGATCCCGGCCATTGGCCGCCATCGCCATCAGCTGCTCAAAACGCAGCTGTTGCTGCTGCTCCCAGGCGGCAGCGAGTTTGGCGCCGTGGGCCTCATTCACCACTTCGCGGCGCAACTCGAACAGGTTATCGGTGATCGGGCTGTTGATCTTGGCGGCGGTGTGCCAGTACATCAGCAGGTTATCCATCATCTCGCTGTCGTAGTTGGCCAGTGCATCCAGCTCGGGTGTATCACCGCTGTCGCTGACGGCAAAATCACACCAGCCCGCATCGAGTGACGCCAGCTCATGAGCCCCATTGGCATGCTTGCGCAACAGTGCAATGTCGGCCCCCTTGCGTGCAGGCAACCATACCTCGCCCTGATGGGCATCCAACAGGGACGTCAACGAAGCAGCGGGGTAAACCGGAAAGCGGGTACAAAGTGAATGCAGCAGGGATACCAGAGTGATCTTGACCATGAGCGATACCTTGAACAGGGCGAACAGCCACCAATAGACCGTCCGATATAAAGAAGTGCCCTATCCTACCACGTTTGGTCCGGCTCGGCCCTTGGCGAAGCTGTCAGCCAACCATCTGATTACGCCGAAAAAAACAGCATTTGAAACGCAGCATCCAGTCAAAGATCAATAATTTGAGCCAGCGCCCACTAAAGTGGATCCGGGGATGCTAGTTTGCATACATCTTTAGCGTAAGGAGTAAATCCATGATTGGGATCGACCAGGTTTCTAACGAATTCGTGAACGATTTGAAAATACTGGCATGCTTTGATCCGGCCAACATGAGTCTGGGGATTAAATTACGCAGCGATATGTCTGAAGAGTTGTGCCAGGCGGCAGCCCGTCTGCATCAACAGGGGCTCATCAGCGCAGAAGATGGCGGCTATCTCACCCCGTTTGGCATGACCATGGTTGAACACCTGCAACATCTGTTGGTCGCACTCAAACCGCTTTGACCGGCTGTGGTGCCCAGAGCGAAAAGTTGAGTAGCTCCCAGCGCTCCCCTTGGTGAAGATGACAGGCAAACAGAAAAGGACCTTCGGGTCCTTTTACTTTGCCATCCACCAGCCACTCCCCCTCCCTTTCAGGCACCAGTCGCGCATTTACCTCATCGGATTGCAGCGCATCACCTATTCGGACCTGGACAAACTGCTGGCAGATCACCTGCGCTTCCATCGCGGATTGAACCGGTACCGGCGCATCGGACGACGGAGTCAAGGTGGCAGCAAGCAGGAGCGATAGCAGCATGATTCAGCACATGGGAGTCAGTAGCAGAAGCCATATAAACAAAAAGCCGTGGCACCAGAGGTACCACGGCTTTCTTAAATTCTGTAAGAATTACAGAGCGGTTACGTTCTCAGCCTGCGGGCCTTTCTGACCTTGGGTCACAGAGAACTGTACGCGCTGACCTTCAGCCAGGGTACGGAAACCGTTACCTTGAATGGCGCTGAAGTGAACGAAAACGTCCGGGCCGTTTTCTTGCTGGATGAAGCCAAAACCTTTGGTTTCGTTGAAAAACTTAACGGTACCGGTGATCATGTTAGACATATCTTTTAAACCTGTATTCAAAATAATTACTTATGCTTTTCAGCGGGTAAAGCTCAAAAAACGGGATTAACTTATGAACAACAGGACAAGATGTGAAACATCGTATTCATTGACATAACTATCGCCCTTTCAAGCTGGTTTGGATTATACGTGGCTTTGTAGATTACGCAAACAAATTTGTGCTCTGCCAACGGCAGGGCACAAACCGTTATAAGGTGGCCGCTTCCAACGCTTCGACCAGCGCTCTGAGAAAACGAGCCGCCTCGCCGCCGGTGCAGGCTCTGTGGTCAAATGTCATCGACAGCGGCAATGCCCTGACGGGACGCGCTTCACCATGGATGAAAACCACTTTTTCGAACAATTTGCCTGCCCCTATGATGGCTACCTGCGGCGGCGTGACGATGGGGCTGGCATAGCGGCCTGCGATGGCGCCGAAGTTGGTGAGCGTAATGGTCGCCCCCTGCAACATCTCGCGGGGCACGGCGCGCGCCTTCACATCGGCGATCATCCGATCCAGCCCCTGCCGGATATCTGCCCCCTCCCGCTCGGCCACGTTCTCCATCACCGGCACATAAAGGCCATGCTTTGAATCCACCGCGATGGCTACATTGACCTCTTCGAACAGCCGCCGTGACAGGGTTTCACCATCAAACCAGGCGTTCATCGAGGGCTCGGCGCGGCACGCCACGCCAATGGCCTTGATAAGGCGCACCGTCACATCTTCATCAGGGCGCCAATGACGCAAATCCACCTCGTCGGTGATGCTGACCGGCACCACAGTCTGATGAGAGAGCTCCATCGCCTTGGCCATGGCCCTGCGCGACCCTTTGAGGAATTCGTTGCCACTGCTCTGCTGGGCCTCGAATGCCTGCTGCACATCCAGCTCGGTCACCATGCCGCCGCTGCCACTTCCCTTGATCCGGTCGATATCCAGACCCAGTTTTTGTGCCAACAGTCGCACCGCAGGCATGGCTTGCACCAGCGATCCCCCCGGGGCAATGGCCCCTACCACGAAGTGATCCTCGATATGCTGCTGATGGGCGCTCACCTTGCCCACCACAGTTCCATCATCTTCGCCCCCCTCGAACTCCACCAGCGGCGCACCGATATGGAGGATATCTCCCTCGGCGCCGCAGAGACGGGCAATCACCCCGGCCACCGGAGAGGGTACGTCCACCAGCGCCTTGGCCGTTTCCACCGACAAGAGCACCTGATCGACCGCAACGGTATCACCGGCACTCACCTTCCACTCGACGATCTCGGCTTCGGCCAACCCTTCACCCAGATCCGGTAATTTGAAAAATTTCATAGCCACTGGTTCTCCATCAGCTGGTGAGCGGCATCGGCGATATCCTGCTCGGTGATGAGGTAATACGCTTCGTTGCGATAGTAGGGGACGGCGGCATCCACGCCGGTCAGCCGCTTGGGCGGCGCCTTGAGGCTGGGAAGCGCCTGCTCGGTCACCCGCGCCACAATTTCGGCCCCGACCCCGAAGCTGCCACACGCCTCATGCACCACCAGCAACCGGCCGGTCTTGCGTACCGAGGTGAGGATGGTCTCCATATCCAACGGCTTGATGGTGGCCAGATCCAGCACCTCGCACTGGATATCCTGCTCGGCCAGCAGGTTCGCCGCCCGCATCACCTCCTGAATGCAGGCCCCCCAAGCCACTATCGTGATATCCCGGCCCGGGCGCAGGGTGAAGCAGACATCCAGCGGCAAGCCGACACCGTCATCCACCACCTCGGATTTCATCGAGCGATAGATGCGATCCGGTTCGAAAAACATCACGGGATCCGGATCGCGGATGGCCGAGAGCAGCAGGCCATAGGCTCGTCTCGGGCTGGAGGGGATAACCACCCGCAGCCCCGGAATATGGGCAAACAGCGCCTCGACACTCTCGCTGTGATGTTCAGGCGAGTGAATGCCAGCACCATACGGGGAGCGATAGACGAGAGGACAGGAGAGGCGGCCACGGGTGCGGTTTCGCATCCGCGCCGCCTGACAGATGATCTGCTCCATCCCGGGGAAGATGAAACCCTGAAACTGGAACTCAGCCACCGGCTTGAGCCCCTGGGTCGCCATGCCGACCGCCACCCCGGCGATCAATCCCTCGGCCAGCGGCGTGTCGATCACCCGCTTGAAACCGAACTTGTCGCGCAGGCCCACGGTGGCGCGAAACACCCCGCCGTTGACCCCCACATCCTCGCCCAGCACCACCACATCCGGGTCGTGCTCCATCTCGTAGTGAAGGGCCATGTTGACCGCTTCCAGCAAACTGATCTCACTCATGGCCCACCTCCTGCTTCATCCCCTTGGCAATCACTCGCTCGCGCTGGGGCAAGAGTTCGGCGGGCAGGCTGGCGTAGTGATAATCGAGCATCGCCTCCGGCGGCTGGGGCGCCATCGCCTCATAACGGGCAACCGCCTGCTCTACCTCTCGGGTAGCCTCCGCCAGCAGGCTCTGCTCCTGCTCTTCATCCCACCACCCTTTGCTATGCATAAACTGGCGCAGCCGCTTGACCGGCTCCTTGGCCCAGGCGGCCTCGACCTCGGCCCCGTCGCGATAGCGAGTGGCATCGTCGGCCGTGGTGTGATCGCCGAGACGATAACTGACCGCCTCGATCAAAGTCGGCCCCTTGCCGCTGCGTGCCCGTTCGACGGCACTGCGGGCGGCATCGTAGACCGCCACCACATCGTTGCCATCCACCTGCAGGCTGCGCACCCCTGCGCCAATCCCCTTCTGGGCCAGCGTAGGAGCGCTCGATTGCAGCTTGCGTGGCACCGAGATGGCCCACTGGTTGTTGTTGACGATGATGACCATGGGCAGGTGCCATACCCCGGCGCAGTTGAGCCCCTCCAGAAAATCCCCCTTGGAGGTGCCGCCGTCGCCGATAGTGACTACGGCAACCCGCGGTTGATTACGCAGTTTGAAGGCCGAGGCAATACCGCAGGCGTGGGTGATCTGGGTGGCGATGGGGACGCAGATGGGGAGATCTTCAGAGGGATTCCCATCGGGTTTAAGAAAATAACTGCCCCGCTCGTCCCCGCCCCAATATTGCAGGTTTTTCTCCATCGGTACGCCCCGCACATAGAGGGTGGGCATGTCCCGATAGTAGGGGACGTAGACATCCTGCGGCTGCATGGCCAGACCAATGCCAATCCCCACGGCTTCTGCGCCGAGATGGGAGGGAAAAGTACCGAGTTTGCCGGTTCGTTGCAGCGCAATCGCTTTTTTGTCATAGCTGCGCACCATCACCATATTGCGGTAGAAAGTGTGCAGTATCGCCTTGTCCAGCCAGGTCGGTAAGGTGGCGACCGGGCACCCTTCCGCATCGAGGTAACGAAGGAAAGGGATGTCGACATGGGTCATAACTGGCTCCTTGCCGTTGTGAGCGTCACCGATGCTGGTGACACCTAGATGTAAATACCTTGTTAAATAAAAAGCAAAGAGATTTACTCAGGTAAGACCAGTAGAAACTTCTTTAAAGTAGCGAAGGAGCTGAATTTTCGGCGATGAGTGGCAAGGTATGCCGTAAATGGTGCAACTTTGCAGCGCTGAAGACAGGATGCCAAATATTGAAAAGGGGAGCCTTGCTCCCCCTTCTGTTACTCAAGTCAGCGGTTACACCAACCAGCAGTTACGCCAGCCACTGTTGCAGCTGGCGGGCCATGCCAACTGGCAGCAAGTGAGCGCGACTCAACAAGCGACTGCGCCAGGGCTCGGCGAGCAAGGTGGGGCAAATTCGCATCTCCCGTCCCCGGTCAGCCACGCGCACCAACCGATCGATGAGGGTCTCCAGCGGCGGATGCGCCGGCCAGTGGGGATAGAGGTCGGCAGTCGCGATCCCGGCCAGCTCGCACACTCGCTCCTCTTCCTCATCTCCCTTTCCAGCAGCCATTGGCCAAGGGTGAAGCACCTGCAGCCAACCCGGCCGTGCGGCCTCCAGCAACTGGCCCAGCGTCGGCTGCGCAAAGTGGGGATCCCCTGCGGCTTTGAGCAGATGACGCGCCCCCGCCAGCACCACCACTCCGTGGGGGGGAAGTGCAAGAAGATAGTCGGCCAGCGCCTGATCCCGCCCCCTGTTGTGCTGCTGCCATCGCTCCGGGCTCATCTCCTGCCACTCGAATAAGGGCTCGCAGAGATGCACCCGCAGCCGCATATGTTTAGGGCGCGCCAGATTGCTCTGGCGCAGAGCGGAAAAGAGAGCCGGAAACTCGGGGGCCATCCAGGCGGGAAAGGCGCAGGAGTCGAGCCAGACCGGATAGAGCCGTGCCAGCGTCAGCGGCTCACCCTGCCAGCTATCCTCCCCCGCCAACCAGGCATCGAGCAAGCCTTGATGGCGGCGGTTGCCGCACTCCAGCACCAGATCGTTCATGACTCCCCAGAGCGCAGGATCGCAGAGCCAGGCGTGCTGGCGCCGGATAAAATCCGGGTGCCAATGCGGCTCTCCCAGCCCCACCAGCTTGCCCGCCTGCAAGGCTTCCCGGATGGCGGCAACCGAGGTCATGCGTCACCCTCCTGCCGGATGTGCGGTTGTTGCCCGACCCCATCGACCCGCTCACAAATAAAAGCGCCGATCTTTGCCAGCCAGTCGGGATGCACCATCTCCTGATGCAGGCAGGGGAAGCGCTCATAGCGGATGTCCCCTTTTGTCAGTGGCTCCCAGCCACGTCCATCCAGCCAGGGCTGGCGGGAGGCTGACGCTTCGATAAAGATCACCTCCCCGTGGTAGCAGTAGTCGACTGGCTCACGGATCAGCCGGTTGTTGTGGCCAACCAGCTCAATCATGGCGCTCACCACCTGCTCGTCGAGCATGGCCAACGCACTCCCCTCTGCCCCCAGTCGGGCCACCACCGCGTCACGGGTGAGGGAATCCAGCGCCTCGTCCGCAACCGCAATCCCCCCCATCCGCAGCAGCGCATCGAGCATCCGCTGCTCGTCGGGCAACGGCTGGGTCTGCCACTGCTGACAGGGGTAGGCATCGAGCAGCAGCACCATGGCCACCTCTTGTCCCTGCTCTTGCAGCATGGCGGCCATCCGGTGCACCAGCATGCCCCCGAGCGACCAGCCGAGCAGCCAGTAGGGCCCCTCGCTCTGTTGACGACGTAGCTCGGTCACATAATCGAGCGCCAGCTCGTCGAAACTGGCGGGCAGTGGCGCATCCGGCTGACAGAGCGCCCGCGCCTGCAGGGCATAGACGGCCATGTCGGTCGGCAGATGGGGCACCAGTGGCGCATAACACCAGCCGAGCCCCCCTGCGGGGTGGACACAAAAGAGAGTGGGGCCTGATGCGCCCGACTGCGCACCGGACGCTCGCAGGGGCAACAGCATGGGCATGGCCTCCCGTTCGCCGCCAAGACGGCGCGCCAGCTGGGCTGGGCTCGGCGCTTCGAACAGACTGGCCAAGGTGAGAGTCTGTCCGGTCGACTCTTCAATGCGCACCACCAACTGCGCCGCCAGCAGGGAGTGGCCGCCAAGGGCAAAGAAGTTATCGTCGGCGCCGACCCGCGTCAGCCCCAGTATCTCGGCGAAGAGGCGACAGAGCCGCTCCTCCAGCAGGGTTTTCGGCAGCGACTGACCCACTGCCGATGCCATATCGGGCAGCGGCAATCCCTTGCGATCAAGCTTGCCATTGGGGGTAAGCGGCAGTTCGGCCAGGTTTACCAGGAGCCCCGGCACCATGTAGTCAGGCAAGGCAGCGCCAAGGGCAGGTGTAAGCTCGGCCAGCGTCAGATCTCTGCTATCTGCGGCCACCACATAGGCCACCAGACGACGATCGCCGGGGGCAAATTCGGGGGCCAGCACCACCGCCTGCGCCACCCGGGGATGGCGCAGCAGCACCTGTTCGATCTCCTCCAGTTCGATGCGCTGGCCACGGATCTTCACCTGAAAATCGAGGCGCCCCAGATACTCGATGGCGCCATCCTCGCGCCAAGCGGCCAGATCGCCGCTGCGATAGAGCCGTCCCGCTCCGAAGGGGTTGGCAATAAAGCGCTCGGCGGTGAGCTCGGGCTGGCCAAAGTAGCCCTCCGCCACCTGCACGCCGCCGATCCAGAGCTCCCCCGCCACACCGGGGGGCACCGGCTGCAACCAGGGGTCGAGAATGTGGATGCTGGTATTCCAGACCGGATAGCCGATGGGCACGCTGGTCACCGCCTCGTCTGCCCGGCAGGGATACCAGGTGACATCCACCGCCGCCTCGGTCGGGCCATAGAGGTTGTGCAGGGGAGCTGAGAATGTCCCATACCAGCGCTGCACCAGATCCGCGGGCAGCGCCTCGCCGGAGCAGAAGACCTGGCGCAGGGCGCGGCAACGCGCAGGCTCGGCTTGTGCGACGAAGATCTGCAACATGGAGGGGACAAAGTGCAAGGTGGTGATCCCGGCCTGCTCAATCAGCTCGGCAAGGTAGGCGGGATCCTTGTGGCCACCCGGTTTGGCGAGCACCAGTCGCGCACCTGTCATAAAGGGCCAGAAGAACTCCCAGATGGAGACATCGAAACCGGCCGGGGTCTTTTGCAGCACCCGATCCGCCGGGCCGATGGGATACATGTGCTGCATCCAGAGCAGCCGGTTGACGATGGCGCCATGGCTCACCACTACCCCTTTGGGCCGACCGGTCGAACCGGAGGTGTAGATGATGTAGGCCGCATCTTCCGGTTTGGGGGCTGGCAGCTCACAAGGTGTTATCGCCGCCACGTCTATCGTCGCCAGCTGCTCTGCCACACCGGGGGCATCGAGGCAGACAAGTGGCGCGGCCACGTCGGGCAGCATCTGAAGCGTACGACTGGTCAACACCAGCGCGGGATCGCTGCTGGCGAGAATGTAGCCGATCCGCTCCGCCGGATAGTCCGGATCCACGGGTACATAGACGGCCCCCACCGCCATGATGGCCTGCTGGGCGAGAATAAGCTCGGGAGAACGCGGGATCACCACAGCCACCCGGCAACCGGGGCCCACGCCCCTCCCCGCCAGATAGCTGGCCAGCTGGCGGGTTCGCTGGCGCAGCTCGGCCACACTCCAGCGCTCGGCGCCACACTCCAGCGCGATGGCGCTCTGATCTGCCGCCGCCAGCCCCTCGGCCAGCAGTGCGCTCAGAGTGGTAGTCGGCAACGGATAGTCGGTCTGGTTCCAGCGTACCAGCTCAGCCTGCTCGCAAGGCAGCAACAGCGGCAAACGCACTGCCTCCACCTCGTCATCCGCCTCACTCCAGGCGGCCAGATAGGCCAGCAGCCGGGCCAGATGACGTTCACTCTCCTGTTGGCTGAAGCGTCCCTGATGTGCTTCGAGGGTCAGGGTCATAGCGCCTGCCTCCTCGGCAAAGTAGAAGGCGCACTCCTCCACCGGCCCCGCCGCCAGCACCTGCACCTCGCCACGAACCTGGTTGTGCCCTTCACCAACGCTGAGGGTGCGGGCAAAGGGCATCAAATTGACCTGAGGGCCAAACAGCGGCTGGCCCGGCTGACGCTGTTGCAACCACTCCTGACGGCAGCCCTGATGACGGCGCAGGGCGGCAAATTGCCGCTCGACCTGTGCCAGCAACGCCCCTACCCGGCTGTTGCCGCTCAGCTCGATACGCAGGGGCACCACATTGACCTTCATGCAGGGGGTATCGGCCGCCGCTGAGCCCAGCCGCCCCATCAGCGGAATACCCAGCACCACCTCGCCAGCGCCGCTCATCCGCTGCACATAGCTGGCCACCGCCGCCAGCAGCAGGCTGTAGGGGTGACAGGCCGAACGACTCGCCCGTGCCACCAATGCCTGCCACTGGCGGCCAGCAAGCCGCTGCTCAAGACGATATGTGGAGCCCGGCCCTTGCGCTGGACGGCGGGAGAACGATGCCGGGTTCTCCACCCCGGCCAGCTGCTGCACGAAGAAATCGCGATCCCGCGCGGCACGCGGCGAATCCTGATAGGCCGCCTCTTCAGCCAGCAACTCCTGCTGGGATGCATGGCGGCAGGGGGCTGGCAGCTCACCGGCGCAAAGCGCCTCATACCAGCTCGCCACCCGCTGGCAGAGCAGGCTCAGGCCAAAGCCGTCGATGGCGATATGGTGCACGGCAATAAACCAGGCCCACCGCTCCTCACCAAGGCGATAGAGGGTAGTGGCAAACAGCGGCCCCCCGGCCAGATTGAAGGGAACGGCCAGCTGCGCACGCATCTCGGCCTGCGCGGCCGCGAGTGGATCGGCTTCGCTGCGCAGATCCCGCTCGGTCAGTTGCCAGCAGGCGGGGTTGGCCACCATCTGCGGGCCATCGGCAGTGGCCACAAAAGCGCAGTGCAGACCGGGGATCTCGTCGATGGTCTGGCGCACCGCACGGGTGAAGTGATGGGGAGCCAGCGCCCCCTCCAGCAGCCAGTACTCGCCGGTATTGCAGGCGGGGCTCTGCGGGTATTTTTGCTGGGCAAACCAGATGCCCGCCTGAGCGGTGGTAAGTGGCCAGCGCGGCTGCTCACCACGCTGGTGGGTGGCGCGCATCGCCATTGTCTGTTCCATGGGAATGTCCTTGCGCAAACATCGAGCGGGCAGTGACTTGCCCCTGCCCGCATGGCTGAAAAGCGAGGAGGCCAGGCCTCCTCCATAAAGAGAGAGTCGTACCCTCCACACCGGCAGGGCGAAGATCAGACCCCCAGGGTGGCACCGCCATCGACCACCAGATCCTGCAAGGTGATATGGCTGGCGGCATCGGAGGCGAGAAACAGCACGCAGGCAGCCACCTCGTCGGGTGTTCCCAATTTGCCAAGGGGGATCCCCAGCTTGAACTGCCCGGGCAGGCCCGCGATGGTACGCAGCTCTCCTTCCTGCTGCGCCGCCTCCCCCTCCTGCCAAATGCCGTACAGCATCGGGGTCCGGGTCGAGCCCGGCGACACCAGATTGCAGCGCACCCCATAGGGCGCGAGTTCCAGCCCTGCCGTTTGGGTGAGGCTGGTCAGCGCCGCCTTGGAGGCACCATAGATGCCCATCCCCACTCGCGGTACCCGACCGGCATTGGAGGAGACATTGACGATGGCGCCCCTGCGCCGCCCCTGGAACCAGGGAGTCAGGGCCCGCATCAGGTAGAAGGGGGCGAAGGTGTTGATGGCGAAGGTGCGCTGCAAGAGGGCGTCATCCACCTCATCGAGCCTGCCGGTCGCCAGTACGCCAGCGACATTGACCAGCACATCGGGCCCCAGCCCCTCGTCCAGCAGCTGTTCGCAGCAGCGGGTCACGGCCTCGCTGTCGCTGACATCGATCACCACTCCCTTCACGTTGCCGGGCAGCGCCTCGGCCAGTTGCAGATCGAACGCCACCACGCTGGCCCCCGCCTCGGCAAAGGTACGCGCAACCGCATGGCCAATTCCCTGCGCTGCACCGGTTACCCAGACGGTTCTGCCTTGCCACTCGCTCATGGGGTGCACTCCGGTTCGCTGACGTGCTCTTCGTTGACCTGATAAGCCGTGTCCTGACTGACATTCAGCTGACGGGAGAGGAGCGCCCACCAATGGGCCAGGGTCGGCGTGCGGGCCAGCTCGGCCAGCTCCACCACCAGCCCCTGCTGACGCCACTCTTCCACCAGCCCCATCACCGCCAGCGAGTCGAGACCGTAGTCGAGCAGGTTGTCATCCTCGGTGGGCTGCTCATGCTGCATCTCGGCGGGCAGCCGCGCCAACACCTCAGCACGCAGCGACTCCCGAGTCAGGGGGCGTTTGCTGGCCGCCATCACCTCGGCCACGGTAATCACCCGACCGGCATTGCGGCTGACATAGGAGAGCGCCAGCAGATGATCCTCGCGGGAGAAGTCGGCGATGGCATCTGCCACCAGGAAGGGGCGGATATCGCGCATAAAGGCATCGACCGCCGTCTGCATCACCCCGATATGGCCGTAGATGCCGCAGATCACCAGCTGATCTCGCCCCCATTCGGCCATCAGCTCGGCCAGCGGTGAGCGGCAAAAAGCGCTGTAGCGCCACTTGGTCAGCACCGTATCCTGCGGCTCGGGGGCCAGCGCCGAAACGATGGGTTGGCGCTCCGGCGCTCGGGTCAACCCCGGCCCCCACATGTCGTTGAGCAGCGCCCGGTCGGCCTGACTCTGCTCGGCGGGCTGGGCGGTATAGACTACCGGCATGCCAAGAATACGCGCCTGACGGATCAGGGTGGCGATATGGTCGATAACCTGATTGATCAGCGGATTGTCCGGCCCGTAGAAGTCGACGAAATAGTGCTGCATATCGTGGACCAGCAAGGCAGCCCGGCCCGGTTCGAAAGGCCAGTTCACCCGCCCGCTGGGCAGTTCCTCAGCAGTGGGCAGCGGATAGGCGGCGAGGGATTGAATGGTCATGCACACTCCTTGGCGAGCTGCTCGCGCAGCGTCTGTTTGTCTATCTTGCCGACCGGGGTGTGGGGCAGTTGCTCCACCAGCACCAGGCGATCGGGCAGTTTGTAATCGGCCACCCCCTGCTCGCGCAGGAAACGGCGCAAGCGAGGCAGATTGAGGGGCTCGCGGCACATCAAAAAGGCGCAGCTGCGCTCCCCGAGCATGGGATCAGGCATGGCGACCAGCGCCGCCTGCCGCACTTCCGGGTGGGTCAGCAACAGCTCTTCAATCTCGAGGGCGTCGATCTTCTCCCCGCCCCGGTTGATCTGATCCTTGTTGCGCCCCACCACCATCAGATGGCCGCCGGGCAAGCGGCAGACCAGATCGCCGGTGCAGTAGAAACCGTCCCGATCAAAAGCCCGCTGATTGTGGGCATCAGCCTTGAAGTAGCCGCGAAAGGTGTAGGGGCCACGCGTCCAGAGCTCGCCGCACTCGCCATCGGGCAAGGGGCGTCCGTCGCTATCCCGCACCTCGACCTCGTCGCCCGGGCTCATCGGGCGGCCCTGGGTATTGACGATGTGCCACTGGTCATCCTCGGTGCGGGTGTAGTTGACCAGCCCCTCGGCCATGCCAAACACCTGCTGCAAGCGGCAACCAAGGCGGCTCGCTACCGCATCGGCATGAGCTGGGCTGAGGCGCGCACCGCCCACCTGCACACACTCCAGAGAGGTCTGCGGATAGTGGCTGGCCACCTCCAGCCAGAGCGCCAGAGCCGGTGGCACCAGTGCCGCCCAGTTGACCTGATGGCGCTGCACCAGCGGCAGACAGGTTGCTGCAGAGGGATCCTTTGCCAACACCACGCAGCCACCGGCATAAAACACCCCGAGTGCGCCGGGGGAGCTCAGGGGAAAGTTGTGGGGCGCTGGCAGAGCGCATAGATAGATCACCCGCTCATCCCAACCGCACACCGCTACGCTCTGGTGCACGCTGTAGCCATAGTCATCGTGGGTACGGGGGATCAGTTTGGGGGTGCCGGTGCTGCCGCCGGAGAGCTGGAAAAAAGCGACTTGATCGGCCGGGGTAGGAGTTGGCGCGATAGCCGTCAGAGGCGAACCCTCGGCACGAGCCACGGTTTCAGGCTGACACCATGCAAATCCAGACTGAAGATCGGAGCCTTCTGCCTGCTCGAACAGCAGTGTCTGGCAGGAGGGAGATACCAGCTCATCAAGGTCCGCGAGGCTCCCCGCTGCACCGGCAAAGCCGGGATGGGAGGGGCTGAGTACCAGCAAGGCGGGCTCAATCTGGCGGCCAAAGGCCACCAGCTCGCGCCGCTGATGGCTGTAGAGGGCATGCACCGCCACCACGCCGCAGCGGATCAGGGCAAACCAGCAGATATAGAACTCGGCGCAGTTGGGCAACTGCACCAGCGCGGTATCGCCATGGCCCAACCCGCGCGCGGCCAGCCGCGCCGCCAGTGCATCGACCTCACGCTTTAACTGGCCATAACTGAGCGTGCGTTCACCGCAGATCAGAGCCGTGCGCTCGGGATAACGTTCGGCAGAGTCATCGAGCAGGGTGGTGAGCGGTTGTCCGCGCCACCACCCTTGCGCCCGGTAGTGGGCCGCCAGCTCGGCGGGCCAGGGGGTAAAGGGCACCAGCGGCTTCATGCAGTTACCTCCGGCTCCCGGCTCTCGAGGCCAAACGCCCGCAGCATGGTGCCGAGTTTGGCAGCGGTCTCTTGCCACTCTGCTTCCGGCGAGGAGCCCACCACCACCCCGGCACCGGCATAGAGCCGCAGCTGCTTGCCGGCCAGCACGCCACAGCGGATGGTGACCACCCACTCGCCATTGCCATCGGCATCCATCCAGCCGACTGCGCCACAATAGAAGCGACGATCGTACCCCTCGAGCCGGGCGATGGCCTGACGTGCTGCCGAGAGCGGCGTACCGCACACCGCCGGCGTCGGGTGCAGCGCCAGCGCCAGAGCCAGCACGGGAGAGGGCTCATGGAGCCGCCCGGCGATGCGGGTCGAGAGGTGCCACATGGTAGGAGTGGCGATCACCTGCGGCTCTAAGGGGACATCCAGCTCGCGGCAGAAGGGAGCGAGGGCCGCAGCGACCGTATCGGCCACCAGCGCATGTTCATAGCGATCCTTCTGGGCCCCCAGCAGCTCGGCACTGGCTGCCTGTTGATCGGAAAACGCGTGGCGCGGACGGGAGCCCGCCAGTGGATTGCTCACCACCGCCATCTCGCTGCGCGATACCAGCAGCTCGGGGCTGGCGCCAAGCAGGGTCTCTCCATCCGGCAGCGGGATCTGGAACACATAGGCGCCCGGATTCTGGGCCAGCAGAGAGCCAAAGGCGTGTGCGGGGGAGGTCTGCTCTGCGCTCCGCACGTCGATGGCGCGTGACAGCACCACCTTCTCAAGCTGGCCCTCACTGAACTGCTGCAGTGCCGCCCGCACAGCCCCCTGATAGTGGGCAGAGCCGGTCACTTCACTCACCTCGCCATGGAGCTGACAACAGCGGGCGGGTAACATCGCATCCCTTGCGACCCACTGCGATTGCGCCGGGATCACCAGATGCCAGGGGGATTGGGTATCAAACGGAATGGCGCCGATGGCGATGGGATTGGCCATCCCCTGCTGGCGCAACTGACGCAGATGGGCGAGCAGCTTCTCCGGTGGGATGCCGGTATAACTGTCGTGGATACCGGAGGCGACCAATACCCTGTCACCGCTTGCAAAACAGCACACTTTATCCAGCCCGGCCGCTGTGGCGGGCCACTCTCCTTCCAGTGCATGGTCACACATGACGGTGCTACTCCTTGGAATGAATCACTGCCTGACACGACTTAAAGTGAGTCATTTGACTCACCATATATCAGGGTGAACGGCATCCTAACAAGGAGCGAAAAAACGATCAATACAAATGAGAATCAATTTCATTAACTTCTTTTTAGTCAAAAGCGGGTGACGAACGAAACTGAGCTTCGCCGATAAAAAAGAGTTGCGATCGGAGCAAATTCAACTTGATAATGATAACGCTTATCATTTGTATATTATGGAAGATGTAAATAATGAAATCCTCAACCTCCCGTTTTATTGCTCCCAGCCTGCTGGCCACTACCATCGTCACCCTGCTGACCCAGCAAGCGATCGCCGCCAGCAACGCCCCTCAAGCCGATGAAGTGATCACCGTCACCACCACGGCGCACAATACCCGCTCGGCACCGGCCTCTATCTCTGTCATCACGGCCGAACAGATCGCCGCAGCGCCCGTCAATGACCTTGCCGACCTGCTGCGCCACGAAGTGGGCATTCAGGCTGAAGCTGACACCAATGGCCGCAGCGATATCGGTATTCGCGGCATGTCCGGCAAGTACACCCTGGTACTGGTGGATGGCAAACGCCTCTCCTCCTCCAATGCCCTGTGGCGCGGCGGCAACTTCGACAACACTCCCGTGCCCCTTGGCATGATCCAGCGGGTCGAGGTGATCCGTGGCCCCATGTCGGCACTTTATGGCTCCGATGCCATCGGTGGTGTCATCAACATCATCACCAAGCAGCCGGGCAAAACCTGGCAAGGGGCGGCCGATGCCGACTTCAAAGCCATCGAGGGCAAGGATGGCGGCGATCAGCACAGAACCAACCTGGGCTTTACCGGCCCGCTGACCGACAACCTGCTGATCCGGATGAACGGCGAGGTGTATGACCGTCAAGCCTGGACCCCCACCGAAGCTGCTGACGGCATCCCCCTTATCGAAGCCAAACAGACCCGCAACTTCGCCTCCACCCTCAGCTGGCTGGTGGATGAGCAGCAGCGCTTCGAGCTGGATTACCTCTACAACCAGGATGAGCGGCCTCTCGATATCTTCCGTAAAACCGGCAACAAGGTGCACAGCCGCCAGCAGCAAAACGATCGCAACCTGTTTGGTCTGACCCACAAGGGGAACTGGAGCTGGGGTGACACCACCGTCATGGCCAACTATGAAAGCTCCCAGATCGATGATTTCAATACCAGCTACTCGGCCCCGCAGCAGCGCGAACTGGAAGAGAACACCTTGACCCTCAAGGGCTACACCAACCTGGCGCTGGCCAACCACTACCTGACCCTGGGTGGTGAATATCTGGATCGGGAGCTGGTGGATGCGGTGAGCTACAAGGATATCGGCGGCAAGGAGAGTCACTCTCAGGAGGCGCTGTTCGCTCAGGACGAAATTGGCCTGACCGACAGCCTGACCTTCACGCTGGGCGGCCGTTACGATCACCACGAGATCTACGGCAGCCACTTCACCCCGCGCGGCTATCTGGTCTATGAGATGAACGATGTGGTGACCGTCAAGGGCGGGGTCAGCCAAGCCTTCAAGGCTCCGGCACCACACCAGTACTCCAACGGCTACAGCATCGAGAGCTGCGGCGGCAGCTGCCGCATCTATGGCAGCGACAAGGTCAAGCCGGAAACCAGCACCAACTACGAGCTGGGTGTCATCGCAGGAGAAGGGATCTGGGAAACCAGCGCTACCCTCTTCTACTCCGACATCGACGACATGCTCACCTTCAAGCAGTTGCCGAACTCCACTGACCGCACCTGGTACAACCTGGAGAAAGCCACCACCAAGGGGCTGGAGCTGACCGGCAAGCTCGATCTGACCGACAATATCAACCTTGGCGCCAACTACACCTACCTCAAGGCGGAAGGCGATCAGGGTCAGGCACTGCCCGAGCGGCCGGAGCACAAGGCCAATGCCAAGATCACCTGGCAGGCCACCGAGCGGGTCAATGCCTTCGTTGGCACCACCTACACCGGCACCCAGTTTGCCGAGCAGACCGTCAACAAGGTTGTCGTACTGCACAAGCTGCCCAGCTATCAGACCTTCGATCTCGGTACCGGCTTCAAGGTCACCGAGAACTTTGACCTGCGACTGGGGATCAACAACCTGACCGACGTGCGCCTGCAAGAGAAAGATACTGTCTTCCAGAACGTCGAACCGGGTCGCAGCTACTACGTCAGCGGCTCAGCCCGCTTCTAAGGTAGCCAAGGTCGATATAACAGAGCGCGGGCCCATGCCCGCGCTCTGTTAACCAAGAAAATAAGGGGAAGATCCCCACTGGACAGCAAAGAGCATGCAGATTTCCATTTTCATCAGGATCGCTCATGTTCACCTCACTTCTGAATGCTTCACCCCTTGCCACCCTGCCCACCCCTGACGAGATGTTAAAGGCCAGACCCTGTCCGGCACGGCTCGCTCGCCAGATCGCTCGCAGCCGCCAGCAAGCCCGCCATATTCTGCAGGGAGAGGATGATCGCCTGCTGCTGGTGATCGGCCCCTGCTCCATTCACGATCCGGCAGCCGCCCGCGACTATGGTGGCCGGCTCGCTGAACTGCAGGGCCAATACGGGGAGCAGCTGCAACTGGTGATGCGCACCTATTTCGAAAAGCCGCGCACGACGCTCGGCTGGAAAGGATTTATCTTCGATCCCGACCTCGATGGCAGCGATCAACTGGAAAAGGGACTAACCCAGGCTCGGGAGTTACTGTTGGCACTTGGACAGGAAGGGCTCGCCTGTGCCACCGAATTTCTCGATCTCACCAGCATGCTCTATCTGGGCGATCTCATCAGCTGGGGTGCCATTGGCGCCCGCACCACCGAATCCCAGCTCCACCGCCAACTGGCCTCCGCCCTCCCCTGCCCCATCGGTTTTAAAAACGGCACCGACGGCAATATCCGGATCGCGGTAGAGGCGATCCTCGCCAGCCGAGCGGCCCACCTCTATACCCAGCCTTCCGGTGATGGCCAGCTGGCACTGGTGCGCAGCCATGGCAACCCCGACTGCCACCTGATCCTGCGCGGTGGCCGCCAGCCCAACTATCAGAGCTGTCATGTGGCAGAGGCTGGCGACTTGCTGCGCCAGCATCATCTGTCACTCCGGCTGATGATCGATTGCAGCCACGGCAACAGCCAGAAGCAGCATGCCCGCCAGCTGCTGGTTGCCCGTGACATTGCCGACCAGCTGGGTGCTGGTAGCCATGCCATCGCCGCCATCATGGTGGAAAGTTTTATCTGCGAAGGGCATCAGGATATCGGCAGCAAACCGCTACGCTACGGCCAGTCGATCACCGATAGCTGCATCGGCTGGGAACAGACAAGGCAACTGCTCGATATGGTGGCAGAAGGGGTGGAGGCGCGCCGTCAACAGCGGATCGCCCTGGCGGGATAAATAGCGGATTAGAGAGACAACGCAGAAAAGAGTGTGGCCCCGATGGGGCCACCTTGTTGTTCACTGTTTGACGCACATCAGGCGACTGACTCACGCTCCACCAGCTGGGCTTCAAACTTGAGCGCCAGGCCGTCCACCGGCTTGTGATCGAGCAGACGCAGTGCCAGCTCGGCTGCGCGGCTGCCCATCTCCTCGATGGGGTAGCGCACCGTGGTGAGCTTGGGATAGATGTAGCGGGCGTAGGGGATATCGTCGAACCCCACCACCGATACCTGCTGCGGGATCTTGTAACCCCGCTCCAGCAGGCAAGAGATCGCCCCCGCCACCATGCCATCGTTGAAACCGAGCACGGCCGTGAACTCGACACCACGGGCCAGCAGTTCACTCATCGCCACATATCCGCCATTTTCGTCGGCATAGGCGCGGCTGACGAGAGCAGGATCAAAGGCGATCCCGGCTCTCGCCAGAGTTTGGGTGTAACCGGCCATCCGCTGCTGACCATCGACAAACTCTTCATCATCGGAGGTGATAAAGGCGATGTTGCGATGACCGGCATCCAGCAAGTGCTGGCACGCGGTGGTGATCCCCGCCTGGTTATCGAGCCAGACGCAGCGATCCTCAAAGCCCGGCACCTGACGGTTGATAAACACGATGGGAGTGGTACCCGCCGCCAGCTCGCTCAGCTCCTCGTCCGGAAGCGCCTTGCTGTGGAGGATCAGCGCATCGCACTGGCGCTGCAGCAGCGCCTGAATGGCGTGACGCTCGCGTGCGATATCGTGGTTGCCAGACATGACGATGGTGAACTTGTTGGCCTGATCGACCATGGTTTCGATGCCACGCATCATCTGGGCAAAGAAGGGGCCGCCGCAGAGGTCGCCAACCAGCACGCCAATGCAGTTGGAACGCTTGCTGACCAGTGCCTGGGCAAAACTGTTGGGTCGAAAATTCAGTTCCTTCATGGCCGCCAGTACGGCCTCACGCTTTTCCGGTGCTACCTGTGCCGTGTTGTTGATAACCCGCGACACGGTGGAGATAGACACATTTGCCAGCTGAGAAACGTCTTTAATCGTTGCCACTATCCATTCCTTTATTGTGGGGGAACCTGTCGGTGCCGACGCCCGAGTATACCCTGCGGCCTGATGCAATTCCCGGAGCCAGGTCACCAGGCATGTTTCCTTTGGTAACAAAACCTTACCCGATGATACCCGGCAGCAGGGAAATTTGAAAACAGGGGCCGGCTGGCGGCCCCCGACTCAATAGGCGTGATTGAGCTCCCGCTCTGACATGAAGCGCAGCGGCTGCTGCAGCTTGTGCTGATAAATGAGATCGAACGACAACACGTTTTGCACGTAGTTGCGGGTCTCCTTGTAGGGGATGCTCTCGACCCACACGTCCATCGGCTTGTTGTCACTCTGCTCTCGCCAGCGTTTTACCCGTCCCGGCCCGGCGTTGTAGGCGGCGGCCGCCAGGATCCGGTTGCCATCATAGACATCCAGCAAGCGCTTGAGATAGGCGCTCCCCAGACGAATATTCATCGTCGGATCAAACAGTTGCTGCTCGTTGCGATAGGGCACCCCCAGCTTGCCGGCAGTCTCTTTGGCAGTAGCAGGCATCAGTTGCATCAGACCGCGCGCCCCCACCGGCGACTGGGCCAGCGGATAGAGAGCACTCTCCTGACGGGAGATGGCGTAGAGCAAACTGGTGTTCATGGTACGCTCTTGCGCCATCTGGGAGAAGGTGCGCTTGAGCGGCAGCGGGAAGCGCAGGTCGAGGGCATCCCACGCTTCGGCGCGAATGCTGGCGAGAATGGCCAGCTCGTGCCAGCCCTGATTGAGGGCGATATGACCAAACTCGATGCGCTGGGCCACCGGATTGCGATCCATGTTGTGGATCCACTCCGAGCGGGCCGCCGCAATCTCGTTCATCGACAGCAGCTCGCGCACCCGCAACAGGAAGGGCCAGCGCTGACTGGCAGTGCGCCAGTCCGGTACATGCTTGACGCTCTGGTTCTTGATGCGATAGGGCACACCGGTGCGCTGGGCCGCCATGAAACCGTAGAAACCACGCAGGTTGGCAGTCTCCAGATAGAGATCCCGCGCCGGTTTTTGCTGCCCCTGCACTTCAAGGGAGCGCGCCATCCAGTAGCGCCAGCGATCCTCTTTCTGACGGGCCATCGGCATCATCTTCACCCAGCCGGAGAGGCCACGCCAATCCTGCTCCCAGATGGCCAGTCGCGCCCGCAGCTCGGTAATGTCGGGATCCGCCAGCTTTTTCACCGTGCTGTCGACCCAGCTGCGCTGGGCAATGGAGCGATCCAGCAGCAGGCGGCGGGCAATGGCACGCTCTACCGGTTTCACCTCAGCCTGGGTCAGGCCGAAACGGCTGCGAAACAGCGCAAGCTGGCGCAGCACCGACTCCGGCTCCTGATTGGCATAGCGGGTCAAACCGAGGGAGAGCAGCTTGCGGGAATAGGGATTGCTGCTGAAATAGGCCGGGTTCATCGCCTTGGCGGGCTGCTCAAACAGGGTCACCATCTGATCGCCATAGCTTTGCAAGCCGCTACCCAGGGTCGCGCCAAGGTGGCGGATCAGATTGGGGTTTTCCGCCTCGAACGCCAGCGTCATCCGCTGCCAGATCTTCTCCTGGGTTCGCTGACCGGATGCCTGCCACAGCTGGAACAGCGGGGAGCAGGCATCGGGACGGGATTGGCCGCTCATCCAGATCTTGCCCGCCCCCTGCAACGCCTCTTTCGGCTTGCCGGTGTAATAGAGCGCCTGATAGTGCATGCAGAGCAGGTCGGTGGAGCTCGGCTTGGCCGGATAGAAGCGCAGGAACTGCGACCACTGCTGGCTCTGGGCCAGATAGGTCAGATAGCTGCGCTCCAGCCGGTTGGACTGGGGGGTATCCCCATGCTGGCGGATAAAGCGGGTCACATCGTTGTAATCCGCCGCCCCCGGACGAAAGGCGAGCTGATAGTAATCGAGGTAAGGGAGCAGGGGGTAATGGGTCAAACGGGCACGAATTTGCTGGAAACGGGCCTGATCATTGGCCCGTACGGCGTCATACGCCTGACGGTAGAGCGTCTGGTCGGCAGTCTGCGCCATCAGGGTCGGCACAAACAGCGCCGACAAAACAATTCCCCATACAGCTTTCACTGAACATCTCCATTGAGGGCAATACACCGCCCGGTGGCGGTGGGTCTACTGCCTCTCATTCTACCCGTTGCCGGGCAGCGCTACAGCGGGGAGCAGGGACTATTTTTCTGACTCGCTCAGCTGCATTTCGCGCAGTTGCTCCGGTCTGGTCAGACGCTGTACATATTTCTCCAGATAGGGCACCGGCAGCGGCTTGGAGGCGAGATAGCCCTGATAGAAACTGCACCCCTGCGCCTTGAGAAACTCCAGTTGCTGACGGGACTCCACCCCTTCTGCCGTGACGTTGAACCCCATATGTCGCGCCATGGCGATCACCGCCTCGACGATGGCCATGTTGTCGCCATCTTTCGGGATGTCCTGAATGAAGGAGCGGTCGATCTTGAGCTCATCGGCAGGCAGCCGCTTGAGGTAGCTCAGAGAGGAGTAACCGGCGCCAAAATCGTCGATGGCAAAGCTGATGCCGAGCTCCTTGAGCTCGGTCATCTTGCTGATGGTGTCCTCGGCATGACCCAGCACCACGGATTCGGTGATCTCCAGATTGAGGCAGGCCGGATCCATGCCGGTTTGCGCCAACACATCGTGGATCCGCTCGACAAAATCGGTGGCATGGAACTGCTTGGCACTGACGTTGACCGAGATCTGCGGAATATGGATGCCGTTCTCCTCCCACAGCACATACTGGGCACACGCCTCGTGCAGCACCCAGTTGCCGATATCGACAATCAGGTCCGTCTCCTCGGCGATGGGGATAAACTCGGCCGGCGAGACCAGCGAGCGACCGGCCGGCTGCCAGCGAATGAGCGCCTCGACACCAATGATATCGCCGCCATCGACCATATGCTGGGGCTGATAGTAGAGGGTCAGCTCTTGCTGGCTGAGGGCGTTACGCAATTCGTTGTGAATGAGCAGACGGCGATCCGCCTGCTGCTGCATCGAGGCATCGAAGAAGCGACGGGTCTTGCGGCCAGCGGACTTGGCCTGATACATGGCGGTATCTGCCTGCTTGAGCAGATCATCGACCCCCTGCTCCCGATCCGGAAACAGGGTAATGCCGACACTGGCGCCGATGTGCAGCACCTGCCCCACATAGGTATAAGGCGCGGCAATCTCGGTGATAAGCCGTTCGGCAATGATATCGGCCTGCATCTCCGCCTGGGGCGGGCTCGCCGAGAGCGATGGCAGCAACAGTACAAACTCGTCACCGCCGAGGCGGGCCAGACAATCCCCCTGTCGCACCAGCCGTTTGAGACGGGCGGCGACCTCCTTGAGCAGCCAGTCACCGGTGGCGTGGCCGAGGGAGTCGTTGATGGTCTTGAAGTGATCGAGATCGATAAAGAGCAGCGCGCCAATCAAGCCATCGCGGGTCGCCTCGTTGAAGGTCTGCACCAGAGTCTCGTGGAGCTGACGGCGATTGGGCAATCCAGTCAGCTCGTCGTAATAGGCGAGATCCTGAATGCGTCGCTCGGCCGCCTTGCGCTCGGAGATATCCTCGAAGCAGATGACAAAGTGGCTGATCACCCCTTTTTCATCCTGCACCGGCGTCACTATCTCCCACTGGGGATAGGTGTGACCATCGACATGGCGACGCTGGGTCTCCCCCTGCCAGCGGCTGAGGGTATTGAGCTCGTAACCGAGCCCCCCCAGATTTGGCCAGAGATCCTCTTCCAGATGCAGGCCCAGCACCGACTGGCTGTCAAAGCCGGTGATCTGGCTGAAGGCGTTGTTGACCCGCAGGATCTTGAACCCCGGATCCGTAATGATGATCCCTTCGTGGGTCTCGAATGCAACGGCAGAGAGGCGCATCTGGGCATCTGATTGCAGGCGCTCCAGCTCGGCCACCATCCGTACCGAGAAGGTATTGAGCACCGAGGTGAGGTTGCTGGTATCTGCCGGGGCCGAATAGAGCAGCGCCAGATGGCCCAGAAGTTGGCCTCTGGCATCAAACAGCGGCTGACCATAATAAGTCTGCCCGGCCGCCAGCCAGGGTTGATACTCCTGCGACTCGTCGATCACCTCGAAACAGATGGCCCCTTGCTTGTAGAGCTCCTGACAGGGGGAGCCCGCCAGCGGATAGTCCTTCTGCGCCAGCCCGTCGGCGGCCAGCACTTTGACCCGGTCGGCACCGCACAACTCACCCACCCAGACCGCATCCACCTTGAGGATATGGGCCAGCTGGCTGACCAGGGTATTGAAGAAATCGAGCCCGGTGCGGGCAGAGAGCGCCTGCGCCAACTGGGTGAGCAGGGTGGTTTGCAGCAACGGCAAAGAGAGATTGAGAGAGGAGACCGCACTGTTGGCGGTATCAAGAGGGGCCAGCCAGCCACAGCAGATCTGCTGGGTGGGCACAAACTGGCCACTCCAGAGCACATGGTTGAGCTGCCCCTGATCATCTTTCAGATGACCGATGAACTGTTCAGGCAGATGTGATTCATGAAGCCGGACGAGAAAGTCGGCAAAGCCTGCCTCATCTTCCGGTAACAGGCGAGCGGCCCAGGGATGATTGCCCTCCCCTTGCCACTGCTGGTAGGCCCCCTGATCAGAGAGACTCCACTGATCATGTTGCCGATCGAAAAACCACATGACTTGCGTGGCCTGCTGCTTCATTTACCACTCCAACACAACAACCAACCACGTTTGATGTCCAATCAGGCATAGCAACGCCCCCTGCATCCGCTCATCAGATCAGAGGTTGCGAGGGAAGAGTACAAACATGCGATATCAAGCAGTGGAAACCGGACATGAGGTCGACACGAAGTGCTGCCAAGAAGGGACAGAAACGATCCTATTCCCGTCATACTGCCTGCCAGTTTCATGGAGCTCAAGCTGTTTTTGGCACGAAACCGGAAAAGATCACAATTTATAAGTTGCTGAATAGCCAAGGGAAGGTTATGTGACATAGATCACATTTCAATCTTTACCAATGAGTAATCTGAAGGTGAAGACACAAGCAAGTCGACCCGAAGGGGGCCAATATGAAAATCG
The DNA here is from genome assembly GCF_027705925.1 of Aeromonas sp. Y289-2. Taxonomy (NCBI): domain Bacteria; kingdom Pseudomonadati; phylum Pseudomonadota; class Gammaproteobacteria; order Aeromonadales; family Aeromonadaceae; genus Aeromonas; species Aeromonas sp. Y289-2. The sequence continues at coordinate 464,207 of NZ_JAPDCH010000002.1, forward strand.
AAATTACCAGCAAAATCATCGACATCACCCCGGCTATCCGCGAGCGCATCGAATCCCGTTTTGAAAAGCTCGAACGTCTTCAGGTGCCTCTCATCACACCCCATGTGATTGTTTCCAAAGAGCGTCTGATGTTCACTGTCGAAGCCAGTGCTGGCATCCCCAACGGCAAACTGTTTGCCCAGGCAGAGCATGAGGATCTCTACGCCGCCATCAACGAACTGGGGCAAAAACTGGAGCGCCAACTCAACCGTCACACCGAAAAGCCAATTGCCCGTCGTGCCAATGCCGCGCTCAAAGAGCAGCCGCAACCGGATGAAGCTGACGCTTGATAGCATGCCGCAAGGCTAAAAATTCCAAAGAGCATAAAGGCGGGGTCACCCGCCTTTTTGTTGCCTGTGATTTGCCGACAAGCACAGCATTACACCAGTGAACAGGCGCCATCAACTGAGCCAGTGCAACCGGGTATCCACCCCCTCTTGCAAACGGTCGAGGATCGGCAGCAATACCAGCGGATCTTCCTGCCTCGGCATATCGGCCAGCTTTCCTTGCAACCGCTCCCGCGCCAGCGGCGACAGGTTATCGTAGACAGCCTCATCCAGCAGCGGTTGTTTGACCGCCAGCGGCGGTGTTTGCAGCGCCAGCCAGAGCCGCACATCCACCATGCTTCCCCCCTGTTGCAACCGCTCATTGATGGCACTGCAGTCACTCCCAACCCCTTCAGCCACCAGCACCTCTGCCGGTCTCAGGTCAAAGTGCAGACGCCAGTCACGGCTCTGGGGAGTGGCCGCCGGTTTGGCATCAAACCAGGGCTGCTCCTCCACCGCATCGGTCAGCAGGGCCAGATGCAACCGGAAATCCGCCCGATCGCCATGCTGCAGGTCACGGTTGAGGCGCTGCCCCAACTGGCCCTCATCGACGAGCAGGTGATTACGGATTGAACTGGGCAGCATGAGATAACTCTCGAAAATGGCGATTTCACTGGTTATCGGCCACAAATCCAATTCTTTTAATGGAAAAATCCTGCTTGGGGGTTCACAAAACCGGAAGATCTGTTAGTATGCGCCTCGCACTTGTGGAGGGGTTCCCGAGCGGCCAAAGGGATCAGACTGTAAATCTGACGGCTCTGCCTTCGAAGGTTCGAATCCTTC
>NZ_JAPDCH010000003.1:0-135523 GCF_027705925.1 Aeromonas sp. Y289-2
GAAGCGAGCCCTGAGATGAGTCATCCCTGACCCCTTGAGGGTCCTAAAGGGCCGTTGGAGACCACAACGTTGATAGGTGGGGTGTGTAAGCGCGGCGACGTGTTGAGCTAACCCATACTAATTACCCGTGAGGCTTAACCATACAACACCCAAGAAGTGTTCTAAGGCTTGTAACAGATACCAAGCGAACTACTCAAATTCAGTGATAGTGACAAGCCAAGCGCAACATCACTACTCACGTCAGCTTTCTAGATTAAGAATTTGCCTGGCGGCCATAGCGCCGTGGAACCACCTGATCCCATGCCGAACTCAGAAGTGAAACGCGGTAGCGCCGATGGTAGTGTGGCATTCGCCATGCGAGAGTAGGACACTGCCAGGCACCCAATACAAGAAACCCCGCTCATCGAGCGGGGTTTTTTATTGCCTGCAATTCAGCAAATCGTCTGATAATTGACCTTCTTTACCCCTCTTTAACCTGAACACCTTATCCTCCCTGTCTGTTTTACTCATAGAAATTGACCCCAACGGCGTAAAATAGCTCTTTATCTGGTCGGAGATAGCCCATGTTTTGTCCAAAATGTGGTGGTCAACCCCTGCAGAGCGTCAGCCCCAAAGAGTTTCGCTGTGGCTGCGGTTTTCATTTTTTCCAGAATGTGGCGACGGCGGTGATGGTGGCGCTTTGCTGGCAGGACGAGGTGCTGGTTGCGGTGCGTGCCCGCAATCCTAGCAAGGGTTTGCTGGATCTGCCGGGCGGATTTGTCGATCCCGGCGAGTCGCTGGAGGGGGCGTTGGTGCGCGAGTTGCAGGAGGAGCTGGGGCTCGATGTTAGCGCCCAACCTTTTAGCTATCTCGGTTCCTTCCCCAATATCTATCCCTACGATGGCATCACCTATCACACCTGTGACACCTTTTTCGCCATCAGGCTGAGTGAAAAACCTGTCATCCAGCCGGCTGACGATGTGGCCGCCTGTCAGTGGCTGAAGATCAGCGATATCCCCTTGCCCCGCTTTGCTTTCGAATCGACGCGCACAGCTATGGCGCGGTTGCAGCAATCCCCTTTGCAGGCCTGATCCCTGCTGATGACGATGGGGATTGGCAGCGACCATCCCTGTCTCATCCTTGTCCGCTTTTGTCCCGCAGGCGCCATTCGTCAGACGGTGAGTGGTATAGTCAGCAGTGGATCCGGACTCAAGGAGCATATCGTGAAGAAGATAGTTCTCATCTTGCTCGGCATCGCTGTGGCGGTCTTGCTGGCCATAGTGACGCTGATAAGCCTTATCGACCCCAATCAATTCAAGCCCCAACTGGCTGAACAGGTGCGCAAGAGCACAGGCCGGGAACTGGTGATGGCGGGAGAGATTGACTGGCGTTTCTGGCCGAGTCTCGGCCTCTCGCTGGAGAAGGTTGCTCTGCGCAATCCGGCTGGCTTTGCCGAGCCGGATCTGATTCGTTTCGAACAGGGTGAGGCCTCGGTGGCCCTGTTGCCGCTGCTCTCCCATCGTCTGGAGATTGGCAAGGTGACCCTGAGTGGCGCCCATCTCTTTATCCAGACCAAGGCGGATGGCAGCTCCAATCTGAGCGGACTGATCAAAGATGCCACTGCTGATGCAAGCGCACCGGTCGTCCCCGCAACCCCTGCGCCAACCGCTGATAGCAAGCCCTGGCAGATCAGCTTGCAGGGTGTCGCGCTCTCCCAGGCCAGTGCGCTGGTACAGGATGATCGCAGCGGCACCTCGCTGCGACTGGATCGCCTCGATCTCGATATGGGGCAGCTGGCCACCGGTCAGTGGGTACCCGTGACGCTGGCCGCCAAGGGGAGTGCCGACAAGCTCGCTTTCGATGTTAAAGGGCAGACCCAGATCAAGCTGGCGCAGGAGGTGATGGCCAGTGAACTGAAAGACTTGAGCCTCAGTGGCAGCCTGAGTGATCCGTCCCTGCAACTCGACAGTTTTTCCATCAAGGGAGACCGACTGGCCCTGGGTGAGTGGAGCAACCTCACGTTGGCGCTGAAGGGTGCCAAGGTAGAGGGGCAGCAAGCTTCACTGGCTGGCTCGCTGGATGGAACACTCAAGGGAAGGCTCGATAAAGAGATGAAGCTGGCCGAGCTCTCCGATGTGCTGCTGACGGCAGCGCTGGAAGGTGATGCGCTGCCACGCCCGCAGATGAAGCTGAAACTGGCCGGGTTTGCCCGTGCCGAGCTCGACAAGCAGTTGATTACCCTGAGCAAGCTGGTGATGAGTGCTGATGAGGCGCTGCTGAGTGGTGATGGAACCGTGCAGCTTGGCGCCGTTCCCGCAATCAGCTTCGATCTCAAGGGGGAGAAGCTGGATCTCGACAAATGGCTCGCCAAATCGGTACCGACCACACCTGCGCAGGCGAAAGAGGACAAACCGGCGGCCGGTGCTTCCAATACCGCTGCAAGTGACAATAAAGCGGTCACCGGCAAGAGCGAAGCCCTCTCCGCGGTTGAACCGGATCTGGGCGCGCTCAAAGGGGTGGATCTGGATGGTCGGTTGCAACTTGGCAGCCTGCGCCTGAAAGGGCTGGATCTCGGTGCTGTCGATCTGCAGGTGGCTCTGGCCAAGGGACTGCTCACGCTCAAACAGTTCAGCGCGACCGTGGCTGGCGGTCAGGTAAGCGCGAACGGGGTACTCGACGCACGCCAGCAGCCCGCCACCTACAAGGTGCACAAGCAGGTGGCCGGAGTGAACATTCGCCCCTTGTTGCAGACTCTGGCTCAGAGTGATCTGCTGGAGGGCAAGGGCGATCTCGATGTGCAGGTGCAGGGGCGTGGTCTCTCCGCGCTGGCACTGCGCAACGGGATGCAGGGCAAGGTTACCTTGAAACTGAGCGACGGTGCCCTGCATGGCATCAACCTGCCGGAGATGATCCGCGAGGCGCGGGCTACCCTCACCGGCAAGGGGGCCGAGCAGGTGAAGGAGGCGCGCAAGACCGACTTCAGCGCCCTGACCGCCAGCTTCCAGATTGCCAACGGCATCGCCCGCAGCAACGACATCCAGCTCTTTGCTCCCGCCTTGCGCGTCAAGGGCGAGGGGCAGACGGCGTTGGTGCCGGAGAGCCTCGACTTCCTGTTCCTTACCTCCATCGTCGAGAGCAGCAAGGGGCAGGGAGGGAAGGATGTGGATGAGCTCAAGGAGATCACCATTCCGGTGCGGATCGGCGGTCACTGGCAAGCTCCCAGCTACCAGCTCGATGTGAAGGCGCTGCTCAGCAACAACAAGCTTCTGGAGGATAAGGCGCGCAAGGAGGCCGAACGCGGCCTCAAGAAGCTGCTGGGTGACAAGGCCGACAATGAAGCCGTCAAAGGGGTAGCCGACCAGCTGCTCAAGGGACTGTTCAAATAGGTGACGGTTCATATGGGCTGGCGGGAGCCGCGCCAATGCCGTTAGCGGTTGACCGGATGTCAGCGCCATTGAAAAATGGCGCTGACATTTTTTATGGCGCAGTGATCTGCTGCGCCTTGATCCGGAGTCATCTCGAGTTGAACTCATGCGCCTGATCCTGCTGCTCTGCTCCCTGATCTGCTGCGGCATGGCTTCTCCCGTGCTGGCCGGGCCGCTGGCAGATCGTCTGGCGGGCGCGCTGGCCGAGCAGGCTCCCGAACAGGCGCTGCCTCTTGACGAGGTGCAGCGGCTCGATCGTCGCCTGATTGCTCCCGACTCCCTCTATCCCGCCTGGCAGAGCTATCCGCTGCGCCAGTTGCAGGCCATCAATCGCTACCAGCAGGAGTGCGGGACAGATAATGAGTTGCCCGCCGAGTGGCTGCCGCTGCTTCGGGCGCTTTGCGGCCAAGGGGCTGCGCCCTCGGCCAGTTGGTTTGCCGCTCACCCCATCTATCCGCTGGGCGGCTCCAGCGTGGCTCGCTGGCAGGCTGGTCATCCGGCGGCCGGGCTCAACGCTCTGCTCCATGTGCGGGAGCGGCGCGATCGGTTGGGGCAGCTTGGCGAGCTTGATGATGACAACCTCGACGCCCTGCTGCGGGGCGAGCGCTGGCTGCTGCAATCCGGTCACCTCTGGCTGCTCGCAGAACAGCAGTGGCGCCGTTATGGCGCGGGGCAGTGGCAGCCGCTGGCCGATCGGCTTGGCGTGACGCTGGATAGCCGTACCGATGGTACTTGTGAAGAGCTAGTCGGAGCGATTTGCTTCAATACTCGCCCCACGCTTGGCTGGCAGTGGCTGGCGCTGGCCAGCACGTTTGGCTTTATCCTGTTGTTGGGGTGGGCCAGTTGGCAGCGCTGGCGCCTGCTACGGGAGCGGCGCGTCGCGTTGCAGATGCTGACCCACGAGCTGCGTACCCCCATCATGGCGCTCTCCGGCATCAGCGAGGAGCTGCGCCACGATTTCGACCGGCTTCCCCCTTCCGCCCAGCAGAGCGTGGGTCAGCTGCTGGGCAGTGTCGCCCGCCTGCATCAGCTGGCGCAGGCCAGTCGCCACTATCTGGCGGCTGAGACTCTCGAAGATGAGCGGGTGGCGGTCAGTCTCACCGAGTGGCTCACCCTGGTTTGCAAGCGGCATGACGCCACCTTCTGCCTTGAGCGGGAGATGACTCTGGCGCTCCCCTTCTACTGGCTCGATCTGGCCCTCGACAACTTGCTGCGCAACGCCAGCCAGCATGGCCGTGCGCCGGTTCGAGTCAGTGCCCGCTGGCAGGCTGGGCACTTGATCCTCGCGGTCAGCGATGGCGGCGAGCTGCCGGGTTACCGGCTCGCCACCCTGCTGCGCCGTGGGGCCCGTGCCGATGGTCTGGGGCTGGGGCTTGCCATCGTGCGCCATCTGCTGCGCCGTCTTGGCGGGAGCCTCGCCTTATCCGGCCCGCCCACCACCTTCACCCTGACGCTGCCCTGCCAACTCTGGAGCAACCCCGAATCATGAAGACCATCTTGCTTGTCGAAGACGAGGCATTGCTGGCGGAGAACCTGCAACGCTATCTGACCCGCGAGGGGTATCGCTGTCTCTGGTGCGACACCCTGGCTGCGGCGGAGCAGCAGTGGCTGGCGGCGGATCTGGTGCTGCTGGATCGCACCATGCCGGAGGGGGATGCCCTCGACTGGCTACCCCAGTGGCTGGCGCGCAAGGCGCTGCCGGTGATCGTGCTCACCGCAAGGGTGGAGGTGAGCGATCGGGTGGCCGGGCTCGATGCGGGGGCGCGCGACTACCTGACCAAACCCTTCTCCCATGACGAGCTGCTGGCGCGGATCCGGGCCCAGTTGCGTCAGCTGGGGGATGGCACTCAGGCAGTGGGCGGCTTGCAGCTTCATCCTGCCCGGATGCAGGCGAGCTGGCAGGATGCGGAGGTGAGCTTTACCCCCACCGAGTTTGCCCTGCTCACTCTGCTGGTGCGGATGGCGGGGCGGGTGCTGAGCAGGGAGGAGATCCTCAACCGGGTATGGGGCTATCAGGCGTTTCCCTCCACCCGCACCGTTGATACCCATATTCTGCAACTGCGCCAGAAGCTGCCCGGGTTGGCCATCGAGACGGTGCGCGGCATCGGCTACCGGCTGGAGGTGACAGCGTGAAGCGCGCAACGCTGGCTGCTCTGCTGTTGGCTCTAAGCGTCGGCCTTCTGAACCTGGGCCTTCTAAACGTAAGCAGCGTGATGGCAACCGAACGCCTCCTGGAAGCCGATCGCGCCGACCCGCTGCAACCGGCTACGTTGGCGCTGTTGCAGGGGGATAACCGGCACGCCTGGCAATCTTTGCAGCAGGCTTGGCCTGTCCTTAACAGCGATGCCGAGCGCCGTAGTTGGCAGGGGATGCTGGCCGCGCTGAGTGCCCAGCACTGCGGCAAGGATTTCCCGCTCACTCTGCCTGATGGGGTGAGCGAGCTGCGCCTTGAGCTAATCCAGCGCGATGCGCCACTGTTGCGGGACTATCGGGTGCAGCTGACCGGGGAGGGGCCCATCACCGCAGCTGAACTTATCGATCCCGCTGGCCGTGACCGACTGGCAGGTGCCCAGTGGGAGGCGGAAGAGAACTCCGGAATCAGGGTTGTCGGGTCCGATCTACCGACGCCTTTGCCAGCCGGGCTCTATCAGCTGCGGCTGACGGTGGCGGGCCAGCGTTGGCAGGTGGCGCTGCCACTGCCTGCGGTGCAGGATCTGGACTGGCTCTCCCGCTCGCCGCAGGCGGTGGCCAATCCCCCCGCCAATCCCGCTTCCTGTACGCCGCTCTGGCTCGATCAGGCGGTACTGGCCCGCCCGCAATTCTCCCTGCTCTGGTGGCACCGCATTGCGCCCGATGAGCCGGTTAACTGGCCAACCGCTACGCCCGACAGCTGGCGTACCCTTTCGCTGGTGCAGACCAGCCAGCGCGGCCAGCTGGTGTTGCAGCTAAGCCACAGTCAGGCGGGGCCGGTGGACTAATGGATGTCGTGATGGTCAGGTCACCGCAATCCTGACATTGGCCTGACAATCGTAGGCGGCTAATCTGCTGAAATGGCGATTCCCGTGTGTTATCAGGAATCACCGACCATGACTTTTCTTCCCGTGCTAACGAGCCGGATCCGCCCGCTGCTACTGTTGGCGCCGCTGTTCTCCCTGCCTGCCGAGGCGCTGACCCTGGCCAACGATCAGTGGCGTATCGAGCTGGATCCCGCCACCCTGGCGGCCGAGGCTGTGCTGCCATCGGGCAAGCACCTTCTCATCTCTTCTCCCGGCCCGCGTCAGCCGGTCACCGCGCTGCAGCAGGAGGGGGAGCGTGCCAGCTGGCTGACCCGTGCCGATGGCGAGATGCGGGCCTTGGCTCGCCTTGAGGGTAACCGTCTGATCCTCACCCTGAGCCGTGCGAGTGCTGGCGAGCTGGTGTGGCCGCGGGTACCGGCAGGTGTGCAGGCGCTGATACTGCCGATCCACGAGGGATTTCGCATTCCGGCTACGCACACTGCGTGGCGCAAGGCGCTGGCGCAGGAGTATCAGGGGATCAACACCACCGAAAATCTCACCCTGCCGGTGGTTGGGCTGGATCACGGCGATCAGCAGCTGGCGATCCTCTTTGCCAACCCTTTCAACAACCGGCTCACCTTTGCTCCGAAGAAAGATGGCATTGCCCTCACCGCGACCCACAGCGTCAATCGCCTCAATCTGGCTGACCCCTATGAGGTGGCAGTGTCGTTGCAACCGGGCAACGACTGGCTGGCGGCGGCCAAGGCCTATCGCAGCTGGTTGCAGGAGCGGGGCGAGCTGGTCTCGCTCGAAAGCAAGCTGGCGGCAGTAAAGGATGGCAAACGGCTGATCGGTGCCTCTCACCTCTACCTCTGGGGCGAGCGACTGCTGGTGCCACAGGATGTGAAGAGTTGGCCCGCGCTGCGCCGCCTGATCCCTGTTGACTGGCTCAAGGGGGAGAGCAAGCGTGAGCTGCAAGCGCCCGATCTTGAGCGAAACCGCTACCTGCAAAACCGGGTGCTGGCCGGAGTTGAGCAGGCGCTCGTGCTGCGCCATCCGGGTCAGCAACCGGCCGATTTCGCTGCCCGGCGTGAGCTGGCGGCCACGCAACTGGGGGCTGCGCTCAACGAGCCGCAGAGTTGGGGTGATGGCAGCTCGGCCAAGATGATCGCCGCTCTCAAGCAGGCTGGACTACCCAGACTCTGGCTGGGGCTGCCCCAGTGGACCGCCGGTTTTGCTGCGCCAGAGGGGATTGAATTTGCCAAACAGGCGGGCTATCTCATCGCCCCTTACGACTCCTACGATACCGCGCTGCCGGAGGGGAATCGCCAGCAGAGCTGGCTCACCGCCCAGATGGGGCAGGATATTTACCTGCGCTGCGGCATCATGCAGGAGAACGGCCGGCGCAAGAGCGGCTTTCAAAAGAGCGGCGTTTACACCAATCAGGCCTGCGTGCGCCCGGTGATGGAGCAGCGAGTGCCCAAATTGCAGCAGGCGAGCCACTACAACAGCTGGTTCCTCGATGTGGCGGCGACCGGTATGGTGTTTGATGACTTTGACCCGGCCAAGCCGACCAGTCAGGCGCAGGATGCGCAAAACCGGATGGCTGGGATGGCGTGGATTGCCAGGAGTCAGGGGGTGCTGGTGGGCTCCGAGGAGGGCGGCGCGGTTGCCAACCGCACCGCGGCCTTTGCCCACGGCCCCCAGACCAGCGGTTTTGGCTGGCAGGATCCCGATATGCGCCGCAACAAGCGCTCTCCCTACTATCTGGGAGCCTGGTATCCCGACTATCAGCCCGCGTTCTTCTTTCGCCAGAGCCATCTAAAACCTGAGTATCAGGGGCTCTACTTCGATCCGGCGCTGCGGTTGCCGCTGTTCCAGAGCGTCTTTCACGACAGCATAGTGACCACCCACCACTGGACGATGGACAGCCTCAAATTCAGGGAGAGCCGTCAGGTGACCGAACTGTTGCAGCAGCTCTACAACGTGCCGCCGCTGCTCAGCCTCAGTCTGGATAGTGCCAGCGTGCGCATTCCCTATCTCAAGGGGCTCGATACCTTCTTCCGCCCGCTGCATGAGCGGCTCTACAACCAGCCACTCACCGGTTTTCGCTGGCTCGACAAACGAGGAGTGGTGCAGCAGAGCGAGTTTGCCGATGGCACTCGACTGATAGCCAACTTCGGCCCGGCCACCGAGCTGGCAGGGATAAAACTGGCCGCTCAAAGCGTGCTGGCGCTGCTGCCCGATGGCAGCCAGCAGCAGTTTGTTTCGCAACCGGATGGCGCCCGCTAATCGGGTGTTCTGGCTTTTATTTCATCAGAGGATGCTGTGGCAGAACTTTTCATGTATAGATGAACGTTCTGCAAAATAGATGAGAGGTAGTTCTGATGATTGAGAGTGAAGTGATTAGAGAGGTAAACCATCCGGCGTGGCCGCTGGTCTGGCAGATCTATGGCGAGAGTTTTCCCCGCTACGAGCAGCGCCAGTCACAGCATCAGCCACAGAAGATGCAGGATCCTCGCTATCACTGCCAAATCTTTTATCAGGACGGCCTGCTGCTCGGTTTTATCTTCTGGTGGGCGTGCGACGAGCAGATCTATATCGAACATCTGGCCATTAATCCGGCGCTGCGCGGCCGCAACTACGGCAGCCGCCTGCTGGCCGAATTTTGCGAGCGGGCAGGCAAAACCGTCATTCTCGAGATCGATCCGCCAGAGGATGAGATTGCCATTCGCCGTCTGCGCTTCTATCAGGGGCTGGGCTTTTGTCTCAACGACTATGCCCATCTCCACCCGCCCTATCATCCTGACTATCAAGGTCATGCCCTGCGGGTGTTGAGCTATCCGGGGCTTCTTGAGGAAGAGGCCTATCAGCGTTTCAACAGCATGCTGGTGGAGACGGTGATGGATCACGGCTGAGCAGCCGCAAGAATGCTGTTTTACCGATAAGAGAAGGGCCCGCCTGAAGCAATTCAGGCGGGCCCTTTTTCATTGCCGCTGGCGGTAATTACTCCCCCAGCAGGGTTCGCCAGACGGCGAGTACATGGCTGCGTTCACTCTGCAGCTGATCGTCGCTCACCTTGTGGGAGATCTCCGAGAGGTTGAGGCGATGGCCTAGGTTGCGGATCTCCAGATAGGCCTGTTTCAGCCCCTCCGCCTGCTCCAGCGTCAGCACCCCCGCCATGACGCACTCGTCGAAGATGCGCACGTTATCGGACCAGCGGGTGAGGGCATCGGGCTCGCCGCAGGCGTGGGCCAGCACCAGATACTGGGCGATAAACTCGATATCCACCATGCCGCCGGGGGACTGCTTGAGGTCGAACTCGCCGGCACCGGCTTTGAGCAGGTGATCCCGCATCTTGTGGCGCATCTCGCGCACCTCGCGGGCCAGAGTCGGCAGCTCCCGTTCCTTGGCCAGCACATCGCGGCGGATGCGGGCAAACTCGGCAACGATGGTGTCATCGCCATAGATGGGGCGGGCCCGCACCAGCGCCTGATGCTCCCAGGTCCACGCCTCGTTTTGCTGGTACTGCTCGTAGGCCGAGAGGGACGACACCAGCAGGCCGGAGTCACCGGAGGGGCGCAGCCGCATATCGATCTCGTAGAGAATGCCGGACGGGGTGCGGGTGCTGAACAGGTGCAGGATCCGCTGGGCGAGACGCAGGTAGAACTGGCGGCTGTCGATGGGCTTGCGCCCGTCGGTGTAGCTGTTGGGGTCGCCACCGTGCAGGAACACCAGATCGAGATCCGAGCCGTAACCGAGCTCGATGCCGCCCAGCTTGCCATAGGCTACCACCGCAAAGCCGCGCTGGCCGCTCACCGCCACTTCGGGCGGTACCCCGTAGCGCTCGCTCATCTGGACCCATGCCTGATTGACCACCTCCTCGGTGATCGCCTCCGCCAGCCAGGTGAGGTGGTCGCTCACCTTCATCAGCGGCAGGGCGCCGGCGATGTCGGCCGCCACGATGCGCAGCAGCTGCACCTGCTTGAACTGGCGCAGCGCCTCCATCTGCTGCTCCACATCCTCTTCGGGGATGCGCAGCAGGAACTGGCGCAGCTGGGGTTTGTACTGATCGAGCGGGGTGGGGTGATAGAGGTGCTGGGGATCGAGCAGCTCGTCCAGCAAAATGGGGTAGCGGGCCAGCTGCTCGCTCACCAGATGGCTGGCGTCGCACAGCCGCACCAGCTGGCGCAGGGCGCCCGGGTTTTCCGCCAGCAGCTGCAGATAGGCGCTGCGGGTGAAGATGCGGGTCAGCAGCTCACACACCCGCTCGAACAGGCGGGCGGGTTGCTCGCTGGCCACCACCAGTCGCAGCAGCTCCGGCATCAGCCAGTCCAGCGCGATGCGCCCCTGCGGCCCCACTTGACGGCGCTTGTACTCCTCCTTGAAACGTAGCAGGGCGGTGCAGAGCGGGGCGGGTTCGGCCACCCCCTGCGCGGTCAGCAGTTTTTCCAGCTCGGCGGCGTCGAGCTCGGTGCGCCAGAGATCGAGCCAGAGCTGCTCCAGATGAGCTGGCGCCTCCTTCTCTTCCCCCACCACGGCGGCGAACTCCTGATGGACGGCGGCCATCTCCTCATCGAGATGAGCCATAAAGGCTGCCCAGTCCGTAAAACCGAGGGCGGCGATCAGCCGCTGGCGATCCCGCTCCTCGGTGGGCAGGGTCTGGGTCTGTTGATCGCCGATCTCCTGCAATATGTTCTCGACCCGGCGCAGGAAGCGATAGGCCGTCAGCAAGCGATCGCAATGGGCGGATTCGAGGGCGCCACATTGGGCGATGGCAGCCAGCGCTTCGGGCAGGTGGCGCACCCGCAGCGCCGGTTCGCGCCCGCCGCGAATAAGTTGCAGCGCCTGGGCGATAAACTCCACCTCGCGAATGCCGCCAGCCCCCAGCTTGATGTTGCCCTCCAGCCCCTTGCGGCGCACCTCGGCGGCGATCATCGCCTTCATCTGGCGCAGACCGTCGATGACGCCAAAGTCGATATAGCGGCGAAACACGAAGGGGCGCAGCATCTCGGCGAGCTCCACGGCGTGCTCGCACTGGGGCCCCAGTACCCGCGCCTTGACCATGGCGTAGCGCTCCCAGTTGCGGCCGTGGTGCTGGTAGTAATCCTCCATGGCAGCAAAGGAGATGGCCAGTGGCCCCGCATCGCCAAAGGGGCGCAGCCGCATGTCGACCCGGAACACCTGACCATCCTGGGTGGGCTGGTGAAGGGCGTTGATGATGCGCTGACCCAGCTTGATAAAGAACTGCTGGTTGGCGAGCTCGCGTCGTCCGCCAACCGTGTAGCCGTTCTCGGGGAAGGTGAAGATAAGGTCGATGTCCGAGGAGAAGTTCAGCTCGCCGCCCCCCAGCTTGCCCATACCGAGGATCAGCAGCGGTTGCGGGTTGCCATTGCCATCCATCGGGGTGCCCAGCTCGCCGCACTGTTTGGCGTAGAGCCAGTCGCGGGCAGAGCAGATCAGCGTATCTGCCAGCTTGGTGAGGTGGATAAAGCTCTCTTCTACTTCAGCGTGGCCCAGCAGCTCGCGCCAGGCGATCACCAGCATGCGGCTGCGGCGGAACTGGCGCAGGATGCGCTTGAGCGCCTCTTCATCACTCACCTCGGCGAGCAGGGCGGTCAGATCGCTCTGGTAGGCGGGCCAGCGTTCGGAGCGCTCCAGATCTCCGTAGGCGAGCAGCTCGGTCAGCAACTCCGGCTGTTTGAAGAGGGAGTCGGCGACAAAATCGGAGAGGCCGAGCAGGGTCTGCAGGGTCTGGCGAACGGGCTCGGGCAGCGAGCCATAGTCGGGGGCTAGCTCGACCAGTCGCTGCCATTGGCGCTCGGCCTGTTCTTGCAGCAGGGGGGAGAGGGCGGAGAAAGAGGGAGAGTGCTGGGCCACGGTTGCCGTCCTTGTGGTTCACGACAGCGGGTTAACGACACGAGGTTAACAACGCTGCCGGTTCAAAATGGTGGCTGCCAATCTAGCACTGTCAGGCCCCCGCGTCACAGCGCAGGGGCGAGAAGCATGATCCGGTGGGAATTATTGGCCGCCAGTCAATCAGGTGCGCTGGTAGATGGCAGGGTTGTAGATCTCCATCAGGCTGTCTGGACTTGCTGGGGGCGCAAAGCCAAAACCGGCATAGAGGCCGTGAGCATCAGAGGTGGCGAGAGCGAGACGACGTAATCCCTGCAACTCGGGATGGTCGACAATGGTTGCCACCAGTGCCTTGCTGTAACCCCGGCCGCGGTACTCAGGCAGCACGAAGACATCGGCCAGATAGCCAAAGGTGGCCTTGTCGGTGATGACCCGGGCGAAGGCAACCTGCTGACCATCGACATAGCCGCCAACGCAGAGGGAGTGGTTGATAGCCCGCACCACAGTGCTGTGGGGAATACCACGGCACCAGTAAGCCTCTTCGGAGAGAAAACGGTGGATCAGCGGCACATCGAGCCGCCCCTTGTCGTCACTGAGCTCGAGTGGTGAGTGCGTTGCATTCTGCTGCATATTGGCTCCTTGCCGTGCGCTGGAAATGAGAAAGGCCCCCTCAAGGGGCCTTCCAGTCTAACCGGATTGGGGCATGAAAACAGTCAGACGAGTTTGAAGGACTGGATCTGGCTGTCGAGCTCCTTGCTGTGCTGCTCGACCAGTTCGGAGGCCTCTTGCAGTTCACGCAGCACCACGACGGAGCCTTCGGCGATCTGCTTGACCTGTTCCAGATTGCCGCGCATCTCTTCGGCGACCGAGCTCTGTTGCTCGGAGGCGGCGGCGATGTGGCGGTTCATGTCGGCGACACCCTGTACCCGCTGCACTATGGTGGCGAGCTGGGTACCGGCCTGGGTCACCTGTTCCACACCCTTGTCGGCCTGCTGTACGCTTTGGGCCATCAGCTCGCCAGCCTGATGGGCATTGCCCTGCAGCTGTTCGATCATCTTCTGGATCTCGACGGTGGCGGCCTGAGCCCGGTTGGCCAGTTCACGCACTTCGGAGGCCACCACGGCAAAGCCACGACCCGCTTCACCGGCGCGAGCCGCTTCGATGGCCGCGTTCAGGGCCAGCAGGTTGGTCTGTTCCGAGATGCCGCGAATGGTGTCGACTACCGAGCCAATGCGCTCGACCCCCTGCTCCACCTCGTTGACCACGGTGGCGGAGCGCTGGATGTTGCCGGAGAGGGTGTCTATGGTGCTGACGGTGTCGGCGACGCAGCGGCTCCCCTCTTCCGCCAGCTGGCTGGTTTCGGCGGTGGCATGAGAGGCCTGATCCGCATGGGCGGCCACTTCGCGAATGGCACCGACCATCTGGCTCATGGCGCTGGCCAGCTGTTCGATCTGGGTGAACTCTTCGTTGATCGCTTCGTTGGCCTCTTCCATGCAAAGGGTCACCTGGGAGGCGATGTCGTTGAGCTCCTTGCAGGCGGCGCGCTGGTTGCCAAACACCTCTTTGAGGTTCTCCTGCGAGTGGGAGACCGCCTTGGCGATGTCACCGAATTCGTCACGAGACTTGAGCAGTACCTTGTGGCTGAGGTCCCGCTTGGCGAAGCGCTCCAGCAGGCCCACCAGATAGTGCACCTGCTTGACCATCAGGCGGGAGCCGGTGAGCAGCAGGATCACGAACAGCAGCCCCATGATGGCGGTCTCCATCAGACCGGTCCAGAGCAGGCGATTGGAGATCGCATCCGCTTTGGCGGGATCGAGCCCTTCGCTGAGCAGGGTCGCTTCCAGATTGTTGGCGTCAAACCAGAGTTTTGTCAGTAGCAGGAGGGTACTGAACACCATCAGCAGCACCACTTTGGGTACCAACCGGATGTTGCTCATTCTTTTCTCCAGCAGGTTCAGCTGCATTGTCATTCTCCTTTTAAAAGCCGTTTTTTCCTTTGCCCTCAGGACTATCGGCATTATCTTCTCTTTTATTAATTTGCACTGTGCTTAAAGTTGGAAAATGTATGCGACATCACTTAACTCATCTGCGGGCGATGGATCTGCTGATGGCATTTCTGTCGATTATCTCGGTTGTGCTGGTGACGGCTCGCTGGTGGGGCCATGAGAGCCTGACACCACAGACCCTGCAGCTCTTCTATGACCTCGACAGTCTGATCTGCTACTTCTTCCTCGCGCACTTTGCTTATGGCTGGATCCGGGCCTCCGATCGCAAGGCCTATTTCAAGGCCAACTGGATCTATCTGCCGGGTAGCCTGCCGATGGCGGAGCAACTGCGCTGGGCGCGGTTGATCCAGCTGTGGCGGGTCTATCAGCTATTCAAGGAGCACCCGGATCTCTGGGCCATGTTCCGTCGCGAGCGCAACGAGACCACCCTCTCCGGCATCCTGTTTCTGTTCTTCCTGCTGCTGGGGGTGGGCTCCGGCGTCATGTACTGGATTGAGTCAGGCCAGCCCGGCAGCCAGATTGAGACACCCTATGACGCGTTCTGGTGGACGCTGGTGACCCTATCGACAGTGGGTTACGGGGATCTGGTGCCCAAGACAGAGGAGGGGCGGTTTGTCGCCAGCCTGCTGATCCTGTTCGGGGTCGGTCTGTTTGGTGCCATCAGCGGTTTTATGGCCAGCCTGTTTTTGCAGCCCAACAAGGGGGATGGCGAGACCGACAAGTGGCGTCATCACTACAACAACCAGCAAGAGGAGCTGCTGCGGGAGATCCGCGCCCTGCGCAGCGAGGTGCAGGAGCTGAAAAACAAGTGAGGCCGCGGACGGGCAAGTTGCGAGGTGACTCGCAACTCTGCGCTCTTTAATCCGGGGGAGGTGCTTTTTCTTTGCTTGTCCTTTAACCTGCTGGCGGCTTAACATTCAACCTCTTGTCCAAACCTGAAAAAGAGAATCGATCGACCATGCGCGCCCTTCTCGGGATTTTGATCTGCTTGTGTGCCCAACAGGCACTGGCCGATACCCGTTATGTTTCAGACAACATCTTTACCTATATCCACAATGGCCCGGGTACCCAGTACCGGATCCTTGGCAGCGTCAAGGCTGGTGAACCGCTGGAGGTAAAGGCGGTGAACAGCGAGGCCGGTTTCACCCAGGTGGTGGACGGTCGTGGCCGCGAGGGGTGGATCAAAAACAGCGAACTGCAGAGCCAGATCAGCCTGCGCGAGCGTCTGCCCCAGGTGGAAAAAGAGCGCGATGAGCTTAAAGATCGCTTGCAGAACCTTAACGGTGACAACGAGAAACGCTTCACCGAGAAGGATGGCCAGATCGCTGCCCAGAGCAAGGAGATCGCCGCTCTCAAGGCCCAGCTGGTCAGTCAGGGTGAGGAGATGAGCAATCTCAAAGAGCAGAATGATGCCCTGACCCAGAGCTACGACAACCAGGAGCACGACATGCAGATGGACTGGTTTATCCGTGGTGGTGCCATGGTGGGTGCCGGTATTCTGCTTGGCATCCTGCTGCCCATGCTGCCCCGTCGTCGCAGCCGCGGCGATCGCTGGATGAACTGACAGCATCTGGCTGAATGAATTGCTGAGAAGGGTCGCCGTGGCGGCCCTTCTTTTTTTGGGGCGTATTGGGCGGAATGCGTGGCTGCTTTGCGATAGAGTGGCGGCAGATCGTATACAAAATGAAGTCAGATGACCCTCACGCTTGCTGGCGTATTGGCTTCAAAAGGGAATTCATGGGGTGAATGAGCGATCTTTGTTAAAGAGTGGCAACAAATTCATTTCATATAGGGTGCAACATTGTATACATTATCGGCGTTTCGGCGGCGCGTCCGCCTTTGTCGATATCAGCCCTAGGGCGTACAGGAAGACCCCATATGTTCAAAGCTACTCAAGTGCTTGCCGCTGACTATATCCCCTCTGATCTGGCCGCCCTGCGCGAAGCCATCACCCAAAACTACGTGGTGGATGAAAATGCCTATCTGGCCGAACTGTCGGCCATGCTGCCGGGGGATGGCGCCTCGCTGGAGCAGGTGACCCAGCGTGCCCGTACTCTGGTGACCAAGGTGCGCAAGGAGAGCGGCTCCGGTGACGGTATCGACGCCTTCCTGCAGGAGTACAGCCTGGATACCCAGGAGGGGATCATCCTGATGTGTCTGGCCGAGGCGCTGCTGCGCATTCCCGATGCCGAGACCGCCGATGCCCTGATCAAGGACAAGCTCTCCGGCGCCAACTGGTCTTCCCATTTCCGCAAGAGCGACTCTACTCTGGTCAACGCCTCCACCTGGGGGCTGATGCTGACCGGCAAGATCATCAAGCTCGACAAAAAGCTCGACGGCAACCCGGCCAACCTGCTGGGGCGCATGGTCAACAAGCTGGGGGAGCCGGTTGTGCGCTCCGCCATGTATGCCGCCATGAAGATCATGGGCAAGCAGTTCGTGCTGGGGCGCGACATGAAAGAGGCGCTCAAGGCGAGCCGCAAATCCCGCGAGCTGGGTTACACCCACACCTACGACATGCTGGGTGAGTCGGCGCTGACCATGCAGGATGCCGATAAATATCTGACCGATTACCGCAACGCCATCGAGGCGGTGGGCAACGAGCGGATCAGCGACGGCGGCCCGGCCCCCTCGATCTCCATCAAGCTGTCGGCGCTCCATCCGCGCTATGACGTGGCCAACCGCGAGCGGGTGCTCGGCGAGATGTGCGAGCGGCTGGTGGGGTTGGTGCGTCTGGCCCGCGACAAGGATGTTGCCATCAGCATCGACGCCGAGGAGATGGACCGCCTCGAGCTGTCGCTGGACTTGTTCGAACAGCTCTACCGCTCCGACGCCAACCGTGGCTGGGGCAAGCTCGGCATGGTGGTGCAGGCTTACTCCAAACGCGCCCTGCCGGTACTCTGCTGGCTCACCGCACTGGCCCGCGAGCAGGGTGATCTCATTCCGGTTCGCTTGGTAAAAGGCGCCTACTGGGATAGCGAACTGAAATATGCCCAGCAGGCGGGCCTGCCCGGCTATCCGCTGTTTACCCGCAAGGCGGGCACCGATATCTCCTACCTCGCCTGCGCCCGTTACCTGCTGAGCGAGCCGACCCGCGGCTTTATCGCCCCCCAGTTTGCCACCCACAACGCCAATACCGTGGTCAGCATTCTGGAGATGGCCGGTGATCGCCAGTTTGAATTCCAGCGTCTGCACGGCATGGGCGAGGAGCTGCACAACGCCGTGCTGAACGACAATCCCGGCCTGCACTGCCGCATCTACGCCCCGGTCGGCGCCCACAAGGACTTGCTGCCCTATCTGGTGCGCCGCCTGCTGGAGAACGGGGCCAACACCTCCTTCGTTCACAAGCTGGTGGATCCCAATACCCCGGTGGACTCGCTGGCCGAGCATCCGCTGCGGACCCTCAAGCGCTACTCCGGCTTTGCCAACGACCGCATTCCGCAGCCGGTGAACCTGTTCAGCGACCGCAAGAACTCCAGCGGCGTCAACATGAACATCCTCTCCATCCAGCGCCCCTTCTTCGCCCGCTTGAAAGAGCTGGAGAGCAAGCAGTGGCTGGCAGGCCCCATCGTCGATGGCGAGACCCTCAAGCGCAGCGAGGCACGCACCGTGCTGAGCCCGCAGGATGTGAGCCTCACCGTCGGCAAGATCCACTGGGCCGACGAGCAGGCGGTGGAGCAGGCCTTGGCATCTGCCCACGCTGCCTTCCCGCGCTGGCGTGAAACCCCGGTGAGCGAGCGTGCCGCCGCGCTGGAGAAGCTGGCGGATCTGCTGGAAGCGAACCGCGAGCAGTTTGTCTCCCTCTGTACCCGCGAGGCGGGCAAGCTGCTGCAAGATGGCATCGACGAGGTGCGTGAAGCGGTCGATTTCTGCCGCTACTACGCGGTGCAGGCCCGCAGCCTGATGGGACAGGCGACCCTGCTGCCCGGCTACACCGGCGAGCAGAACGAGCTGTTCCTGCAGGGGCGTGGGGTGTTTGTCTGCATCAGCCCGTGGAACTTCCCGCTGGCGATCTTCCTCGGCCAAATCGCCGCGGCGCTGGCCACCGGCAACACCGTCATCGCCAAGCCTGCCGAGCAGACCGGCCTTATCGCCCATCTGGCAGTGACTCTGGCTCATCAGGCTGGTATTCCGGGCGACGTGTTGCAACTGCTGCCCGGTGACGGCGCCACCGTTGGCGCCAAGTTGACAGCGGATCCGCGCATCGGCGGCGTCTGCTTCACCGGCTCCACCGAGACTGCCAAGCTCATCAACATGACTCTGGCCCAGCGCGATGGCGCCATCCTGCCGCTTATCGCCGAAACCGGCGGCCAGAACGCCATGATCGTTGACTCCACCGCCCTGCCGGAGCAGGTGGTGCGCGACGTGGTGAGCGCCGCCTTCCAGAGCGCCGGTCAGCGCTGCTCAGCCCTGCGGGTGCTCTATCTGCAGGAGGAGATTGCAGAGCGGGTGCTGGAGATCCTCACCGGTGCTATGCAGGAGCTGAAAGTGGGCAACCCGGCCGAGCACAACACCGACGTCGGCCCGGTGATCGATGCCGATGCCAAGGCGGGGCTGGATGCCCATTTGGCCCGGATGATCCCGCGAGCTCGCCTGATTGCCCAGGCGCCGATGCCCGCCGCGACCATGGAGGGACACTTCGTTCAGCCGACCGCGCTGGAGATCGGCTCCATCCGCGAGCTGGCCAAGGAGCAGTTCGGCCCCATCCTGCACGTGGTGCGCTACGCCACCCGGGATCTGGACAAGGTGATCAGCGACATCAATGGCACCGGCTACGGCCTGACGCTCGGGATCCACAGCCGCAACGAATCTCACGCTGAAGAGCTGGCGAGTCGCATCAACGTCGGCAACGTCTACATCAACCGCAACCAGATCGGCGCCATGGTCGGGGTGCAGCCGTTCGGCGGCCAGGGGCTCTCCGGCACCGGCCCCAAGGCGGGTGGCCCTCACTATCTCGGGCGGTTTGTTACCGAGAAGACCCGTACCATCAACACCACTGCTGTGGGCGGCAATGCCTCCCTGCTGGCGATGGGCGATGCCTGATCCGCGTCGATAGAGGCCGGATACGGGATGCCGGATAACAACGGGCCGCCTTCGGGCGGCCCCTTTATTTGCACCATCCGTTTTTTACGAATGGGACAATCGGCCATGGTGGGGTCGTCAGCGACCCGTGCTGGTCGTAAGATGGGAGCCATTCGCGCGGCGTTTGCCCCTTGCTCGGCCAGCCGTGGTCAGGGTTCTGTTTTAACGAGAGTGTTTATCTGATGTCATTAACCGAACAAGCCCGCTGGTTCGTGCTGGGGGGCGATCATCTGGTACTGCTCGATCAGCAGGGAGAGGTGCCACAAGGAAGTAAAGCGTGCCTGCCCGCAGCGCTGGCCGGTGCCCGTTTCGAGCGTTTTGATGAGTGGCAGGGGCTGCCCTGCTATCTGCTCGATCTGGGTGATGAGGCCGACACGAGCGCTATGAGCCCGCTGCGCCAGCTGATGGTGGCGGGGGACGAAGAGGGCTTTCGCCTCGCAGGTCGTGCCTGGCAGCTCGTTACCTTCCGCCGCACCCACCGTTTCTGCGGCGAGTGCGGCGCCCCCATGACCCCGAAGGCGGGGGAGTGGGCGCAGGTGTGCCACCTCGGCCACACGGCCTATCCGCGTATATCCCCCTGCATTATCGTGGCGGTGCGCAAGGGGCCGGAGATCCTCTTGGCGGCCCATCGCCGTCACTATCAGGCGGATGATCCCATGTATACCGTGCTGGCCGGGTTTGTGGAGGCGGGGGAGAATCTCGAGCAGTGCGTGGCGCGGGAGGTGTTCGAGGAGAGCGGCATCCGGGTGCGCAATGTGCGCTATGTGGCGAGCCAGCCCTGGCCCTTCCCCCACAGCCTGATGATGGGCTTTACCGCCGACTACGAGAGCGGCGAAATCCGGGTGCAGGATGACGAACTGGTGGCCGCCGATTTCTTTACCGCCGACCGCTTGCCGCGTTTGCCGCCCCACGGCACCATCGCCCGACGGCTGATCGAGCGTTCGCTGGCGGGCGAGGGGTAACGAGGCGCTTATCTTTTCGCCAATTCTTTCTGGAACGGGGCGCTCTGGTTTGCGCCCCTTCACATCTTTGCAACCGCGCGCCCATTTGCCACGTTTTGGGCAGTCCGCTTGGCTGGGCAAAGTGGTATTATGGCCGCCATTTTATGCGTGATACGAACTCAGGAACTGGGATGAAAGAGCTGAAGAACGATCGATACCTGCGCGCCCTGCTGCGTCAGGATGTAGACATGACCCCGGTATGGATGATGCGCCAGGCAGGGCGCTATCTGCCGGAATACAAGGCGACTCGCGCCCAGGCGGGGGATTTCATGTCCCTGTGCCGCAATGCCGAGCTGGCCTGTGAAGTCACCCTGCAGCCGCTGCGCCGCTACCCGCTCGATGCCGCCATCCTCTTCTCCGACATCCTCACCGTGCCCGATGCCATGGGGCTGGGTCTCTACTTCGAGCAGGGTGAAGGCCCGCGCTTCGAGCGTCCGATCACCTCCATGGCCGACGTGCAGGCGCTGCCCATTCCGGATCCGGAAGATGAGCTGGGCTATGTGATGAACGCGGTGCGCACCATTCGCCGTGAGCTCAAGGGCGAAGTGCCGCTCATCGGCTTCTCCGGCAGCCCATGGACTCTGGCCACCTACATGGTGGAGGGGGGCAGCTCCAAGGCGTTCACCAAGATCAAGCAGATGATGTACGCAGAGCCGCAAATCCTGCACCTGCTGCTCGACAAGTTGGCCGACAGCGTGATTGCTTACCTCAACGCCCAGATCAAGGCGGGTGCCCAGGCGGTCATGGTGTTCGACACTTGGGGCGGCGTGCTCACCCCGCGCGATTACCGCGACTTCTCCCTGCGGTACATGCACAAGATTGTCGATGGCCTGATCCGCGAGCACGACGGTCGCCGTGTGCCGGTCACCCTGTTTACCAAGAACGGTGGTCAGTGGCTGGAGCAGATCGCCGCCACCGGTTGCGATGCGCTGGGTCTGGACTGGACCACCGACATCGCCGATGCCAAGCGCCGGGTCGGTGACAAGGTAGCGCTGCAGGGCAACATGGATCCCTCCATGCTCTACGCTACCCCGGCTCGCATCCGTGAAGAGGTCGCCTCCATTCTGGCCGGTTTCGGCCACGGCAACGGCCATGTATTCAACCTCGGCCACGGCATCCATCAGGATGTGAACCCGGAACACGCTGGCGTGTTCGTCAACGCGGTACACGAGCTCTCTGCCCAGTACCACGGTCGCTAAGGCTGGGGCGAGAGAAGAATAGTGTGATTGATATCCGGGGCCGTCAGGCCCCGTTTTATATTAAAAAATGGCGCCGCGATGACGAGAGCGTGGCGGCCGTGCAGGAGGCAAGATGAGCAGCAAGTCACTGGATTGGGGTATCGATCTTGGCGGTACCAAGTGTGAATGCGTGGTGCTGGATGGTGACGAGGTGCTGCTGCGCCATCGCATCCCCACCGAGCGGGCGGGCGGTTATGAGCACATGATCGGCCAGATCGCCAAGCTGGTAGCAGAGTGCGCCGAGAAGATTGGCCAGCGCCCGACCGTCATCGGCATGGGCACGCCGGGGGCGCGGGATCCGCAAACCGGCCTGATGAAGAACTGCAATACCACCGAGCTTAACGGCAAGCCGTTCAAGGAGGAGCTGGAGCGCCGGCTCGGCGTGCCGGTGCTGATCGCCAACGATGCCAACTGCTTTGCGCTGGCAGAAACCCATCTTGGTGCGGTGCGCCAGCACCATCCCGATGCGAAAGTGGTGTTCGGCATCATCATGGGTACCGGGGTCGGCTCCGGCATCGTCATCAACGGCCGCATTCTCAATGGTCATCACGGCATTGCCGGTGAGTGGGGCCACAATGTGCTCTCCCCCGACGGCCCCGAGTGCTACTGTGGCAAGCACGGCTGCGTCGAGACCCTGATCAGCGGCCCGGCGCTGGAGGCCTGGTATGAGGCCAAGGCCAAGCGTCGCCTCTCGCTGGCCCAAATCGCGGCTGCCACCGCCCACGATCACATCGCCAAGCTCACCATCGACCGGTTGCATCTGCTGTTTGGTCAGGCGCTGGCCAACGTGGTCAATATTCTCGACCCGGATGTGATCGTCATCGGCGGCGGGGTGGGCAATGTGCAGAGCCTTTACAGCGCCGGGCGGCAGACTATTTTGCCCTTCCTCTTTAATCCCCGCTTCAGAGCCCCCATTATTGCTCCTGCCCTTGGCGACAGTGCCGGGGTATTCGGGGCCGCTCTGCTGGCCCGTGGTGAATTCAAGGAGGCCCTGCTGTCGTAGCCGGGGCTCCCGGGCGGCCGGTGCGCCGCCCTGTTGCTGGTTCAAGGAAACGGATTCTCGATGATCAAGATTGCCATCAATGGTTACGGGCGGATCGGTCGCAACGTGTTGCGAGCCCTCTATGAAAGCGGGCGCGACAAGACCATCAAGATCGTCGCCATCAACGAGCTGGCGGCCCCCGAGGCCATGGTGCACCTGACCCGTTACGATACCAGTCACGGTCGCTTCCACCATCCGGTGCAACTGGCGGGCAACAGCATGCTGGTGGGGGAGGATCTCATCTCCCTGTTTGCCGAGCGGGATCCGTCAAAGCTGCCGTGGCGGGCGCTGGGGGTGGATGTGGTGCTCGATTGCACCGGGGTGTTCGGCTCGCGGGCCGATGCCGAGCTGCATCTGGCGGCGGGGGCGGGCAAGGTGCTCTTCTCCCACCCGGCGGATGCGGATGTGGATGCCACCGTGGTCTACGGGGTCAACCATCATACCCTCACCGGAGCGGAGCGGATTGTCTCCAACGCCTCCTGTACCACCAACTGCGTGGTGCCGGTGATTGAAACATTGCATCGAGAATTCGAGATAAATTGTGGTACTATTACGACAATTCATTCGGCCATGCATGATCAGCAAGTCATCGATGCCTACCACAGTGACTTG
The DNA here is from genome assembly GCF_027705925.1 of Aeromonas sp. Y289-2. Lineage (NCBI taxonomy): Bacteria > Pseudomonadati > Pseudomonadota > Gammaproteobacteria > Aeromonadales > Aeromonadaceae > Aeromonas > Aeromonas sp. Y289-2. Next base: position 23,238 of record NZ_JAPDCH010000003.1, read on the forward strand.
CGCCGAACCCGCGCTGCCAGTCAGTCCATCATTCCGGTGGACACCAAGCTGGCAAAGGGGCTGGAGCGTATCCTGCCCCACTTCGCCGGCAAGTTCGAGGCGATCGCGGTGCGGGTGCCGACCATCAATGTAACAGCGATGGATCTCAGTATTACTGTTCGTAAAAAAGTGACAGTTACTGACGTAAATCAAGCCCTGCAACGGGCATCCAGAGGTACATTACACGGTATTCTGGATTACACGGAAGAACCGCTGGTCTCCGTAGACTTCAATCATGATGCACACTCCTGCATCATTGATGGTACCCAGACCCGGGTGAGCGATGCCAACCTCGTCAAGATGTTGATGTGGTGCGATAACGAATGGGGCTTCGCAAACCGGATGCTGGATACCACCCGGGCCATGATGGCCGCAGGCTGAGCCTGCCCCGGGCGAAAGGTTACTGTTTTTAACATTACCTGGAAAATATAGAGGACTGAATATGTCTGTTATCAAGATGACTGACCTGGATCTGGCGGGTAAACGCGTTCTGATCCGTGCTGACCTGAACGTACCGGTAAAAGACGGCAAGGTCACCTCCGATGCACGTATCGTTGCGACTCTGCCGACCATCAAGCTGGCTCTGGAAAAGGGCGCCAAGCTGATGATCACCTCCCACCTGGGTCGTCCGACCGAGGGTGAATACAACGAAGAATTCTCCCTGGCTCCGGTTGTCAACTATCTGAAAGACGCTCTGTCCTGCCCGGTTCGCCTGGCCAAGGATTACCTGGATGGCGTAGAAGTCGCTGCCGGTGAGCTGGTTGTGCTGGAAAACTGCCGCTTCAACAAAGGCGAGAAGAAGAACACCGAAGAGCTGGCCAAAAAATACGCCGCCCTGTGTGACGTCTTTGTAATGGATGCGTTCGGTACTGCTCACCGCGCCGAAGGTTCCACCTACGGTGTTGCCCAGTTCGCTCCGGTAGCTTGTGCCGGTCCGCTGCTGGCGGGTGAACTGGAAGCGCTGGGCAAAGCCATGCTGAAGCCCGAGCGCCCGATGGTTGCCATCGTTGGCGGCTCCAAGGTCTCCACCAAGCTGACCGTTCTGGAATCCCTCTCCAAAATCGCTGACCAGCTGGTTGTCGGTGGTGGCATCGCCAACACCTTCATCGCTGCTGCCGGTCACAACGTCGGCAAGTCCCTGTGCGAGCACGACCTGATTGACACCGCCAAGAAACTGGCTGCCGAGACCAACATTCCTGTGACCACCGACGTGGTTGTAGGTGCCGAGTTCTCCGAGTCCACTCCGGCCACCATCAAGTCTGTTAACGATGTGACCGACGGCGACATGATCTTCGACATCGGCCCGGATTCTGCCAAGGCCCTGGCTGACATCATCATGAACGCCAAGACCATCCTGTGGAACGGCCCGGTTGGTGTGTTCGAGTTCGACCAGTTCGCTGAAGGCACCAAGGTTATCGCTGAAGCCATCGCTGCTTCTCCGGCCTTCTCCATCGCTGGCGGTGGTGACACCCTGGCTGCCATCGACAAGTTCGGCATCGCTGACAAAGTCTCCTACATCTCCACTGGTGGCGGCGCCTTCCTGGAGTTCGTAGAAGGCAAGGTACTGCCGGCTGTTGCGATTCTGGAACAGCGCGCGAAAGCCTAATTGACCCGGAACGGGGGGCAAAAGCCTCCCGTTTCGTTTATCATGTGCCCGCTGTGCCGGTTCATGATGAACCCCCCATTTTTTATTAACGGCATACGAGACAGGACGATTAAACATGTCTAAGAAAATTTTCGACTTCGTAAAACCCGGCGTGATCACTGGTGATGACGTTCAGAAAGTGTTCGCCATCGCTAAAGAGAACGGCTTTGCTCTGCCGGCCGTAAACTGCGTTGGTACCGACTCCGTGAACGCCGTACTGGAAGCTGCCGCCAAGGTTAAAGCGCCGGTTATCGTTCAGTTCTCCAACGGTGGTGCCATGTTCACCGCCGGTAAGGGTCTGAAGCTGGAAGGTCAGAAAGCTGCCATCCTGGGTGCCATCTCTGGTGCCAAGCACGTTCACGCTGTTGCCGAAGCTTACGGCGTGCCGGTAATCCTGCACACCGACCACGCTGCCAAGAAGCTGCTGCCGTGGATCGACGGTCTGCTGGAAGCGGGCGAGAAGCACTTTGCTGAAACCGGCAAGCCGCTGTTCTCCTCCCACATGCTGGATCTGTCCGAAGAGTCTCTGGAAGAGAACATCGACATCTGCTGCGAGTACCTGACCCGCATGGCCAAGATGAACATGACTCTGGAGCTGGAACTGGGTTGCACCGGTGGCGAAGAAGACGGCGTCGACAACAGCCACATGGATCAGTCCGCTCTGTACACCCAGCCGGAAGATGTTGCTTACGCTTACGAGCGTCTGTCCAAGATCAGCCCGCGTTTCACCATCGCTGCCTCCTTCGGTAACGTACACGGTGTATACAAGCCGGGTAACGTCAAGCTGACCCCGTCAATCCTGGACGCTTCCCAGAAGTACGTTTCCGAGAAGTTTGGCGTTCCAGCCAAGTCTCTGGACTTCGTATTCCACGGTGGTTCAGGTTCCACTCTGGAAGAGATCCGCGAGTCCATCTCCTACGGCGTAGTGAAGATGAACATCGACACCGACACCCAGTGGGCAACCTGGGAAGGTCTGCTGAACTTCTACAAGAAGAACGAAGCTTACCTGCAAGGCCAGCTGGGCAACCCGGAAGGCGCCGACAAGCCGAACAAGAAGTACTACGATCCGCGCGTATGGCTGCGTGAAGGTCAGACTTCCATGATCGCTCGTCTGGAGAAAGCATTCTCCGACCTGAACGCCATCGACGTACTGTAATTCGTTACCGCACCTTGATTGCATGAAAAGGCGCCCTTCGGGGCGCCTTTTGCATTTCTGTGATCCGCACCGGTTGGTGAGTGGAGGGGGAACTGGGTATTATCGAAACAACTTTGCTTATTTTATTAAACAATTTGCAACCAAGGCAGGATGCTGAGTATGCAGGCAGGAAAGCACAACGGATATCAGGAGCACGTCGCCTCCTACTACGCGGCCACCCGCAACGACTCGCAACAGTGGCCCGAGCTGGAGGGGGAGCACAAGGCTGACGTCTGCATCATCGGCGGCGGCTTTACCGGTCTCAATACCGCCATCAATCTGGCTGATGCCGGTTACAAGGTCGCCTTGCTGGAGGCCAACCGTATCGGCTGGGGCGCCTCCGGGCGCAACGGCGGCCAGCTTATTCGCGGTATCGGTCACGATACCAGCCAGTTCGCCCGCTGGATTGGTGAGGAAGGGGTGCGCGAACTCGACCTGATGGGGCTGGAGGCGGTGCAGCTGGTGCGCGAGCGGGTTGAGCGTTTCAATATCGACTGCGACCTCACCTGGGGTTACTGCGATCTGGCCACCCGTCAGCGCCATCTGGCAGGTTTCGAGGAGGATCTCGACCATCTGGCGAGCCTTGGCTATGAGCACGAACTCAAACTGGTGCCGCGGGAAGATATCCATAGCGTGGTGGGGTCGGATCGCTATATCGGCGGCCTTATCGACATGGGCTCCGGCCATCTCCATCCCCTCAATCTGGCGCTGGGCGAGGCGCGCGCCGCAGCCAGCCTCGGGGTCTCCCTGTTTGAACACTCCAGAGTGACCCATATCGACTACGGCAAGCAGGTCGAGGTGACCACTGCCCACGGCCGGGTCACCGCCGATTATCTGGTGATCGGCTGCAACGCCTATCTCAATGACCTCAATCCCGATCTGGGGGGCAAGGTGCTGCCCGCTGGCTCCTACATCCTTGCCACCGAAGTGCTCGATCGCCGCTTGCGCCAGCGCTTGTTGCCGCAAAACATGGCGGTGTGCGATCAGAACGTAGCGCTCGACTACTACCGCCTCTCTGCCGATGGCCGTCTGCTGTTTGGTGGTGCTTGCAACTACTCGGGAAGGGATCCCCGCGATATCAAGGCCTTTATGCTGCCCAAGATGCAGCGAGTCTTCCCCGAGCTGGCTGGCACTGCCATCGAGTTCCAGTGGGGCGGGATGATCGGGATTGGCGCCAACCGGCTGCCGCAGATTGGCCGCCTCAAGGAACACCCCAACGTGCTCTACGCCCAGGCCTATTCGGGTCACGGCCTCAATGCTACCCACATGGCAGGCAAGCTGGTGGCCGAGGCGATCCGCGGTGAGAGCCGGGGTTTCGATCTCTTTGCCAGTGTGCCCCATATCACCTTCCCCGGCGGCCCGGCGCTGCGCTCCCCGCTGTTGGCACTGGGTATGCTGTGGCACCGGATGAAGGATATCTTCTGACCCCCATTGTCAGCCTGCGCAGTGATGGCTGAACGCCAGTCCCCTTGCCAACCTCTTGTTTATAGCGGGTTAGCACAATCGTTCCGCCTGATAGACCAAAAGATGCATTCGCGCCAATCTCGTCCGGTTGGCGCTATCTTTTAGGTGTGAGAGCGGTTATCTGCCAAGGGGACGAGGGTGTGTCTGCTTGCCGGAATACTTGCCGAGAAAGAGCTGAGGACGGGGAGAGGAGGGCCAAGATGGAGATAAATGTGGTCGCGTCAGGCGGGCTCAGCCCGCTGGCGCAACGGCAGGGTTCTCCCGCTGTGCAGGCACAAGAGAGGGCTGCAACTTCACCATCAACAGGCAGTGACAGTCTGGTGCGCGACCTTGGCGCTGTGCTGGATGAGCTGGGGCTGTCACCGCAAGGGGAGAGCAGCGGCGGTGGCACTGTTTCAATCAGGGATTCGCTGGAGGCGTTCATCAACACCATGATGGGCTCCCTGCAACAGCAGCAGGAGCAACAGCTGGCCTTGCAGCAACAACAGCGGCAAGAGCAGGAACAGCGCAAACTCGCCATCGCCGACAGCAGCGAAAATCCGCTCAAGCGGGATCTGGAGCGCCTGCTGGAGACGCTGGATCAGCAGGGCGAACAGGAAAAAGAGAGCGAGCAAGGAGCCGAGCGTGAAGCGGTCAACCCCTTGCAGAGCCAGCTGACCAAGCTGCTGGAGAGCAGTGGAGCGGCAGAGAGCGGGGTCACCCTCAAGGAGGTGCTATCAGGGTTGGCCAGCAAGCTGCCGAGCGAACCTGCCGAGCGAAAAGGGTATCGGGTCGATACCCAGATTTGAGCTGGTTGGCAACGGCAGTCCAGTCGTTGTAGTGCGTAAGGGGCGGGCAGCCCTTTATTGGGCCGGTTCCGCCAGCCGCCATCCCTGTTCGTCCTTCATCATCCACACCTCGGCCTCTTGTGGCAGCACCTGGCCCGCCTCGAACTCGCCATATTTGCGCTCGAGCTCCATCAGCCCCATCTCCTGCTGGAAGGGGCCAACCCGGTCGTAGACCAGGTCCTCGTCGTGCAACACCTGCAACTGATCGAGCCCCTGCTTGAAGTGGAGCTGGTAACTCACCTTGACCAGATAGACCCCCTCCATCCGCGCCTCCTTGCCGAGGATGGTGAAGTCGCTGATATCGAACAGGTTGGCGTCTGTCTCGGCCAGTAGCTTGGCGGTGACCTGCTGGCGGATATCCTCTTCACCGGGCCCTGCACTGCAGCCATAAAGCCAGAGGGCTAGCAGGGGGATGAACCACTTTTTCATCAAAACTCCGGACAAGTGCAAAACGAGAGGGGCGATTGTGCCACGCGAATGCGCGGCGGCAAACCTCGGCTCACGGTTCCAGTGAACGTTCCAGCACGATGGCCTCGGCCCGATAACCAGCCAGCTCGCGGCGATAGCACTCGGTGAAGCCTCTGCGCAGCCAGAAGGATAGAGCACTCTCATTGCTGGCAATCACTGAGAGGCGAAGCCGGGTAGCCCCCCATGAGCTTGCCAGCGTGCAGGCGTGAAGATAGAGCGACTGACCACGGCCACTCCCTTGCCAGGGTTCCCCCACCAGTAACAGACCCAGATAGGCGGTGTCTGGATTGGGGTAGCCGCGCAGCAGATCAATGACAGCGGTGAGTTCTCCCTGCTCCCAGCGGCCGATGAGATGTTTGTCGGAGAGAGGCAGGCCGGGTGGGCAGGCGACAAGTTCCTCTTCTCCTGTCTGTGCAGAGAGAGGGTCATCGCTCACCGCCGCCTGATAGGAGGGGGCCTGCTCGAACAGCCGCTGCAAGGCAGGTGCATCGCTTGTCTGCAGCCGACGCAACTCAGTGTGCATCACTTACCATCTCGAGATGTTTGGCAAAGGGGATAGGCCCCATAAAACCGGTGACCCGCTGCCCTGTCAGCTCCTTGCCCTCGCGGTCGAAGAAGATGAGGGTCGGCAGCCCCAGCACATTGAGGCCGTTGAGCAGCTCGATATCGGCATCGTCGTTGGCGGTAACATCCGCCTGCAGCAGCACCATCTGGCCGAAGCGCTCGCGCACGGTTGGGTCACTGAATGTCTTGTGCTCGAATTCTTTGCAGGCGACGCACCAGTCGGCGTAGAGGTCGAGCAGCACCGGCTTGCCGCGAGCGGCGGCCAGCTGCACCTTGAGATCATCCAGCGTCTTGATGCGGATAAACTGCGGTGCCGTTTGACTGGCATCCGCCGTGATGGCAGCAGGGGGGGCCGGTTGCAGCAGATCCTTGCCCACTACCACGGCGCTGATCATCGCCAGCAACAGCACGAAGCCGCGCACGCTTTTGGCCACCGAGTGGGGCTGATGCTGGTTGTGGTGATAGAGATAGCCGCACAGCAGTAGCCCCCAGCCAAGCCAGGCGAGGGTAGTAACTTGATCGCTCCAGAGCCGTGACAGCAGCAGGATGGGCACTGCCAGCAGGGCGAAGCCAAACAGCTGCTTGATCACATCCATCCAGGCGCCCGCTTTGGGCAGTAGCTTGCCACCCGAGGTGCCGAGCAGCAGCAGCGGCAGCCCCATCCCCAGTGACAGTGCATAGAGCGCCGCGCCGCCGAGCCAGAGATCGCCGCTCTGGGCCACGTAGATCAGCGCCCCCGAGAGCGGCGCCGTGGTGCAGGGGGAGCAGACCAGCCCGGAGATCATCCCCATGATGGCGACCCCGACTACCGATCCGCCCTGCTGGCGGTTGGAGAGGCCGGAGAGTTGGGTTTGCAAACTGCTCGGCAGTTGCAGGGTGTAGAGTCCGAACATGGAGAGGGCCAGCAGCACGAACATCACCGAGAGGCCGATCAGCACATAGGGGTGTTGCAACGCCGCCTGGAATTTCAGCCCTGCCGAGGCAACTACCAGCCCCAGCAGGGTGTAGGTGACCGCCATCCCCTGCACATAGACCAGGGAGAGCAGGAAGGCGCGGCCGGTGGAGAGGCGATGGCCAGCACCGGCGATGATGCCGGTCAGGATTGGGTACATGGGGAAGACGCAGGGGGTGAAGGCGAGCCCCAGCCCCAGCGCGAAGAAGGCGACGATGCTGAGCCAGAACCCCTGATGGCCGAGGGCGGCGGCCAGCTGATCCTGCTGGCTAACCGGTGCGACGCTTTGTGCCGTTTCAGCAGTAGATGCTGTGGTTGCCGTGACCAGCGGGGCCACATCGATCAGCTTGTCGGTCGGCGGGTAGCAGAGGCCGTCGGTACAGCCCTGATAGCGCACCCGCAGGGTCGCATTTTCCCCCACCTCCTTTAGCGGCACCGCGATGCTCACCTGCTGGTAGTAGACCCGGGTCTTGCCGAAGAAGTCATCCTCGTGCTCGGTGCCTTCCGGCAGGGTCGGCTCGCTGAAGGTGAGGTTGTTCCCCTTGAAGCGCAAGCTGTGGCGATAGAGGTAGTAGTTGTCGGCGATGTGGAGGGTCAGCAGCAGCTGATCGCCACGCTGTTCGCTCTCGATCTGAAAGGCCTCATCGACCTGCAAAAATTTGGGTTTGGCATTGGCCTCAATGCCCAGCGAGCTGAGCAGATCGGCGCCGCTGGCGTGGGCAGGGGCGCTGCCCACCGCTGTCGTCAACAGGGCACAGAGCAGCAGCAGGGGAGAGAGCAAGCGGGTGAACGTCATGAGGTCTCCCCATTGAGCCAGTCGAGATAGGCAGGTAGTCCGGCACTTACCGGCAGGGCCAGCAGCTCGGGCACCTCATAGGGGTGATGTGCTTGAATACATGCCTGCAGCTCGGCAAAGCGCGATTGGCGGGATTTGATGATGAGCTGGATCTCGGTGGCGTGCTCCACCTTGCCTTGCCAACGATAGACGGAGGTAATGCCCGGCAGTTGATTGATGCAGGCGGCCAGCCGCTGGTTCAGCAGCTGTTCGCAGAGAAGGTCGGCACTGGTTTGATCTGGGCAGGTGCAGAGCACCACAATGGCGTCGGTCATAAAGCGGATCTTCACCTCGTTGGGGTAAACCGGGCAGGCGCCCTTGCCGTCTCATCCCTGTCTGCGGATGAAGGTGAAAAAAGCGCCCGAAAATCAGCGGCTACTATACCCCAGAGGCGCTTCAAATAGCATCTGTAGCCATTTGTGAGCCAGCGCCAAAAATTTGTGGGGGGCATGAGATAGACGCTGTCATGGGGACAGGGCAGAATGAGCTGGCTTGTTCCCAATTGACGTAAGGAAATGTATGACCCAACAGAATGAGCAGCAGAGAAACCGCATGTTGAGCCTGCTGCGCGAAGGTGAGCGCCGCATGTTGGTTCAATTGGCCGGGCTGCTGCGCACGACCGCCGATGAAATCAATGCCGAGCTGGAGAAAGAGGAGCTGATGGCCACCCTGGAGCAGCCCATTACAGTGGAGTATCTCAACGGCGTGGTGCAGCACCATCTGTTCGAGCGCAAACACAAGGGAGATATGGCGGTTGCCCAGCAGATCCTGAGCGATTATCAGAGCGAGCTGGAAGCGCTGCAGGCCGCTCAGGCCCAGCCTGAAGAGGCTGCCGCTGCCGACGAGAGCGGCGAAGAGCTCAAGGCCCAGGCTTGAGCGACGGGCAGGCCTGAATCCTTACCTCTGAATCAGCCGGCCTGCCAGCGCTGATCCCTGTTGCGGCCCCATCATGTCTGCCATGGTGGGGCCGTGTCGTTTCTTCTGCTGCCTTCCCTTGTTGACCTTCACTTCTCGGTTTCAATCCAACTGATTCGTGCCTTAGCGCGCCTCTTGTGGCATGCCGTGCGGCACTTCGCGGGGGATGGGGAACACCTTGTCATAGCCCCAGTTGTAGACGAAGGCATAGATCAGATAGAAGACGACGAAGCCCAGATCCAGCACCAGCGCCTCCAGCAGGCTGACGCTCAGCCACCAGGACATGACCGGCAGCGCGACGATCAGCAGACCGCCCTCAAAGCCGAAGGTATGCAGCACCCGTTGCCACAGGGTCTTGTGGGTATGGCCCTGATAGCGCAGCAGCAGCTTGTCGACCCCGATGTTGTAGATGTAGTTCCAGACGGTGGCCAGCACCGAGAAGAACAGTGCCAGCGGGCCCATATGGTTGAGTCCGACCCCGGTAACCCAGCTGGCCAGCGGGGCGGCAATCAGCAGGCCAATGAATTCAAAGCCAATGGCATGGCGCAGGCGATCGTTACGGGTACGCATAAGTCACTCTCTCAATCAGATTTATTCACGGATTGCTGGTTAATCTATAGATCTTTAGCGATAGATTCATGTTGGTATCCATCGCTAAAATAGATGGATGAGAGGGCTTGCCGGAGGGCCATAAGATGACGCCATCACTGGAACAACTGAGGATCTTGTTGGCGGCCGCCGAAACCGGCTCGTTTTCCGCTGCCGCCCGCAAGCTGGGCAAGGCGCAGTCGGTGGTGAGCAGCACCATCGCCAATCTGGAGATCGATCTGGCGCTCACCCTGTTTGACCGCAGCGGCCGCTATCCGCAGCTGACGGAGGCGGGGGCCCGCATGGTGCAGGAGGCGGGGATCCTGCTGGCGCAGAGTGAACGGTTGCAATCCATTGCCGGGGAGCTGGCGGCCGGGGTGGAGACGCGCCTCACTCTGGCCATCGATGATGACTCCCACCTCCCCTGGCTCGGCACCCTGCTGGAGGAGTTCGCCACTCGTTACCCGACCGTGGAGCTGGAGCTGCTCTTCCCGCTGATGGAGGATGTGACCGAGATGCTGGTGACCGGTCGGGCCCAGCTCGGCATCAGTTATCAGAAGGTGCATCCCCAGCGGGAGATTGTCGCCCGTTCGCTGGGGGAGGTGACCATGCCGCTGGTGGTGTCACCGGATCATCCGCTGGCTCGCAAGCAGCCGCTGCGGGAGGTCGATCTGCAGGGGGCTCGTCAGCTGATGGTGACCGGCCGACGGGAAGGGAGCGAGCGTCAGCGTTTTCGCATTTCGGCTCAGGTGTGGTGGGTCGAGGGGGATCTCGGGGTGCTGGAGCTGGTCAAGCGGGGCCTTGGCTGGTCCGCCATCCCGGAATTTCTGCTGCATCAGCCGTTGGCTCGCGGCGAAGTGGTGGTGCTGGAGCCAGACTTTATCGCCAGCCACGCGCTGGCGCTGGAGTTGCAGTGGCATCGCGCCCGCCCGCTGGGGCAGGCGGGGCGCTGGCTGAAGGAGGCACTGCTGGCGCGGGTGCCTCGATAGCCGACCTTACTCGGTCAGGGCGTAAGGCAGGGGTTGCAGGGTGAGGCGGGAGCCTTCGTCCTGCTTGAGGCGGAATTGGGCGTCAGCCTCGGTATCTTTTGGTAGCACGGCGGTGAGCCACACCTGCCCGGCCTGTTGCCAGGCGTTGAGCACCATGCCGCAACGGCGCCAGTTGTCACCCAGTTGCAGCTCAAGGGTATCGCCGCTGGCGACCGGCTCGCCGGTGGTGCCCGCCAGCAAGAACAGGGCGCGATTGTTGGCGCCGCGATACTTGGCGCGGGCCACCGTCTCCTGCCCCATGTAGCAACCCTTGTTGAAGCTGATACCGTCCAGCGCCTGCAGGTTGAGCATCTGCGGGATGAACTCCCCCTGATGCACCGCCTCCATGTGTGGCAGGCCCGCCTTGATCTCGAGCCCCCACCAGAGTGACTCGTCACCAGCCGGCAGCGCGTCGGCTTGCTCACTGCTCACCAGCAGCCAGCGATCCTGTTCGATCTTCACCGCCATGCCGCCAGCGACCAAACCGCTCTGCTCCAGACCAAACTGCGCGGCGACCCACGCATCTGTGCCCTTGCCAGCCAGACCGGTGGCGTGGCGTTCGTCGGCGGCAATCTCCACCTTGGAGAAGACGGCAAATTTCTTCAGCTCCGGCAACTGACGTTCCAGCACTGAAGGGCTGGTCAGCAGCAGCAGGCTGTCGTCGAGGCAGAGCAGGCGGAAATTGCTCCACAGCTTGCCCTTGGGATCACAGTGGCCACCCGGGGTCTGTTGCCCCGGTTGCAGGGCGTTGACATCACAGGTGACCTGACCTTGCAGATATTTGGCGCGATCCTGGCCGCTGATACGGGTGATGGCCAGCTTGGTCAGGGGGAAGCGGGTCGGCTCGGCAGGAAAAACAGGTGGTTGCAGGCTCACGATGGTATTCCAGAGAGAAAGTATGTGAGCTGCATGGTAAAGACGTAACTAATGTTTGTCAGCCGGAAAATCCAGCTGGTACCATCCCCCGGTCTTTGTAAGGAGAGTGCCATGTTGAGCCCAGTTGAAAAATCCCGCCTGAAGTGGGCCTGCCGTCGCGGTATGCTCGAGCTGGATGTGATCTTTATGCCCTTTTTCGAACACGAGTTCGACTCCCTGAGCGAAGCCGATCAGCAGACCTTTATCCGCCTGCTGACGAGCGACGATCCGGATCTGTTCAAATGGTGCATGGGTCATGGTGTCCCTGCCGATCCCGCATTTGCCGCCATGATCCCGATGATCCTGGAGCGCAATCAGGCGCGCCACGACCGCCAGGGGTAATACCGTGGAGCGGGTGATCATGATGGTTCACCCCTCCCGCCATCAGCAATGTTTGCTGGTGGCCCTCTTTCTGTTGCTGCTTTGGCCGGTGGCTGGCCTGATTGCCGGTTTGCAGTGGGCACTGTTGCTGCCCGTCTGGCTGGCGGCGCTCTGGCTGAGCTGGCGTGCGCTCGCCGCGCCCCCGTTCGAGCTCGTCTGGGATGGCCAGTGGCTACAGTGGCAAGGTCGTCGCTATCAGCTTGACAAGAAAAGCCGCATTCTGCCCGGTGTGCTCAGGCTGGCGCTTTGTCCCGATCCGCAAGAGAGTGGAGCCGTGTCGCCACGGCAACTGTGGCTCTTCTCCGATGCCCTTCCCCCCGAACATTACCGCCTGCTGGCGCGAGCCATCCACTTTCTGCCGTCCAGGCACTAACGCAGTTTTCCCGTGATGACCATGCGCTGATTTATCGCGATAAGCTGTTGCCATGTGGCTGGCGATACTCTTTTTGTGGCTGAAAAGCGGTTGAAAACAAGTGACCCCGCCGGGGCGGGGCCACTGATTGCTGTAACGTTTTGCGGGAAGGGGGATTAATCCCGCTCCGGGGTCAGCACGGTCGGTTTGGAGTCCGGCAGCATATCCGGATGATCCAGGTTGTAGTGCAAGCCGCGCGACTCCTTGCGCTGCAGGGCGCAGTTGACGATAAGCTCGGCCACCTGCAGCAGGTTGCGCAGCTCCAGCAGGTTGTTGGAGACGCGGAAGTTGGCGTAGTACTCCTGCACCTCCTGCTTGAGCAGGTCGATGCGGCGCTTGGCGCGGGCCAGGCGCTTGTTGGTACGCACTATCCCCACGTAGTCCCACATCATCAACCGCAGCTCGTGCCAGTTGTGCTGGATCACCACCAGTTCGTCGGAATCTTCCACCTTGCTCTCGTCCCACACCGGCAGGCGTGGCGGCTCCACGCTCATCGGCAGCTTGGCCAGAATATCGGCCCCCGCCTGATGGGCATAGACCACGCATTCCAGCAGGGAGTTGGAGGCCATGCGGTTGGCGCCGTGCAGACCGGTGTAGGTCACTTCACCTATGGCGTAGAGGCCGGGGATATCGGTCTGGCCGTTGTTGTCGATCATGACGCCGCCACAGGTGTAGTGGGCGGCCGGCACGATGGGCATCGGCTCCTTGGTGATGTCGATGCCAACCGCGAGGCAGCGCTCATAAATGGTCGGGAAGTGCTTGATGATGAAATCGGCCGGTTTGTGGCTGATGTCCAGATACATGCAGTCCGCCCCGAGCCGCTTCATCTCGTGGTCGATGGCGCGGGCGACGATATCGCGCGGTGCCAGCTCGGCCCGCTCGTCAAACTCCGGCATAAAGCGGCTGCCGTCCGGGCGGCGCAGATAGGCCCCCTCGCCACGCAGGGCTTCGGTCAGCAGGAAGTTGGGGTCGTCCGGGTGGAACAGGCTGGTGGGGTGGAACTGGTTGAACTCCAGGTTCGCCACACGGCAGCCGGCCCGCCATGCCATCGCGATGCCATCGCCAGAGCTCACATCCGGGTTGGAGGTGTACTGGTAGACCTTAGAGGCTCCACCGGTGGCCAGCGCCACGAAACGGGCACGGATCACCTCGACCTGCTCGGCGTTGCGGTTCCAGACGTAGGCCCCCAGCACCTTGTTGCCCGGCAGGTTGAGCTTGCGGGTGGTGATGAGGTCGACCGCGTTGAAGCGCTCCATCAGCTGGATATTGGGGTGAGCACGGACCTGATCGATCAGGGTGAGCTGCACCGCCTTGCCGGTGGCATCCGCCGCGTGGAAGATGCGGCGATGGCTGTGGCCACCTTCGCGGGTGAGGTGGTACTGGGATTCGCCGTCGGCGTTCTCCTCCTGATCGAAGGGGACCCCCTGCTGAATGAGCCACTGGATGGATTCGCGGGCGTGGCGAGCGGTGAACTCGACCACTGCCGGGTCACACAACCCGGCGCCCGCGTTGAGCGTGTCGCTCACGTGGGATTCGATGCTGTCGGTTTCGTCGAAAACGGCAGCGATGCCTCCTTGCGCATAGAAAGTGGCCCCTTCACTGATGGGCCCCTTGCTCAGAACCAGGACTTTGGCGTGGTCTGCCAATCGCAACGCGAGGGACAAACCAGCGGCACCGCTGCCAATGATCAGTACATCGCAAAGGTATTCAACACTTGCTTTCATAAGTATCATTGGCCTGGATTAAGAACTGGCACCATGGTAGCCCAAGCGAGGGCGAGGATGCAGCCTGCATCACATTTTTTTCAATTGAAGCGAACTTTCTCTGATTCACCCTGTCTGAACTTGTGCGCTTAGGAAGGGCCGGAAAAGAAAAACGATAACCTGATGGGGGTTTTACGGCTCTGATGAGCGACCAGAATCTACTGGACGAACAGCTGGTTGAACGGGTCCAGCGCGGCGATAAAGCAGCTTTCAACCTGTTGGTAAAAAAATACCAGCATAAGGTGGTCAACCTGGTTGCCAGGTATGTCAACAATCCCGGTGATGTGCCTGATGTGGCGCAAGAGGCCTTTATAAAAGCCTACCGTGCATTGCCGACATTCCGTGGCGAAAGTGCTTTTTACACCTGGTTGTACCGAATTGCCGTGAACACGGCGAAGAATTATCTCACCTCCCAGGGGCGCAGGCCGCCCAGCAGTGATGTGGAGGCTGACGAAGCGGAGTCTTATGGTGGTGGTGAAGCCTTGCAAGAGGTCTCAACCCCCGAAAACCTGGCGCTGACTGACGAGATCAAACGCACCGTGTTTTCAGCCATAGAGGCATTGCCGGAAGACCTGAGGACAGCTATCACCCTTCGCGAACTGGAAGGGCTGAGCTACGAAGAGATTGCCGAAATCATGGATTGCCCTGTGGGTACGGTCAGATCCCGTATCTTCCGGGCGAGGGAAGCAATCGATAAAAAGCTGCAACCTCTGATCGAGAATTAACTGGGGAAAGACGGGTTAACTTATGGCAAATAAAGAGCAAATCTCTGCCCTGATGGATGGTGACCTGAGTGACGCAGAGGTACTGAACGAGCTGGAGATGGACTCCGACTTGCAAGATACCTGGGGTCGTTACCACCTGATCGGCGATGCCATGCGGGGTGACCTGCCGGTCAATCTGCAACTGGATCTCAGTGACAGCATCATGGCTGCGCTGGAGGATGAGCCCACCATACTGGCACCCAAGCCGGTCGAGATGGCTCCCGTGCTGCAACCTGCCGTTGCGCCGGTCAAGACCGATGCCAATGTGGTTCCGTTGTTCCGCCGTGTCGGTCAGCAACTGGGTCAATATGCCATTGCGGCATCCGTGGCCGCTGCCGTTATCTTCGGGGTGCAGCAGTATCAGGGACAGGATGGCGTTCCGGCCAATCCGGTGCTCAATACCATTCCAATCGGTGGCAGTGCGGCGCCTGTGAGTGTTCACTATCCGCAACAGGATGGCGCCCGTGCCCGTCAGCAGGGGCTGACCGAACAGCAGATGCAGGAGCAGCGGGAGCGGATCAATGCCTTCCTGCGTGACCACCAGTTGCAGCAGCGCCTGTTGCAAGACAGACAGATCCAACAATAACGAATTGTCAGGGATACAAACGTGCGCCAGTCCAGCCGTATTTTGCTGGCCTCTCTCCTGCTGATCAGTGCCAAGGCCTCGGCCGACGATAAGTCGGCCGAGGCCTTGTTGCAGCAGATGCAGAGTGCCGTGCAGCAACAGAATTTCGAGTTGTCCATGGTCAAGGCCCGTCAGGGGCGTCTTGAACCGATCCGGATCAGCCATGCCGTCATCAACGGCAAGGAAGTTGCCCACCTCAGTTACCTTGACGGCAAGGCGATCGAGTATCTCCAGCGCCAGAATGAATATACCTTCTTTGAAAACAGCCACGATCCCTACACCCTGAAGGATGCCCGCTTCCCCGGCATCTGGTCGACCCTGGTGAAGATGCCGCTGGCGCAGGTGCTGGAGAGCTATGATCCTGTGCTGGCCGGTCGCAGCCGGGTCGCCGGTGTGGTGGCGCAGGTGGTGAGGCTGGTGCCTAAAGAGGCCGACAAATATGGTTTCGTGCTCTGGATTGACGAGCAGAGCCACTTGCTGCTGCGGATCGACATGGTCGAGCGGGAAGGCAATCTGGTGGAGCAGGTACTTGGTGTCGAACTGGATCTGCAGAGCAAACCGGCCCCCTGGCTGGTGAAGCTGGCCAACAGCAAGCAGCCTCCGGCGCTGGCGCTGGAGGATGCCTATCCGGCGCCGCAACAGCAGTTGAACTGGCAAATCACCTGGCTGCCCGATGGCTTCAAGGTGCTGTCGCAAGACCGGCACCAGCTGGTGACCACCAGTATGCCGGTGGATTACATGATGCTCTCCGACGGGCTGGTGGATCTCTCGGTCTACGTCTCCCGGGTCGATCCCAAGCAGGCGGTGCGCCAGCAGCTGATCCGCCAGGGGGCGACCTCCCTGGTGAGCTATGTCAACGAGGTGGGGGTCGAGATCACCGTGGTCGGCGAGGTGCCTGCCGAAACCGCCAAGCGCATCGCCGAGTCGGTCCAGCCGCTGGCCCGCAACGAAGCGGTGCAGTAACGGGGGATGCGGGGTTGTTCCCCGCTTGCCGAGCGTGGCGAGTCGTGGTCAGATCCCCTGATTGTGTGAACCCGAGGTGTTGCCGTGAATGAGATGAGTGAAGAGCTGGCGACTGTGGTGGCCATTGAGGGTGACCATGCCTGGGTGGAGTGCGAGCGTCGCTCCGCCTGCAGTGGTTGTCAGCAGCAATCCAACTGCGGTACCGGCACCGTGGCCAAGGCGTTTCCCCTGAAAGCTCCCCGCTTGCGAGTCAGGCTGACCGCCGAGGTGCGGGTTGGCCAGCAACTGAGGCTCGGTATCCCGCAAGAGAGTCTGCTGCGCGGGGCTGCGCTGGTCTATGTGCTGCCGCTTTTCTGTCTGTTGGCCGGCGCCTTGCTGGGGCAGCTCTGGCTGGCACCGCTGCTCTCGGGCGGGGAGGGAATTACCATTCTCTGCTGCCTGCTGGGGGGCGTGCTGGGCTTTTTACTGGTTCGTTACTTTTCCAACCGCCTGGATCAGGGGCGCTACGGCCCGCAGATGCTCGGCGTCGTGGTCCCTGTCCGCATCCTCCCCTGACTGAACAGGCGCTATTTCACTGGCGCTGGCGACTAAAGAATGGCCGTCAGCCGGGTTATCCAGTAAAATCGCGCCTCCATAACTGACCTTAACTAATTTTGAGTGACTCTTGCTCGATGAAACACATTCGTAACTTTTCGATTATTGCGCACATCGACCACGGTAAATCGACCCTGTCGGACCGTCTGATCCAGACTTGCGGTGGCTTGTCCGACCGCGAGATGCAGGCTCAGGTGCTTGACTCCATGGATCTGGAGCGCGAGCGCGGCATTACCATCAAAGCACAGAGTGTGACCCTGAACTACCAGGCACAAGACGGTAACACCTACCAGCTGAACTTTATCGACACCCCGGGCCACGTGGATTTCTCCTACGAGGTCTCCCGCTCTTTGGCGGCCTGTGAAGGGGCGCTGCTGGTGGTGGATGCCGGCCAGGGGGTTGAGGCACAGACTCTGGCCAACTGCTATACCGCCATGGAAATGGATTTGGAAGTGGTGCCGGTGCTGAACAAGATTGACCTGCCAGCCGCAGAGCCCGAGCGGGTTGCCGAGGAGATCGAAGACATCGTCGGTATCGACGCAGTCGATGCGGTGCGCTGCTCTGCCAAGACCGGCCTGGGTGTTGACCTGGTGCTGGAAGAGATCGTCGCCAAGATCCCGGCGCCGGAAGGTGATCCGGATGCCCCGCTGCAGGCGCTGATCATCGACTCCTGGTTCGACTCCTATCTGGGCGTTGTCTCTTTGGTGCGGATCAAGAACGGTTCCCTGAAGAAGAACGACAAGATCAAGGTGATGAGCACCGGTCAGGTGTGGGGTGTCGATCGTATCGGTATCTTCACGCCCAAGCAGGTGGATACCCAGGGTCTGGGCTGTGGCGAGGTAGGTTGGGTTGTCTGCGGTATCAAGGATATCCACGGCGCGCCGGTGGGCGATACCCTGACTCAGGCCAAGAATGGTGCCGACAAGGCGCTGGCTGGCTTCAAGAAGGTGAAGCCGCAGGTTTATGCGGGTCTGTTCCCCATCTCCAGCGATGACTACGAGTCGTTCCGTGACGCCCTCGACAAGCTCTCCCTGAACGATGCCTCCCTGTTCTTCGAGCCGGAGAGCTCCACTGCGCTGGGCTTCGGCTTCCGTTGCGGCTTCCTCGGCATGCTGCACATGGAGATCATTCAGGAGCGTCTGGAGCGTGAATACGATCTGGATCTGATCACCACGGCGCCGACCGTAGTGTACGAGATCGAGCTGACCGACGGCTCCACCATCCATATCGACAGCCCGGCCCAGATGCCCGCCATCACCAGCATCAAGGAGATGCGCGAGCCGATCGCCGAGTGTCATATCCTGCTGCCGCAGGAGTACATGGGCAACGTGATCACCCTCTGTATCGAGAAGCGTGGCGTGCAGACCAACATGGTCTACCACGGCAAGCAGGTGGCGCTGACCTATGAAATCCCGATGGCGGAAGTGGTGCTCGACTTCTTCGACCGTCTGAAATCCACCAGTCGCGGTTACGCCTCGCTGGACTACGGCTTCAAGCGTTTCGAAACCTCCGACATGGTCCGTCTGGATATCATGATCAACGGTGAGCGCGTCGATGCCCTGGCCATCATCACCCACAAGGACAACGCCCAGTATCGCGGTCGTCAGGTGGTGGAGAAGATGCGCGAGCTGATCCCGCGTCAGATGTTCGATATCGCCATTCAGGCGGCTATCGGCAACCAGATCATCGCACGCAGCACCGTCAAGGCTCTGCGTAAAGACGTAACCGCCAAGTGCTACGGTGGTGACGTGAGTCGTAAGAAGAAACTGTTGAACAAGCAGAAAGAAGGTAAGAAGCGGATGAAGTCCCTCGGCCGTGTCGACGTGCCGCAGGAAGCCTTCCTCGCGATTCTCCACGTCGGAAAGGATTAATAGATGGCAAGCACGTTTTCCCTGATCCTGGTGGTGGTCTGTGCGATCACCGGTGTTATCTGGTGTCTGGACAAGATGATTTGGTCCAAGCAGCGCGCCGCCAAGATTGCCGTGGCTCGTGCCCATGGCGGTGCCCATCTGGATGAGAAGACCCTGGCCAAGGTGGCCCCCGTACCGGTCTGGATTGAACAGACCGCCGGGGTCTTCCCGGTCATCACCTTTGTGCTGATCCTGCGTTCGTTCATTTTTGAACCGTTCCAGATCCCGTCAGGTTCCATGATGCCCACCCTGCTGGTGGGCGACTTCATCCTGGTGGAAAAATTTGCCTATGGTCTGCGGGACCCGGTGACCAACACCAAGTTCCTCGAGACTGGCGAGCCCAAGCGTGGCGACGTGGTGGTGTTCAAGTATCCCCTTGAACCGCGCGTTGACTACATCAAGCGGGTGGTCGGCATGCCGGGTGATCGGGTCATCTATCGCAACAAGGAGCTGATGATCCGGCCCAAGTGCGAAGAGCAGGAAGGGAAAACGTGCCCGGGCTTCAAGAAGCTCGACGTCAAGTTTGAACAAAGAGGCGAATTTACCCAGATGGGGATCCCCCTTGACCGCTATACCGAGCAGTTGGGCGATGTCTCCCACGAGACCCTGCGCAATCCACTGATGCCCGACATGGTTGGCCGTTACTATCGCCAGCCCGGCACCTACCCCGATGAGTGGGTGGTACCGGAAGGCCAGTATTTCGTGATGGGCGACAACCGCGACAACAGCACAGACAGCCGCTTCTGGGGCTTTGTGCCCGAGCAGAATCTGGTCGGCAAGGCGGTCGCTATTTGGATAAGTTTTGAATTCGAGCGCGAAGAAGGCTCCCTGCTGCCAAGTTGGGTACCGACAGGTGTGCGCTTCAACCGCATTGGCGGAATCAAGTAAATGAATATCAAGATGAACAGACTGCAGTCCCGTCTCGGGCATGTTTTTGCGGATCTGGAACTGCTGACCCGTGCGCTGACTCACCGCAGCGCCGGTTCCCGTCACAATGAGCGACTGGAATTTCTGGGTGACTCGATTTTGAGTCTGGTGATTGCCGACGATCTGTTCCACCGCTTCCCGCAAGCGGCGGAAGGGGATCTCAGCCGGATGCGCGCCACCCTGGTGCGCGAGAAGACCCTGGCCGAACTGGGCCGGGAGTTTGACCTCGGGGATCACCTGATCCTCGGTCCCGGCGAACTCAAGAGCGGCGGTTTTCGCCGCGAATCCATTCTGGCCGACACGGTCGAGGCGGTGATCGGTGCCGTCTATCTGGATACCAATCTTGAGACGGTGCGGACACTGCTGCTGAGCTGGTATGCCAGCCGCCTGGAAGAGATCAAGCCGGGCATCGAGCAGAAAGATCCCAAGACCCGTCTGCAAGAAATTTTGCAGGGAAGCCGCAAATCCCTGCCGACCTACACTGTGACCAACGTCAAGGGCGAGGCACACAACCAGGAGTTCACTGTCCAGTGTGACGTGGAAGGTCTGGATGGTCCCCTCGTCGGGGTCGGCACCAGCCGTCGCAAGGCCGAACAGGCCGCGGCGCAGCAAGCATTGGAAAAACTGTCATGACAGATACCACCTACTGCGGCTTTGTCGCCATCGTGGGCCGCCCGAACGTGGGCAAGTCCACCCTGCTCAACAAGCTGCTTGGCCAGAAGGTCAGCATTACCTCGAAGAAACCCCAGACCACCCGTCACCGGATTTTGGGGATCGACACCGAGGATAACTACCAGACCATCTATGTAGATACCCCGGGTCTGCACATTGAAGAGAAACGGGCCATCAACCGCCTTATGAACCGTGCCGCCACCAGTTCGCTGGGGGATGTGGCCATGGTGGTGTTCATGGTTGACGGTACCCACTGGACCAAAGACGACGAGATGGTGCTGGGCAAGCTGCGCAATCTCAAGTGCCCGGTGGTGCTGGCGGTCAACAAGATCGACAACGTCAAAGAGAAAGAAGATCTGCTGCCGCACCTCGAGTGGCTGGGCCAACAGATGAACTTCGCCCATATTCTGCCCATCAGTGCCGAAAAGGGCACCAACGTGGAGAAGATCCGCGAGTGGGCCAAGGATCTGCTGCCGGAAAACGTCCATTTCTTCCCGGAAGATTACGTGACTGACCGCTCCTCCCGCTTTATGGCCTCTGAAATCATCCGCGAGAAGCTGATGCGCTTCACCGGTGAGGAGTTGCCCTACTCGGTGACGGTGGAGATCGAGCGCTTCAAGGTGGAAGAGAACGGCCTCTACCACATCCACGGCCTGATCCTGGTCGAGCGCGATGGCCAGAAGAAGATGGTCATCGGTAACAAGGGCGAGAAGATCAAGACTATAGGCACCGAAGCGCGCCTCGATATGGAACGTCTGTTCCAGAACAAGGTGCACCTCGAGCTGTGGGTCAAGGTCAAGTCGGGCTGGGCTGATGATGAGCGCGCCCTGCGCAGCCTCGGGTATGGCGACGACTGATTGCTGACCCCGGCTTTCGTCATCCACAGTCGGCCCTATCGGGAGACCAGCCAGCTGGTCGAGGTCTTCACCCAGGATAGTGGCCGATTTACCCTGGTGGCTCGCGGTTCTCGCGGGCCACGCTCCCCTCTCAAGGGGCTGCTGCAACCCTTTACCCTGCTCACCATCGCCTGGCGCGGCAAGGGTGATCTCAAGAACCTCACCCAGGTCGAATGCCCGGATCACTCCCTGCGTCTCGGCGGCGATCGCCTCTTCTACGGCCTCTATCTCAACGAGCTGCTCTACTACCTGCTGGAAGCGCACACCCCGTTCCCCGAAGTGTTCGATGCCTATGCCCGTGCCATCATGGCGCTGGCCGATGGCGAGACGCCGGAGCTGCCGCTGCGTCGCTTCGAGTTCCTGCTGTTGCAGGCGCTCGGTTATGCGGTGGATTTCGAATACACGGCGGACGACGAGTCGCCCATCGAGCCGACCCTGCTCTATGGCTTCGAGCGTGAATTGGGCTTTGTTGCTTGCGAGCGGGCGCCGGATCCCCGTACCCTGTTTCTCGGTGCCCACCTGCTCGCCTTTGCCGAGGGACGTTTCGATACCCCTCCCTTGCTGCAGGCGGCCAAACGTTTCAGCCGACTGGCATTGCAACCCTATCTGGGCAAGCGTCAGCTAAAGAGCCGGGAGCTGTTTTTAAAACGCAAAACCAGTATGCAAGGCTGACACAGATTACAGACATACGGATATTGGCGCGGGGTGATTCGCTGACCGCGCAGTCAACAGATGAAGCCTTTCAAGGAGTTCTCAATGAGTGAAATCTATCTGGGTGTGAACATCGACCATATCGCGACTCTGCGCAACGCCCGTGGCACCCAGTATCCGGATCCGGTACAGGCCGCGTTCGTGGCCGAGCAGGCCGGGGCTGATGGCATTACCGTGCATCTGCGTGAAGATCGCCGCCACATCACTGACCGCGACGTGGAGATCCTGCGCCAGACTATCCAGACCAGAATGAACCTGGAGATGGCAGTGACCGAAGAGATGATCGGCATCGCCTGCCGCATCAAGCCCCACTTCGTCTGTCTGGTGCCGGAGAAGCGCACCGAGGTGACCACTGAAGGCGGTCTGGACGTGGCCGGTCAGCTGGACAAGGTGACTGA
The DNA here is from genome assembly GCF_027705925.1 of Aeromonas sp. Y289-2. Classification (NCBI taxonomy): domain Bacteria; kingdom Pseudomonadati; phylum Pseudomonadota; class Gammaproteobacteria; order Aeromonadales; family Aeromonadaceae; genus Aeromonas; species Aeromonas sp. Y289-2. The sequence continues at coordinate 45,689 of NZ_JAPDCH010000003.1, forward strand.
TGCCGTTGCCCGTCTCTCCGCGGTGGGGGCGCAGGTTTCGCTCTTTATCGATGCCGATCCCATCCAGATTGATGCGGCTGCCGAGAGTGGCGCCCCCTTTATCGAGATCCATACCGGTCGTTACGCCGATGCCACCACAGATGCCGAGCGCAATGCCGAGTTCAAGCGCATCGCCGCCGGTGCCTCCTATGCCGCTGGCAAGGGGCTCAAGGTCAATGCCGGTCACGGCCTGCACTACCACAACGTCAAGGCTATCGCAGCTATCCCCGAGCTCTATGAGCTCAACATCGGCCACGCCATCATCGGCCGCGCCGCCTTCGATGGTCTGGCCAAGGCCGTGAGCGATATGCGCCTGCTGATGCAGGAAGCCCGTCAGTGGATTTGATCCGCTGGATAGGTCAGCGGCCTGAGACCGGCCGCTAGAAATAACAAGGGACGCCACGGCGTCCTTTGTTGTTTTTAGGTCTATTAATGCGGGGCTAATGAGTTGGCGGCACCCGCGCAGTAATAACCCAGCACAATCGGCTATAAGCAATTGATGTCAAAAGGGTTACACTGGTTGACCCTGTAAGCTGGACGAGATTGTTATGGATCATCCCTTGTACCACCCCGATATCACCGACCTTGAACCTGTCGCTCGTGCGGCGGGAGCGGCCATCATGGCCATCTACAGCCAGCCCTTCGCGGTGGAGTACAAGAGCGACGAGAGTCCGCTGACCGCGGCCGACAAGGGGGCTCATGAGGTGATCGTTCAGGGGTTGGCGCGGCTGACTCCCGACATCCCTGTATTGTCCGAGGAGTCGGGGCCCGAGGTAATGGCGGCGCGCCACGGCTGGTCACGTTACTGGCTGGTGGATCCCCTCGACGGCACCAAGGAGTTTGTCTCCCGCAACGGCGAGTTCACCGTCAATATCGCGCTGATTGAAGAGCGGGCGCCGCGCTGGGGGCTGGTCTATGCGCCGGTGCTGGACAAGCTCTGGTATGGCGGCAAGGGCGCGGGGGCCTGGCGCATCGCCGATGGCAAGCGCGAGCCTATCCAGACCCGGCCTCATCGTGAAGGCGAGGCGTGGCGAGTGGTGGGCAGTCGCAACCACCTGTCGCAGGAGACCCTCGATTTCTTGGCTCCTTTTGGCGAGATCGAGCTGGTTTCCATGGGCAGTTCGCTGAAGTTCTGCATCATTGCCGAGGGGGGCGCCGAGCTCTATCCGCGCCTTGCTCCTACCTGCGAGTGGGACACCGGTGCGGCGCAGGCGGTGCTGGAGGGGGCGGGTGGCAGCGTCACCCAGCTCGATGGCTCACCCCTTGCCTACAACAAGCCCGATATCCTCAATCCCTGGTTTGTCGCCAGAGCGTGACCTTGTTGGTGCGCTGAGCAACGCGCAATAAAAAGAGGCCGGATCGGGTTGTACACCCGTTCCGGCCTCTTTGCATCTGACGCAGTTTTAAAAGACTTTCTTGAACGGCTTGATGGTGACCTTGGCGTAAACACCGGCGGTCACATAAGGGTCGGTATCAGCCCAGGCTTTGGCGTCAGCTTGCGAGGCAAACTCGGCGATGACGGTGCTGCCGGTAAAGCCTGCATCTGCTGGATCCTCGGCATCGATGGCCGGGTTGGGACCGGCGGTCAGCAGGCGCCCTTCATCCTGCAGCGCTTGCAGCCGGGCCAAGTGGGCAGGGCGAACTTGCTTGCGCAGTGGCAGGCTATCGGGGACATCTTCGGAGTAGATGAGATACCACATGAGAGGATCCTTTTCTGATGAGGGTTATTTTTTGGGTTCGTCTTTTTGCTGGGACAACTGCTCGGCAGGGATGTGGCGATAGAGATAGACGCCGCTCAGCAGGGTAAAGACCAGCGTCATCCCCAGCAGGCCGAACACCTTGAAGTTTACCCACATCTCTTGCGGCAGGTTGAACGCCACGTAGAGGTTGAGCAGGCCACAGACGGTAAAGAAGCCGACCCAGCCGAGATTGACTGTGTCCCAGACCTTATCGGGTGCTTGCAGCTCCTTGGCCAGCATCTGTTTGATCAGATTCTTGCCAAAGCCGTAGCGGCTGATAAGCAGACCCAGTGCGAACAGCACGTTGATGACAGTCACTTTCCACTTGATGAAGGTGTCATCGTGGAAGAAGACGGTGAGGCCACCGAAGAAGCCGACCAGCAGGAAGGTAAAGAGCTGCATCTTCTCGACCTTGCGATAGCGGATCCAGCTATAGGCGAGCTGCAGACCGGTGACCACCACCAGTGCGCCGGTAGCCATGTAGATGTCGTAGAACTTGTAGACCGCGAAGAAAACGATAAGTGGAATAAATTCAATAAATTGCTTCATTGTTGGCGCCTAGTCCTCAAAAATGGCCTGCAAATTTCGCCCAGTCTACCTGTACAGCAGACAACGGCAAATGAATAAGACCGCTCATTTTTACGCCGGTTCCGCGCCGTCGCCAAACAGTTGGCGTGCAATGGAGATCCCCAGTCGCTGCTGATCGGCCAGCAGGTCGCGGATATGGCGCTCTTCAATCAGAGGGTTGAGCAGCACGGCGCGCAGCAGGGTGAGCGGTTGGGCACCGTAGCGTACCACCGCTCGTTGGGTGCGGGAGACAAAGCTGTGCCCCTCGGCCCGCTGGGCTTTTTGCAGGGACACGTTGAAGTCGTTGATCTGCGCATTGGCCGTCTCATCCAGCACCTTGCCCTGCAGATGGGGCGGGATGCAGCGATAGGAGAGCAGGTTCATCACCGGAGCAGACATCAGCTCGAAGGCGGGGTCGCTTTCGATGAGCTCGGCCATCAGCCGGGCTCGGTCGTAGTTGGCTTCGATAAGCTCAGCATAGCCTTGCTGGCCGAAGAGCTGGAAAACGGCATCCAGATAGAGGGCGTTGGCCGGGCGGGTGCCCTCCAGGGTAAAGCGACCCTGATCAAACGAGGTGGCACGAATGGCGTAGGGCGCCTCTCGCTTGACCGCCATCATCAGGTCGGGCTGGCGGCAGAGCAGCATGCCGGTACCAAGCGGCACCAGCAGTTGCTTGTGGCCATCGAGGGTGACGGTGTCGGCCTGCTCTATTCCGGCCAGCAGACCTTGATAGCGGGGGGAGAAGAGGGTCGGGCCGCCCCAGGCGGCATCCACGTGGAAGTGGATCTGCTCGCGCTCGGCGATGGCGGCAAGCTCAGGCAGGGGGTCGATGGAGCCAAAGTCGGTACTGCCTGCCACGCCGACCAATGCCAGTACTTTCAATTTCTGCTCTTTGCACTGGATCAGCGCCTGCTCCAGCGCAGCCAGAGTGAGCCGGTTCTGTTCGTCAGTCTCGAGGCGCCAGACGCTGCGAGCGCCCAGTCCCAGCAGATCCATCCCCTTGTCGAAGGAGTAGTGCATCAGCCGTGAACCGAGAATAACGGCGCCGCGATAGCCCTGCTCATAGAGGGCGAACAGGTTGTCGCCACAGGCACGGTTGCGGGCCAGCCACAGTGCCGTGACGTTGGCGATGGTGCCGCCGCTGGTCATGACGCCGAGGGCGGCATCCTTGGCATGCATCTGCTCGCCGTAGAAGGCATCGTCCCTGCCATAGATGAGGCGGTGCAGCTTGGCCAGCACCTCCCGCTCCAGAAAGCTGAGCAGGCGGGAGGACTCCATCTTCATTGGATTCTGGTTGAGCATCACCAGCAGGCGAGATAGCTCGGCGGTATAGGCCGGTAGGGGCGCCGTCATGTGGCCCATGTAGCGTGGCGAGGTGAGGTGCGAGGCGCCGGGCACCAGAGTAGCCAGCCGCGCCAGATACTCCTCGATAGGTTGGCCGACTGCAGGTATGCGGGATTGATCGAGCTGGTGGGTGAACAGGTCGCGCTGATAGGGGGCCTGACTGTCGTCGGAGTGGTGGAAGCTCTCCAGCAAGGTGTTCATCGCCTCGCCAAAGGCGGGATCCGCTTGTGCAAACAGCTCAGTCAACTTCATCAGGTTCTCCAGACCAGGTCACCGGGGTAGGTGTCTATGCCCCTTGTCTTGGGCATCGGCGGCAGAGCATACACCAAAGGTGGGCGGGTGACAGCCACCCCATTTTTTAAGCGAACACTTGTACTCCGAAATGGCGCTGGGTAGAGTGAGCCACAGTTATTGTGGAGTCGATGTTATGAGTGGTGTGATGGATTACTCCCCCCGGGAGGAGCTGGCAAACCGGCTGAGTCACGGTGCGGGATTGTTGCTGGGGATTGTCGGGCTGGTGCTGTTGCTCATCAAAGGATGGGGGCAGGGTACGCAGGCGCTGGTGAGTTACAGCCTTTATGGCGGCAGTCTGGTGCTGCTCTATCTCGCCTCGACCCTCTATCACAGCATGGCGGAAGGGCGGGCCAGACGCTGGTGCAAGGTGTTTGATCACTGCGCCATCTATCTGCTGATTGCCGGCACCTATACCCCCTTCCTGCTAGTCGCGTTAGACACGCCGCTGGCGAAGGGGTTGATGGTGGTGATCTGGGCCCTGGCGCTGGCTGGCGTGGTGTTCAAGCTGGTGTTTATCAACCGCTTCAAGAAGTTGTCGCTGTTCACCTATCTGATGCTTGGCTGGCTGTCGCTGGTGGTCATCTATCAGCTCTACATCCATCTGGCGGGTGAGGGGCTGCTGCTGCTCGGGCTTGGCGGCCTTATCTACAGCCTCGGGGTCATCTTCTATGTGGCCAAGCAGATCCCCTATAACCACGCCATCTGGCATCTCTTTGTGCTGGGTGGCAGCGTTTGTCACTTTATGGCCATTTACGGCTACGTCGCCTAACGTCTTGCAACTAGCCCTTAATTGGTATTTTTAGCGCGTAAAAGGATAAATTCGTGCGGTATCACACAGTTGGCATCAGCGTTTGCTGACAAGCTAGGGCCAGTTCAATTCGCAAAGGATGCACGAAATGAGTGAAATCGCGCTTTCCATCAGCATGTTGTCGCTGGTGGCAGTGCTAGGACTCTGGCTGGGAAACTGGCGAGTCTATGGCGTTGGCTTGGGAATAGGGGGGGTGCTGTTCGGCGGCATCATAGTGGGTCACTTTGCAGGCGCCTCCGATCTCGCGCTGGATGCACAAACGCTTCACTTTATTCAAGAGTTTGGCCTGATCCTGTTTGTCTATACCATCGGCATCCAGGTCGGGCCGGGTTTCTTCTCGTCATTGCGCAGTTCAGGTCTCAAACTCAACGCTTTTGCCGCTTTGCTGGTCATCCTTGGCTGCGTGGTGGCTGCTGGCTTGCATCAATTTTTCGATGTGCCGTTGCCGGTCATTCTGGGGGTCTTCTCCGGTGCCGTCACCAATACGCCATCCCTCGGTGCGGGCCAGCAGATCTTGGCCGAGCTGGGCGCCGCGCCCGGTTCTACCGGCCTGATGGGGATGGGCTATGCGGTTGCCTATCCGTTTGGTATCTGTGGCATTTTGCTCACCATGTGGCTGGTCAGGGTCTTCTTTCGCATCAAGATCGACGATGAAGCCGCCCAGTTCGAGCTACAAACCGGTAAAACCAAAGAGAGCTTGCAGACCATCAACATCGCGGTGCGCAATCCCAACATGCACGGCCTGATGCTGAGCGAGATCCCGAGTCTCGACGAGTCTGATGTCATCTGTTCACGGCTCAAACGGGGCGACGAGCTGATGGTGCCACGGCCGGAATCCCGTATCGAACTGGGTGACTTGCTGCATCTGGTGGGTGAGCGCCACGCGCTGCACAAGGTGTTGCTGGTGTTGGGGGAGGAGGTGGAGACCTCGCTCTCGACCCGCGGCACCGATCTGCGCGTCGAGCGGGTCGTGGTGACCAACGAGCAGGTTCTTGGAAAGAAGATCCGCGATCTGGATATCAAACAGCGCTATGACGTGGTGATCTCCCGCCTCAATCGGGCTGGTATCGAGCTGGTACCGACCAGCCAGACCAGCCTGCAGTTTGGCGACATTCTCAACCTGGTGGGGCGCCTCGATGCTATCGAAGCGGTGACCAATGTGGTCGGCAACGTGCAGCAAAAACTGCAGCAGGTGCAGATGTTGCCGGTATTTATCGGGATTGGCCTTGGCGTATTGCTCGGCTCCATCCCCTTCTATCTGCCCGGTTTCCCGGCCGCCCTCAAATTGGGTCTGGCGGGTGGGCCGCTGGTGGTGGCGCTGATCCTGTCGCGGATCGGCAGCATCGGCAAGCTTTACTGGTTCATGCCCCCCAGTGCCAACCTTGCGCTGCGGGAGATCGGCATCGTGCTGTTTCTGGCGGTGGTCGGCTTCAAGTCGGGGGCGGGTTTCGTCGATACCCTGATCAACGGTGATGGCCCAGCCTGGATGCTCTACGGTATGGCGATCACCCTGATCCCGCTGCTGGTGGTCGGTGTGCTGGCACGCCTCTACGGCAAGATGAACTATCTGACCCTTTGCGGCTTGCTGGCCGGCTCTATGACTGATCCTCCCGCGCTGGCCTTTGCCAACGCCATGCACCCGACCAGTGGCGCCAGTGCGCTCTCATACGCCACTGTCTACCCGCTGGTGATGTTCCTGCGGATCATCTCGCCACAGCTGCTGGCTATCATCCTCTGGGCGGGAGCCTAGGGTTAATCCTGACGGGAGCATGCCTTGTCATGCTCCCGTCATCATTCTGTAATCTATTGATAATTTTGGTTTTTGCCATTCTCGCAACCTCGTTTTATACACTTCTGTCTGGCTGAACAGTTCAGCCTCAAATCGGTCTATCCTTTCGAATTTTCGAGCTGGTTATTTTTCCCCTCAGTCTGCAAAGTAGGCTGTGGCTTATTGCATTCAAATCAGGATTCAGGAGAGAACATGATCACCAATGCCGTTACCTTGGAACAGGGCGTAACCGTAACCCAACTCAAAGGACAAATTTATCTGGTTGCCGCTGATGGCAGCCGGAAGCTGTTGGCTGAAGGTGATGTGCTGCCGAAAGGGGCAGTGATCATGTCGCCGAATGGCGCCAGTTTCATGGGCGGTGGACAGTCGTTCAATGTGCAACCAGCCAGCGAGCAGAGTGAGCCTGTCGAAGAGGGGGATGCTCCCCAGCTGGCACAAAACGGCGCTGCAGGTACTCCTGATGATATCAGTGCCCTACAACAGGCCATTTTGGGCGGCGCGGACCCGACCCAGGCCTTTGAAGCCTCTGCCGCAGGCGGTGCACCTGCCGCCGGTGGTGGCGGTATTGGGGGCGTCGCCGGTGCCAGTGGCAACGGCGGTTTTGTCACCATCGACCGTACCGGTTCCGCAACCATTGCTGAAGCCACTTTCGATACCACCTACAACACCAATGGCGAGCCGCCGTTGGGTGCTGCTGGCGAAGATGAGGTATTTGACCTGACTCCGCCCACCATTTCCGTCGTTGCGCCAGATAACACCAATGACACCACTCCGACCCTGACCGGAACCACGGATGCTCCCGTTGGCAGCACCGTGACCCTGCTGGTCACCGATGCAAACGGTAATCAACAAACCCTGACCGCGATCGTCACACCCACTGGCACCTTCACCGTGGATGTGGTCACCCCCTTGGCTGAGGGCTCTTATACCGTCACAGCCAGTGTCACCGATCCTGCGGGGAATACAGGAACGGCAACCGACAATGGCAGCGTTGACAGTACCGCTCCCTCCGCTCCACAAGTCGAAATCCTGGATGGGGCAGATAATGTCATCTCCGCTAATGAGCGTGAAACCGGAGTGGGTGTCATTATCCGTTTACCGGGTGATGCCAAGGTCGGTGATCGTCTCGATGTTGACTGGAATGGTGATGGAGTGCCTGATTCCAGCAAGATTCTGACAGCCGATGATATCGGCCGTACTCAGGTTACTTTGACCATTCCCACCACGGATCTGCCTGTCAATGGCCCGATCACAGTTGATGCTACCTTGACAGATCCTGTGGGCAACACCTCGCCCAAGGGGAGCGACAACAGTGTTGTTAATGCAGCGCCTCAGCCAGTGGATGATCAGTTCACCGTTGAAGAGGACGGTACTATCAGCATCAATGTGCTTGGCAACGACACGGACGCGGATGGTGATCGTCTCACCATTACTGCTATCAACGGCCAAGCCATTGCCGAAGGCGGCACTGTAGCGATCAGTAATGGTTCCCTCACCTTGGCCAATGGCCAGCTGATCTTTACCCCGGCCCCTGATTTCAACGGTGATATCTCTTTTGAATACACTATTACCGATGGCGTGAACAGCTCGACAGGTGGGGTTACTGGGACTGTTACACCCGTTAATGATGCAGCCATCATCGCGGGTGACGACATCGGCGCTGTGACTGAAGATGCCAGCCCAGATGTACTGACCGATACCGGCGTGCTGACCGTGACCGACGTGGACGGTGCTGACGAGGTGGCGTTCAAGACCGACGCGGCCAGCATCAAGGCGAGCGAAGGCGCGCTGGGCAGCCTGACCATCACCGAGGGCGGTGTCTGGACCTATAACGTTGACAACAGCAAGGTGGAGTACCTGGGCGAGGGTGAGACCAAGGTCGAGACCTTCGTGGTCAAGTCCGTGGATGGCACCGAGCACACCGTGACCATCACCATCACCGGCACCAACGACAAGGCGATCATCAGCGGCGATGCTGTGGGTGAAGTGACCGAGGGTAATGGCAACATCGTGCTGAGTGACAGCGGTACCCTGACGGCCGTGGACGTGGACGGTAAGGATGCCGACAACACCTTCCGCACCGATGTGGCGGCGGTGGCGCACCCGACCGAGGGTGCCCCGCTGGGCAGCCTGACCATCACCGAGGGCGGTGTCTGGACCTATAACGTTGACAACAGCAAGGTGGAGTACCTGGGCGAGGGTGAGACCAAGGTCGAGACCTTCGTGGTCAAGTCCGTGGATGGCACCGAGCACACCGTGACCATCACCATCACCGGCACCAACGACAAGGCGATCATCAGCGGCGATGCTGTGGGTGAAGTGACCGAAGACCTGAACGTCTCGAGCACAGGCCTGCTGAGCGACAGCGGCCAGCTGAAGATCAGCGACGTGGACGGCGCGGATGAAGTGGCGTTCAAGACCGACGCGGCCAGCATCACCGCGAGTCCGGATGCACTGGGCAGCCTGAGCATCACGGCTGACGGCACCTGGACCTACAACGTCGACAACAGCCTGGTGCAGTACCTGGGCAAAGGCGAGACCAAGCAAGAGACCTTCACCGTGCAGAGTGTCGATGGCACACCGCACACGGTGACCATCATCATCACCGGCACCAATGACGCCCCGACGCTGAACATCTCCAACGATGTTGTCGTCTCCGAAGAAGGTCTCCTTGGTGGGCTGAAAGATGAATTGGGTGAAGATGGCCAGAAAGATGCTACTGATGAGATCGTTGCCAAGGGAGTGATTACTGTCGGTGATGTTGACAGCAACAACTTGACAGTTTCACTGGGATGGCCAACCGATGATGGTGATAAACAAGTTTATTCTGGTGGTGTTAAGGTCGAGTGGAGTTGGGATGCTGACAGCAAAACGTTGATTGGCTACGCCGGCAGCAAGGACAACGTTGTTCTTGAGGTTAAGCTGACAGCGCCAGTTGCTAGTAGCAAAGGTGACTGGGGTTATGAAGTGACCCTGAAGCAGCCGTTGGATCATGCTAATACCACCCAGGAAGACACCCTTGATCTCAAGATAAATGTGTCTGTTTCTGATGGGACTCTGTCTGTGACTAAGCCTTTGACGATTACTGTCGAAGATGATGCCCCGATTGCCGAGAATGCTGAAGTGGTCTCCGTTGCCAAGACAGACATACCGAATGTATTGACCGGCCTGTTTGATTTGACTCGATACTCGGCAACGACAAACCAGAGAGAGCTTGATCTGGACGGGTTCAAGATCACTGCCCAAGGGTTCAAGTCGGCGACCGATTCAACTCTTATTGCTGCAGATGTCAATGCTTCAACGGCTGGGCTTGGTGTTGCCAGTGGTGATAGTCCTTATCACAACCTCGCCAATGAAGTGGATTTCCGTCTCTTTGGGAATGGAAAGTCTGCATCCGAGGAGCTGATCGTCAAGCTCGATCCGGGGACCGTGGCCTATGGCGCCAATATCAAGTTCAGCCAGATGTTTGGTGGCGAGAAGGAGAGTGGTGTCGTGGAGTTTTACCGCGGAGGAGTACTGATCTCCACACTGAAGTTTAGCTCGGATGCGGTAGGTGGAGAGTACAACCAGAACTTCCAGGTGCAGCAGGGCGGTTTTGACACCATGGTGATCAAGGCTACTAACAACGGCAACACCAATACCTCAGATAACAGCGACTTTACCGTCAAGTCTATCGAGTTCCTTGGCTCCTCTACCCCGCAGGCGATTGCCTATGGTTCGGGTACAGTTGCAACGCAATGGGGGGCGGATGGCAAAGGGCATATGGCGCTAGACATCAAGGATACAGACTTTGAGCGTGGTTTATTGACAGCCGCGGGGTCTCGTATCTCCATCAGCAATAGCGGTAGCAATACACTGCTGGGGCATGATGAGAGTAACAAGTTAGTCTTCAAGTTGGAGTTCACCCCTGCTACTGGCAAATGGGAGTTCTTCCAGTATGCCGAGATGCAGCGTCCGGACGATGGCGACATTGACTTTACCTTCATGGCATATGATCGCGATAAAGATGGCTCGCAAGGGAGCTTTGCGGTCAACCCGCTGGTACGACCGGCGGTGGTAAATGTAGCAAGTGACAGCGAGCTTGAAGGTACCAGTCTGCAACATGTGGTGACCCTGAGCGGTGCGACCAATGTGGTGACCCAGTACAGCTTCTCCATTGCCGGCACAGGAACGAATGCCGCAACAAACGCTGATTGGGGAAGACCAACATTTAGCCATGGTGTGACTTTGAGCGCCGATGGCAAGAGTGTGAGCGTACCAGCCGGGGTGACCAGCTTCACGGTTACTGTGCCTACAGTGAACGATCGTCTGGTTGAGACTAACGAGACTCTGCTGGTGACAGTGGGCGACAAGAATGGAACCGGTACCATCATCGACAACGATCGTACGCCGGTGACCACGGGTGGCTACAGTGCCGGCAAGGAAGACACGCCGCTGGTGCTGAAGTGGGCTCAGTTTGGTGCCAGCGATGATCAGGCCGCCTCTGACCTGAGCGTGCTGATCAACACCCTGCCGTTGAGCGGTAAGCTGGAGTACCTCAACGCAGCCAGTCAGTGGACTGCAGTGAAGGTGGGGGATCTTATTTCCTACGCCGAGATCGATAGCGGCCACCTCCGCTTCGTACCTGATCTCAATGAGTCGAGTGCTAATGCCAGTAATGGCAATGGCATCGTGACCGGCAACTTGCAGGGTGATTACGCCAGCGTTGGTTACCAGATTAGCGATGGTGCCAACTTGAGCAACAGTGGCAAGCTGGTGATCGATATTGATGCGGTGGCAGATAGACCCATGGTCAACGTCAGTCTGATGGGTAACGGTATTTCCGCTTATCCAGATTTTCCCACTCTGGCAATTACGACAAGTCAGTTCCAAGCCGGTGCCTTTAACAAGGAAACGCTGTCTATTGCCAACTCGCAAAGTGATAAATCTACCCAGCAGGAAAGTCTCAATGGTGGTGCAGGCAATGACTACATTGTCAGTTCCCATGGCGGTGGAGATATGTTGTATGGCAAGGGGGGAAATGACGTTCTGGTTGGCAATAACTCGGTGCAGGGTGACTCTTTGTATGGAGAGGATGGCAACGATGTATTGGTGTCTGGTTTGGGCAATGATGGTCTTTATGGCGGCGCAGGTAGTGATATTGCTGTGTTGACAGGTAATCGTGCTGACTACGCAATCCAGAAAGGGAGTGGTTACTCGGTTAATGATCGTTGGTTCAATTTTTATGTGAAGGAGAATGGCGTTGGTGTGACCAAGGCACTTCACGACATTGAGTATGTCCAGTTTGCTGATGGTATCTACCAGGTCAATCAAGGCACAGGTGAATTGACCTTGGTACAACCCACAGTTGTTGATTACCCCATAGAGGTGAATGCTTCCCTGAGTGATCGCGATGGCAGTGAAGTGCTCGATAGCATAGTGCTGAGCAATATGCCACAAGGTTCGCAGCTGTACAGCGGTAGCCAACTGTTAGGCACAGCTGATGTCGATGGCAAAATTACTCTAACGGCTGGCAGCAGCCTGTGGAGAAGTAATGAGTTGGATGTGAAATTGACAGGATTAAGTCTGCGTGTTCCTGGTGTTCAAGCTGGTAATCTTGACCTCAAGGTTGAAGCCACTGCCAAGGAGGTTGTAACAGATAACACCAATACTGCATCGGATCAGGATTCTATCCGCCTGAGCTACTTCAACGCCACTGAAGGGGAGCCGGGCGATCAAAACCGCACCTATGGCAGCGAGCACAATGTCGTGGTCGGGGATCTGGATGGCAGCGTGGTGCTGCCGGGCCAGAACTACAACATCGCCTTTATGGTCGACAGCTCGGGCAGTATCGGCACCAGCGCCATGAACACCATCAAGAGCCAGTTGGCACAGGTCTTTAATAGTCTCAAGACCAGCGCTGGCACCGATGGGGCCGGCAAGGTGAATATCTTCCTGGTGGACTTCGACACCCTGGCCAACAAGTCGGTCAGCGTGAACCTGAAAGACAGTAATGCCCTTAGCCAGTTGCAGGCGATTCTCGACAGCATGGATGGCAGCTCGAACAACGGCGGCGGTACCAACTACGAAGACGTGTTCAAGACCACGGCCAACTGGTTCAACGGTTCGACAGCTCAGAGCAACACCAATGCCAAGAACCTGACCTACTTCATCACTGATGGTAAGCCGACTTACTATCTGGGCAGTGAAGGTAGCAACCCACTGATTGATGACTATCCGAATGATTCTCGTGATGTCTATCTCAATCAGCTGTTGCAGAACGGCTATGTTCCTGGTCAAGTTTACAAGAGCAGTGGATATACCATTATCGATGCTCAGGGTGTGGTTTATAAAGTTGATACAAAGGGTGATTCCTCCAAGATTGGCTACATGCGTCCTGATGGTCTGGGTGGTTACACCTATTCCACTTTGGCAGGTAACGGACAGGACTCCACGTCTACAACCATCAGTAATGCGGTGGCAGGTTTTGCCTTGCTGACCGGCATGGGCGTGAAGGTGGAGGCGATCGGCTTGGGATCCAACATCTCCTACAACGATCTCAAGTCCTATGACTCTGACGGTGTGATCATGACGGGCGTCAATGCCAACGATCTGGCCGGCGCCATTCTGGGAACCTCCATCAACAACAAGCCGGGAAGCGACCGGATCGATGGTGGTGCCGGTGACGACATTCTGTTCGGGGATGCCATCCATTTTGCCGGCATCAACGGTGAAGGCTACGCGGCCATCAAGCAGTATGTAGCCGGCAAGCTGAGCGCAGGCTCGGTGACCGTTGCTCAGGTCCATGACTACATCACGGACCATGCCAGCGAGTTTGATCAGTCCTCCACCAATGACAAGGCGGATGTGCTGATTGGAGGGGAGGGCAACGATATCCTGTTTGGTCAGGGTGGTAACGACATTCTCGATGGTGGTGCCGGCAACGATATACTGTTCGGCGGTGCCGGTGACGACATGCTGCTCGGTGGTCTAGGCGATGACCAGCTCTATGGTGGTAGCGGCAACGATACCCTGTATGGTGGCGCCGGCAACGACACCCTGAGCGGCGGTCTGGGCAACGACATTCTGGTCGGCGGGCTTGGCAATGACATCCTCAAGGGAGATGGTGGTGCCGATACCTTCACCTGGCTGCAGGGCGATACCACTGCGGGTAGCGTTGCTAAGGACTACGTGGTCGACTTCTCCAAGGCGGAAGGTGACAAGCTGGATCTGAGCGATTTGCTGGATCACGATGGTTCTCACAGTACGACCGATCTGAAGAGTCTGCTCTCGGTGTTCCAGGACAATGAAGGGGTGCACCTGCAGGTCAAGGAGAGCAGTACTGCGCCGGTGACTCAGGAGATTGTGTTGATGAACCATACCTTCGACAGTCTGACGGGCGGTTCTGGCACCACGGCCAACCAGGTGATCGATTACATGTTGACCAACAACATGCTCGATATCGACAAGTAAGCCCAACTCGGGGCAATAAAAAAGCGGCAGAGCAATCTGCCGCTTTTTTTATCTTTGCAGGGAAGCGAAATCAGTTGCCGAGGGTGGCGAACAGGCTCTGCTCCAGGGTACCGCGAGAGACACAGACCGGCTTGATGGACGGGGCCGGTACGCGCTCGCCTGAGGATTCAACGAAGAACAGTTCTGTGTTGCCCTTGACATTGACGGTGGCCACGCTGCTGTTGCCGCTCTGGGTGATGATCAGGTTGATCTGCAGGTTCGGGTTGCCCAGTGCAACTTTGGAACCCATGGTGCCGCAGTCCAGCCACTCCAGCCCGTCGGCTGACTGGTTGACGTTGGCGGTCATCAGGCCGGAGCCACGCTGGCTGTTTTCGATGGTGAGGCCGTGATCGGTGAACCACTTCTCGGCGCGAGCCCACACCAGATCCACCGGGATCGCCATTTCCTGAGTATTGTTGGTTGCCTTGGCAATTGGCGGGTTGTAGCGATACTCCTCACCGCCGTTATTGTCACCAGCACAACCAACCAGCAGCAGCGCCAATGCGCTCCCCATAATCTTTTTCATCTTGTTTCTCTCGTCCATATCACCAGGCCATTGGCCAACCGGCGCCTATTATCGCCGGAGCGACAATCTCTGTCAGCAACCATCCAGCGTTCGATGTTATGGGGAGGTGATCGGGGTGCTTTACAAAATTGGTTTGCTATCATAGATTTGCTCGAAATTCCTCCATAAGCACCCCTGTGACCAACATGCTCACCCCGGATCTGCTGCAGCAGGTCATCGACCAATTGCCAATGAGTATCTTCTGTCGAGATAGTCATGGGCGTTACCTGTTCGCCAATCGTGAGTTCGCCCGTGAAGCCAAGCTGGAGTCGCCAGCCGAGGTTGTCGGCAAGACAGATGCAGATATGCCCTGGGGCGATCTCTTTCGCAGTGAGGATGAGCAGCTGCTTGCTGGAGGCGTGCCGATGCTGTATCAGCAGCTCCATTGCAACCGAGGCGGGAATACCTGCTGGATGGAGGTGCACAAGGTGCCTCTTTACACTCCGCAGGGGGAAGCTTGCGCAGTGTTCGGGGTGGTTAACGAGATTGCCCAGCGCAAAAGTCTTGAACAGACGGTCAAAAAGCAGCAGTTGTTGCAGCGTTTTCTGCTCGATGCCATTCCTGATCTGATCCGTTTCGATGATCACAACGGGGTGCTGCTGGAGTGCAATCAGGCGTTTCTCGACTTTATCGGCCAAGGGGCGGATGAGGTGCTGGGGCAGCAACTGCCGTTCCGGCTGGCGGCGCCGCAGGGGATGGGCCACGGCGAGTGCTGTCTGCTGGATGCCAGCGGGCAGGGGCGACACATGGAGATCACCCGGGTCGATGTCCCCGATGGTGACGGCCACTCCCTCGGGATCCTGACGCTGGGGCGTGACATCACCGGCCTGCGCACCACTCAGGCGCAGTTGCAGCAGGAGCAGCACTACGACAGTCTGACCGGACTGCTCAAACTCTCCCGGTTCTTGCAGACCAGCCGCCATCTTGGGGGACGCAGTGCCACATTGGTGCTGGTCGATCTGCACCATTTTCGTGAAATCAACGATCGCTTCGGGATCCGGATTGCCGATCGCCTGCTCAGCCAGGTGGCCAAGCGGTTGCAGCAGCTGGTACCGCCGCGTTCCCTGCTCTGTCGGGTCGCTGCCGATGACTTCAGCCTGTTGCTGCCGGATTTCAATGAGCCATTGCAGGGGTGGAGCCAGCATCTGCAGCAGCAGTTGATGGAGCACTATCAGGTGGAAGATCACCGCATCCAGATCCCGGTGTTTCTGGGGCTGGCCCAGGGGCGGGCAAGCGATGCCGAGCGGTTGCTCAGCCATGCCGAGGCTGCACTGGCGCAGGGCAAGCGGCAGCAGCAGTACTGCACCCTGTTTGATCCCGAGCTGCATGCCCGGCTCAAGCGGCGTCAGCTGATCGCCGCCCAGTTGCCGCTCGCTATCAAGTCCGCCCAGCTGGTTGCCGTCTATCAGCCGATCATCTGTACCCGTACTCACCGGCTGCATGGCGCCGAACTGCTCTGTCGCTGGCCCCATCCCGAGCTTGGGATGATCTCCCCCGACGAATTCATTCCGTTGGCGGAAGAGATGGGGATCATCGGTCAACTGGGTCAGTTGATGCTGGAGCAGGGCTGTGCCCAGCTGGCGCAGTGGCAAACTGCGCAGCCGGATATGGTGCTCTCCATCAACCTCTCGCCGCTGCAGTTCCGTGATCCGGCGCTCTGTGAGCGGGTCTCAGCCTGCATCGCTCGCCATGGTCTCAAGGCCAGTCAACTGGAGCTGGAGATCACCGAAGGGGTACTGATGGAGAACGCCGACGAGATTGAGACCAACCTCGACAACCTGATCGCCGCCGGTTTTCAGTTGGCCATCGACGACTTTGGTACCGGTTACTGTTCGCTGGCCTATCTGCCGCGGTTGCAGGTAGCGACCCTCAAGCTGGATCGCAGCTTCACTCAGGGGCTGGCCAGCAATAGCGCGACCACCGCTATCGTGCGTTCGGTCATCGGGCTGGGCCATGAGCTCGGGATCCGCATCACCGCCGAAGGGGTAGAGACACCCGAGCAGCAGTTGTGGCTGACCGAGGCGGGGTGTGATCGGTTACAGGGCTATCTGTTCAGCCGCCCCCTGCCGCCGACGGAGTTTGCTGCCAGCTATCTGGCGTGAGAGATCGTCAGAAACAACAAGGCCACCGCAAGGTGGCCTTGTTGTTTTACGATGGAGGCAGGATCAATCCTGGAAGTAGGTGCCCCAGCCATCGTAATCCACCCCGTATTTTTCCAGGATGGGCAGCATCTTGGCGATATCGGCGACGATCGCTTCGACATTCAGCTTGCACTCGATGGTGGCATCGAAGCAGAAGATGGTGGCGCCGTCATCCAGCTCCATCTCTTCGGCATCGGTCACTTCAAAACCGGCCTTGAACAGGTCAACCGCTGCTTTTTCCAGACGGTCGAAATCCTGGCAGGCGAAGTGGTGCTCGATGTCGTAATCCGCATCGGGATTGCTGCCATCGGCCAGCAGTTCGTTGACGATCTCGGTGGTCTCATCACGCCACTCTTGCATATTCAGACTCATGTTGCCTCCAGGCGGTATCATTGCGGCAAAGCATACTCGCAGAGTGGATTCGGCTCAATGCGGCGGACCCACTGAACCTCGAATTTCCATCATATTGGCGCAGCCTGCAGGGCGTGCAGAGGCCAGCAAGTACGGCAAACAGGACTGAAATGGATAATAAATGGCCGCTTCGTTCGGTTGTTGAGCGAACGCGCTTTTTATCGTGCCATCATGGTTGACACTCTGCGCTGGAAAGGGTTTAATGCGCGCCGTTGCCCAGATAGCTCAGTCGGTAGAGCAGGGGATTGAAAATCCCCGTGTCGGCGGTTCGATTCCGTCTCTGGGCACCAATTACAATTCCTCCTTAGTTCAGTCGGTAGAACGGCGGACTGTTAATCCGTATGTCACTGGTTCAAGTCCAGTAGGAGGAGCCAAATTCGAAAAGCCCGCTCAATCGAGCGGGCTTTTTCATTTCTAGTTGCTGTTGCATGCTGCCAAAAAGAGCGTCGCGCCACAGGTGGCACTGAACAGCAGCATTCCGGTCTGCAGCATGCTGCCAGGGCATGGCTTCTTCTCTCTTTTTCTGGCCCTGATCCACTTCGGTTTCATCACATTCCCTTATCCATTTTGTCGGCCTGAATGGCTGCACTCCTGTGCAGGCGAGCCATCTTTGTTGAATGGCGCCATGGCGTCAATCTCCCCTGCAAAACAATTAATTCAGCACTGTTGAAGAGCGGCTTGTCTGGTGATGTTTCGACCTTTAAGCCATTGTTAACATTTTGGAAAACCGGAGTGACCCTGTGGCTGGGCGGGGATATGATGGGGTCAATGATGTTCCCATCCTGACGGAGAGATCCCAGATGAACAGCCCCTTGAGCTATGTACTGGACGGCATTCATTGCGAGCCGCACTTTTTTACCGTTCCCCTCGATCATGATGAGCCGGATGGTGACAGCATTACCCTGTTTGCCCGCACCCTCTGCCGTAAAGACAAGCTCGATGAGAAGTTGCCCTGGCTGCTGTTTCTGCAAGGGGGGCCGGGATTCGGGGCGCCGCGCCCGACAGCCAACAGTGGCTGGCTCAAGCGGGCGTTGCAGGAGTTCCGAGTGCTGCTGCTGGATCAGCGTGGCACCGGGATGTCGAGCCCCATCCACGGGCAGATTCTGGCCAAAATGACTCCGGCCGAGCAGGCGGAGTATCTCGGCCATTTTCGCGCCGACAGCATAGTGCAAGATGCCGAGTTCATCCGGCAGGAGCTCAGCCCCAAGCATCGCTGGAGCCTGCTTGGTCAGAGCTTTGGCGGTTTTTGCTGCCTGACCTATCTCTCGCTTTTCCCCGACAGTCTGCGGGAGGTCTATATCACCGGCGGCATTGCGCCGATTGGCCGCAGTGCCGAGGAGGTTTACCGCGCCACCTACCAGAGGGTGGCTGACAAGAACCGAGCCTTCTTCGCCCGCTTCCCCCACGCTCAGGGGATTGCCAACCGGCTGGCCAACCATCTGCACCAGCATGATGTGCGACTGCCCAACGGCCAGCGCCTGACGGTGGAGCAGTTCCAGCAGCAAGGGCTGGATCTCGGTGCTACGGGTGCCTTTGAGGAGCTTTATTACCTGCTGGAGGAGGCCTTTATCGGCGACAAGCTGAGCCCGGCCTTTCTCTATCAGGTGCAGAGCATGCAGCCATTCAATACCAACCCGCTGTTTGCCATCCTGCACGAGGCTATCTACGCCGAAAGGAAAGCGACTCGCTGGGCGGCGGATCGGGTCAGAGTGGAATTCCCAGCGGTGAACTGGGCACCCGGCAAGGATTTCGCCTTCACCGGCGAGATGGTTTACCCCTGGATGTTCGAGCAGTTCCGCGAGTTGCTGCCCCTGAAAGAGGCGGCTCATCTGCTGGCCAACAAGGCGGACTGGGGGGCGCTCTATAATCCGGCCCAACTGGCCTGCAACAAGGTGCCGGTAGCATGCGCCGTCTATGCCGAGGATATGTATGTGGAGTTTGACTACAGTCGCGAAACTCTGCGTGGTCTTGGCAACAGTCGCGCCTGGATCACCAATGAGTATGAGCACAACGGTTTGCGTGCCGATGGTGAGGCGATTCTTGATCGTCTGATCGCGTTGAATCGCGACCGTTAATTGCCGTTATCGGCAACTATCGCGGGAGCCCGGACTCCCGCGATAGTTGTGATGGATAGTTGTTATGAAAGCGTGACACCCTGGACCTTGACTCGTATCCGCCAGACGATGAGTGGATAGCTGGCTGATTAATTTCCCCCTCTTTTACTGTCTCTGCCGATCCCTCACCATATACTTGCCAAACGACTCTGTATTGAGCCTCGGTCAAACCGATTGACCAACCCGTGCTCGTTACCATTAGAAAGTCGCTCTGATGTTCTGTATCCCGCGTATCAGATATACCATCTCTGCATGCCCCGCTATCCGGGGGAGGGGATGGTCGTGCTTTTCAATCAAGATAAGGATGTATGATGAGAAAGTCTCTGTTGGCCTGCTCACTGTTGCTGTGCCCTGTCGTGTTTGCTGCCACCCCCCATTGGGAATATAGCGGTGAGGTGGGGCCTGCCCACTGGGCCAAGCTGACCCCTGAGTTTGGCCAGTGTGCGGGCAGCAATCAGTCGCCGGTTGACCTGAGCGGATTGGTCGAGGCCAAACTGGCCCCGCTGGTACTCCACTATCAGGCGGGTGGCAACACAGTGGTCAACAACGGTCACACCGTGCAGGTCGGTTATGCCCCGGGCAGCACCTTGCAACTCGATGGCACCAGGTTTGAACTCAAGCAGTTCCACTTCCACGCCCCGAGTGAGAACCTCATCGAGGGCAAATCCTATCCGCTGGAAGGGCATCTTGTGCATGTCAGTGACAAGGGAGAGATCGCCGTGGTGGCGGTGATGTTCGAGGCTGGCAAGGCCAATCCGGCGCTGGCGGCAGCTTGGAGTGCATTACCTGCCAAGGTGGGGGAGAGCCAGGCCCTCAAGGCGCCGCTCTCTGCTGAGCAACTGCTGCCCGAGAATCGTGACTACTATCGCTTCAGCGGTTCCCTTACTACGCCTCCCTGCTCGGAAGGAGTGCGCTGGCTGGTGATGAAGCAGCCGGTTGAGGTCAGTCAGGCCCAGATCGACGCTTTCAAGGCGGTGATGCACCACCCCAACAACCGGCCGGTGCAGCCCCTCAATGGGCGCGTGGTGCTGCAATAACATAGCGTTGCAATAGCGCTGCAGATAGCAAAAACAACAAAGAGGGCCGCGAGGCCCTCTTTTACATGGCGAGGTATCGATGTGCGCTCAGAGGCTGGCGGCGATTCCTCCATGGAGCTTCTATCCAGGGCAAGAGCATACCAAGGCCGCATCCAGTCTGGGAGGACTTACTTCGCTATTTAACCTTGCTCGAGTGCTTAGCCGTGCCAGCGGCGGAAGATCAGCGAGGTGTTGATGCCGCCAAAGGCGAAGTTGTTGGACATCAGATACTCGATCTCCAGCTGTCGTCCCTGACCCATGATGTGGTCGAGGGGCTCGCAGGCAGGGGCCGGGTTGGCCAGATTGAGGGTCGGCGCAAACCAGCCATCGTGCAGCATCTCAAGCGACAGCCAGGCTTCGATGGAGCCACAGGCGCCGAGGGTATGGCCGAAGTAGCTCTTGAGCGAGGAGATGGGGGTCTGCTTACCGAAGATGGCGGCAGTTGCCTGGCTCTCGGCGATATCGCCCCGCTCGGTGGCGGTGCCGTGAGCACTGATATAGCCAATCTGCTCGGGACGCAGCCCGGCCTGATCCAGTGCCATCTGCATGCAGAGCTGCATGGTCTGGCTCTGGGGCTGGGTGACATGGGCCGCATCGCAGTTGGTGGCAAAGCCGACCAGCTCGGCGATGATGTGGGCGCCGCGGGCGAGAGCGTGCTCCAGCTCTTCGAGCACCAGAGTGGCAGCCCCTTCACCGATCACCAGTCCGTCGCGATCCCGGTCAAACGGGCGCGGGGTGAGCTCGGGGGTGTCGTTGAGCTGACTGGTGGCAAACAGGGTATCGAACACCACCGCCTCGGAGGGGCAGAGCTCCTCCGCGCCACCTGCCACCATCACGGTCTGGTAGCCGTGGCGGATCGCCTCGTAGGCGTAGCCGATCCCCTGGCTGCCCGAGGTGCAGGCGCTGGATGTCGGGATGACCCGGCCGCGCAGGCCGAAGAAGAGGCCGGTGTTGACCGCTGTCGTGTGCGGCATCATCTGCACATAGGTGGTGGCGGTGATGTTGGCGGTGGTCTTGTCGTTGAGCATGGCGCCAAAAGCGCTGATGGGCGCCGTGCTGCCGGTGGAGGATCCATAGGCGATACCAGTGCGGCCATCGCTCAGCACAGGTTCGTTCAGCAACTTCGCCCGTTCCAGCGCGAGCTCGGAGGCCACGGTCGACATCTCGGAGACTCGTCCCATGGCGCGGATCTTCTTGCGCGGATAGTGGGCCGGCAGGGCAAAGTCGCTGATCGGTGCGGCCAGCCGGGTGTTGAGCCCGTCATAGACCCCCCACTCGTGCATGGTGACCACTGCGTTGCGTCCTGCCTGCAGGCGCGGTTTTACGCTGGCCCAGTCGTTGCCAAAGGCGGTCACACCGGCCATGCCGGTGACTACGACCCGTCGATTCATATCAGGCCTCCGTTGATGGAAATAACTTGCCGGGTGACATAGCCGGCGATGTCGGACATCAGATAGGAGACCAGACCGGCTACCTCCTCTGCCTGTCCCATGCGTTTGAGGGGGATCATCTTGAGCGCTTCGCCCTCTACTTCCGGGCTGACCATGCCGGTGTCGATAAGGCCGGGGGCCACGCAGTTAACCGTGATCCGCCGTTTGGCGAGTTCCAGTGCCAGCGCTTTGGTGGCGCCGATAAGGCCGGCCTTGGAGGCGCTGTAGTTGACCTGACCGCGGTTGCCCATGATACCGGAGACCGAGGAGAGGGTGACGATACGTCCGCCGCGGCGCAGTCCGATCATTGGCATGATGCAGGGCTTGAGCAGGTTGTAGAAACCGTCGAGGTTGGTGTGGATGACATCATCCCACTCGTTGTCGGTGAGCGCCGGGAAGGCACCATCACGCACGATGCCGGCATTGCAGACCACGCCGTAGTAAGCGCCATGTTGCTCGATGTCGGCTTCAAGGCGTGCTCGGCACAGCTCGCGATCGCCGATATCGAACTGGATGAGGCGCCCGCTGCCGCCCTGGGCGGTGATCTCGTCGAGGGTCGCCTGCGCTCCCTGCTGGTCGCTGTGGTAGTGGACGACTACGGTGAAACCGTCGGCCGCCAGCTTGAGGGCGATGGCGCGGCCAATTCCCTTGCTGGCGCCGCTAACCAGTACGGTCGAATTCATTGTTTCTGCTCCAGTAAATCTGTCAGTTGTGCCTCGGTGGGCTGATAGGTGCTCAGGCGGGCTCTGGCGCACTCGCGATCCCCAAGCCAGATGCTGCATTCAAAGCTGGCCATCCCGCCATCCTGCAGCAGGCAGTGGGCCTCGATGCGCAGCCGGCTGCCGGAGGCAAAGACGGGCAGCTCGCTCTGGTATTTGCGGGTGCCGAGCAGCATGCCGATCCGCACCGGCTCATGGTGGCTGTGTGCCTGCATACCTGCCCAGGCGGCGATGGTTTGCGCCATCAGTTCGATACCGCACCAGCCGGGCAGATCGCCGTTGTCATCGAGCAGCAGCGCTTGCCGTGCTCCCACCACAGTTTCGCAGCAGACACTCTGCTCGTCGTGCGCTGTGACGCGTTCGAGCAGCAGCATTGGCGCGCGATGGGGAAGCAGTTGTTCTATGGGAGGAAAAGTCATGATGCCTCTTTGCCAAAAATCAGGCTGACGTTGTTGCCACCAAAGGCAAACGAGTTGGACATGATGATATCGACCGGCCCCTGCTCCTGCACAAGGGCGATGGGGGCCAGTGCCGGATCGGCCGTTTCACCCTGCGGTGGCAGCGGCAGGCTACGTTCGATCAGCAGGCAGCAGAGCGCCGCTTCGGTCGCACCGGCAGCCCCGAGGGTGTGGCCGGTCAGTACCTTGGTCGAGCTGACCGGTACCTTGTTCGGGAAGAGGCGCGCCAGCGCGCGGCTCTCCATCTCGTCGTTGAGGCGGGTGGCGGTGCCGTGGGCATTGACGTAACCGATCCGTTCAGCCTCAAGGCCGGCGCGGGTCAGCGCCATCCGCATCGCCCGCTCGGCCCCTTCCCCTTGCGGGTGTGGCGCCGAGATATGCCAGGCATCCGATGACTCACCATCCCCCAGCAGGGCAAGCGGAGCGGGCTCCAGGCTCACCAGAAACAGGGCCGCCCCTTCGCCGATGTTGATGCCGTCGCGCCCGGCGGCAAACGGCTGGCAGCGCTGTTCGCTCAAGGACTCCAGACTGTCAAAGCCGTTGAGGGTGAGGCCGCACAGAGAGTCGGCACCACCGACCAGCGCGACATCGGCCTGACCGCTGGCCAGCAGGCGGCGGGCGGTAATGAAGGCGCGCGCGCTCGACGAACAGGCGGTCGAAATGGTCATCGCCGGCCCCTCAAGGCCAAGGTGAGCGGCGAGAAACAGCGAGGGTGAGCCGAGCTCCTGCTGCACGTAGTCAAACTGCGGTGGCAGCGTCTCGCCACGTTCGCTCGCCGCAACGGCGACCTCGGCCTCGCCGATGCCGGAGGTGCTGGTGCCGAGCACCAGCGCCACCCGCTGCGATCCGACGCGGGCGATAGCGGCGTTCACTTCGTCTTCGATATCGGCCAGTGCCGCCAGCAGCAACCGGTTGTTGCGCGAGTCGTAGGGGGCGATCGTCACCGCTGGCAGCGGATGGTGCACCCGACCAACCGGCGAGGTGCGACCATCGACCAGCGTCCAGTGTTCGCCATCGAGCGGGCTGGCGCCACGGGTGCGCCACGCCTCGAGGGCGGCACTCACCTCATCCTTGCCACGGCCGAGGGCGTTGATGAGGCTGTAGGCGTGAATGTAGAGGGTCATTGCGCCAGATTCTCCAGTTGCAGGCGGTAGCCAAAGCGGTGCTGGGTCAGGCTGACCGGCTCGCGCTGGCCTTGCCAGTGCTGATAGCGGATCTCGGTGACCTGCACGCCTTCAGGGTCGGTGAGGCGGCGAACATCCCCCTCATCGACCAGCTGCCAGCCCGCCGGCAGACGGGATTGCCACTCGGCCAGCGGCCAGTAGCAGAGCATCACGTCGGCCAGTACCTGAGCCGGCGGGGGCAGGGCGTTGCCGGGCAGGGGGAGCAGCCGCTCACTGTGAATGCCGTTTCGGTCGTATTGCACCTTGAACAGGCGCGCACCTGTCGGCATCAGCCCGACCAGGGTGATGCCCTGCTGGCCGGCCTCCAGTGCGGTGAGCAGCTGATACTGCTTGCCCTTGACGCTGGCGGTCAGCAGCTGCTGACGGTTTAGCGGTTCGGCGCGCTGGGGCGCTGGCAGCGAGAGGGGAACGCCCGGGGCGATAAACGCCTCTATCCCCTGCTGGCTGCTGCAACCGGTCAGCAGCACCAGCAGCAAGTACCAGTATCTCATCATGACTCCGCAGCCGGCCGTGAGGCCAGCACCATGGGGGATAACAGAAACGCGGTGAAGATCCCGCCGCTCAGCACAATTCCGAAACCGGCGATGGCCGGAGTATTGCTGAGCGCCAGCAGGCCGAAGGCCAGCAGGGTGGTGAGGTGAGCCAGCAGGATGGCGAGCAGGGTCGATTGCTGGCGGGCAGGCTCGCTGCCGCAGTGGGCGAAGAAGAGTCCGTAATCGATGCCGATGCCGAAGATAAGGCTCAGCGCCAGCACGCCAAAGAGGGTGAGCGGCTGGCCACTGAAGCCAAGCAGCGCCAGCCCCATGGCGATGGCC
Source organism: Aeromonas sp. Y289-2 (assembly GCF_027705925.1). Taxonomy (NCBI): domain Bacteria; kingdom Pseudomonadati; phylum Pseudomonadota; class Gammaproteobacteria; order Aeromonadales; family Aeromonadaceae; genus Aeromonas; species Aeromonas sp. Y289-2. The sequence continues at coordinate 70,673 of NZ_JAPDCH010000003.1, forward strand.
AACCCGTTGACCAGCAGGATGCGGAGGGTCAGGCGCCAGCCGATGCGATGCCAGAGCAGCCCCATCACCAGCACCACTGCGACCAGTAGCAGCTCGGCGAGCTTGAGGCGGTAATCGGCAAAGAGCTGGCTCCACTGGCTGCGCTGATCCTGCCAGATCACCCCGTCATGCTCGTCGGCCAGACGGGCCAGTGCGGTGGCATCGTGAATGCCGGCCAGCGGCACCCAGATGCCGACCCGGCCATCGGGCAGGGCGTACCAGAGCAGGCGGCTCCCTTCGCTGACCGGGCTGGTTAGCCACGCCTCGGGGGTCAGCAGGTCCAGGGGCCGAGCGCTGGCCTCCACCGGCACACCGGCTGCCTTGAGGGCGGAAATGACGCCCGGTTGCAGCGCCATGATGGCCTGATGATCCGCCTGCTGGCGGGCCCTTGAGGGGATCCACTGGCTGATGGCAACAAACTGGTCGAGCACCTTGTGCTGGCGGGCCAGCTCAAGCTGGTCAGCCAGTGTCTCGAGACGGGTGAGGGCCTGCTCGCCATTGCTGCCCACCACCAGATAACCGGTCATGCCGCCCTGCTGGCCGGTCAGTTGCTGGATCTGGCGCTCCTGCGCCTGCAGCTCGTGGGGCAGGGGTTGCAGCTTCTGGATATCGTCATCGACCGCGAGGCGGCTGATGCCGATGGCGCTGATCACCAGCACCAGTAGCGGCAGCCAGCGGCGCAGGCCGCCCGGGCGCTGCCACGCCTCAATCCAGCGCACCTGCCAGTGGCGGATGGGCAAGGCCCCCTGCGGCAGGTCGCCCAACCAGTAGGGGAAGAGCAGCAGTACGGTCAGGAAGGCGGCCAGCAAGCCGGCCAGCGCGCAAATGGCGAGCTGTTGCAGCCCCGGGAAGGGGGCGAGCCAGAGCAGGGCATAGCCAATCAGGGTGGTGATCAGCGCCAGACTCAGCCCCGGCAGCAGGTGGGCGCGGGTCTGCGCCGGTGTTTCGTGGCCATGCAGGCGCCGCTCGCTCAGGAAGTGGATGGCGTAGTCGATGGAGATGCCTATGAGGCTTGAGCTGATCACCAGGGTGAAGACGTGGATCTCGCCAAACACCAGCAGTACGGCGCCGAGCCCCCACAGCATCCCCATCGTCAGCGGTAGCAGGGAGAGCAGCAGGGCGCGCACCGAGCGAAATGCCAACCAGATGAGTACGATGACCCCGATCAGCGAGCCCAGCCCGATGGTCGAGATATCCTGCTCTGCGAGCGAACTGGCGTGCTGGCTGTAGAAGAGGGTGCCGCGGCGCAGCAGTTCTACGCCCGGATAGTGCTGACGCAACTGCTGCTCGGCGGTTGCCAGCTCGGTGAGGAGCTGGCGGTTGCGCGCCATGTCGAAAGCGGAGAGGTTGAGTTCGGCCCGCACCATATACCAGCGACGGCCATCCGGCCCGGTGCTGCTGAGCCAGCCTTTTTCGTCCAGCTGCATCGGACTCTTCTGCTCCAGCACCGCAGCGCGGGTCAGCAGCAGGGGATCGGCCTGCCACTCGGCGCGTGAAACGCCGCCGAAGGGGGAGTAGATCTGCCCCAGCACCCACTGGCTCCACCCCTGTGGGCCACTGGCCAGCCGTGCCCGCGCGCTCGGCGTGAGGTGTTGCCACGCCATCTGCCCCATGTAGCTCTGCCAGGCACCGGCGAGAGCCGGCTGGGCCGTTTTAAGATGATCCAGTGAGTCGATGCCGGTCAGCTGCTTGCTCCACGCGGTCGCGGCAGCTTCGCCATTTTCGCCGGCGGGCAGGCTCACCAGCCACACCAGCTGCCGGTCGAGGTTGGCGAGCAGTCCGGCCCGGATTTCCGGATGCCACTGCTGGTGCTCCTCTTTGGGCAGCAGCTCCATCACGCTGGTATTGAAGCGGGCGCGGGGCAGGGCCAGCGCCAGGGCAAGGCAGACCACCACGCAGAGCAGCAGCCACAATCGCCCCAGCAGGCGCCACTGTCTCTCAGTGAGCATCAAAACGGGATTGCTCCTCGGTACTCAGGGGCAGGGTTTTAAGCTGCCAGTCAACAAAGCGGATCAGGGTGACATCGCCCTGTTTGTCATGGATGGCGAGCGAGGCGAGCTCGTGACGCCCCTTGAGCACCAGACTGGCGAAGACCTTGTCGAGGGGCGAGCGGATGGGCTCCAGGGTCAGGGTCCACTCCTCCCCCTCGCTGCTGAGTCGGTGGCGAAAGTAGTTATCCAGCGCCGCTTCGCTCGGGTCGAACAGGGCCAGCATCAGGTTGCTGAACTCAAGCAGTTGCGGGCTGTCGAGGGTCTGGGCCGGTTGGCCGGGCAACTGCTGCACCATGCGCGTCGGCGTGAGGGTCAGCGTCAGGGGAAAGGGTTTCTGCTGCTGCCACCAGAGCCCCTTGCCCTTCATCAGCAGCAGCTCGCCGCTGGCGCGCAGCGCCTGAGTGAGGCCGCTTATCTGGCGCTCCTGCTCGAAGCTGGCGCTGCGGGCATCCGCTGCCGTGAGCTGTTGTTGCACGTCGGCCAGGGTGATTGCCAGCGCGGGCCAGGCGAGCAGAGCCAGCAGCAGAAGGGTGAGACGGGCCATCATTCGCTCACCCCCAGCTTGTCTAGCAGCACCTGCGGTGAGGCGAGGCACATCTCGCCGCTCTGCTTGCTGACCGCCACCTGCACCGTGTAACCCTTGCTGGTGCGTTTGCCGCTCTGCGGGTCATAGAGTAGGTAATCGATCTTGAGGCGGTGCTGGTACTCGACCAGGGTGGCGCGCACCCGCACCGTCTGGCCAAAGCGCAGCGGGGCTATGTACTTCATCCGCACATCGATGACCGGCCACAGATAACCGGAGGCCTCCATCTGCGGGTAGTTGTAGTCGATGCGATCGAGCAGGGCGCAGCGGGCCAGCTCGATGTAGCGCAGGTAGTGGCCGTGCCAGGCGACGGCCATCATGTCCACGTCGTGGAAGGGGACGGTGACATCGACCTCGGCACTCAGCTGCCAGGGCTCAGACATGGGACACCTCGTCATAAATCGGGTAGTGGCGTGCCTGCAGGCGGGCCATCATGGCGCGCAGCTCGGCCTCCAGCGGGCGGTCTTCGCAGAGGAAGGGGTGATCGCGGCGTACCGCCTCGACAGTGGTTGCGAGCGCCGGACTGAGGGTGGTCAGGTCATGGCCCTGCAGAGCGAGGCGCAGATCGACCCCCTGCACCGCCGCCAGCAGGCTGGCGCTGGCCACCTGTTCGGTCAGGGTCAGCACCCGCAGCGCATCGCGAGCGGCGATGGTGCCCATGCTCACCTTGTCCTGATTGTGGCACTCGGTCGAGCGCGAAAAGACGCTGGCGGGCATGGTGTGCTTGAGCGCCTCCGCCGTCCAGGCCGAGGCGCCAATCTGCACCGCCTTGAAGCCGTGGTTGATAAAGCGACGCTCGGTGCTTGCACCGGAGAGGTTGCTCGGCAGCCCCTGATTGAACTTGCTGTCGACCAGTTGGGCCAGCTGACGGTCGAGCAGATCGGCCAGATTGGCCACCGCCACCTTCATGCTGTCCATCGCCATGGCGATATGGCCGCCGTAGAAGTGGCCGCCGTGCATCACATGCTCCCCGTCACCGTCGATGAGGGGGTTGTCGTTGGCGCTGTTGAGCTCGTTTTCGATAAGCGTGCGCCACCAGGGCAGGCTGTCGGCCACCACGCCGATGACGTGAGGCGCGCAGCGCAGGGAGTAGCGATCCTGCAGCCGGTTGCTGTGGTGCGGCAGCTCGCCGCTCTGCAGATCGGCGCGCAGCCAGGCAGCGATCTGCTGCTGGCCCGGGTGGGGTTTAGCGGCAAACAGGCGCTCGTCAAAGTGGAAGGCGTTGCCTTCCATCGCCACGCTCACCAGCGCCGTGATACGGGTGCAGAGCCGCATCAGGTAGTCGCAGCGGGCATAAGCGAGGCAGGCGAGCGCCGTCATCACCGAGGTGCCGTTCATCAGCGCCAGTCCCTCTTTCGGGCGCAGCTGGAGCGGTGTGATGCCGAGCTCGCGATAGAGCTCGGCCGTGCTGGTCAGCTCCCCGTTGCGATAGAGTTCTCGCTCGCCGATGAGTGCTGCCGCCACGTAGGAGAGCGGGGTGAGATCGCCGCTGGCACCGACTGAGCCCTCTTCGGGAATGCGCGGCAATAGGTCTTGCTCCAGCAGCCAGGTGAGCCGCTCGAGCAGGGGCAGGCTTACGCCGGAGACCCCCTGTGCCAGCGAGTTTAGGCGGGTAGCCAGCACGGCGCGGGTGGCAGCCAGACTGAGGTTTTCGCCCATGCCACAGCCGTGAAAGCGGGTCAGGTGCAGAGGCAGGGTATCGACCAGATCGAGCGGCACCGCGCGGGTGACCGAGTCGCCATAGCCCGTGGTGACCCCGTAGATCACCCCTTCCTCGGCGAGCAGCCGGTCAAGATAGTCGGCACCGCGCTGGATGCGGGCCCGGAACTCGGGGGCCGGGTTGAGGCGTGGCGTGGCGCGACGTTCGGCCAGCGCGACGACCTCTTCGATGGTGAGGGGGCTGGCCCCGAAATGGATCTCGTGCATGCCTTGTTCAGTCCTGCTCATCGGTCAGATGCCAAAAGTCGAAAAAGTTGAACCACTCCAGCGGTGCTCGCAAGCAGTGGTGTTCCAGCCGGTTGGCGTAGTGTTGTACCCGGGCCTCGAGCTGCTGCTGGCGCCCGGCCCGCGGTAGGGGCGAGCCGTCGGCGAACGGCTCGAAGTGCACCCGAAAGCGCCCCAGCTCCCGCAGCCCGAACATCAGGTAGGTGGGGCAGCCGAGGATGGCCGACAGTGCAAACGGGCCGAGGGGGAAGGGGGCCTTCGCCCCGAGAAAATCGGCCCAGACTACCCGTTTCTCTTTGGTGACAGAGGTGCGATCGCCGACGATCACCACCCACTCCCCCGCCTCGATGCGCGATTTGAGCATGATGGCGGTATCGGCCCCCAGCTCCTGCACCTGCACCAGATTGAGGCCGGAGTCGGGATTCACCTCCTGCTGCAGGGCGTTGAAGCGGGCGGCGTGGCGGGTAAAGACCAGCGCCGTGATGCGCACCCCCTGCGCCTTGCTGCCAAGGGCGCGGCACAGCTCCAGATTGCCCAGATGGGAGCCGATGATGAGGGCTCCCTTGCCGCGAGCCGCTTCGTAATGGTGCGGGTTCACCAGCTCGATGTCGTCGAGGCCGATGTCGCCGCGCCAAGCGGCCAGTTTGTCTAGCGCCGCCTCGCCAAAGCGCAGGAAGTGGCGCAGGCTCCCCACCGGTTCGGGCAGCAGCTGGTTGAGCTCGGCGGCGCGGGCGGTGAGGCGGGTCAGATAGTCACGGGAGGCCTCGCGCTGGCTGCGACCGGTCAGCCAGAAGTAGCTGATGACCGGCAGCAGCAGGGCCTTGAAGCCGGGACGGCCGAGCAGCTGGTAGCTCCAGAGCATGGTGCGAATGCCGAGCAGGGTGCCGCGCTCCGGGGTGCGTGACCAGTGTTCCCGTCCGCGCTTCAACAGCTGGCCGGGGGCGCGCAACAGGTTGGCAGCACCATCGCGCAGCAGGGTCAGCACCAGGCGAGTGTGCATCCAGGAGATGCGCAGGTTGTCGTGCAGCGGGTTGAAATGGGAGAGGCCGTTCTCGGGGTAGTGCACCTTGACCGGAACAAAGCGCACCGCCACACCGCGCCAGTGCAGGCGCACCATGATCTCGATGTCGAAATCCATCCTCTCGCCGAGAGTGCACTGCTCAAGCAGCGCGCAGCTCGCCTCGACCGGATAGACGCGAAGGCCGCACATGCTGTCCTTGATCTCGAAGGAGAGCGTCTCAATCCAGACCCAGACGTGAGTCAGGTAGCGGCCGTAGAGGCGCCCCTTTGGCACAGATTCATCGTATTCGGGGGCGCCGGAGATGAGGGCCTGCGGGAAGCGCTCTGATTCGGCCAGTAGCTCAGGCAGGCGGGAGAGATCGTGCTGGCCATCCGAATCGACCTGCAGGGCGTGGCTGAAGCCGCGCGTTCTGGCAGCCAGCAGCGCCGTTTTGACTGCGCCCCCCTTGCCCCGGTTGTGAGGATGGCGAAGCAACGTGACCCAACCGGCATGTTCGGCTGCCAGCTGATCGAGCAGGGCGGCAGCCACCGGCTCGCTGCCATCATCGACTAGCAGGCAAGGAAGTTCCAGCGGCGCGAGTTCACGCAGCACCGCCGCGAGAGGGGCTGCGTGGTTGTAGCAGGGGATGATGATGCAGGGCGTCACGATAGCTTGACCCGTCCGCTGCTGGCGAGCGGTAGTGTATCGACATCCTCTGCGCGGCCGAGACGATATTCAAAGCGCAGCTGGCCGTCGCCATGAGCGCGCAAGATCAGCCAGCAGTGATCATCCGGGCGCAGCGGGCGTTGGAACTTGAGCTGGTCCATCCCTTGAAACTCGCCGGCGAGCAGGTTTTCTGCGCGGGCGAAGTGAATGGCCAGTTGCAGCTGGGTGACCCCTGGCAGCAGTGGCGCCCCGGGAAAATGGCCCGCAAACCAGGGCAGATCGGCACTCAGGTGCAGCAGTAGTTGCACGCTATCGGAGGTGACCTGACGTGCCAGCAGGGCGGGCAGCAGTGAACTATCCATCAGGTGGGTACTCCGGGTTGTTGCAGTGGCGTCTGATCAAACGCCTGACGCAGCGCCACACCGTCGCGTTTGCCCGCGCCGGTCAGGGGCAGCGCCGGAAAAAGTCTGATGCTGCGCGGCAGCGCCACCGGCTCGAGCCAGGGGCGCAGCTGCCGACGCAGCTGTTGCAAGAAGGCGCCGTGGCCAATGCAGGTGAAGCTCTGCATTCCCTGCTGGCTGAGCACCAGTGCGACGCCAAGCACCTGACGTCCGCCCTGCTCAAGGGGCAAGACGGCGGCATCGAGTACCCCCTCCAGCGCCTTGATGCGCAGCTCGACATCATCCAGAGAGATGCGTTTTTCCTCGAGCTTGACGATGCGATCGCGCCTGCCAAGCAGGTGAAAGCGGCCTGCCGCGCCTTTGTCGCCATTATCACACAGAGCGATGCGATCGCTGCCGACCCAGGGCTCATGCTCATCCATAAAGGGTGAGCGCAGCAGCAGGGTCTGCTCTTCGTCACTGCTTACAGTGACACCGGCAAAAGGGGTCCAGGGGATATCGGGCGCAGAGCTCTGGCGCCAGCCGATGCCGCCGGTCTCGCTACTGCCGTAGATCTCCACCGGCAAGGGGCCGAGCAACTCCGCGCACTGGCGCGCATCTTCATAGGCGAGCGGGCCGCCGGAGGAGAAGATCAGTCGGCAGCCGCTGCCAGCAAGGGCTGGGTCTAGCCGCGACAGGAAGGCGGGCGAGCTGACCAGTACCCATGGCTCTTTCTGGCTGGCCAGTTGCTCCGGATAGTCGGTCTGGCTGCGGGCAAACGGTATGCCGAGCGCCAGTGGCAGCAGGATGCGAAAGAGCAGGCCGTAGATGTGCTGATGGCTGACGCTGGAGAAGAGTCGCGCTCTCTCAAGGTGCGGATGCCACAGGGCGATCTGGGTACGTACCTCTGCCTCGAGCAGCGGCCAGGGTTTGGTGATCCCCTTGGGCTGGCCGGTAGAACCCGAGGTGTAGAGGGTGATCTCGGGGGCCAGCGTCGCTATCGCCTCTGTGGCTGGCAATGGCTCGCAGGCTGTAACGGCATCGATGTGCAGCACGGGGCAGGGGAGCGCCAGCGGTTCATCGCACAGCAGCCCATCGAAGGCATCTTGATCCAGCAGTTCCTGCAAGCCGGCGAGGCGCTGGTGGCCGGGCAGCACCACGGCACGTCTGGCCATGGCACAGGCGAGCAGCGCCTGACAAAAGTGGTAGCTGTCGCCGGTACAAATAGCCCAGCGCTGCGCTGGTAAGGCGGCGAGCTGGCGGGCGAGCAACCCGGCGTTCTGACGAAGCTGCGCCAGCGTCCACGCTCGTTGGCCATCGAAGGTGACGACGCGGTTGCCATCTGCCTGCAGCAGTTCATCGAACAGGGTCATGCACTATCCCGTTTCATCACGCGCTGGCGCACCAGCCATTCACCACCCATCAGCCCCCCAATCAACAGATAGCTGACAAGACCGTTGTAGAGGCTCCAGAGCGCCAGATCGCCGTGCCAGACGGTCCAGCCAGCGCACAGGCCGTTGCCGATAAAAAAAAGGCACCAGACCTGGGTCACCTTGCGGGTGTAGCGGACTCCCCGCTCCGGCAGATCCTGGGTGGTGAGGCGGGCCAGCTGTTCGATCAGGGTCATCGGTTGACCAAGACTCCAGCCAAACACCCCCAGCAGGGTGGCGTTGACGGCAATGGGGTAATACAGCAGCCAGTCGTGCTCGCGAAACCAGAGGTTGAGGCCGATCAGTAACAGGCCGACGGCCCCGAGCCAGCGGGTCGCCCAGCGCCACGCGCCCGGCAGGGCTGCGCCGGCAAACAGGCGAATGGCAAACAGAGGCAACAGCAGCAGGGCCAGCAGGCTCCCCTCCCCGTGCGACAGGCCAAGATAGACCAGCAGGGGATAGAGCAGCAGCAAGGCACCCGCCAGCAGGTTGATGCGACGCATTACTCGGCGAGCAGGCGTTCGACGGCGTCGACCACGTCGGCGACGGTGCGTACCGACTTGAACTCTTCCGGCTTGATCTTCTTGCCGGTCAGTTTTTGCAGGTGCACCACCAGATCGATGGCGTCGATGCTGTCGAGCTCAAGTTGCTGATAGAGCTGGGCATCCATGGTGACGTCTTCGGGGTCGATTTCGAACAGCTCGACCAGGGCGCGGCGAATTTCGTTGAAGATCTCATCTCTGGTCATGGCGATTATCCCCGCTGCTGGTTGACGAGGGCAGCCAGGGCTGCAACAGAGGCAAAGTGACGACGGGTATTTTCGTCATCAGCCGAGAGCACGATGCCGTAGCGTCCCTTGATCGCCAGTCCCAGCTCCAGCGCATCGATGGAGTCGAGGCCGAGACCGTCATTGAAGAGCGGGGCGTCGGTGTCGATATCGGCAGTCGTCATGCCTTCTAGGTTGAGGCTGTCGATGATCAGCTGTTTGATTTCTTCAGTTAGTGTTTGTTGCATCTTGAGTCCATACAGAGGCGGATTGGGCCGGGCTCAATACCCGTTTGAAATAGTGAGTGAGATGCCGCGCGGCCAGCGAAGGGGCCTCTTCGTGCGGCATCAGATCCCGAGCCTGACACTGTGGTAGAAACTCTACCGTAAAGAGTGGCTTGTGCGCGGGCACATGGAACCATTTGTGCTGTTTGGTCAGAAACGGGGCCGAGCAGTGAATGCGAACCGGTTGCAGCCTGGCCTGACAACGGACGGCCAGATGGGCTGCGCCGCGTTGCAGTTGCAGCGGCTCGCCGGGGGTCGTGCGGGTGCCTTCCGGAAAGACCAGCAGTACCGCTCCTTGCTGCAGGCGTTCACAACATATCGGTAATAGTGTTTCGGCCGCGGCATTGGGAATATAACCGGCTGCCCGCACGATGCCGGCGACAAACGGGTTATGCCAGAGCGCCTCTTTGACAATGCAGTCGCACTCCGGCATGTAAGCCGCTAGCAATACATAATCGAGCAGGCTGGGGTGGTTGGCCAATACCAATACGCCGCTCAATTGCTGGGGCATATTGTGAAAGCGATAATCCAGCACCCTTAATTGCTTGAGCGCATTGAGGAAAAAACGAAAACTTATTCTAATGGTGCTTTGGGCAAGGTGGCGACGCGTTTCCCCGCGCACTAATAACCAGAGCAGTGGAAACCAGATCAGCGTCAGTAGCAGGCAGCCAATTCCGAACAGGGTAAATCCCAGCATGGTACCAATCAGGCGCCATAGCCGGTTCAATTGCGCTGCCATAGCCACTCCCTGCGACCGTCGGAGATCCGAAATTGCGGTGTGTCGGTCAGCAAGGCGCGCCAGCAAGCGAGCGCGCCGCCCTTGCCAGTTGCGCCAGCGTCCGTCGCCACTGCTTCTCCCTGCCACTCATCACCCTGGGCCAGCAACAGTGCCACCGCATGGGGCGGCGGTTCATCGTCAAGCCAGGGTTGGCTAAATGTCGGTAGCACACCCTCAAATGCCACCACCAGTACCCGCTCCATACCGTCGGCGAGCATGCCGATGGCCTCCTGCAAGGCTGCGGCAAACGTACCGCGACCGGCTGCCAGCGAACTCATGGGGATGGGCTGCTTACCTTGAATGGAGGTAAGCCCTGCGGCGGTGTTGTGTACTGACTGGGAGAAATCGGTGGGAGAGAGGCTGTGAGCCCGTGCCAGCGCCGTCAGCAGGCCAATGGAGCGATCCAGCTCCCCGTGGCGGCTGGCAAATACGGCACCCTCAACGGCATGGCGCGACATTATATCGAGCGCCACTTCTACGGCGAGGCGTCCACCCAGACTCATCCGTCGTGCCACCATCATGGGGATATGAGGCGTTGCCAAAGGGGGTTGTGTTGGCCAAATCTCCTTTTTCGCCCAGCTTCGCCACTGCTCCGTGGTCGATAGACCCGGCGCCAGTGCGCAGCTTTCAGCGATGGAAAAAGAGGGATTTTTGTACACGAAACGACCTTGACGGAATGATGTTAACAGGGACACTCAACCAGGCTTGTCATAAGCTGGTTCAGCTTCGGTTAAGAGTATTAAATAGGACGTGCATATTACCACCATTTCACATCAAGAACAGAGGCAAGCAGTGATGCAAGCAACAACTTTGGAGAAAGAATTCTATTTCACCTTTATTTATTGAAAGGACACACATTTTATTGTCTCATTGTGTCGGCTTTGACAGGTTCCAATTACAAAGGGTTTCAAAAATGAAAATGCTCAAAATTATTATCAGCGCATTAACACTGCTGTTGGTTGCCGGTTGCTCAACTTCCCAGCCGGTCATGAATATGACCAATAGTCTGGTTCCAGCCAACCTCAGCGAACAGGAAATTTCTCGCGCCATTATTAATGCCGGTGTGAGCAAGACCTGGATCATGCGTGAAGAGCGTCCAGGGTTAATTACGGGTCATATTCAGGTTCGTCAGCATCAGGCTAATATCAGCATTCCTTATAACACCACTAACTATTCCATTAATTATGTGAGCAGTGTCAATTTAAATGACAAAGGTAAAGGAAAAATCCACCGTACTTATAACCGCTGGATTAACGGTCTGAACCAGGAAATTCAACTCGAGCTGAAACGCGCCAGCAGTAACAAGTAAGGTCGGTTTATTTTGAATCACTATCAGTCGGATCGTTATAACGCACTGGATGCCATCAGCCAGGCCCAGCGTATCGCCTTTGCTCCCATGCTGTTTCAGGCTGCCTGGAGTTTGCGCGAGTTTGGCATTCTGGCGTTTCTTGCCAAAGAGCGGCAGGGGGCGACCGCTGCGCAGATCGCCGAGGCGACCGGCTTGACCGAGTATGCGGTGAGCGTGCTGCTCGACATGGGGCTGGGTGGCGGCATCTGCCACCTCAACGGGGAGTGCTACCTGCTGGACAAGGTGGGTCACTATCTGTTGAGCGATCCCATGACCCGGGTCAACATGGATTTTGTCCAGCACGTCTGTTACAAGCCCCTTGCCCACCTGCAGCAGGCCATCGAAAGCGGTACGCCTGCCGGGCTCAAGGAGTTTGGCGACTGGTCAAATCTCTATGCTCACCTTAAGGATCTGCCGGAGCCGGCACGAAGCAGCTGGTTCCGTTTTGATCACTTCTATTCGGATTGGGCGTTCAAGCAGGCGCAGGATCTGGTACTCGGATATGAGCCGAGCCACCTCTACGATCTAGGGGGCAATACCGGCAAGTGGGCTATCTCGTGCGCCCAGCGTAGTCCCGAGTTGAAGGTGACCATCCTCGATCTGCCCGAGCAGATCGCCATGGCCAGCGAGCAGATCCGGGCTGCCGGGCTGGCCGAGCGGGTGCACGGTTATCCTGTCAATCTGCTGTCGGAGCAAGCGCTGCCCGGTGAGGCGGACATTTGGTGGATGAGCCAGTTTCTCGACTGCTTCAGCCACGACGAGATTGTCGCCATGCTGCGGCGGATACGGAGCAACATGAAGGAGGGGGCGAGGTTGTGTATCCTGGAGCTCTTTTGGGATCGACAGCCGTTCGAGGCGGCGAGTTTCAGCCTCAATGCTACCTCCCTCTACTTTACCGCTCTGGCTAATGGCAACAGCCGCTTCTACCACTCCAAGGAGTTGTACCAGTGCCTGCGCGAGGCCGAGTTCCATGTCGAGGATGATCACGACATTCCGGGGCCGGGCCATACCCTGCTGGTTGCCAAGCCATTGTGATAACGCCAGGAGAAGTGACAAACGTGAGCACTGTACAGATGAAAACCGTTCTGTTGATTGCAGGTGTGTTGCTGGCGGGGTGTGCAGAGATGAAGGGGGTTGGCCGAACGATTGGTCATACCTCCCGCGATGTCACCCGGGAGATCGGTCATACGACCCGAGATGTGACCAAGGAGATAGGCCACGGTGCGCGTGATACAGTCAAGGGCATTGGCAACGAGATCAAAAACATGTGATAGCAGGAGGGCCAACAGGCCCTCCTTTCATTTGCGCTTGATTACAGCGCAGCGGCGATGCAGGCACCGAGGGCCGCGTTGTTCAGTACCAGCTGAATGTTGGCGGCGAGCGAGTTGCCGCCAGTCAGCTCGCAGACGCGTGCCAGCAGGAAGGGGGTAGATGCCTTGCCCTTGATCCCCTGCTCGTCCGCTTCATGGAGCGCCCGGGCAATGGCTGCGTCGATATCGGCTTTCGGCATGGCGTGTGCGGTCGGGATGGGGTTGGCCACCACGGCGCCGCCCGCCAGTCCCAGCTCCCACTTGAGGCGAAGCGCCTCGGCGATGGCTGCTGGACTCTCCAGTCGGTAGTCGACCTTGAAGCCGCTCTCGCGGGTGTAGAAGGCGGGCAGCTCCTCGGTTTGATAGCCGATCACCGGCACGCCCTGGGTCTCCAGATACTCCAAGGTCAGCCCGATATCGAGGATCGACTTGGCACCGGCACAGACTACGGCCACCGGCGTTTGGGCCAGCTCCTGCAGGTCGGCCGAGATATCGAAGGTCTCCTGCGCGCCGCGATGTACCCCGCCGATACCACCGGTGGCAAAGACCCGGATCCCCGCCATGGCGGCGATGATCATGGTGGAGGCGACCGTGGTGGCCCCCATCCCCTTGCGCGCCAGCACGAACGGAATGTCGCGGCGGCTGCACTTGGTCACGTCGTGGCCTGCCCGGCCGAGCGCTTCCAGCGCACTCGCATCGAGACCCACCTTGAGGCGCCCATCGAGGATGGCGATGGTGGCCGGAATGGCGCCGTTATCGCGCACCACCTGCTCCACCTGACGGGCCGTCTCCACGTTCTGTGGATAGGGCATGCCGTGGGAAATGATGGTGGATTCGAGGGCGACGACCGGTTTGCCGGCAGCCAGCGCGGCAGCCACTTCCGGTTGGATATCGAGGTAAGCGTTCAGCATGAGTACTCCTCCAGTATGCGGTCAACGGCGGTCTTGCTCAGACCGGAAAAAACGGTATCGGAACAATTGACGGTGAGTGCGGCGCAGCCCAGGGCAAAGCGGGTGGTTTGGGCAATGTCGAGCTGTTGCAGCCAAGCGTGGGCAAGGCCAGCCATAAAGGCATCCCCGCCGCCGGTGACGTTGAGTACCGGACTACCCAGTACCGGCAGGTGACCCTGCTGCTCGCCATCGCTGTAGAAGATCCCCAGTTCACCCAGACTGAGGAACAGTCGCTTGACCCCGGCGCGGTGGAACCAGGCGGCTACCATGGACCAGGTTTCGGGCCCGGCGATGGTCATACCGCACAGCTGCTCGGCTTCGCTTCGATTGGGTTTGAGGGTGTGGATCTTGCCGAGCCAAGGGCGGATCTTCTCCACCTTGGCCACCGAAACGGTATCGACAAAGATGGCATGCTCCCCCTGTCGCTCGAACAGCCAGTCGAGGGTGTGGATGGCCAGATTGGTATCGAGCACCCAAAGCCGGGCACCGCCGAGAAAGCCTGCGAGGGGGGTCAGGCGGGCAGGGGTGAGCTGCTCTATGATGGCCATGTCATTGATAGCGCAGCTCATTTCGCCGCTGCCATCATGCAGGCTGAGATAGCAGGAGGTGGCGTGACCATCGAGCACCAGAGTCTGGCGCACATCGACGCCGGCCCGCTGGCTCACTTCCAATAGATGGTGGCCATACTGGTCGTTGCCGACCGCTGTCAGCAGCCGGGTGTCGCTGCCGAGCCGCGCCAGATTCTCAGCGATATTGCGGCCGACACCGCCTGCCGAGGTGCGCACCTTGCCCGGGTTGGAGTCGCCGAGCAGCAGGTTGTCATGGCTGGTGCCGCAAATATCCATATTGGCACCGCCGATCACCACTACGTAGGGGCCCTCTCGCAGTACATAACCTCTGCCTTGCACATATCCCTGCCGGATCAGGCTGGAGATGTGGCTGGCCAGCGCGGAGCGGCTGATGCCGAGGCGATCGGCCAGCTCCTGCTGGGCAATCATGGGATCCTGACGCAGCAGGGCGAGGATCTCTTGTTCACGCTCAGTCATAGACAAACATCCATTTACAAACGTTTGTCCATTATTGCTGGGAAACGTTTGCTGGCTATTAGCTTGTACAAAATTTGTCGGCTTGCGCACAAAAAATCGACATTCAAAGCTGGGTTGGCAAGCGGTTTAGCCGGGGAGGGGACTTTTAACGGGTCGGTGGCCCTGCAACGGCTTATAATGGCCGCCGCAAGATGAGGAGAGATGATGGAAAAGAGTGCATTCTGCTGCGTGGGGCTGGTCAATCCCAAGTCTCCGGAAAATGTCGGCTCAGTGATGCGGGCTGCGGGCTGCTACCGGGTGGACGAGGTCTACTACACCGGCAACCGCTTCGAGCTGGCGCGCCGCTTTGCCACTGATACCAAGCAGATGGTGGAGAAGATCCCGCTGCTCGGGGTGGATGATCTGATGGCGTTTATCCCGCAGGGATGCGTGCCCGTGGTGGTTGATCTGATCGACGGCGCTACACCGCTCCCCGACTATGTCCATCCGGAACGGGCTTTTTATATCTTCGGGCCGGAGGATGGCACGCTCGATCCTGCCCTCTATGGCGCGGTGAAAGATGTGGTTTATGTGCCGACTCAAGGCTGCATGAATCTGGCTGCCTCGGTCAATGTGATCCTCTATGACCGATTGGCGAAGGGGTTCCGGCAACCCTGAGTTGTGGCGTGGCAACGGTGACTCAAACCGTAATGGAAACGGTGTTGCTTATGGGCAGGTTGCTGGCGGTGGTCACTGTTGACGGGGCTGCGGCATCCTTCTCTTTCCCCTATGGTGGGATCAGTTTTCGCCGGCCTTGACCGCCTGCTCCTCGAGAAAGTCGCGGTAGTAGTCATAGAGGTGATAATGGCGATATATCTCGGCCAGCGTGCCGCGACGGATCAGATTCACCATCTCTTGATCCCACAACTGCAGTAGCCGGTCGCCCTGCTCGGTATCGGCAAAAATGGGGTAAGTCGGGAGCCAGCGCAAAATGGTGCGGTACATATTGGCCGGGGTCTCATCGGCGGAATGGAGCACGCCAGCGGTCAGGTAATAGCGATAGCGCCCCTTGCCAATCAGCTGCAGGGCCATCTCATGACTGTCGATCTCGTGCCACCGCATGGTAACCGGAAGATATTTATCCAGCACCCATCCTCGCCGCCAGAGTACGGTCTCTCCCTCCAGGCTGCGCTCTCCCCGCCATTGTGGCTGCCACTGCTTGAGCATGAAGACAGTCACATCATCGGCGGAGGCTGGCTGACGGGGCTGTTTGACCCCCTTGATCTCGTCCCGATAGACACTCATCGCCATATCCCCCTCTTGCCTGGCTACCATGGCGACGGCGCGTTTGTAGGGCACGATATGGGGCACGATCTGGTAGCCGTGGGGTTGGTAGATGGTTCGCACCAGATCGAGATAGATACCGCGGCCATCCGGTTGGCAGAAACCGGGCCAGCCATCGCAATAGACGTGAATATCGGCTGTGCGAGCGTGGGCGATCACACACAGAGAGCAAAGCAGCAAACAACCGATGCGCAGCATGGTCAGCATTATCCTCGCAGGGGTGAGGAGAGCATTTATCACCTGATTTATACCATGCATTGATCGCGGCGGGCGGAGAAAACATCTCGCATCTCCATTTTGCGACAGGGTCGAGGGTTATTTGCGGTCGGATCGTTATGATCGAGTAAAGATTCAATAGCACCCCAATCAGTAGAGGAGACTGCATTATGCCATCGATCAAGACTCTGCTCTGTCCAGTCGATTTTTCCCAAATGTCTCGCGCGGTACTCGACTATGCCGTTTTCATGGCACAGAGCCATCAGGCCCAGCTCAAGCTGATCCACGTGGTTGATCAACTACACGGTTTTGACAGTTACAAGATCCTTCATATGACGGCCATCGAGATAACCCACGAGATGGAGCGTCAGGCCAGAACCCAGCTCAAAGAGCTGGTTGCCACCCTGCCGATCCCGGCCACCTTTGATATTCGCTTTGGCCGCGCCGCCGATGAAATTGTCATTCAGGCCAAGGAGGATGAGGTTGAGCTGATCGTGATGGGCAGCCACGGTCGCTCCGGTATCAGCCATCTGCTGGTAGGCAGTGTCGCCGAGTCTGTGGTGCGTCATGCACCCTGTCCGGTACTGGTGGTGCGCCAATAACGCGCCACGTTTAGTGTGAAAAGCGTAACAAACAAGGCCAGCGATTGCTGGCCTTGCGTTTTCTGGTGTTGTACCCGCTAGCCGTGAGCGTAGATGACACTCCCCCCCTTGATGGTATCTATGATGGCCCTGGCCTGCTCTTTGGGCAGGGCGGGGCAACCCCAGCTGCGGCCCAGCTTGTCATATTTGCGCAGATGGGTCGGGCTGGCATAGGCGGCGCCATGTACCACGATGGCACGCTTGCGGGCATTGCTGTTCTTGCCAGGGCTGAGCCCGTCCAGCCGCAGGGAGTAGCCATGCTTGCCCAGATAGGTTTCTGCAGTGCGATAGACGCCAAGGGAACTTTGGCGGGAGTTGAGCTGGTTGGAAAAGTGTTTTGCTGCCAGTTCACCTGAGTTGCGGCCATGACTGACCCAGGTGTGATAGAGCAGCTTGTGGCGTTTCATATCGATGACAAACAGCCTGCGCTGGGTGGATGGCTTGCTGTAATCGATGATGGTGAGAATGGGTTTGCGTTTGTGGCGTACAGTTTGATAACTGTTGAGTGCCTGACGAAAGGTCTGTTTATCCAGCTTGCCGGCCAGACCCAGTTGACGATAGAGGCTCTGATCCCAGCTGGCATCTGCCGTGCTGCTCCAGATGAGCGATATCAACAGCAGTGGCAACAGCAGCCATCCGCGTTGCCAGTCTATGTTCCCGCGCGCTTGTCTCATCCGTGAATATCTCCTTGTCACTCCCTGTCAACGACGCGGATATTGCCATCAATCCGCTCGATAGTTATATGCAAGGTGCTGAAAAGGCGCAATAAAAAAACCGGCCGCAGAGCGGCCGGAAGTAATTCAAACAGTAGACATTGGTATCACAGGGTATAACTGACTTCCAATTACTTAGAAGTTGTACTGCAGGGCAACCGCGACTACGTCGTCGGTGTTCTTGCCCAGAGAGTTGGTGGACTTGCCATCTACGGAGTCCAGCAGGTTCAGCTTGTAATCAACGTAGGCGTTGAAGTTCTCGGTGAAGTTGTACCAGGCACCGATAGATACGTACTCGGTGTAGGTATCATCGATACCGCGAGCGGAGTCTTTCACGTCAGTGCGCAGGTAGGCCAGAGAAGGCTTGAACTTGCCGATGGTGTACTGGGCAACGGCTTCGTAGCCATCCATCTTCTCGGCGTAGCCGTTGTTGACGAACAGGTGGTCTTCACCGTGGGAGTAGGTTGCAGCCAAGTAGAGGTCGCCAGTTGCATATTTGGCGCCGAAGCCCATCAGCTTGGCATCCTTGTCGCCACCGAAGGCGGCATAGCGAGCTTGCTCGTCGGTCTTACCAGCTTGGTTATAGGCAGCACCCAGGCTCAGGCCCATATCGAAATCGTAGTTGGCAGATACTGCGAAGCCTTCAGCAGAACCTTTGCTATTCCAGCTTTCGCCGTTGTAGGTGTTGCCGTTGAAAGATTCAGTGATTGCACTGCGACCGGCGTTTTGCGGATCGTTGTTACCGGTGAACTGGGCACCCAGAGTCAGACCCTGATAGGTGTAGATGTACTGGGCCAGACCGTTGGTACGGCCGGTGCCGAATACTTCGGTATCTTTGCCCAGGCCGTCACCGCCCCACTCAGGCAGGACGTCGGTATAGTTGTTGACGGCCTTGGTGAACAGACCATCCTGACGACCATAGCTGAATGCGCCGAAACGGTCGTGCTTGATGCCGGCATAGGCATAACGCAGCTCGTCGTTGTCAGAACCGGAAGTCGGCAGGTTGTACTCGGCA
Source organism: Aeromonas sp. Y289-2 (assembly GCF_027705925.1). NCBI lineage: Bacteria > Pseudomonadati > Pseudomonadota > Gammaproteobacteria > Aeromonadales > Aeromonadaceae > Aeromonas > Aeromonas sp. Y289-2. The sequence goes on from NZ_JAPDCH010000003.1 coordinate 89,096, forward strand.
AAGCCGAACGCCTTCATCTCGGGAGCAATCTTGGTCTCGCCAGCAACGTGCAGACGGAAGTAGCTCTGGTCACCTTCGGAACCGTTGTCGTCAGTACCGTAGTAAGCACCTTGTGCACGGCCGCCGATTTCCAGCTTGGTATCGTTCTGGTTGTAAACGGTAGCAGCATGGGCGCCGCTCGCCAGCAGCAGGCTGGAGATGGCAATAGTCAGTGCAGACTTCTTCATATGCGTTATTCCTCTGATGTAAACACTTCCGAACTTGTTGTCGGTTCTGTGAAATCGGAAATGGTCCGATAGCCACACGGTAGGCGTCCCAACCTTGACTGGGCCTGAATCCATCGTTGTTTAATTGAGGTGACGAGGTCGTTATCAAGACTGGGTGTGACGGTTTTTGACAAGATAAAAAGAGATTAAATTCAATGAATTATTTTCTAGTGACTTTTTTGACATCAAGGCTGTTCTGAGCAACAAGGTCGATGGCTCAAGTTGTGAGCTAGATCACGCAGGGGAGAATGGGGGCGGGGAAAAAACGTGGGGAGCCTTGCAAGGCTCCCCCCAGTGATCAGATGGGCTTTTGCCACAGGGTCAGCAGCAGATCCTGTTCCAGTTCATTCGGGCCCTGTTGAGCGAAAGCGTGACGCTGCTCACCGGTTGCCCGCCAGCCAAGACGGCTGGTCTCCAGAATAAAGCTGCGCATGGCCTGATCCATGGTGAGGCTGAACTGGCAGCGCTGTTGAGCCATCGGATTGAGGCCGCCGAGGGTTGGCCAGCTGAGAGGGTGTTCCATGCTCACCGGATTGAGGCTGACCCGCAATTGCCACTGATGACGGGGACCCGGCTGCAGATAGAGCAGATAGCCACCGGGGGCCAGCCAGCTGACCAGCTGTTCAGTCTTGACCTTGAGATCGTTGACCAGCAGCACCTGAGCAGAGCCCGGTTGCAACGGCGCGCGAGCGGGATCGGCAATGACAAACTGGCCGTCCGGCTGCGCTTTTTTGGCGGCAAAGATGGTGTTCTTGGCGATATCAACCCCAGCAAACTGCCAGCCGGGCAGGCGCTCTGCCAGCGCGCGGCAGTAGTAGCCTTCACCGCACCCAAGATGGATCAGCTCTTGTGGGGCCAGCGGAGCGAGCAGGCCGGCCATGGCCTCAACCAGCGGCAGTTGGTGGCCGGCCTCCAGGAAATGGTGCTTGGCGCGCATCAGGGCCCGGCTGTCGCTGTCTTTGGGGTTTTTCTTGCCGGGGATGAGATCCAGATAACCTTCCGGTGCCGGATCGAAGTGATGCTTGTTGTCGCAATAGCGCCCCTGGGAGGCTTCATGAAGATGGAGCGGACTGCGGCAGCGGGGACATTGAAGATGCATAGTAACTCTCTGGGCGAATGCCGGAACAGTGAAGGGCGTTCGGGATTATAGGGGAGAGGATCAAAAAAGGCTGCCGTAGCAGCCTTTTTTATCCCAAGGCCTCAGTCAGGCCTGCGGACGGGTCATCAGCGAGTGCCAAATACCACAATGGTCTTGCCGTGGGCAGAGATGAGCTCCTGCTCTTCCAGCATCTTCAGGATGCGGCCCACGGTTTCACGAGAGCAGCCGACGATCTGGCCGATCTCCTGACGGGTGATCTTGATCTGCATGCCATCCGGGTGGGTCATGGCATCCGGCTGTTTGGCCAGGTTGAGCAGGGTCTGGGCGATCCGGCCGGTCACATCCAGGAAGGCGAGGTTACCCACTTTCTGGCTGGTGTGTTGCAGGCGCTTGGCCATCTGGCCAGAGAGACGCATCAGAATGTCCGGGTTGACCTGGATCAGCTGGCGGAACTTCTTGTAGGAGATCTCTGCCACTTCGCAAGAGCCTTTCGCGCGAACCCAAGCGGAGCGCTCGGGGTTCTCGTTCTCCTCGAACATCCCCATCTCGCCCAGGAAATCGCCTTGGTTCAGATAGGAGAGGATCATCTCTTTGCCCTCATCGTCCTTGATCAAGACGGCCACAGTGCCCTTGACGATGTAGTAGAGGGTCTCCGCTTTTTCACCCGCATGGATCAGGGTGCTCTTGGCGGGATACTTATGAATGTGGCAGTGCGACAAGAACCATTCCAGGGTGGGATCGCTTTGCGGTTTGCCAATGACCATGAGAATTCCTCTGTAGTGTCTTTTTATGGACTTGTGCGTCCGGGCAAGCTGCCAATCTTGCCATTCCTTGTATTGGTCGCAGTAGGATAAGAGCCTTTGCCTGTGCTGACAAGGCTTTGCGGGCTTTTGACAGAGCCCTTTGAGTAATGCCTGCTGCGCCGCTCCGGCCATTCTAGGGAAGATAGAGGTCGGAGATGTTGATTTTGATCTATTTCCATCCCAACTCCCCCTGTTCGGCAGAGATAAGCGACTGGGTTATGCTAGGGATCCATCATCATGATTAACAGGAGAGAGTGCGAGATGAAAGCCAAGGTCAGCTGGGTGGAAGGGATGAAGTTTGTGGGTGAGAGTGAATCCGGTCACAAGGTGATCCTGGATGGTGCCAACCCCGGTGAGGGGGCCAGCCCGATGGAGATGATCCTGCTGGCGGTCGGTGGCTGCAGCTCCATTGATGTGGTTTCCATCCTCGAAAAAGCGCGCCAGTCGGTGACCGCATGCCATGTCGATGTCAGTGGCGAACGGGTCGATAGCGTGCCCCGGGTTTTCGAGAAGATTAATCTGCACTTCGTGGTGACGGGCAAGGGATTGGCAGAGAAACAGGTGGCCAGAGCGGTCGATCTGTCGATGGAAAAATACTGTTCTGTTTCCCTGATGTTGGAAAAAGCGGTACAAATTACCCATAGTTATCAAATTGTTGAAGCTTGATAACGATTGTTTCGTTGGTACCCTGGCATAAGGCCGTTACGTAAGGCCACTGCACAAGGCCATGACATAAAGCCATTACATAAGGAAAGTGCAATGAAAAAATTGATCGCTCTGCTTCCCCTTTTGGGTCTGGCGGCGTGCAGCAGCCCGCAACCTACCCAGTATCAATACAGCCAATACCAGTGTGGCGAAGAGATGCTGGCCGTTACCTATGATGCTCAGGCTGACATGGTGCAGTTCCCCTATGCCGGGGTTTACCACAAGCTGGCGCGCGTTGAGTCAGAGTCTGGCGCCAAATATTCCGACAGCGTCACCACTTTCTGGAATCAGGACAAACAAGCCCTCCTCACCCAGAAAGGGGTCACACTGCTGACCTGTACACTTAAATAGGTGACCACAGATAGCTGAAGGTGTGCGGCTTTGTGTCCGGGTCTGGCCTAGGCCGGATTGGGTCAAGAGGTTGAGACCACAAAAAACGGCTTGCCGGGAGGCAAGCCGTTTTTTTATCTATCCATTATCACTAAACAAGCGCTAGTTGGTGGGGACGCGATGGAGCAGCTCGGCCGCGAGCTGCTGGCTAAGCGCCTGACGCTGGCTATCTGCAATGCTCACGTCGCTGGTCAGCTGGATGATGCTGCTCCAGACTGCTTTCTGGGTTTTACGATCGAGCAGCACGATGGCCAGCGACCCTTTGCGCTGGTTGACCGAGGCATATACCCCAGGCGTCATGCCAAGGCGCGCGAAAATTTCGCCGTCACTCATATCCTTGCCGCCCGCGACGCCGATGGCGACCCAGAGATCCGCCTCGTCGAGCGGTGCACTCTGCCACCCCTTGCCATTGAGCTCCCGGCTCACCGCCTGCTGCATCGGCTCCAGCCACCCTTCCGCCAACTCACCGGCAAATTGATACTGTTCGGCCAGGGCGTAGCGCGGGGTTGCACCATAGGTCCAGTTGCCCATCGGGCGAACCAGCATGGTGCCGGACTCCAGCGTGGGGGCCGCTGGCCCGCTGCTGCAACCGCCAAGCAGGGCGAGCAGTGCCACAGAGAGATAAGCAAGCCGCATCGTGAACTCCTTTGAATCAGGTTATTTTGCCGGTTTCGATCAATTGCTGGATAAGCGGGCGCAGGATCAGCTCCATCGCAAAGCCCATCTTGCCACCCGGCACCACTATGGTGTTCATCCGCGACATGAATGAGCCATCGATCATCGACAGCAGGTAGGGGAAATCCACCTGCTTGATACCGCGAAACCGGATCACCAGCATACTCTCGTCCAGACTCGGGATCACCTTGGCGCTGAAGGGGTTGGAGGTATCCACCGTCGGCACCCGTTGGAAGTTGATATGGGTGCGCGAGAACTGCGGGGTGATGAAGTTGATGTAGTCATCCATGGAGCGAACGATGGAGTCGGTCACCGCCTCTCGGGAATGCCCTCGCTCCGAGGTATCGCGGATCAGCTTCTGGATCCACTCCAGGTTGACGATGGGCACTACGCCGATCAGAAAATCCACGTGGCGCGCCACATTGTGATCCTCGGTGACCACGCCGCCGTGCAGCCCTTCATAAAACAGCAGATCGGTATTGCTGGGCAGATGCTGCCAGGGGGTGAAGGTACCGGGCATCTGGTTGAAGGGCACCGCCTCGTCAAAGCTGTGCAGGTAGCGGCGATACTGGCCATTACCATCCTGCCCATAGCCCTGAAAAAAGCTCTCCAGCAGCCCGAAGTCATTGGCCTCAGGGCCAAAATAGCTGATATGACGCCCCTGCTCGCGCGCCTTGCGGATCGCTACATCCATTTCCGGTCGGGTGTAGCGGTGAAAACTGTCACCTTCCACCACAGCCGCGGTATATCCCAGTTGATGGAACATGGAGCGAAAGGCGTTGGTGGAGGTGGAGGTGCCGGCACCGGACGAACCGGTAACAGCGATAATGGGGTGCTTGGCCGACATGGGATTCTCTCTTCCTTGGGAATTCCGTTATAAGGTCCGGATTGCGGTTGGGTCAAGACTGCTCGATGAAGCGGTCTTTCATCACGATATTCACCGATTCGTGCAGCTCGCTATAGACGATAACAGCTTTGCCTTGCTGTAATTGTTCTCTCACTGCATCGACTTTGACGCCAAGCGGTACATCCTGCTCTCCATATTCGGTTCCTTCCTGCAACACAAAGTGTTCGATCAGGTTGGTCAGGGTGTCGCCGTCCAGTTCTTGCCAGGGAATGATCATTTAAAGGTCTCACAGCAAAAGAGGTGATCGTCAGGCTATTGTTGTGTTGAATCCCGCGAATGCAATCACTTTTTACCTTTTCACCGGAGTCTAAGAGATGTTGTCTGAAGCGCAGCGCAGCGCGCCGTTAACCCTGACTGAGCATCTGGACAGTGCACGTCGAGAGGCGATTGCCCGAGGCATGGTGTGGTTCTGGTTGTTGAACTGGCTGGTGGTGTTGTTTCTTTCAATACGCTACGAGGTTTACAGTCAGGTCGGGCTCGCCAGTGATGACAGCTTGCCCTGGCGCTTTCAGAGTGAGCTGGCCCTGGTCATGGTGGTGCTATTGCTGCTACCTGTTGTCAGCCTGTTTTGTGACCATCTGCAGGACCGCCTCTGGTTACGGATGGCTGCGCTGGTGATGGTGCTATGGGGCGGACTCTGGACGCTGCACATCTACACGATTGGTCAGGTGGAGCTGCGGGGAGGGGTCAGCTATGCCAACGGGATCATGCGGCTCAACCTGCTGGCCGCGCTCATCGCGTTTTATCCCGATCGCAAGGTTTTTTATGGCTATCTCTTGGGCCCGATGACGGTGGGTGTGGGGTTGGAACTCTTTTTACGCGTCGATTTTCCCCAGATCTACCTGCTTGGCGTGTTGTTTGGCGTGATTGCTCTGGAGGTCGGCCGTCGCATGCTGCACCGCTGGTTTGAGTTGGCGATCATACGGGAGCATGAAAATCTGACGCTGCTGCGCCAACTTGATCAGCTCGCCAAGCAAGATCCTCTGACCGGTGTCGCCAACCGGCGGCATTTCAATATCGAGTTGGAGCGAGTGTTGGCCCATAGCCAGGAGAGCGGCGCTCCGCTATCGCTCATCCTGATCGATGTGGACTATTTCAAGCGCTTCAACGACCACTATGGCCATCAGGTGGGGGATATGTGTCTCAAGGAGGTGGCACAAGCGCTCAACCGTGCGGTACGCACGCCATCTGATCTGGTTGCCCGCTATGGCGGGGAAGAGTTTGTGCTGCTGCTGCCCAATACCGACCGTAAGGCGGCGGCCAGCGTGGCGCAGCGGCTGCAAGATGGCCTGGCCAGCCTGCAGCTGGAGCATCTGGCGTCCGATGTTGCCCCCTGGGTGACGGTGAGTCAGGGGATTGCCAGCAATGTGTCCGGCGAAGGGGCTAGCCAGTTGCTGGAGCGGGCCGATCAGGCGCTCTATCGGGCCAAGGAGTCGGGACGCAATCAGTTCTGTGTTACGGAGTGACTCTGTTCGGCAATCCAGCGACTGATCCGTTCATCCAGCCAAAACCGTGGCCGCCAGGGCGTGCCGTGCAGAAAGCCGACATGGCCGCCGCGCTGGCTCAGCTCATAGCGCACCGTGGGCGAGAGTTGCTCCGGTCGGGGAATGACCGCGTGTGACATAAAGGGATCGTCGGCGGCGTGCAGGATAAGGGTAGGGATGGGGATTTGAGCCAGCAGCGGTAGCCCCGAGCAGCTCTGGTAGTAGTGGCTGGCGCTGTGAAAGCCGTGCAGCGGCGCGGTGACCAGCTCGTCAAAGTCGCGCAGGGTGGCAATCTGCTCCACTTGTCGAGGTTGCCAGCGTTCACTCGCTTTTTGCTGCTGGCTGATCTTGTTGAGCAGGTTGCGGCGCATGGTGCGCAGCAGATAGTTCTGATAGACCTTCGAGAAGCCCTGATTGACCCGCTCGGCGCAGCTCGCCAGTTGCAGCGGGGCCGAGACCACCACCGCCGCTTTCAATGCCGCAGGACAGCCCCGTGACAGCAGATTGACCAGCATATTGCCACCCAGTGAAAAGCCGATGGCGATCAGTGGTTTGCCCGGGAAGCGCTGGCTCAGCTCGGTAATCAGCTCCTGCGCATCACCGATGGCGCCGGAGTGATAGGCCTGCAGGTGGCGATTGGGCTCGCCACTGCAACCGCGAAAGTGCATCAGCACGGCCTCTCTGCCCTCTTGCTGCAGGTGGGCGAACAATCCCTTGGCGTAGTGGGAGTTAATGCTTCCCTCCAGCCCGTGAAACACCACTATCAGCGGCCGTTCATCAAGGCTGACTTCCCCGCTCCAGGCGAGGTCGACAAAGTCCCCATCCTTCAGTTCAAACCGCTCCGCCACAAAACGGGCAGGGGTGCGGCGCAGCCATTTGGGCAATATGGTCTGCAGATGAGGATTGCGTGCCCACCAGGGGGCGTGGAAGTGGCTCTCGGTCAGCATGGGGTCAGTCGGTCTGGGTCGAAGATAAGGAGGACGGGAGGCGTGTTCCTCCCGCCAGTCATTGGCTTATTTCAGCAGGCGATCGTGATGTTCGGCACCGCGCAGCATGGCCTGGATCAGCTCATTGGCTTCGAACTTGGTCAGCGCCTCATGAGCACCCACCTGATGTGCCCGCTCCACGCTGATCTCGCTGGAGAGCGAGGTGTGGAGGATGATGTAGGCCCCTGCCAGTTTGCTGTCGCTCTGCACCTCGAAGGCCAGCTCGTAGCCATCGAGCCCCGGCATCTCGATATCGCTAACCAGAATGTCGATCGGGGTCTTCTGGCTTGCCCGCGTCTGCATCAGGGTCAGTGCATCCTTGCCATTGGTGCAGACCTCATAAGGGATATTGATGTAGTCCAGCGCAGCCATCAGCTGACGGCGAGCGACCGAGGAGTCATCGACCAGCAGGATCCGCATCGGCTTGATCCGTTCCCGCTGCACATCGGTCAGTACCGGATAGAGGTGGCTCGGAGCATCCGGATAGACCCGGGAGAGGATCAGCTCCACATCCAGCAGCTGGATCAGCTGGTCATTGACCCGGGTCACGCCGGTTACGAACACATTGTGACCGAGAGAGGCGGGGGGCGATTCGATATCGCGCCAGTTGCACTCGGTGATCTTGTCGATGCCTCGCACCAGAAAGCCCACCAGGGTGCGGCGGCAGTCGGTAATGATGATGAAGCAGTGGGGCATCTCCTCCTTGCTGATGGGGCGATAACCCACCGCCATCGCCATGTCGATCACCGGAATGGTGGAGCCGCGCATATTGGCAGCCCCCAATACGGTCGGGTGCGAGTGCGGCATTGCCGTCAGCTGGGTGTAGGGCACTATCTCCTTCACCTTGAGGGTACCGATGGCAAAGGATTGTTTGGCTGAAAGGTGAAACAGCAACATGCCCTGGGATTGATTGGCTTTGCTCGTCATGGCAGATGTCCTGTTGGTCGAAACGTTGGCAGTCACTTCAGGCCTCTAGCATAAAGGATTACGGGGGGAATGGCCCTTCCTTGTTAACGACCATCTGGCAAAAAACTGGACTCATTCAGCCAATTTCGTTGGCGCACTCACATCGGCGTCCGGTTATTGATCGCCATCCTCGCCAGCGCCCCACTGCTGGCAGGCCGCTTGCAATGCGGCCTCATCGGCATAACCCAGCTTGCTGGCCACCTGCGCGGGTTTGCTGCCGCCTTTAAGCAATCTGAGCGCCTGCAGCAGTTGCCACTGTTGTTGCAATTCACTCCCTTCCACCGGCGCATCGGCTTGTTGTGCCCACAGTTGCAGAGACTCCGTTTGGCCATTGGCCAGCGCTTGCCAGCAGGCTTGCAGCTCACCGTGACCCTGCTGGCTGATGGCGCACTGTTGCAGCTCATCCAGGATCACCTGCAGTCGCTGACCGTAGGCCCCTTGCCACTCTTTTGGACGTTGCCACCGGGCCAGCGAGTCGAGCAGGGCATCGAGCAGGGGCGTGGCCTGCAGCCAGCCTGCCTGCTGCGGCTGAGCCACGCGCAAAGAGACGCTCAGCTGATCGTACTCGCAACCGCTGAGGGGGCTGAACGCTGCGAGGGCATCGGCGCAGAGCCAGAAGCTGCTGCCTGCCGGCAGCAACAGCTCATGTTGGCCCAGTCTCAGCAACGCGGCGCCCCGGGTGATCCGCAACAGCTGCCCGACCGGAGTTCGTTTGCGGTTGCCGGCGTGCAGGCCCTGGCAGGAAAAATGGTGATACTCGATGGCGTGATGCATGTAAAAACCCTGATATGATGCTGCCTGGAGGTAACAAATATGGAAACCAGACGTAAAAAGCGCTTCATTGCCGGTGCAGTCTGCCCGGCGTGCGGCAAATTGGACAACATGATGCTGTATCTGGAGCATGGAGTCGAGAAGGTGACCTGCGTCGCCTGTGGCGATACCCAGGTACAAACGCCTGCCGAGGTCGACAAGCAGACTCGCGAGGCGGAAGAGGTGATCGGGGTGTTTCGCCCCTGATAAGGCAACAGCGGGTGGAATGCGGGTCTCCTCGCTGACGCTATTGCCGTTTTTTTCGTCACGCCGTGGCGCCGCACGGCATATGCGCGGCCCGCTTTTTAGGGTATTCTGAGCCCGTTTTTTTCTATCCGCAGGATCCTGACATGAAAGTAGCTCCTCTGAGCGTGGTTACGCTGGAATACACAGTCACCGACGAGCACGGTGAAGTCATCGACAGCACTGTCGGCAAAGAGCCGCTGGTCTATCTGCACGGCACCCGTTACCTGGTCTCAGGCCTGGAAGCCGAGCTGGAAGGTCGCGCGGTAGGTGAAGCCTTCGAAGTGACTCTGGCACCGAGCCAGGCCTACGGCGAATATGACGAGACACTGGTACAAGAAGTACCGGGCGAGCTGTTCGACGGCATGGAAGTCTCCGAAGGGGATACTTTTGTGGCTGAAACCGACGATGGCCACCGTCCGGTGACCGTGGTTGAAGTGTCTGAAGAGTTCGTCAAGGTAGATGGCAACCATCCGCTGGCTGGCGTAACTCTGGGCTTCAAGGTCGAGATCAAGGACGTGCGTGCCGCCACTGCCGAAGAGCTGGCCCACGGCCACGTTCACGGTGCCGGTGGTTGCGGTCACGATCACGGTCATGACCACGATCACGGCGGCTGCTGTGGCGGTCATGGTCACGACCACGATGAGGAGCATGGCCTGGGCGGTTGCTGTGGCGGTGCTGGCCACGGTCACGATCATGGCCACGACCACGGTGATGACCATGGTCACGGCGGCTGCTGCGGTGGCGGCGGTTGTGGTGGCAAGGGCCATCACCACTGATCATGGCCATGCCGATGATAAAAAATCTGCCGTAGGAGTCATACCGAGCAATTAATGCTCATTAATTGCTCCTCCTTGGATGATGAAATCCGAAGCCGGTTGTTCTGGCTTCGGATTTTTTATGTCTGTCAAATAGGCTCGCGGCTTTTTCCAAGCTAACAGGGCAGCTTATTTTTGGTTAATGCTCAACATTATTCCCTCTCGGTTCCGCGATGGGGCTTTTGTGCGGAGCGCAAACGTCATCTGCAAACGAGTCATCAAATCGGTGTCATCATCAGCACAATATGACCAAGTTACTTCATGCCCCAACAGCTATAACGAGCCAGCGTCAGTCTCTATTTGGTCTCGTTGTGCCCCATAAAAAAATAGCCAGTCAGGCTTAACTGACTGGCTATTGCCTAGTGACTAACTGATAGGCGCGAAGCCTTACAGCTGCTCGATACCGACGATATGCCAGGGGGCATTGTTCTTGGCCAGATCGCGCTCGAGGTGCCACACCTCTTTTATGTCTTCTTCGACCTGCTCCTGACGGTCCATGTAGCGGCCGCTGAAGCGCACGCTCACCTGAGCCCAGTCGCTGCCGTAGTCAGCGCGTACCAGCTGGGTGTCGACATACATTACTTCTGTGTGCTGGTCGCCAGTCAGTTCGGCGCGCTCGACTTTGAGCTGCTCAAACAGCTCTGGGCTGACGTACTCGCGCACTTTTTCCAGATCGTTCTTGTTCCACGCCTCTTGCAGGGTGCGATAGTGATCGCGGGCACCGGCCAGGAAGCTGTTCATGTCAAAGCCCGGCGGCAGGCGGAACGGCACGTCGCTGTCGGCAAAGCCGGTGGCTTGCGGTGCGCTGTTGCTCTGCTCAAACTGTTGCGGGGCAGCGGATTGCGGTGGCTGATAGCCCGCATAGGCCGCCTGTTGTGGCTGTGGCGTCGCGACCTTGCCCTTGCGCAGGGTACGGATCAGGAAGACTGCCCCCAGCGCCAGCAGGGCGATCAGCAGGAAGTCCATTCCTTGCAGACCTTCAAAGGCACCGCTGCCCAGCAGGTAGGCAAACAGGCCGCCAGCCAGCAGGCCGCCCAGCAGGCCACCCATCATGCCGCTCTTTTTCGGCGGAGTCTGGGCATTCAGTGTCGGATTCTTGTTGTCGACCGGTTTGGCCGCAGGCTGGGCCGGCGCAGTTTTGTAACTTTTACCAAAGGATTTGCCGCCGCCAAATTTCTTGGCTTCGGCGTGAGGTGCCCCCAGGCCAATGGCCAGGATCACGGCAAACAGGGTCAGCATCTTTTTCATTTTGACTCTTTTCACTCTCGTCTGTGGGTGGGGCATGCTCCGCTTTGGCAAGCTCAGCAAGGCGCATGGCAGGCTGCCTGTCCCTAATTGTGTCGCAGCTTGTATTCATCAATATCACCTCTGGCATGAATTATTCATGAACGAGGTTGCCGCGATGTGGCGTCAAACAAGAGGAGTAAACCGGATGAAAAGCAGAAGATTGAGTCGCAAGGAGCGCAAAATGCGAAGCAAAATCAAAATGGTCAAGGTAGAGCAGACTCTGGTTTGGCCCTTTATGATGGTATGAGCTGCCAGATAGGGCTCGCCGTAGTTGGCTTTCTTTTGTAAAATTCCCGTCCCCTTCCCGCTGCGGTTTTTATGTGTATGGCAGAGCAAGTGACGGCGAAAAAAGACGCCAAGACACAACAGCTGAAAGTTCCTCCCCACTCTTTTGAGGCCGAACAGTCCGTACTGGGCGGCCTGATGCTGGATAACGACGCCTGGGATCGGGTCGCCGAGCGGGTGATCGACAAGGATTTTTACAGCCGTCCGCACCGGTTGATCTTCCAGGCCATGACCCGCCTCTCCAACGCGGGCAACCCCATCGACCTCATCACCCTGCAGGAGGAGCTGGAGCGCTCCGAACAGCTGGAGGAGGCAGGTGGCTTCGCCTATCTGGTGGAGATCGCCAAGAACACCCCGAGTGCCGCCAACATCAACGCTTACGCGGAAATCGTGCGCGAGCGAGCGGTGGTGCGGGAGATGATCTCGGTCGCCAACGAGATCGTCGAAGCGGGCTACGAGCCGCAGGGCCGTACCTCCAACGATCTGCTCGATCTGGCCGAGAGCAAGGTATTCCAGATCGCCGAGCAGCGCACCAGCGCCAACGAAGGCCCCCAGCCGCTCAAGCTGATCCTCGAGCAGACCGTCGACAAGATTGAAGAGCTGTTCAAGACCCCCCACAACGGGGTGACCGGGGTATCGAGCGGTTACAACGATCTGGACAAGATGACCGCCGGTTTGCAGCGTTCGGACTTGATCATCGTGGCGGCCCGTCCCTCCATGGGCAAGACCACCTTTGCCATGAACCTGTGCGAGCATGCGGCCCTCACCGCCGACAAGCCGGTGCTTATCTTCTCGCTGGAGATGCCCTCCGAGCAGATCATCATGCGTATGCTCGCCTCGGTGGGGCGTATCGACCAGACCAAGGTGCGTACCGGTCAGCTCGACGACGAGGATTGGGCCCGTCTCTCCTCCACCATGGGATTGCTGCTGGAGAAGGGCAAGATGTATATCGATGACTCCTCCGGCCTCACCCCGACCGAAGTGCGCTCCCGCGCTCGTCGGGTGGCGCGGGACAACGGCGGCATCAGCATGATCATGGTGGACTACCTGCAGCTGATGCGGGTGCCGGCGCTCTCTGACAACCGTACCTTGGAGATCGGTGAAATCTCCCGCTCCCTCAAGGCGCTGGCCAAAGAGCTGCAGTGTCCGGTGGTGGCGCTCTCCCAGCTCAACCGAAGTCTGGAACAGCGGGCCGACAAGCGTCCGGTCAACTCTGACCTTCGTGAATCTGGCTCCATCGAGCAGGATGCGGATTTGATCATGTTTATCTATCGTGATGAGGTTTATCACGATGACAGCCCGGACAAGGGGATTGCCGAGATTATCATCGGCAAGCAGCGTAACGGCCCTATCGGCCGTGTGCGCCTCACCTTCCAGGGTCAGTTCTCCCGGTTCGACAACTACGCCGGTCCTGCGTTTGATGACGATTATTGATAAGTAACAATCATGGCAATCCTGTGGTCAGGATTGCCACCATCGCTCTGACTCGCTTGCCATTTATTGAGAGGCAGCCAGAGCCTGTTTTCCCGGTTCGACAATTATGCCGGTCCGGCCTTCGACGACGATAAGTGAGTGGCGGTCTTCGGCCCGATGAGGGGGAGACCATTTGTGCCCTCGTAAGGGAAAACCATGAAAGCGGCTACTGCCCAAATCAACACTGCGGCCTTGCGCCACAACCTCGCCGTGGTCAAGCGCCACGCCCCTGCTTGCAAGATCATCGCTGTGGTCAAGGCCAACGCCTATGGCCATGGACTGCTGCCGGTCGCCCGCACCCTAGTGGATGCGGATGCCTATGCGGTGGCCCGCATCGAAGAGGCGCTGATGCTGCGCTCCTGCGCCGTGGTCAAGCCCATCGTGCTGCTGGAGGGCTTCTTCTCCGCCGACGATCTACCGGTGCTGGCGGCCAACAATCTGCAGACGGCGGTTCACACCTGGGAGCAGCTCGAAGCGCTGGAGCAGGTTGAGCTGCCAGCGCCCGTGGTGGCCTGGCTCAAGCTCGACACCGGTATGCACCGGCTCGGGGTGCGGGCTGACGAGATGGCCGCCTTTATCGAGCGCCTCGGCAAGTGCAAGAACGTGGTGCAGCCGTTCAACATCATGACCCACTTCAGCCGCTCCGATGAGCTGGAGCAGCCCACTACCCGCGAGCAGATCGACTTGTTCAGCAAGTTGACCGCACCGCTGGCGGGCGAGCGGGCCATGGCCAACTCGGCGGGCATTCTGGCCTGGCCAGACTCCCACTGCGACTGGGTTCGCCCCGGCGTCATCCTCTATGGCGTGTCGCCCTTCCCCAACACGGTGGCGGCCGATTACGACCTGCAGCCGGTGATGACCTTGAAGACCCAGCTGATTGCGGTGCGGGATCACAAGGCGGGCGAGCCGGTGGGCTATGGCGCCAACTGGGTGTCGGATCGCGATACCCGGCTCGGGGTGATCGCCATCGGCTACGGTGACGGCTATCCGCGCATGGCGCCCAATGGCACTTCCGTGCTGATCAACGGCCGCATCGTGCCGCTGGTGGGGCGTGTCTCCATGGATATGAGCACGGTGGATCTTGGGCCCGGTGCCACCGACAAGGCCGGCGATGAGGCGGTGCTGTGGGGCGAGGGGTTGCCGGTGGAGCGGGTGGCCGACGAGATTGGCACCATCCCCTACGAGCTCATCACCAAGCTCACCTCCCGCGTCTTTATGGAGTATGTCTGATGTGGCAGCAGTGCCTGTTGACCCTGAAGCCCCGTTCGCGGGGCTTTCATCTGGTGACTGACGAGCTGGTGGCCAAGCTGCCGATGCTGGCGGATTACCGAATTGGCATGGCGCACCTGCTGCTGCAACATACTTCCGCCTCGCTCACCCTCAACGAGAACTGCGACCCCAGCGTGCGCAGCGATATGGAGGCCCATCTGCACCGGCTGGCGCCGGAAGATGCCCCCTACTATCGCCACACTTATGAGGGGGCGGATGACATGCCCGCCCATATCAAATCCTCCCTGCTCGGGGTGAGCCTGCTGCTGCCGATCCGCGATGGTCAGCTGGCGCTCGGCACCTGGCAGGGGATCTGGCTTGGCGAGCATCGCGTCGATGGTGGTGCCCGCAAGGTGCTGGTGACCCTGCAGGGTGAGTAATCAGGCTGCAACCAGCTGAAAGATGACGATAAAAAAGAGGGATGGCATTGAGCCATCCCTCTTTTTTCGTTTTTGCGGTTTCGCGAGCTATCCGCCTGCCAGTGGTGAAGAGCTCTTCGTGGCTCAGCCGACCTTGAAGGGGGTCAGCTCGGCCAGCGGGGCGGCATCCATAAAGGCTTGCGGCTCCTGACCGTGTTTGAAGATCTTGAAGTCCTGATCGCGGGCGCTCCAGTACTCAACGGTATCGCCGCTGATCTGCAGCAGGCTCGCTTCGCGCAGAGCCACCACATATTCGCTCGGGTTGATGGCGCAGAACTCGGCCAGACGCTCGTCGCGGGTTTCGCCCATGTGTCCGCTGATGCTGGCATCCAGATAGTGCGGGTTGATTTGCAGCGGGAACAGGCCCAGCGCGGGCAGCACGGCGGCGTTGCAAACCGGCATGTCGTTGGTGGTGCGGATGCTCGGAGTCGCCACGTTGCAACCGGCGCTCCAGCCCACATAGGGGATGCCTCGTTCGCGCACGGCACGCTGGATCGGCACGATCAGGCCGTTTTCATGCAGCATCTGGTTGAGGCGCCAGGTGTTGCCGCCACTGATAAAGATGGCGTCGGCCTGATTGACGGCCGCGACCGGATCATCGAAGTGGTGAATGCTGATGGCCTCGATCCCGAGGCTCTCGGTAAGTTCGTTGGCACGGGCATCCCAGTCGCTGCGGATCACCGCATAGGGGATGAGCAGAATGCGCTTGACCTGTTTGCGAGCCAGCAGGCTTTGAACCCGATCTCGGGCCCAGCCGAGCAGACCCGGAAATTCGTTGGCTTTACCGTTGCTAAGCAGAAGCAGTTCCATCAGATATGTCCTCAAAAATTGAAAGCGGAGGAGGGAGGGCCACCGGAGCCGCCGTGCGGCCGGGTGGCAAGAGGAGGCATGCTACCACCATTGGCGCGGCGGTTCTGTGATCGGGGGGCCTATTCAACCGCTATGGATGGGTGATGCCATGCCAAGCGGTGGATTAATGAGCCGTGGTCAGCTCGCCACCCATCGCCAATAAAAGACCCCGCCGCAGCGGGGTCATGGCAGAGTTAGTCGAGTTTGAGATCGACCCACACCATGCGGTGATCCGAACTGACTCCCTTGGCGATGCCGAGTTTCGCATCATAGACCAGGTGATAACCGGCCTCGAAGCTGGCAGGCCAGAAGACGCCGCTCTTGACCGCGTTGAGGTTGGCGGAGGGGATGACGTGATCCAGCTGCAGCACGCTGGAGTTGGTGATGCGTTCCGGGCTGGGGCGATTGAGGTTGCGTTTGCAGTCGGCCCCTTTGCTGACACACTCCGGGCCCCCTTCGCTGACCGGGATCAGGGTGCCATTGGTGATGGCCTGATTCATCAGCGGGTTGTTTAGCAGATCCTGAATGGCGGTCAGGTCGCCGTCACCGGTGAGCGGATCGGCGTTGAGATCCCCGGCGATGACGAACTTGGCGTTTTTGGCCAGCCCACCCTTGGTGCCCTTGTCATCGGTCATGTAGTTGAGACCCTTGACGTAGTCGTTCCAGAAGGCGATCTCGGCGCGGTTGTGCTTGACGGTATGACGCGCCGCGTTGGCAAAGATCGGCGGGGTCGGGTGGGAGATCAGGAAGTGGATCACCTCTTCACCCTTCTCGGTTTTGATCAGCACCGGCACATCGGCGTGGTTCTTGGAGGAGAGTGGGTACTGCTGCCAGGCAGCGTCTGAATACCAGGCATCACCACACTGGCGGCTGGCCGGGATCTTGACCTTGGGATTGTTGCAGTCATCGATGATGGGGTTCTGCTCGCCCGGCATATCCTTCCACTTGAAGTTTTGGAAGGTGCGGATCTGCTTGGTGTCGATGGGGTATTTGGACATCACCGCAAAGGCGTACTGGCCGTGGTAGTTGCCAAAGCCCCAGGCATCGTCGGGGCCGCTGTTGACCTTGCCATCCAGATTGAGGTCATAACCGCTCATCAGGCCGGTGTTGGTGGCGAAGTTCTGCATCACCGGATAGCTGATGGCCGTCACCTCTGCGTGCTGGGCGTGAGCCAGATAGTTGTCGTTGAAGGCTTTCAGATCGGCGGTGCTCTCGCCTTTGCCGTCGTTGTCGAACTCGTTGAGCAGGAACACATCCGGACGGGTGCGCTGGATGATCTCCGCCACGTTGCGGATCTGCTGCACGTTCTTGGCTTTGGTTTCCGTGGCGCCGCTCAGGCTCCCTTCGGCGAGGCGGGTCAGCAGGGCATCCTGCTCGGTGCGGGTCAAGGCCAGCTCACCGGTCAGCATACCGGCGGCAGTGCGGTCAAAAGAGAGGTTGAAGGTGGCAAAACGAACCATGGGATCAGCTGCCTTTGAGTCGTTGTCGCTGTTGCAGCCAGCCAGCATCCCGAGGGAGATGGCGGCAGCCAGTAGGGTCTTGTTGATATTCTTCATTGTAATTATTCCGTAGCATCAATGAGTTATGCCTTCGTGAGGCGGCGCCATTATAAGTAGACGGTGATGCTGCGGGGGTTTTGCCTGAGCAAAGTGTGAGGATATTCACACCACATATCTGGCGATGATGAATGTTAGCAGGGCGATATGGGGTGTGAAAAACCGGTTTATACGCTGCAGTTTCCGGGATGAATAGCGCGCTTCCTGCCGTTACCGCACTCTGAATTTGTCACACCACCATCGGCAGGCCGCTTTCGGGGTGGTGGATCACCTGTGCCGGATAGTCATAGAGACGGGCGATCAGCTCAGGGGTGAGCACCTCGGCAGGCGTGCCATCGGCCATCAGCTTACCCCGTTCCAGCATCACCAGCCGATCGGCATAGCGCGCCGCCAGATTGAGGTCGTGCAGCACCACCAGCACAGCTGTATTGCGGCTGGCGAGGGCGCGCGCCATGGTGAGCAGCTGATGCTGGTATTTCAGGTCCAGCGCCGAGGTGGGTTCGTCGAGCAGCAGCAGGCGGGGTTGCTCGGCTTGCTCGGTCGGGGAGGGAGCCTGCCAGATCTGCGCCAGCACCCGGGCAAACTGCACCCGCTGCCGCTCGCCGCCGGAGAGCCCGGGATAGAGCCGTTTGGCCAGATGCTCGACCCCGGCATGGGTCATGGCCGCCGCCACAATCTCGTCGCGCCGCGCCGCCGGTTCACTGTGTGGCAGGCGCCCCATGGCGACCACTTCCTCGCAGAGAAAGGGGAAGTTGAGGGAGGAGCTTTGCGGCAATACCCCGAGTCGGTGGGCCAGCTGGCTGCTGTCCCACTGCTGGCGATCTGCACCAAACAGGGTGATGGAACCCTCATATTCCAGCTCGCCGGTCAGGCATTTGAGCAGAGAGCTCTTGCCCGCCCCGTTGGGGCCGAGCAGGGCGGTGAGGGTGCCGCTCTCGAGGTCGAGATTGAGCCCATCCAGGATCTGGCGCTGGCCACGGCGCAGGCTCAGTCGGGTGCAGCTCAACATGGGGGAGGAGAGTGAGGATGAGAGTGGTTGCATAACAGTCCGTATCACAGGGCGCGGCGGCCTTTTACCAGCAGCCAGATGAAGAAGGGGGCGCCGAGCAGGGCGGTGATGATGCCCACCGGCAGCTCGGCAGGGGCCAGCAGGGTGCGTGCCAGCATATCGGCTGCCAGCAGCAGGGCGGCGCCGAGCAGGGCTGAGAGTGGCAGCAACCTGACGTGGTTGGGGCCTGCCAGCAGGCGCACCAGATGGGGCACCACCAGCCCGACGAAGCCGATCATCCCCGATACCGCCACCGCCACCCCGACGCCCGCTGCGGTGAGCAGAATCAGGCGGCGCTTGAGGGATTGCACATTGACCCCAAGATGACGGGCCTCTCCTTCACCCAGCAGCAGGGCATTGAGGGGATTGGCATCGCGCATAAAGAGCCACAGCAGGGCTGCCAAGGTGAGCAGGGCCAGCGCCACATCGGCCGGTTTGCCTGCCGCCAGCGTTCCCATCTGCCACAGGCTCAGGTTGCGCAGCATCTGATCGTCCGCCAGATAGGTGAGCAGGCCGATCACTGCACCGGAGAGCGCCGTGATGGCTACCCCGGCCAGCAGCATGACGGTGACCGAGGTGCCCCCCTCACGGGTGCCGAGCAGATAGACCAGGGTGGTGGTGAGCGCGCCGCCGAGAAAGGCGAGCAGCGGCAGCAGACCAACCCCGATGGTGGCTTGCAGCTGCTGGCCGAGGGGGGCCAGCAGCACGATGGCGAGCGCCGCACCGAGCGCCGCACCGCCGGAGACACCTATGATGCCGGGGTCAGCCAGGGGATTGCGAAACAGCCCCTGCATCACGGCGCCACAGAGCCCGAGAATCCCCCCCACTGCAATGCAAAGCAGGGTTCGCGGCAGGCGAATTTCCTGCACGATCAGCAGCTTGTGTGACTCTATCCCGCTCTCCTGCCCGGCAAACAGCGCCCGCAGACTCTCGCCCAGGGTGAGGGTCATGGGGCCGGTTGCCAGCGAACCGAGCAGCAACAGCGCCAGTGCGGCCGTGGTAAAGGCCAGCAGCCAGGAGAGGGGTAACCGCATCATGACCCCTGCTTGATCCACTGGGCGATCTGGTTCGCCTGTTGCAGGGAGTTGAGGCTCAGGCCCCCTTGCAGGGCGTGGCCGTCGATGGCGTGAATGGCGTTACGCTTGCCAGCCGGGGTAGCGGCCAGTGCGGGCACTTCGGCCAGCACCTTGGCCGGATCGGCATACTGCTGCCAGTCACGACCGCTGACCAGCACCAGATCGGGCTGCATCTTGATGAGGGCTTCGGCGGATACCGGCTTGTAGTTGCGCAACTCGGTGACCGGATTGATGCCGCCTGCCAGCGAAATCAGCGCGCTGGCTGTGGTGTCCCCTCCGGCGATGCTGGTGGGTTGCCCCTTGTGCAGCAGCAGGAAGGCGACCTTGAGCGGTTTGTTCTGTTTGGCTTGCGCCGCCAGCTGATCGGTCTGAGCCTGGATCTCTGCCTTCAGGCGATCGCCAGCGGCTTTATCGCCCAGCAGGCTGGAGAGGGTGTCGATACGCTGGTTGAGGTTGGCGAGGGTCGGCGCGGTATCCAGCACCTCCACCTTGACCCCGGCACGGCGCAGCTGATCCAGGGTCGGGGCCGGGCCCATCTCGTCGCTGCCCACCAGTCGGGTGGGGGAGAGGCTCAGGATCCCTTCGGCGGCCAGTGCCCGGTGATAACCCACCTTGGGCAACCCTTTTGGCAAGGGGCTGCTGACATCGGTTGCGATCAGGCTCGATTCACCACCAAGTGCGAGAATGAGTTCTGTGGTGGCCGGGCCGATACTGACGATACGCTCTTTCTGTCCGTCGGCTGCAACGGTAGAGAAGGGAGAGAGTGAACTGCAGAGCAGGGTGATGGCGAGGGCAAGACGACGGCCCATGCTAACCTCCGAAGGGGTGAATGAAACGGGTGTGCCGCCGAGAATATCAAGGCTTTGGAAAAAATGCACTGATAATGATAGCAATTATCAATTGCATTGGTTTCGGTGCTTTATTAGAGTAGCCGCCATGATAAACAGCGGGACAGTATGGTCCCGCAGAGGGAGAAAACATGAGCATTGCACAACGCATTCACGCGCTGCTGGAGCAGGATCCCGGCGCTCATCCGTCCACCCTGGCGGCCCAGCTTGCCATCAGCGAATGGGAGGTGGTTCGCCATCTGCCCGCCGAGCTGGTGACCCTGCTGCCCGCCGATCGCGCACAAGGTCTGCTGGAAGATCTGGCCGACTGGGGCCCGGTGACCACCATCGTCGAATCAGAAGGATCCATCTTCGAGGTAAAAGCCCCCTTCCCGAAAGGCAAGGACGCACGCGGCTACTACAACCTGATGGGCCGCGACGGTGAGCTGCATGGTCACCTCAAGCTCGACAACGTGGCGGGGATTGCGCTGGTCAGCAAGCTGTTCATGGGCAAGGAGGGGCACTCCTTCCAGTTCTTCGGTCACTCCGGCCGCTGCATTTTCAAGGTCTATCTGGGTCGCGACGAGAAACGCCAGCTGCTGGCCGATCAGGTCACCCGTTTTATGGCGCTGCGCCACAACTCTCAAGAGGAAGTCAAAGCATGAGTGAACGTCAGGAGCGTCTGCAGAACCGTCTGCAACCGGAGATCCGCGAGTTTCGTGACAGCTGCCGTACCCTGCAGCTCGCCACCGTCGATGGTGAAGGCAATCCCAACGCCAGCTATGCCCCGTTCGTGCTACAGGAAGATGGCTACTATGTGCTGATCTCCGAGATCGCCCGCCACGCCCGCAACCTGCAACAGGTGCCGCGGGTATCCCTGATGCTGATCGAGGATGAGAGCGGTGCCCGCGAGCTGTTTGCCCGCAAGCGCTTGACCTTCGATGCGGTGGCTGAAGTGGTGGCCCGTGACGACGCTCGCTGGAGCAAGGCGGTCGCAGCGCTGGAGGGGCGTTTTGGCGAGATCATCAAGGGTCTCTCCAACCTCAAGGATTTCAAACTGTTCCGCCTCAAGCCGGAACAGGGGCTGTTCGTCAAGGGCTTCGGACAGGCGTTCGCGGTTTCCGGTGACGAGCTGGTGGATTTCGTCCATCTGGTGGAAGGGCACAAGCGCATCGACAACGGTGCCGAGCTCACCAGCCCGGCCGATGCGCCGGTCTGATAATCTCTGTCGACCACGACAGCCGTCATAACAAAACGGGCAGCCAATTGGCTGCCCGTTTTTATTGCGTTATCTCATCCGCCAGTTCAATCCTGCCAGCTGGCCTTGTTGGGAAAAGCGCGACGATCGGCGTCGGTGGCCGTTTCGTTGCACTCTCCCCGCACCTTCCAGGAGGTCTGGCTCAGCACTATGTAGCCCTGGCGGCAATACTGCTTGGTCGCCAGGGTCTCGGTCAGCAGGTTCTCCTGCAACGCCTCCCGCTGTTCCAGCAGCCGCTGGCTCTGGGCCGCCGAGAGGCCGCGCGGCAAGGTGTCGTTGGGCGCGGCTTCAAAGGTGAACCGCTTGCTCCCCTCCTCGTTGATGTGGGTCAGAAACAGGGGGGCCGGCCCGTCATACTTCTGTCCGGGCAAGCTGGAGCAGGCCGACAGCAGGGGAACAATCAACAACAGGGTGGCAGACAACTGGCGCACGACAGACTCCGGTGAGAAACGAGACGAGGCTCGCAGATTAGCACGGCTGCAGGGCGGGTGTTACTGCCAGCAGCTCGTCGGTGGTGAGCAGGGTGACACTGCGCCCCTCCGGCAGGCTGAGGTGGCGCCACATCCAGTGATGGTGCTCGGTGATCTGGGCCGCGCTCAGGTGGGGGCGATCGGCGGTGGTGTGACCATCGCTCAACACCAGCACCTCGTACCCATGGGAGGCGGCACTGCGCACCGTGGTGTCGACGCAAAAATCGGTGGCACAGCCACAGAGAATGAGTCGATCGACCGGCTGCTCGGCCAGCAGGAAGGCAAGCTCGGTATCGAGAAAGCTGTCACATGCTGTCTTGCGTACCCGGCTCTCTCCCTTGGCCGGTTGCAGCGCACTGTGCAACTGCCAACCCGGGGTGCCCGGTTCCAGTTCGGTACCGGGGGGCGAGTCATGCTGGATATAGATGACCCGTCCCTGTTGCTGCCTGACATGGGCCGCAGCCCGATTGATATTGGCCAGCACTTGCTCCTGGCGGTAACGGGGCTCGTTGAACAAGCCTTGCTGCACATCGATGATCAGTAACACATCCATATTTTACCCGCCGTTTCCTTGAAGATTAGGGTTGCAGCCACTGGCTGCAGTCACGACTGCGGGATTGATGCAGCGCGCCCATATCTTGCTTCATCTCGTCACTGTTTTGCCAGCGCTTAGGCAGCGGCATGATGGTTACCTGCACATCGGCTGCGCGATCTGCAACAGAGGTCTCATCTGTACGAGGCACGACCAGCGCTACCTTGAGGGCAGGATTGCGGCTGGCGATGCGACTGGCGAGCCCAAGCCTCCCCTCGACGTGGAAATTGCCGGCGATATGCATGATCTGCTGGCCCGGGTGCTTGACGAGATAATCCACCATGCTCTCGGCCATGGTGTCATCCCAACTGGTCTGGGCGGCGAAGCGGCGGGCGTTGCTGTCGGCATCGCCATGGTGCATGGAGGCCATAAATTTCTGGCGATAGGGGTCATCCCCCAGCGTCAGCTGGCGGGCCAGCTGGCTGCGACGAGTGGCTGGCAGTTTGTCGAGCCACTCAGCCCCCTCCTGACCGACACAGCTCACCAGCGGCTTGGGGGCGTTGGCGGCGATCACCGGCATCTGGTGCGCTTTGGCAAACTCTACCAATGGGCGGTAGTCGCTCGGATAGTTGGGCCAGGCGTTGCCTTCGCGGATCAAGGCCGCTTCACCAATCTGGTTCGCCAGATAGGCATCCAGCGTCTTCTGATCGGCGCGGCTGAACTGCTCCATGGAGAGGGCCAATGGCCGACCGTGCTGCTGACCTGCGGTGTAGAGCCCGCTCAGCAGGCGCGATTGCAACAGATGCACGGCGGGATGGCTGTGCAGCTCACCCACCAGAATGATGTCGGCGTCGGCAATGCGCGCGATTGCTTGCTCCAGCGTCAGGTCTGCATCTCCCTCGCTACTTAGCCGGTAGTCATAGAGCGTCTGCAACTGTGATGACACGGTTGGCTGGGTGGGGGTGGCACAGGCTGCCAGCAGCAGCGGCAGGGCGAGCAGGGGAAGTCGTCTAATCATGGGATCTCACGGCTGATATGCCCGGATGCCGGTGCATCTCGGGGGGCTAATAGAGAATAAGGGCAACACAGGGCGACAGTGTAAAACCAATTTGGTTCAAAACAAATGAGAATGATTTCGTTTCTTGTTGATCTTTGTCGGGAGCTGGGTAATATGCGGCCTGTTTGATAACAGTTCTCAATAAGGATTCGCTGTGACCCATCATAACGCACTCTCTCTGGTTGCCCTCGCCGTGGCAGCCGGTCTCTCTTCCCAGGTCTTTGCTGCCACCCAGAAGGCGGATGAAGTCGTGGTCGTCAGCGGCTCACGGATGGAGCAAAAACTGGAAGATGTCTCCGGCCCCATCTCGGTGATCACCGCCAAGCAGATTGAAGAGCAGGTCGTCACCAACGTTGCCGACCTGTTCCGCTACGAACCCGGTGTGACCGTGCTCGGCGGTCAGGGTGATGCGCAGACCTTTATCATCCGCGGCATGGGTGAAAACCGGGTCAAGGTGGTGCGCGACGGTGTGCGCCAGAACGATGCCTACAGCAAGGGCGGTGTCGGTCAGAGCTACTTTGATACCGACATGATCAAGCAGGTGGAAGTGGCCAAGGGGCCGGCGTCTGCCGCCTACGGCTCCGATGCGCTGGGTGGCGTAATTGCCATCACCACCAAGGATGCCAGCGATTTCCTCAAGGGCAAGGATAGTTATCTGGACGTGACCAGCGGTTACGCCTCCAGCAGCCACCAGAAGATGGCGGGCTTTACCGGCGCCTTACGCACTGGTGAAGTGGAGAACCTGCTGCGCTACACCTGGCGCGATGGCGGTGTGACCCAGAATTTCGACTCCACCAAAAATGACTTCGATATCGGTACCCACGCCCTGCTGCTCAAGAGCAAGTGGAATCTCTCCGATGAGCAGTTCCTCAAGCTGACCGTTGACTACCTGACCGATGGCGAGGAGCCGGATGCGGTCAAGCTCAACAAGGTCGGTACCGGCACTGCCCGTGTCTTTGATCAGCCCATCACCGACAAGCAGACCGACAACCTCTCTGTGGTGCTGGATCACGGCATCGCGCTGAATCAAGGTTGGGCCGATCGGATGGATAGCAAGGTTTACTTTGCCCGCACCAAGCAGACGCTGGATCAGTACGCCTCATCCAAGTATCCGGTCAGCCCCGGCAACCCCTATGTG
This sequence comes from Aeromonas sp. Y289-2, assembly GCF_027705925.1. Lineage (NCBI taxonomy): Bacteria > Pseudomonadati > Pseudomonadota > Gammaproteobacteria > Aeromonadales > Aeromonadaceae > Aeromonas > Aeromonas sp. Y289-2. The sequence continues at coordinate 113,792 of NZ_JAPDCH010000003.1, forward strand.
ACCAAAAACTCGCTGGATCACAACGTGTTCGATCAGAAGAACATCGGCGCCCAGCTGCAGTTCCACAAGGCGGTCGCCAACCACCGCCTGGCCTGGGGGGCTGAATACGAGCACACCGACAACGAACGTACCCGTTACAAGGGGCCGACGACTCCCGGTGATTTTGTCGGCTACAACGAGCTGAGTTTCCCGGCTACCACCAGCGAGCGCAGCGCCCTGTGGGCCTTTGACGAGATCAAGTTTGGCGAGCGCTGGGTACTGACCCCGGGTGCCCGTTATGACTACTACCGGATGACCCCGGACAACGATCCGGCCTACACAGGCGACAAGCTGCACAAGTTCTCGGAAGGGGAGTTGTCACCCAAGTTGGGTCTGGTGTTCAAGGCCCACGAGGCGGCCAACCTGTTCGCCCAGTATAGCCACGGTTTCAAGGCCCCCATGTATGACAGCGCCTTCTCCACCCTGAACCATCAGGCATACGGCTATCGCATCGAGCCGAACCCGAACCTCAACCCGGAGAGCAGCGACGGGATCGATCTCGGTGTGCGTGGCAGCCACAATGGCTTCAGCTACGAGGTGGCCAGTTTCTACAACAAGTTCGATGATTTCATCGAGATGGTGGAAGTGGGCAAAGAGGGGCGCACCGCCGTCTACCAGTACCAAAACCTGAGCAAGGCGACCACCAAAGGGGTCGAAGCCAAGGCGGATTACTGGCTCAACGACATCGTCAATGTATGGGGCAACCTCGCCTACATCGAAGGCAAGGATGGGGATGGCAACTACATCAACAGCCTGAGCCCGCTGAACGGCTCCGTCGGTGTGCGTCTGGAACAGTCCCAATGGAACTTCAACACCGCGCTGCGCTTTGCTGACGACATGGACAAAGTCCGTAAAGACAGCAAAGGCAACGATTACGTGAAGAGCGCCGGTTGGGGTGTGGTGGATATGTACGCCCAGTTCAACCCGATGACCGACCTGCAGCTCAACGTCGGTGTCTTCAACCTGTTTGACAAGGAGTACACCAGCTACGAGCGCATCGCCGGTCGTGCCGAGGGCTCCGATAACAGCATGATGACCGAACCGGGCCGCAACCTGAGTGCACGGGTCAAATACGTATTCTAAAGAGCAAACAACAGACGCAGATGATCAAAGGGGCTTCGGCCCCTTTTTTGTCGCCGCCATGTTGTGACGATGGAGCAGAGCAGATGTTTGCCTAAAAAAAGAAACCCGCCATGGGCGGGTGGAAGGATTGCAACACTAACCAGGAGGAGGTGTTACCAAGTAGACCCCACCTCTTCGGTAATAGTTCAATTTTATTGAAGTTTTTTCGTTTTCTGCGCAGGGTTTCCATCGGGATCTGCGGGGGCGGATGGGTTATCATTCTGCTCCCGTCATCCGGTTGCAGAGGATCTATGCCCGCGTTTTCCTGGTTAGCGCTCTTTTTCGGCGCCTTCTATTTTGTCTACGGTGCTTACTTGCCGTTCTGGTCGCTCTGGCTGGAGGGGGTGGGCGTCAGCGCCGAGATGATTGGTCTGCTGCTGGGGGCGGGGATGGCGATCCGCTTTGCCGGCAACCTGATGGTGATGGGGCAGATCAAGGGGGCGGGCCATCTGTTGCCGGTTACCCGGTTGCTCTCCCTGCTCAGTTTGCTGGCGTTTCTCGGCTTCTATCTCAGTCATAACCTCTGGTGGCTGGTGGGCTTGACCCTGCTGGCGAACTTTATCTATCCGACCCTGATGCCGGTGGGAGAGGCGCTGGCGACCCGCATGGTGGTGCAGGCGCACCTCGATTACGGCAAGGTGCGGCTGTGCGGCTCCTTTGCCTTTATCGTTGCCTCTACTCTGGTGGGGGCGCTGGTGGGCAACTTCGGTAGTGACTGGATTTTGCACACCATGGTGGCGGGGCTGGTGCTGATGCTGCTGCTCAGCTGGCTGCCCCTTTATCCGGCGCCACAGGATAGTCAGGGCGAGCGCGCCAAGGCGTCCTTGCTGGCAACCCTGCGCAGCGCACCGGTGCGCCGTTTCTTGCTGCTGACCGCTCTGCTGCAGGGGAGCCACGCCGCCTATTACGGTTTCAGCGCCATCTACTGGAAGGCGCAAGGGTATAGCGGCACCATCATCGGCTATCTCTGGGCGCTCGGGGTGGTAGCGGAGATCTGCATGTTCGCCGCTGACAAGCGGTTCTTGCAGCGCTTTGGCGCCCAGAGCCTCTTTATCGCCGGTGCCATCGGTTGTGTGGTGCGCTGGGTATTGCTGGGGGCCTCGACCGAGTTGTGGGTACTGGTGCTGGGGCAACTGCTCCACTCGGTCACCTTTGGCATGAGCCATCTGGGGGCTGTGCGCTTCATGACTCGCCAGCTGCCCGCCGAGCAGTTGATCCCGACCCAGGCGCTCTATGCGGCCCTTGGCCTCGGCATGACGGTGGCGGCCCTGATGGCACTTTGCGGCGTGCTGTTCGAGCCTCTCGGCGGCGGCATCTTCTTCCTGATGGTGCTGGTGGTCTTGCCGGTCTTCTTCCTGCGGCTGCGCCCCTTTGCGCCCTCTGCGCAGGAGAGTGCTCCAGCCTGATATTTGTCTATTTGAATCATCACCTAACAAAAGGGAGAGCCACGGCTCTCCCTTTTTCGTTGCTGCGGTTTGCGGCGTTACTGCTGCTCGCCAAGATAGAGGCGGCTGAGGCGGCGCCAGGTATCCGAGCCGATGGTGCCAGCAAGCAGTTCATTGGATGCGGCATCAAAGCGGCCATCCGGTAGCCAGCCCAGTTGGGGCAGCAGTTGGGCCAGCGTCACGTCATTGTGTTGCAGCTCCCGCTCCAGCGCTTCCCAGAAGGCGCTCCCCTTGACGTAAAAGAGCGGGTAGTAGGAGTGATCGCCCGCCAGCACCTCGCGAGCTGCCCGATAGAGGCCGCTCTCGCGATGGGGCAGCTGTTTGCCCCGCTCGGCCAGCTCGTTGACCGCCGTGACCTGATGCAGCCGAAAGCGGCGCAGCGCCTTGATGGCGAGGTACTCGGCGAGGCTTTCGTTGACCCAGGTGGGCTGTGGAGCTGCGCGGCGAGCGCTGAGGATATGCACCGCCTCGTGGGCCGAGGTGCGCAGCAGGCGCAAGGGGGCCTGTGGCGTCGGTTTGCCAGCCTCGGTGGGGTAGTTGGCGACAAACACCTGATCTCCGGCGGCGCCGCCGAGGGAGCGGGTTGCCACATCCCGCCCCAGCCACACCAGTTGCCATGGATGAGTGGGCGGATCCACATCGAGCTGGAAGGCCAGATAGTCGATGATCTCATTCAGTTGCTGCTGCAAGGCCGGCAGATCGAGCTGGTTGGCGGTCTCGTCATGGCTCAGCACCAGCCGCGGATCTGGCTTGGTGACGGGCACTGTGTCCAGACCAAGCGGCAGGATCAGCGGCGGCTGGTTGACATCCGGCAGTGGTTGGCAGCTGCCATCCGGCAGACAAACCTTTCCTTGGCGACTCCCCATCTGGCGCACAAAGTTACCCCACTCGGTCAATAGCCACTGATTGGGTGCGAACAAAAGCGACTGTTGGGCCGAGGCATCTGCACCCAGTGCCGGAGCGGGTGTGAGCGTGATTTGCCAGCCAACTTCTTTGCAGGAGAAGGGCTGGTTGAGGGCAACCGGCTGGTTGTCTGCAAGGCAGACCAGCGCGGGGGAAACCGGCGTGGCACTGCCCGGCAACTGACGAGCGGGGAGCAGGGTAAAGGGAGGTTTGCCCTGCATGGTGAGGCGCACTTGCAGCACATTGGCGCTGGCGCCCTGCTCGATAAGGTAGCGGGGGCCGTTCGCGTCATTGCCAGCGCAGGCCCACAGCGGCAGCAGCCACAGGGCAAACAGGGTGATATGACGACTCATAAGAAGGTTAGCGCTCCTGCTCGTAGCCCAGCAGATCGCCGGGCTGGCAATTGAGTTCACGGCAGATGGCCTCCAGGGTGGAGAAGCGCACCGCCTTGGCGTGGCCATTCTTGAGGATCGAGAGGTTGGCCTCGGTGATGTCGATGCGCTGGGCCAGCTCGCGGGCGGTCATTTTGCGCTCTGCCAGCAGGGCATCGAGGCGGATGATAATGGGCATACGTTCCTCACACCGTCAGTTGCTGTTCATCGGCCAGCAGTTTGGCCTCGCGCATGACCAGTGCCAGCGCCAATACGATCAGTCCCGCCAGCAGTACCCGGAAATCGGAGGTACTCAGCGCTATGGTACCGAGTAATTCCGGGCCTCTCATGGTGAGCACCGTATCCAGCAAGGGGGTCAGGATCAATTCGACCAGGAAGGTTGTACAGAGCAGCAGTCCGATCTGCCGATAGCGGCGGATCTGCTCGAAGGTGAAGAGCAGACCGGCGCGGTAGCCACGAAACAGCTGGCGCAGTTGCCAGAGCATCATCATAAAGACCAGATCCGGCAACAGCTGCACCAGGGTGCCGAGCAGCCGGGTGGAGAAGTGAAGGGGATAGTCGGCAGGATTGATGCCGGGGCGGCTCAAGATGGTGTTGAGCTTCTCCTGCAGCAAATCGGCGCCACCGAAGGGGGTCCACACCTCCAGCAAGGTGATCAAAGGGGTCGCCAGCAGTGCCAGCAGTAGCAGCCATTCGATCAGCATGCTCGAGCGTTCGAGTTTGTTGGAGATCATCTCATTCCTCACTGTGATGGTTTTATCTGAAAGGTAAAGTTTATCGTTTATCAATATTCACATCGGCAATGTTTATTGTTTTGCGATATACAGTCAAGATAAAACTTATTGAAAAACGATAATTTCAATCTGTCCGAAGGGGATGACTTTTGGCTGCTGCCTCTCTAGACTGGCGAGGCTGTATACAAAAACTCAACATGGACAAGGAGTTATCGATGCACCAGGGATGGCTGCTGATCGGATTGTCGCTCACCTATCTGGGGCTGCTGTTTCTGATCGCCTTCGTGGCAGACAAGCACAAACGGCACCGTCTCAAGGGGCAACCGCTGCTCTACAGCCTGTCGCTGGCGGTCTACTGCACCTCCTGGACCTTCTTCGGCACCGTGGGGCAGGCGAGTGAATCGCCCTGGTCGCCGGTGCCCATCTACCTTGGCCCCATGCTGGTCTTTCTGTTTGGCTGGCGGCTGCTGGCCCGCCTTATTCTGGTGGCCAAGCGCGAGCACATCACCTCCATCGCCGACTTTATCGCCGCCCGTTACGGCAAATCCCAGCGGCTCGCCATGGTGATCGCCCTCATCGCCATCATGGGGATCCTCCCCTATCTGGTGTTGCAGCTTAAAGCCATCGTCACCGGGCTGGATCTGCTGATGGTCAACAGCGGCGGCATCAGCCCGACCAGCAATACCAGCGAGCTGGCGCTCGGGGTTACTCTGCTGCTGGCGCTGTTCAGCATCCTGTTCGGTACTCGCCATCTCGATGCCACCGAGCACCACAGGGGGATGGTGGTGGCCATCGCTTTCGAGTCGGTGGTCAAATTGCTGGCCTTTATCGCGGTGGGGGGCTTCGCCCTCTGGCTGATCCTGAGCAAACCTGGCGAGGCTCACGAGCAGGTGACCCGCGACTTCTTTGCGCAGGTGGTGGCGGTGAGCCCCGGCAACCTGCTGGAGCTTGCCATCTATACGGTGCTGGCGATGTGCGCCGTTATCTGCCTGCCGCGCCAGTTTCATGTGACTGTGGTGGAGAACAATCAGGGGCAGGATCTGCACTGGGCGCGCTGGATCTTCCCGCTCTACCTGTTCGTGATGGGGCTCTTTATCTGGCCGCTGGCACTGGCGGGCAAACAGTGGGTGGGGGCAGACATGGCCTCCGACACCTATGTGATCAGTCTGCCGATGGCCCTCGGTTTCGATGGCATGGCGATGCTGGCGTTTCTCGGCGGCACCTCGGCGGCCACCGGCATGGTGATCGTCTGCACCATCGCACTGGCGATCATGGTGAGCAATGATCTGGTGCTGCCGGTGCTGCTGCGCCGCTTCTGGCGGCAGGGGCGCGACGAGCGGCTGGTGCGGCTGCTGTTGCAGGTGCGTCGTGGCGCCATCCTGCTGATCTTGCTGGCGGCCTGGGGGCTCTACCTCTGGCTCGGCGATCTCACCAGTCTGTCGCGAATCGGCTATCTCTCCTTTGGCGCGGTGGCCCAGTTTGCGCCGGCCCTGCTGCTCGGCCTCTACTGGCGTCACGGCAATCGCAAGGGGGTCTATCTCGGTCTCTTCCTTGGGGTGAGTCTCTGGTTCGTCACCCTGCTGGTGGAGAGCGGGCTGCTGGCCGGTTCACCGCTGGCCGAACTGCTGGCACCGCCGGACTGGCCTGCGTTTCGCGAGCTGAGTCTCGGGGCCTGGTGCATCTTCCTGAGCCTGCTCTTCAACCTGCTCGGCTATGTGGCGGGCTCGCTGCTGTCGCGCCCTGCGGTGAGCGAGCGGCTGCAGGCGGCCAACTTTGTCGGCAAGCCGAGTCGCGATACCGCTGCCCTCTATCAGGCGCGGGTCTCGGTCAAGGAGCTGGAGATGCTGGCGGCCCGCTTTGTCGGCTCAAGCCGGGTCAAACGCGCCTTTGGTCGTTTCGCCGGTGAGCGGGGCGGCACCCTGGCGCCCCAGATGCAGGCCTCGGCCGAGCTGATTGCCCACACCGAGCGGCTGCTGGCGGGGGTGTTTGGCACCTCATCAGCGCGGCTGGTGCTCGCCTCGGCCCTGCAGGGGCGCAACATGCAGCTCGAGGAGATCGCCACCATAGTCGATGAGGCCTCCGACGTGTTTCGCTTCAACCGAGGCTTGTTGCAGGGGGCGATCGAGCATATCGGGCAGGGGATTTCGGTGGTGGACAGGGAGCTTAGGCTGGTGGCATGGAACCGCCGCTACATCGAGCTGTTCCACTATCCGCCGGGGCTTATTCAGGCTGGGCGCCCCATTGAAGAGATCATCCGCTACAACGCGCAGCAGGGGCTCTGTGGCCCCGGCGATATCGAGGAGCACGTGGCGCGGCGGGTCGCCTTTATGAAGCGGGGCAGCGCCCATATCTCGGCGCGGGAGCGCCCGGACGGGCGGGTGATCGAGATGCAGGGCAACCCCATGCCCGCCGGCGGTTTTGTCATGACCTTTACCGATATCACGCCGTTTCGCGATGCGGAGCGAGTGCTGCGCGAAGCGAACGAACATCTGGAGGCGCGGGTGGCCGAGCGCACCCGTGAGCTCTCCGAGCTCAACCGTCAACTGCTGCTGGTGAACCAGCAGGTGGAGCGGGCCAATCAATCCAAGAGCCGTTTTCTGGCGGCGGTCAGCCATGATCTGACCCAGCCCCTCAATGCCGCCAAGCTGTTTACCTCCTCCCTGCTGGAGATGTTGCCCGATGCTGGCGAGCAGGCCCGCATCGCCCGCCATATCGACGATGCGCTGGGGGCGACCGAGGATCTCATCACCGATCTGCTCGATATCTCGCGGCTCGAAGCGGGCAAGTTCAAGGCCAAGAAGCTCGACTTTGCCCTGCGCGATCTGCTCGACAACCTCAAGGCGGAGTTTGGCGTGCTGGCGCAGGCGGGGGGGATCCACTTCTCGGTGGTGGAGAGCAAGCATGCGGTACACAGCGATGTGCGGCTGCTGCGCCGGGTGCTGCAGAACTTCCTCACCAATGCGTTTCGCTACAACCCGGGGGGCCGGGTGCTGCTCGGTTGCCGCCGGATGGGGGACAAGATCCGCATCGAGGTATGGGACAACGGCCCCGGCATCCCGCAGGACAAGCAGGAGGCTATTTTTGACGAGTTCTCCCGCCTCGATCACTCCCGCACCGCCAAGGAGCAGGGGCTGGGTCTGGGGCTCGCCATCGCCCGCGGCATCTCGCTGGTGCTCGGTCATCAGCTCACATTGCAGAGCTGGCCGGGCAAGGGGTCGGTCTTTGCGGTGACCCTCAATCTGGCGACCCGGCCGGTCACGGCCCATCAGTTGGCGGCACCGGTGGCGCGCGACAGCCAGCTGGAAGGTGTCGCCGTGCTCTGTATCGACAATGAGCGGGACATTCTGACCGCCATGAGCACCCTGCTCGGCCGTTGGGGCTGCGAGGTGCGCTGCGCCGTCGATCTGGCCGAAGCCGAGGCGCAGGTGGCACAAGGGTTTGTGCCGAGACTGGTGCTCTCCGACTATCACCTCGACGACGGCAAGACCGGGTTGGAGGCGCTTGCTGTGCTGCAACGGGTGTGTGGCGACGAGCTGGGAGGCATCATCATCAGTGCCGATCGCAAGAGCGAGTTGCAGGCACAGATCCGCGAGCGGGGGTATGGCTACATCAGCAAACCGGTCAAACCGCTCAAACTGCGAGCCCTGATGAACAGCCTGCTGCTGCGCTAGCCGCAGCCGGGGCGGCTAGCCGTGAACCGGCTCACAAAACCGCGCAATGATCCTGTGGACCCTGGTCATGGATGAATGCCGAAAACAGAGATTTATTGGCGAAGATCTCTTCATCTTCCTGCGTAATGGCTGCCAGTTAGTGCATTGGCTTGCCACTGTCGGTGAACGCCGACAGTGGCAGACCGGATTGGCTCACTCTATAGTCGGGATGCGATTTTTTGCATCGCAAATGAAGTAACCGAAGGGCAAACCGATCGCAAGATCGGGACGCAAAGCTTCCGGTCCAGGGATGAGCCGTACTTGAGATAGCGGGGCCACCACAGGTTGTTGTGCACCTTTGCCAAGAGGCCGCACTGCCGTCTGCGTTACCTGTCAGGGCGTAGCCCTTTTCGTTACCAACATAACGAAATAGGGAAATATAAAAAATGCTAAGTCCAAAGCCTACCATGCTGGCCCTCGCGGTCGGTCTGTGCTGCGCCTCGTCCGCTTATGCTGCGGTGCCCGGCAAGCCCACCATCGGATGGGGCCCCACCAAGTTTTCCATCGTTGAAGTCGATCAGGCGGCCACTGCCTACAACAATCTGGTCAGGGTAAAGGATGCCGCCGATGTGGAGGTGAACTGGAACCTCTGGAGCGGCGATCTGGGCCAGAGTGCCAAGGTACTGCTCAATGGTCAGGAGGTGTGGTCCGGCCCCTCGGCCGCGGCGGGCAGCGCCAAATTCAAGGTGAAGAAAGGGGGGCGCTACCAGATGCAGGTGGCGCTGTGCAACGCCGATGGCTGTACCCTCTCTGATGCCAAGGAGATCGTGGTCGCCGATACCGACGGCAGTCATCTGGCGCCACTCAAGGCGCCGCTGCAGGAGAACAACAAGCCCTACGCCAACAAGTCCGGCAAGGTGGTGGGGACTTACTATGTGGAGTGGGGAGTCTATGGCCGCAAGTTTACGGTGGACAAGATCCCGGCCCAGAACCTGACTCATATCCTCTATGGTTTCACCCCCATCTGCGGCGGGGATGGCCTCAACGACAGCCTCAAGGAGATCGAAGGGAGCTTCCAGGCGCTGCAACGGGCGTGCGCCGGCCGGGCGGACTTCAAGGTGGCGATGCACGATCCCTGGGCTGCCATCCAGATGCCGCAAGGCAACCTCACTGCTCATGACGAGCCCTACAAGGGCAACTTTGGCGCCCTGATGGCGCTCAAGCAGGCCTATCCGAACCTCAAGATCCTCCCCTCGGTCGGCGGTTGGACCCTCTCCGATCCCTTCTATTTCCTCGGTGACAAAACCAAGCGTGACGTGTTTGTCGGCTCGGTGAAAGAGTTTCTGCAGACCTGGAAGTTCTTCGACGGTGTGGATATCGACTGGGAGTACCCGGGCGGACAGGGCGCCAACCCGAAACTGGGCAGCCCGAGTGATGGTGCCACCTATGTGGTGCTGATGAAGGAGCTGCGGGCCATGCTCGACGAGCTGGAGGCCGAAACCGGGCGCCAGTATGAGCTCACCTCGGCCATCGGGGCGGGGGGCGACAAGATCCAGGATGTGGACTACAAGGCGGCCCAGCCCTACATGGACCACATCTTCATGATGACTTACGACTACAACGGTTCCTGGAGCAACACCGAGCTGGGCCACCAGACCAACCTCTATCCGGCGAGCTGGGACCCCGCAACCAAGTACACCACCGACAAGGCGGTCAATCAGCTGCTGGCGCAGGGGGTAGACCCTGGCAAGCTGGTGGTCGGGGCCGCCATGTATGGCCGTGGCTGGACCGGGGTGAGCGGTTATCAGGGCAACAACCCCTTCACCGGCAAGGCGACCGGCAAGGTGAAAGGTACCTGGGAGGACGGGGTGGTGGATTACCGCGACATCGTCAACAACCGGATGGGGGCAGGCTGGGAGAAGGGGTATGACGAAGTGGCTGAGGCGCCCTATCTGTTCAAGGCTGCGACCGGAGACCTCATCACCTATGACAACGAGCGCTCGGTCAAGGCCAAGGGGCAGTATGTGCTGGCCAACAAGCTCGGTGGCCTCTTCTCCTGGGAGATCGATGCCGACAACGGCGACATTCTCAACGCCATGCACGAGGGGTTGGGTCACGGCAGTGGCGTCACGCCACCGGTCAACAAGCCGCCGCTGGCCAACGCGGGCAGTGACCTCAAGGTGACCGGCCCGACCGAGGTGACGCTGGATGGTTCGGCCTCCCACGATCCGGAAAACAGCGCGCTCAGCTACAGCTGGAAGCAGATCTCCGGCCCGCAGGTTGGCTTGCTTGATGCTACTCAGGCCAAGGCACGCGTGGTGCTGGATGCCGTGACTGCCGACATCAATCTGGTGTTCGAGCTGACAGTGAGCGATGACCAGCAGTTGAGTGCCAAGGATCAGGTGGTGGTGACCAACAAGGCGCCGCAGGCCAATCTGGCGCCGGTGGTGAGTCTACCTGCTACGGCCTCTGTGGAGGCGGGCAAGCAGGTGACCATCAAGGCGACCGCCTCCGATCCGAACGGTGATCCGTTGACTTATCAGTGGAGTGTGCCGGCAGGCATCACCGCAACGGGTCAGAACAGCGCCACTCTGGTGGTCACCGGCCCGAGCGTCACCAGCGACACCGGCTATGACCTGAGCGTCACTGTCTCCGACGGCGGGCTGGATGCCAGTGCGGCAACCCGTCTGACGGTCAAACCGGCCAGCAGCGGCGGTGGTTGCACGGCGACCGATCCGGATGCGGCCAACTGGCCAGTCTGGAAAGCGGCCAGCACCTATAACAGCGGCGACAAGGTGAGCCACAACCAGCTGGTGTGGCAGGCCAAGTACTGGACCCAGGGCAACGAGCCGAGCCGCACTGCGGATCAGTGGTTGCTGGTGAGCAAGGTGCAACTGGGTTGGGATGCCAATGTGGCCTACAACGGTGGCGAGCTCACCACCCATAACGGCCGTCAGTGGAAGGCGCAGTACTGGACCAAGGGCAATGAGCCCGGCAAACACGACGTCTGGCAGGATGTGGGAGCCGCCAGCTGTAAATAAGCATTGAATGGTGGCGGGGCATGCCGGTCATGCCCCGTTTTTTCTCCCCGCTTCGCCACATTCTGGCGGGTCTGCCAATCGGTTTCCCCACCCAGCTTCTCTTTTGTGCCTGCAAAGCAGCCCTTCCGGGCTAGTGATTAATGCTCTCCCCGATAGCTGGCATCTGTGCCGCACGTTGCTCTTTGTGGTGCCGCTTGTGTTGGTACATGTCGGCATCGGCTCTGGCAAACGCGGCGGCAAAGTCGCCGCGATAGGGGGCCATCCCCATGCTGCACGAGATAGTGGGGGAGGCGCTGGCCAGCATGGTGGTCAGCCTGGCCATCGCCTGTCGCAGCTCGGTCGGTGTCAGAGTGGTGAGCAGCACAAACTCATCCCCGCCGAAGCGGGCGGCAATCACCCCCTGACCGAAGTGCTGGCGTATGCCATCTGCGATAAGGCGCAGGGCCTGATCACCGGCCAAATGGCCACTGCTGTCATTGAGCTGCTTGAGATTATCCATGTCGATCAGCAGCAGGGTGCCTTCCGGCTGCCCCTGCAGAGCGAGTTCGAATTGCTGGCGATTGGCGAGCCCGGTCAGCTGGTCGGTATTGGCCAGCTGATAGATGCGGCGGGACTGCTGATAGATGGTGATGGCGTGGCGAATATCCCGCGCCAGGATCGCCATCAGGTGGCTGTCGTAGCGGGTAAAGGCATTACGTTTGCTGCTGTCCATATTGATCATGCCGTAGAGCTGACCATCGATATGGATCGGGGTCGCCAGCGTGGCCTGGATGGGCAGGTCGGTGCAGTTGACCAGCAGCTCTCTGTCCTGTTCGGACAGGGGCATGGTGGCATTTATCTTCGACAGGTCGTTGATCAGCAGTGTTTTGTTGCAGCGCCCCTGAGTCAGCTTGTACTGAAAGGTGTGCTCCAGCGGCAGATTGATCCGCCGCAGTTTCACCAGATCCATGCCGATGGCCACTTCATATCTCAACATGCCTGTGCCCGGCAGCAGCTTGATCAGGCAGCCCATCTCGGCTCCCGGGATCAACATTACGGCTCGTCTGAGCAGATCCTCCAGAAAGGCCTCTTCGGTCTGGTATTGCGCCGAGTTGCGGGCCAGCTCGGCGGTGGTTTCGTTGATCTTGAGCGCCTCACTCAGATGCTGCCACTGGCGGTGCAGATGGTAGCGGTAGTGGCGATAGAGCCAGAAGGTGCAGATAAGGTAGCTCTGGACTAGCAAGGTGCTGGCAAGCGGCGCCCTTTGCCAGCCATTGAGGCTGTTGATAAGCCAGATCATCCCGGCCAGTGGCAAGGCATAAATCGTCAAACGAACAAATTTGTCGTATCTGGATAACCGGGTGCGTGAGGGCAGTTCGTTGGGCATGAAGACACCTGCTGGCCATGCAAAGCGGCGATTATAAATTCATTAGTTGCGACACAGATGGGTCTTTTGTCGCATATTGTTCTTACTCATTGATTTTTCTCAATTTGGTGTGATGCAGATCAAAAAAATGGTGTGAGGTATCTGGTTGGAGGTGATGAGATTAGGTCTGCATATCCGGCTGTTTTTTAAATATTAATTTCTTGAAAGTGGGTAATTGTCAGGGTTGGTAACTGGTGGGCTGGCAATGGTCCGATTTGCTTACTTATCAGAATTACCCTACAGTCAATCGGCGATTATTTATCGCCAGAAATAACGTTGTGACAAGGGCAAACCGATTGAAAAGTCGGGACGCAAAGCTTCCGGTCTAAGGGTCAAGACGGCCTAGGATAGCGGGGCCACCACAGTAGAATGCAGGCTGCCTTTGCCAAGGGGTGGCCGTTTTTGTGTCACCTGTCGTGTTGCGTTGCCCTTTCGTTTTTCCAATAACGAAAAGGAAAGCAATATGCTAAGTCCAAAACCCGCACTGCTGGCCATGATGGTCGGCACCCTGCTCGCCTCCTCCGCCGCTTATGCGGCAGCTCCCGGAAAACCCGCCATCGGTTGGGGCCCCACCAAGTTTGCCATCGTTGAAGTCAACCAGTCCGCGACCGCTTATAACGAGCTGGTCAAGGTGAAGGATGGCGCCGATGTGACCGTCACCTGGAATCTCTGGAACGGCGATATTGGCCAGAGTGCCAAGGTGCTGCTGGATGGCAAGGAGGTGTGGTCCGGTCCCTCTTCCGCCGCGGGTACCGCCACCTTCAAGGTGCACAAGGGGGGCCGCTATCAGATGCAGGTCGCGCTGTGCAACGGCGATGGCTGCACCCTGTCTGATGCCAAGGAGATCGTGGTCGCCGATACCGACGGCAGCCACCTTGCGCCGCTCAAGCCAGCTCTGCAGGAGCACAACAAGCCTTACGTCAACAAATCCGGCAAGGTGGTCGGCACCTACTATGTGGAGTGGGGGGTCTATGATCGCAACTTCACTGTGGACAAGCTGCCGGCCCAGAACCTGACCCATATCCTCTATGGCTTCACCCCGATTTGTGGCGGTGATGGCCTCAACGACAGCCTCAAAGAGATTGCCGGTAGCTTCCAGGCGCTGCAACGTGCCTGTGCAGGGCGCAAGGATTTCCAGGTCGCCATTCACGATCCCTGGGCCGCGCTGCAAAAAGGGCAGGGGTCACTGGTTGCCTGGGATGAGCCCTACAAGGGCAACTTCGGCAACCTGATGGCCCTCAAGCAGGCTTATCCGGACCTGAAGATCCTCCCCTCCGTCGGTGGCTGGACCCTCTCCGATCCCTTCTTCTTCATGCATGACAAGGCCAAGCGTGACGTGTTCGTCGCTTCGGTCAAAGAGTTCCTGCAGACCTGGAAGTTCTTCGACGGTGTCGATATCGACTATGAGTTCCCGGGCGGCGACGGTGCCAACCCCAATCTGGGGGACAAGACCAAAGATGGTGAAACCTATGTGCTGATCATGAAGGATCTGCGCGCCATGCTCGACGAGCTGGAGGCCGAGACCGGTCGCACCTATCAGCTCACCTCCGCCATCGGTGCCGGTTACGACAAGATTGAGGATGTGGATTACAAGGCTGCCCAGCAGTACATGGACCACCTCTTCGTGATGAGTTACGACTACAACGGTGCCTGGAGCAATACCTCCCTGGGTCATCAGGCCAACCTCTATCAGGCTACCAACGGCTCGGCCAACAAGCGCTACAACACTGATGCAGCGGTGCAGCAACTGCTAGCGCAGGGGGTCGACTCCGGGAAGCTGGTGATCGGTGCCGCCGCCTACGGTCGCGGCTGGAAAGGGGTGAGCGGTTATCAGGGCAATGACCCCTTCACCGGCACCGCCACCGGCAAGATCAAGGGCACCTGGGAAGATGGCGTGCTGGACTATCGTCACATCGTCAACAGCCATATGGGCGCAGGCTGGGAGTACAACTACGACGAGACTGCCGAAGCGGCCACCCTGTTCAAGCCATCCACCGGCGAGCTGATCACCTATGACGACGAGCGCTCGGTCAAGGCGAAAGGCCAATACGTGCTGGCCAACAAGCTGGGCGGGCTCTTCTCCTGGGAGATCGATGCCGACAACGGCGACATCCTTAACGCCATGCATGAAGGTCTCGGTCACGGTGAAGGGGTTACTCCGCCAGCCAACAAGCCGCCAGTAGCCAACGCGGGCAGCGATGTGGCGGTGACCGGCCCGGCTACCCTGACGCTGGATGGCTCAGCCTCCCACGATCCGGAAAAAGGCTCTCTGACCTACAGCTGGAAGCAGGTTTCCGGTCCGCAAGCCGTGCTGGGTGATACCACGCAGGCCAAGGTGCGGGTCGATGTGAATGCCGTGAGCGCAGATACCGCGCTGGTGTTCGAGCTGACGGTGACCGATGACCATCAACTGACCGCTAGGGATGAGGTGGTGGTGACCAACAAGGCGCCGCAGCCCAACTTGCCTCCGGTGGTGACTTTGCCTGCCAGCGTCAAGGTGGAAGAGGGCAAACAGGTGACCATCACCGCCAAGGCATCCGACCCCAATGGCGACGAGCTGATCTATCAATGGCAAGTGCCTGCCGGTATCACGGCGACCGGCCAGAACAGCGCCACCCTGGTGGTCACCGGCCCGGCGGTGGATGTCGAAACCGGTTATGACATCTCTGTGACCGTCTCCGATGGCGCACTCGACGCCAACGCGGCCACTCGTCTCACCGTCACGCCAATCAACGAAGGTGGTGAGGGTGGCTCTTGCAACACCACAGATCCGGAAGCAGCCAACGTTCCCGCATGGCAGGCCAGCAAGGTCTATAACGGCGGTGACAAGGTGAGCCATAACCAGCTGATATGGCGTGCCAAGTACTGGACTCAGGGTAATGAGCCGAGTCGCGCCGCCGATCAGTGGGCGCTGGTGAGTCAGGTTGAGCTGGGCTGGAACGCAGCCGTTGCCTACAACGGCGGGGATCTCACCAACCACAACGGCCGTCAGTGGAAGGCCAAGTGGTGGACTCAAGGCAATGAGCCGGGCAAGCACGATGTCTGGCTGGATATCGGGGCAGCAAGCTGTAACTGAGGCCTCCTCACCGATGACGGGGCATGGCGACATGCCCCTCATTCCCGGTAGCAATATGAACGAGAACCCGACAATGACCACAAATGTGACCCGAATCGCTGCCCTCATCATGGCAACCCTGGCGGCTGGCCCCTTGTCTGCCGCCACCTCGCCCCTGATATTCAATGAGACGACACCGCAAAGCGATCTGGCGGGCAGCCTGGCTGCCAGCGTGCAGTTTGCCCAGAGCCAGATCCTGCCGTCCCATCCCAAAGAGGGGGATCGCCAACCCATCCTGACCAGCCTGCGCAAGAGCCTGCTGCTGGTGAAACCACTCCAGGCCGACGGGGTGACCCCCATGACGGTGGAGGCCCGTGACGGCAGCGGCAAGCTGCTGGGCACCCTGACCTTGTCGCCGCCATCGGCGCTGCCAGAGACTGTCTACCACCTCGCGGGGGCTCCAGAAGGCGGAGTGAGCTTCGTCCCTGAGAGCGGCACCACTGCCATCATCATCAGCAGCAGTGCTGATTTGGCCAAACTGAACGACAAGAGCGGCGCCTTCCTCAAGGAGCGGCTCACTGGTCGCGCGCTGGTGGAGATCCAGACCGCCGACGGCCGCTGGGTTCGGGATATCTACCTGCCCGTGAGCCCGGAGCTGGAGGGGAAGATGGTGCGGATCCGCTCCAGCGCCGGTTATAACTCGACGGCCTTTTATGGTGAGCGACAGGTGACCGTCTCCCGTGGCCAGACCCTGCAGTTCAAGTTTGCCAACGGGCAGTGGTTCCGCGAGGGGGAGCTGGAGAACAACCGCATCACCTATGCAGCGGATACCTGGAGCGGCGAGCTGCCTGCCGAGTGGATCCAGCCCGGACTGAACCTCTCCGTTCGTCAGGGCAATCTCAGTGGTGAACTGCGTGACATCAAGGTCGGCGCCCCCGGCGAGCTGCTGCTGCACACCATCGACATCGGCATGCTCACCACACCACGGGATCGCTTTGCCTTTGCCAATGACAAGGAGGCCCATCGCGAATACTTCCAGACCATTCCGGCCAGCCGGATGATTGTCAGTCAGTATGCACCGCTCTCCCTGCCTGAGGTGATGCTGCCCAACGGCACCCTGCTGACCGATTTTGACCCGAGCGAAGGGGGCTGGCATGGCGGCACCATGCGTCAGCGCATCGGCAAGGAGCTTATCTCCCACGGCATCGACAATGCCAACTACGGCATCAACAGCAGTGCCGGTGAAGGGGAGGGAAGCCATCCCTTTGTGGCGGCCCAGCTGACAGCGCACAACAGTCGCGGCAAGTATGCCAATGGAGTTCAGGTGCACGGAGGTTCCGGTGGCGGTGGCATCGTCACGCTGGATGATTCGCTGGGCAACGAGTTCAGCCACGAGGTGGGCCATAACTTCGGCCTTGGCCACTATGTAGATGGTTTCCGCGGCTCGGTTCATCGCAGTGCCGATCAGCTCAACTCCAGCTGGGGCTGGGACAGTGACAAACACCGTTTCATCCCCAACTTCTCACCGACCCGCACCAATGAGGATGCCTGTCTGGATGGCCAGTGCCAGCCGCCGTTCGATGGCCGCAAGTTTGGCCATGATGCGATGGCGGGCGGCCGCCCTCTCTCCGGCGCCAACCGTTTCACCCTCTATACCCCCAATTCGGCCGCCATCATCCAGCGTTTTCTGGAGAGCAAGGCGGTGTTCGATGCCAACTCGGCCACCGGCTTTAGCAAGTGGAACAGTGCGACGGCCAGGATGGAGCCCTATCAGCACACAATCGAGGGGATCGAGAAGGTCGATGCCCCCATGGATGCCCTGAGCGAGGCCGGACTGAGTGCCCTGCTGGCGGATTACGGTTTGGTCAGGGTCGCCATGTGGGATGGTCGCTGGACCCGTGATATCCGGGTGCCGATTGCCTCTGCGGACAACCGTGGGCGCAGTCTGACCATCGATCACGGGGCCGGTTACAACAGTCGCCTCTTTATCAACGGCAAGGAAATTGTGGTGAACCGGGGCTTCAAGAAGAGCTTCACCTCGGATGGCCAGAGCTGGGTGGAGGTCTCCCCCATCGATACCAAGGTTGCGCGCAAGCCCGAGCAGTTCGGCGTGCCGGTGACCACCTTGGTGGGCTATTACGATCCGCAAGGAGCCCTGCGCAGCTACATCTATCCGGCACTGCACGGCGCCTATGGCTTCACCTACCCGGATGACAGCAACACCCTGTCCGGCAGTGACTGCCAGTTGCAGTTGGAGACTCGCGATGGTCTGCAGCGCTTCAGGCTGGCCAATCACAGAGCGGCCAGCAGCGTCATGAACAAGTTCCACATCAACCTGCCCACCGCCAGCGAGCCCGGCCGCGCCACCATCCAGTGCCGTGGCCAGACACTGGTACAGCAGAGCTTGCTGCCACCGCAGCAGGCGCTCTCCTTTACCGTCAACGGGCGGCCGCTGGATCAGGGCGTGGTTGAGAACCAGCCTCCGGTAGTGACCGTACCGGCGCAGCTCGGCGGCATCGGCGGTGAGTGGCTGACCATCACTGCCGAGGCGAGCGATCCCGAGGGCGATACGCTGAGCTACCGCTGGCACTTCCCGGCGGGCTGGCAGGCGGAAGGCGAGACCAGCGCCAACCTGCGTCTACTACCGCCGGCTGTCACCACCAGCGAGCAGCATGAGCTGAGTGTGAGCGTCTCGGACGGGGTACATCAGAGCGAAGGGCGCGTCGTGCTGACGCTGGATCCCGTGGTCGATGATTCTTGCAACACCACCGATCCGGAAGCGGCGAATGTTCCCGCATGGCAGGCCGGCAAGGTCTACAACGGCGGTGACAAGGTGAGCTACAACCAGCTGGTATGGCGTGCCAAGTATTGGACTCAGGGCAATGAACCGGGCCGCGCCGCCGATCAATGGGCGCTGGAGAGTCAGGTTGAGCTGGGCTGGAGCGCGACCGTTGCCTACAACGGCGGGGATCTCACCAACCACAACGGCCGTCAGTGGAAGGCCAAGTGGTGGACTCAAGGCAGCGAGCCGGGCAAGCACGATGTCTGGCTGGATGTCGGGGCGGCAAGCTGCCCCTAGGTTGAGTCCATGATGAAGATGGCGGAGCCTGTTCAGGCGGGCTCTGCCTTTTGCCACAAAACCATAGAGAGCAACAATAATGAAAAAAAACCGCATCACCCTTCTGCTTGCCGGCATGATGCTGAGCGGCCACCTGTGGGCGGCCGAGGCATACGATATCAACAAATCCTATCCGGGCGGCAGCCAGGTCAATTACAACGGCCAGGTTTTCGAGGCCAAGTGGTGGGTCAACCCGGGCCAGACTCCGGGCATGGCGGCCGCCAATGAATGGGATACTCCGTGGAAGCTTGTCGGCGAAGGGGAAGTGACCCCGCCGGACACCGGCGGCGATGACAAGCCCAATCCGCCGACACCTACCCCGCCGGATGGCAGCACCACCCCCGTCTATATGAGTCAGGCCGAGCTGGATGCCAAAGAGAAGGCGCTGACCGACTTCCCGGCGATGGAAGCGGTCAAGGCCTCCATCGCTACCCGTGACAATCTGGTCGTAGAAGCTGTGCAGCCGGGCCGTGTCGACAACCCGGGCAACGTCAAGCGGGTCGAAAGCCTGCTGAGTGAGAGCCAGTTCAACTACCTGTTCCCGCTACGCGCCCCCGAGTACACCTATCGTGGCCTGTTGCAGGCGGCGGCCAAGTTCCCGGCCCTGTGCAGCGACTACAGCGACGGCCGCGATGCTGACGCCATCTGCCGCAAGACTCTGGCGACCATGTTCGCTCACTTCGCTCAAGAGACCGGCGGCCATGAAAACTGGCGCCCGGAAGCCGAGTGGCGTCAGGCGCTGGTCTACGTGCGCGAGATGGGATGGAATGAGACCATGCGCGGCGGTTACAACGCCGAGTGCCGTCCCGATGTGTGGCAGGGTCAGCAGTGGCCGTGCGGTACGTTCGACAATGGCGAGTTCAAGAGCTACTTTGGGCGCGGCGCCAAGCAGCTCTCCTACAACTACAACTACGGCCCCTTCTCCGAGGCGATGTTCGGCACGGTGCGCACCCTGCTCGACCGCCCCGATCTGGTGGCCGACACCTGGCTGAACCTCGCCAGTGCGGTGTTCTTCTATACCTATCCGCAGCCGCCCAAGCCCTCCATGCTCCATGTCATCGATGGCACCTGGCAGCCGAATGACCATGACAAGCAGAACGGTCTGGTGCCGGGCTTCGGGGTCACCACCCAGATCATCAACGGCGGGGTGGAGTGCGGCGGTCCGGTCGAGCATGCCCAGTCCCAGAACCGCATCAACTACTACCGCGAGTTTGCCAACTACCTCGGAGTGGCGGTGCCATCCGACGAAGTGCTGGGTTGCAAGAACATGAAGGTGTTTGACGACAATGGCGCCGGTGCCTTGCCCATCTATTGGGAGCAGGACTGGAGCTATGTGGCAGAGAACCCCAACGGCGGCAAGAGTTACGCTTGCAAGCTGGTGGGCTACCAGACCCGTTTCAGCGCCTTCAAGGAGGGGGATTACAGCCGCTGCGTTCAGCACTTCTATCCCGAAGTGGTGATCGAGGATAACGGCGGTGGCACCAACCTGCCGCCGGTGGCCAATATCACCGGCCCGGCGCAGGCGGAAGGTGGCAGCAAGGTGACCCTCTCCGGTCAGCACTCCAGCGATCCCGAAGGCAAGCCGCTCTCCTATGCCTGGACTATTCCGGCAGGTGCCTCTGCACCGGCACTGGATCAGGTCACTCTGGAGTTGACTCTGCCCAAGCCGGCCAGCGATACCAGGCTGGAGATCAAACTGACGGTCACAGATGAAGGTAATCTGAGCCGCAGCACCACCCATAGCCTGCTGGTGAAAGGAGAGGATGGGGGCGTAACGCCGCCTGACTATCCGGCCTATAAAGAGGGGACTCCCTACAAGGCGGGCGAGCGGGTCAGCAATGGCGGTGCCAGCTACGAGTGCAAACCGCACCCCTACACCGGCTGGTGTGCCGGTGCCGCCTGGGCTTATGAGCCGGGCAAGGGCACGGCTTGGGCCGATGCCTGGATCAAGCTCTGAGCCGTTTCAGGGTTACAAGGCTTACCGATTAGCCAGCGCACTATCTGGTGTAATCACAGTCTGGAGCAATAAAAGATGGGGCCTGCGGGCCCCATTCTTGTTTGGTGGAGTTCAGGTTTGGCCGTGGAACATCTGGCCCGGACAGGACAGCGCCTCGAAAGGGCTGTATGATGATGTGTGTTGTTTTTTTATTACATTTTCCGTGAAAGGCTTTCAGCAATTACTTTCCGTAGCGGAAGTAGTATTCACGGGTGGAGGGGGCATAGGCATCTTTCTCTACAACGCCGTTCTTGGTGGTTGCACCGCGCAGGTGGAACAGGACTGCCAGATTCTCAAACATGGTTTACCTCATCGCTCTGTCATTTATGGTTATGGTGTGTGACCTGGGTCACGGTTTGATCCTATGGTCATTTGTGAGCCGGATCAACTTTCTGTGTTGTAAATTTACAAAAAATCATGGAAAGGGTTTTCAAATGCAATGCCCTTTATGGAAAGGCTTTCCCGAGGTGACGGGGGAGAAGCTGATGATCAGCTAGCAAAAGGGGCCTGAGAGCGGGGGCGTAGCACGGGGAAAGAGGCTCGCTGCACGGCCCCTCCTTTATAGGTGCTTGAGCCGATTTGTGACATAAAACAGAGAGATAGCACGCGTCTTGCTGGTAAAAACAGCGAACTGCTGCAATTTTGACTAAACGAATCAGTCGTGGTTATTTTAGGGTTGACAGCAAAGCGGGTGATGCCTATCATGCGCCTCCGTTGCCGGAGATAACTTCGTCAGCGCCGAGGTGAGTTGGGGTTATAGCTCAGCTGGGAGAGCGCTTGCATGGCATGCAAGAGGTCCGCGGTTCGATCCCGCGTAGCTCCACCAAATTCT
>NZ_JAPDCH010000003.1:135533-291145 GCF_027705925.1 Aeromonas sp. Y289-2
TATAGCTCAGCTGGGAGAGCGCTTGCATGGCATGCAAGAGGTCCGCGGTTCGATCCCGCGTAGCTCCACCAAATTCTCCTCGAACAATCTGGAATCAAAGGGGTTATAGCTCAGCTGGGAGAGCGCTTGCATGGCATGCAAGAGGTCCGCGGTTCGATCCCGCGTAGCTCCACCAAATTCTTGTTACAAGAAGCAAAAAGGCCACCGCATCGCGGTGGCCTTTTTGTTTTCTCCATCATTTATTTTCTCCATACGTCCGCGCCTTTCATTTGTACATCCAATGACCTGAATGAAAAAGCCCGCGAGACTCGCGGGCTTTGCTTGCACTATTCAGATGCGCTTGTGATTAACGGCGACGTCGCCAGGCCAGTGGCAACAGTGCCAGCAGGCCGAGTCCCAGTGCACCACCGCCTGAGGAGGTGTCCGGTTTGGTGGCATCGCTCTCCAGTCTCAGGTCGACGATGATGGGATCATGGTCGGAGGCACTGAAGGGGTTGTCAGACTTGAGCAGGGCGCCGGTGTACTGGCTGCCGTATTCGAACAGGGAGCTCTCGAAGGAGTTGATGTGCCAGTCGGCGACACCTGCCACCTTGCTGGCCAGCGCCGGGTTGGCGAGGGCATAGTCCAGGGTGCCCAGCTCCCCGTCGTAGCTGTAGGAGATGGCTTTCTCCTTGTTGAATTTGACGTTGAGATCGATCAGGCCGTAGCTGCGGGTCACTTCGCGACCGAGCTGTTCATAGGACTGCTCACCGATAAAGGTGTGGGAGGCCGATACGATCTTCCGCTCGCTGGTGGCCGGGTTGTAGTCGGTCAGTACCCGGATCGGATCTTCCTTGGCGTAGGAGTTGAAGTCGCCCACCAGCAGCACCTGGCCCGGCAGTTTGCTGACTGCCTCACCCAGCACCTTGGCGGCAGAGACCCGGAACTCGGTGCACTTGCCCTGCAGGTCGGCCGGTTCTGTCTTGCCATCGCCATTTTCGTAGCAGCCTGACCCCTTGGATTTGAGGTGGTTGACCACCAGCGTCAGAGGCTCCTTGCTCTTGGCGAGGGTGAAGGTCTGAACCAGAGAATCGCGCTGACCGGCTGTCTTGGCCACACCACCAGTGGTGTAGCGCTGCTCCGGCAGCTTGATGACGCTGGCATCTCCGCTGGGGGTGAGCAGGGCAGGGCGGTAGATCATCGCCACCATGATGGCGTCGCCGCCGAAGAACTTGCCATCGGTAAGTGCAGTTACCGGCAGACGCACATAGGCGTAGTGTTTGCTCGCATCCTTCTGCTGTTCGTTGAGGCGGGTCACCAGATTGTGGAGGGCCGAGTTATCCTCGAAGCCGTTGTTCTCCATCTCCATCAGGCCGAGCAGATCGGCATCCATTGCGGTGATGGCATTGACGATCTTGGTGCGCTGTTTCTCGAACTCGGGCTGGCTCTTGGCTCCCCGGTTGCAACCTTTGGCGTTGTCGGCATCCGCCTGATCCTTGCACAGGATATTGAGTGCGCCGCCAATGCTGGAGTGGCTGGTGAAGTAGTTGAGTACGTTGAAGCTGCCGATCCGCAGATCGCTGCCAGCGAGGCGAGCCGGCGCGTCTTGACGGTCCTCTTCAGGGCTGCGCAGCAGGGCGCCGGCAGTCAGGGTGACATCGCTCGGTACCACCAGACGGAAGGCATCCTTGTTGTATACGATCACCCCCTCCAGCCCGGTCAGTTGATCACCGATGCGCAGATATCCCTGATCGGCATCCCAGCTCGGGAACCAGGGCAGTACGCCATCCGGCGCTTTGTAATCAGACTCGACTACCAGACGGTTGCTGCCATTTTTGGTGGCTAGTGCGATTGCGTCCGCACTGTTGGCAACATGAAGTTGGGTCGGTTTGATCAGCGGGGTTTTGTGGGCCAACTCTACGTTGTTGCGATAGACCTTGTAGTCGAAGCCGTAGTTGCGGGTCAGGTGCAGGTCACTGCTGCTGTCGAGACGTACCCGCATCCCTTCGTGGCGATTGAGCGCTTGCGCCAGCGTCTCCCCTTCATTGACCTGCAGTACGCTGGTCGGCACATTTAGCCCTTGTGCGGTGACTTGCAAGTGGGCTTTTTTGGTGGCCTTGTCGACTAACGGGGTCAGCTGGGTGCCGCCGTAAAACTCTTGCACCTGTGCTTCCAGACAGACTTCGCTCCCCGGTTTGACGTCTTTATATTTGGTCGCGAAGTCCTTGTCGTTCAGATAGACAAAGATGCCATCAGAGGTGGCCGGATTGCCATCGCCCACCGGGTCGGTCAGATAGAAACCCTTGGTCAGACTTTGGCCAAGCGTCGTCACGATACCGCGAACGTTGAAGGTACCCGGGCTGATTTTGCCGGTCACGTTACCGTTCTTGTCGGTCACGGTCTGGGTAGCCAGCGCGCTGGCGGAGCCTGTACCTTGAATGGTCGGGATGGGGGTGAGTTGAGCCGGATCGGACGGGCAGACAAATGCCGCATGGGCGCCTGAGGATGCAAGTGCCAGCCCCACGGCCAGCGACAGCAGGGTACGAGTACCTTTCATAGGTGTTCCTTTTTTATTTTTGCCAGTGATTCCATAGCCTTGGCTCGTTGACCAAGGGCGCGCATTGTCACATTTCTGGCATGTCATACCAGTGAGCCAACGCACATTAAATGAATCTGGGAAGGTGCGGGAAAGCGTTTTTATGATCCCAGTAACAGTATGATTTTTTTGATAATTCAATCAATTTTAACCCTGTGATCATGACGCTTTCGTGGCAGGGGATAATTCTCTTTGAGAATAAAGATTGAGGGGATCTTGTCGCCTTCCTATACTGGGTTCGTTCCTCACGGAACCCAGGTAAAGGGCAAACCGGCAGTGATGTCGGGGCGCAATGCTTCCGGTCTCGATCGTGGATCCAGATAGTGGGGTTTCCCTGGGTGAGGGGTGGTTTTTGTGGCAGGTCCATTGCCAGTTGTCTGCGCCCATCATGCAGGTTGCGATTGTTCTTTGCCTTGGTGACCAATGCCAAGACAAAACAAGGAAGATAACAATATGCAACAGCTCTTCAGACCCAGCAGGCTTGCCATGCTGGTCGCCCTTGCGGCTGCGCCCGCGTGGGCTCAGGCCGCTTATCCCGCCTATAAATCCGGTACTGCCTACAAGGCTGGCGATATCGTCAGCAACGTCGGTGCCCTCTACGAGTGCAAAGAATTCCCCTATTCAGGCTGGTGCGGGGCATCCCCCTATCACTATGAGCCGGGTGTCGGGGTGGTCTGGGCAGATGCCTGGAAACCCTATGGTGGCGAGGTGCCTCCTCCTGCGCTCGGTGTGGCAGTCAGCTCACCGGCTGCCGGTGCCAGCTTCAACGAAGGAGCCAGCGTGGCGCTGGCAGTGACCCTGAGTGGTCCAGTGACGGCCTTGGCCCGGGTGGAATATCTTGTCGATGGCAAGCTGGTGGCCACGGCGAGCGCCTCGCCATGGAGTGCCAGCTGGAGCGCCGCCGGAGTGGGGGCCCATACCCTCAAGGCTCGCGCGCTGGATAAAGATGGCAAGGTGCTGAGCGAGGCGGATTCGAGCTTCAACGTCGCCGCCGTGGTCGCGCCAGAGGCGCCCAAGGTGAGCATTAGCAGCCCGGCCAGCGGCGCCAAGGTGACGCTGGGTCGCAGTGTGGCGGTGAGCGGCAACGTCACAGATGCCAACAACGATGTGGCCAAAGTCGAGCTCTATGTCGACGGCAAGAAGGTGGGCGAAGATACCACTGCCCCCTGGCAGGTGAACTGGACACCGGATGCCAAAGGCCGTGCCGCCCTCAAGCTGGTGGCCACTGACAAGACCAATCTGAGCGGTGAGTCGGCGGCGGTGACCGTCAATGTCGAGGAGGCCGCGCTGCCGCCCACCGGTGGCAACCTCTCTTGTGACATTCGCCAGGTCTATCGCCCGGATGGCTACGAGTGCATGGGGGATGACCATGCCCGCCGGGTCATCGGCTACTTCACCTCCTGGCGCACCGGCAAGAACGGCCTGCCCGCCTATCTGGTGAGCGACATCCCCTGGAACAAGATCACCCACATCAACTACGCCTTCGCGGCGGTGGATGAGCAGAGCCACACCATCAAGGTGGACGATGCAGCCACCAAGATGACCTGGGATGGCGTGCCGGGTGCCGAGATGGATCCTGAATTTGCCTACAAGGGCCACTTCAACCTGCTGTCGAAGTACAAGAAGCAGTATTCGGATGTGAAGACCCTCATCTCGGTCGGCGGCTGGGCCGATACACGCGGCTTCTACACCGCCACTACCAAGGGTGACTGCTCGGTCAATACTGCCGGTATCAACACCTTGGCTGACTCTGCGGTGAGCTTTATCCGCCAGTACGGTTTTGACGGGGTCGATATCGACTACGAATACCCAACCTCGATGAAGGATGCGGGCAACCCCAACGATTTCCCGCTCTCCAACCAGTGCCGGGCCAAGCTGTTTGCCAATTACGAGGTGCTGATGAAGACCTTGCGGGCGCGGCTCGACAACGCCGGTAACGAAGATGGCCGCAAGTATATGCTGACCATCGCCTCACCGGCCTCGGCCTATCTGCTGCGCGGGATGGAGAACTTCCAGGTCACCCAGTACCTCGACTACGTCAACCTGATGACCTATGACTTCCACGGTGCCTGGAACCACTTTGTCGGTCACAACGCGGCCCTGTTCGACAACAATGCCGACCCCGAGCTCTCCCATTGGGGCGTCTATACCCAGACCCAGTTTGGCGGTATCGGTTACCTCAACGCCGCCTGGTCTGCCCACTACTTCCGCGGTGCGCTGGCGGCTGGCAAGATCAACGTCGGTGTGCCCTATTACACCCGCGGTTGGCAGGGGGTGAGCGGTGGCAGTCACGGGTTGGGTGGTAAGGCAGCCCTGCCGAGTCAAAGTGATTGTCAGCCGGGCACAGGTGGCAGCACCATTCCGTGCGGCAACGGGGCGGTCGGCATCGACAACATCTGGCATGATCTGGACAAGAATGGCAAAGAGATCGGCGGTGGCGCCGTGCCCATGTGGCATGCCAAGAACCTGGAGAATGCAGCCAGCCTCGGCATCACCACGCTGCCGAGTTATGGCACTGCCTGGGGTCTGGATCCCAACAATCCGGCTCACGTGATGCAGGGCAAGTATGTGCGTTACTACGATGAGAAGGCCCACGCGCCCTGGCTGTGGAACGAAGAGAAGAAGGTGTTTCTCTCAACAGAAGATGAAGAGTCCATGGGCCACAAGCTCGACTACATCATCAAGCGTGGTCTGGGTGGCGTGATGTTCTGGGAGATGGCGGGTGATTACGCCTTCGATCCGGCCAAGAACGAGTACGGCATGGGCAGCACCCTGACCACCTTGGCTTACGAGAAGTTTGCCAAGGCAACTCCGTACAACACCAAGCAAAACGATCTGGCCGCGCCGAGCGCCCAGCTCGACATCCAGGTCAGCCTCTCCGGCTTCAAGGAAGGGGACTCCAACTATCCGATCAACCCGAAACTCAAGCTGGTCAACAAGTCGACCCAGACTATTCCGGGCGGCGCGCGCATCGAGTTTTTGGTGCCCACCTCCACCTCTGACACCATCACGGATCAGAGTGGCATGGGCCTGAAGGTGGTGGAGAGCGGTGGCAACGACAATTCGGAAGGCATTGCCAATGAGAAGGACTTCCACAAGGTCGCCATGAACCTGCCGGGATGGCAGACCCTGGCACCGGGGGCCGAGATTGAAGTCGCCATGACCTACTACCTGCCCGCCGCTGGCGTGCCGAGCGGTATGCGCATCATCAGCGGCAGCCAGACCATTGGTCTCAAGGCCGAGTTCCCGACCCTGCCGGAGGCCGTGCTGGGTTCGGGTGGCGGCGAGAATCCGGGCACCAGCTGCAGCAGCCAGAACGTCAATCCGGCGGCCTACAAGGCCTATCCGAGCTGGCCGCAGGGGGATCATGCCAATGGCGGCGATCGCATCACCCATAACAAGGTAGTGTGGCAGGCGAACTGGTGGACCAGCAGCGAGCCCAAGGCCACCGATGGCAGCTGGAAGTCTGTCTGTAGCTATTGATTTTAAAATCAATGAGATAAGTGAGGCTTCGGCCTCACTTTTTTTGTCTGGTTGGTCGCTCTGGTTGAAAATGCGCCTGCCTTTCCTGGCGGGCAGCCTCTATAATAGAGTCGATTAATAATCAGATGGATATCAGCGTATGGCGAGTATATTGGATTCCGTTGATCAACGAACTCAACTGGTGGGTGAAAACCGACTCGAGTTGTTGATGTTTCGTCTCGGCACCCGTCAGATGTTCGCCATCAACGTCTTCAAGGTACGGGAAGTGGTCAAGTTGCCCCATCTGAGCAAGATGCCGGGCTCCCATCACAATATCAGCGGGGTGGCCAATATCCGTGGTACCTCGATCCCGGTGATCAACCTGCGCAGCGCCATCGGCATGCGTCCCATGCCCATCGACAGTGAATCCAACCTCATCATCACCGAGTACAACCGTACCATTCAGGGCTTTCTGGTGGGGCAGGTGGCCAACATCGTCAACATGACCTGGAAGGATATACTGCCGCCGCCGCGCTCCGCCGGGCGCGCCAACTACCTCACTGCCATCACCCGCATTCCCGAAGATGGAGTGGAGCAGATCGTCGAGATCATCGATGTGGAGAAGGTGCTGGCGGAGATCATCACCTATGACATCCGCATCTCCGAGGAGGTGCTGGACCGGGAGATCCTGCCCGAGATGCATGGCCGCAAAGTGCTGATCGTCGATGACTCCAGCACCGCCCGCAATCTGGTGCGCGAGACCCTGGGCCAGCTTGGGCTTGAGGTGATCGAGTGTCAGGATGGTTTGCAGGCACTGACCCTGCTCAAGGGGTGGTGCGATGCTGGCAAGAAGGTGACCGACGAGATCCTGCTGATGATCACCGATGCCGAAATGCCGGAGATGGACGGCTACCGCCTGACCCACGAGGTGCGCAGCGATCCGCGCATGTCTGACCTCTTTATCACCCTCAACACCTCCCTGAGCGGCAACTTCAACGAAGCCATGGTCAAGAAGGTGGGGTGTGACCGCTTTATCTCCAAGTTCCAGCCCGACTTGCTGGTCGGCGTGGCGCAGGAGCGGCTGCGCCAGGTACTGGAAAGCTGAGAAGCTGCCTGCTGGTTATGCTAAATCAATAACAACACATCCCGCTTCGGCGGGATGTGTTGTTATTGGGTATTGGCGATGGATTGGTTGAATCAAGGTGCCACGCAGAGATCGTCTACTGCCCAAAACATCCGATTTTGGCGGGATGTTTAGTTATGGGATATTGGTCATAGGCGGCGGGTTTATTGGCTGAGCAGCGGTTCCATAAAGCGGGCGACTTTATCGCGGATTTGGGGCTGGGCCGCCGGGGTGGGATGAATACCATCGTTCATCATAAGTTCAGGGCGCAGCGCAATATCATCCATAAAGAAGGGCAGCAGCGGCAGATCGTTAGCCTGGGCCAACTCGGGAAAGATCTGTTCGAACTGGCGCAGATAGCGGGCACCGTAGTTGCGGGGCAGCTGGATTTGGGTCAACACCACACGGGTCTGCTGCTCCTTGGCGAGCGCGATCATGCTGGCCAGATTCTGGCGGGTAATGGTCGGTGCGAAGCCGCGCAGGCCATCGTTGCCCCCCAGTTCGATCAGCAGCCAATCCGGTTTGTGCTCCTTCAGCAGAGCGGGCAGACGGGCCAGCGCCCCTTGTGTCGTTTCACCGCTGATGCTGGCATTGAGCAGGGTGTGTTTTCCCCCCTCCTCCTGCCATTTCTGGTTGAGCAGGGCAGGCCAGCTCTGCTCAACCTGCATTTGATAGCCGGCGCTCAGGCTGTCTCCCAGCACCAGCAGGGTCTGGGCCTGAGCCGACGAGAGCAGGCTGCCGAGGCCAACAAACAAGGCAAACAGAATACGCACCATCAATTCAACTCCCGCTATGGATTGTCATCAAGGGATTGGAACAAAGGATACAGAGCATGAGTTCAACCCCCATTATTGTCGTCAAGGGCCTCGGCAAATCGGTTCGCCTCGGCCAGGAAAGCCTCACCATCCTTGAAGGGATCAATCTGCAAGTCAATAGTGGCGAGACGGTGGCACTGGTCGGTGCCTCCGGCTCCGGCAAGTCCACCCTGCTGGGGCTGCTGGCCGGGCTCGATCTGCCGAGTCAGGGAGAGATCGAGATCCTCGGCAAATCTCTCGGTGAGCTGGATGAGGAGGGGCGGGCCCGATTGCGCGCCGAACAGATCGGCTTTGTGTTCCAGTCGTTCCTGCTGCTCCCGACCATGACGGCGCTGGAGAATGTGATGCTGCCCGCCGAGCTGCGCGGGGAGCGTGATTGCGAACCAAGAGCTCGCGAGCTGCTGGCCGCGGTCGGGCTTGGCGAGCGGTTGCACCATCTGCCGCCACGGCTCTCCGGCGGTGAGCAGCAGCGGGTGGCCATCGCCCGCGCCTTTATGACTCGTCCAAGCCTGCTGCTGGCGGACGAGCCGACCGGCAACCTCGACAGCAAGACCGGCGAGAAGGTGATCGAGCTGCTGTTTGAACTCAATCGCAAGCATGGCACCACGCTAGTGGTAGTGACTCATGACCATCAGTTGGCCGAGCGTTGCCAGCGGCAAGTGGTCATGACGGCGGGGCGGCTGGATCGCGAGGTGGCCCATGATGTGGTGTAACGGGGTGAGCTGCGGGTCAGGCGGGAGATACAAGGGATGATGCAGTGGCGATTGGGATGGCGACTGCTGCGCCGGGAAGGTTTCAGCGGCGAGCTGCGCTGGTTTGTGCTGGCGCTGGCCCTGAGCGTTGCGTGCGTCTTGAGTGTGGCATTGGTGGCGGATCGGCTCGATGCCGGACTCAAGGCGTCGGGCCGCGACTTTATCGGAGCGGATCGGGTGCTGCGCACCGCCGCCGCCCTGCCGGATGGCTGGCTAGCCCGGGCTAAACAGGATGGCTTGGCGGTGCAGACCACCGTCAGCTTCAACAGCATGCTGTTTCACGGTGATACGTTGCAGCTTGCCTCCATTCGGGCGGTGCCCGACGGTTTTCCCTTTTACGGCAAGCTCACTCTGGAACCTGCCCGCGCCCCAGCTCCCGGCGAGATCTGGCTCTCCGCCCGGGTGATGCAGCTGCTCAAGGCCAAAACGGGGGATGAGCTGGAGGTGGGTAATACGGTGCTCAAGGTGGCAGGCCTGCTTGGCGAGGAGCCGGATCAGGGCTTCAGCCCCTTCCTGCTGGCGCCGCGTGCGCTGATCCACAGTGCCGATATCGAGGCGACTGGAGCCCTGCTCCCGGGCAGCCGCCAGCAGTGGCGCTATCTGTTCAAGGGGCCGCGAGAGTCGCTGGCCCGTTACGAGCAATGGTTGTTGCCGCAATTGCAGGCCGGACAGAAGTGGATCAAACCGGATGACAGCGAATCCCAGGTGGGTCGCTCGCTGGCCAATGCCGAGCGTTTCTTCCGGCTTGCCTCGTTAAGCGGGGTGTTGCTGGGGGCGTTGGCGATGGGGATTGCGGTGCGCCACTTTGCCGAGCGCCAGACCAATATGGTGGCGCTGCTCAAGACCCTGGGGGCATCTCGTCGCTCGCTCTGGCAACTGATGGGAACCCTGCTGCTGTCGCTGACGCTGATCGGTGCGCTGCTGGGTCTGGTGGCGGGCACAGCCATGCAGTGGCTCACCTTGCAACTGCTGGGGGACCTGCTGCCGCCGGATCTGCCGCCCCCCTCCTGGCGCCCCTTTGCGCTGGGCGTGGCAGTGGCGCTCTTTATCACCCTGCTGCTCGCTTTTGTGCCCTTCTTGCGGCTGCTGAAGGTGCCGCCGCTGCGAGTATTGCGCCGGGAGCTGGAGGCGGGGATTCCCCCCTGGCTGGCCCTGCCGGTCGGCCTGTTCGGGCTGTTTGCGCTGGTCTGGGGCTTTACCGCCGATGTACGGCTGGCGCTGGGTCTGGTGGGTGGCATGGGCTTGCTGATGGCCCTGCTGGCCCTGCTGGCTGCACTGATGTTGCGGCTGGGGGCAAGAGTGAGCAGGCCTCATGCCTTGCGGTTGGCGCTGGCCCACCTGTCGCGCGAGCGCAGCAGTGGCCTGTTTCAGCTGGCGGGCTTTGCGTTGGCGCTGATGCTGTTTGGCTTGCTCTGGGCGGCCCGGGTCGATCTGCTGGATGAGTTTTCGGCACGTCTCCCCGTCGATGCGCCCAACCGTTTTCTGGTCAATGTGGCCGAGAACGAGCGGGAGGGGATCCTGAGCGAGCTGGCGGCAGCCGGGGCCACCACTTCCGATTTCTATCCCATGGTGCGTGGCAGGCTGACCCATATCGCCGGTGAGGCGGTGGGCGAGGGGGCCAGCAGTGGTCGTGAAGGGGTCGATCGGGAGCTCAACTTCACTACCACAACAACCCTGCCAATAGACAACAAGCTGGTGGCCGGTAAATGGCTCGCTGGCCCCGGCGAGGTGTCGGTGGATAGCGAACTGGCCAAGCGGCTCGATATCAAGCTGGGGGACATGCTCGCCTTTACCATCGAGGGGCGCAGCTTTGGCGCCAGGGTCACCAGTCTGCGCAGCATCAAGTGGGACAATATGCGTCCCAACTTCTACATGATCTTCTCCGAGGATCTGCTGGCACCCTTCTCCCGAACCTGGCTTGGCAGCTACCGGCTGCCCGAGGCGGGGCGCACTGCCGAGGTGGAGTTGATCCGCCGCCACCCCACGGTGAGTCTTATCGATGTGGATGACCTGATTGCGCGGCTCACTCAGGTATCGGAGCAGGTGAGCCGGGCGCTGGCGCTGATGCTGGGGCTGGTGACAGTGGCGGCGCTCTTGGTGCTGCTGACCCAGACTCAGGCCAGCATGGCCCAGCGTCGGCGCGAGCTGCTGCTGATGCGCACTCTGGGTGCCAGCAGCGATCTGCTCAGGAAGATGCTGCGCTGGGAGCTGGTGGCCAGTGGTGCGCTGGCGGGGTTCTGTGCCGCCATGGTGGTGGAGCTCTGCTCTTTTGGCCTTCAGTGGTGGTGGTTCGAGGGGCAGTGGCAGTTCCACTGGGCTATCTGGCTCGGCCTGCCGACACTGGGGGCACTGCTGGTGACGCTGGCGGGGCAGGGGATGCAGCGTCAGCTGCTGGCTGGCACCCTGAGCGATCGGCTGCGAGGGCTGGGTCAGGGGTTGTTGTAATCCCGCCAGCGCGAGCCGATGCACACAAGGCGCAATAGCGCAGCCACAATAAGCAAGCAGCCCGGCCATTGGCCGGGCTGCTTGCTATATGAGGTGCTGACGAGTGGACGCAGCGAGCAGGTGTGATTTAGCGGGGCTCACGCAGAAGATTGGTGAGGGCGCTCGGCAGCTCGGGATAGCTGAAGTGAAAACCGGCCTGTTGCAGTCGTGCTGGTATCACCTTTTGTCCGGTCAGCAGCAGATCGGCCGCTTCACCCATCACCAGTTGCAGCAGGGGGGCGGGCACGAAAAAGAGGTGCGGGCGGTGCAACGTGGTGGCAAGGGTCTGGCTGAAATCCCGGTTGCTGACCGGATGGGGCGCAGTGCCGTTGAAGATGCCGCTGCACTCTTCGTGCTCCAGCAGAAAGAGCATTGCGCGCACCAGATCCTGCACATGGATCCAGCTCATCATCTGGTTGCCTGACCCCATAGGGCCACCGAGTCCGAGTCGGTAGGGAGGGAGCATTTTGGGTAGCGCCCCCCCATCCATGCCGAGCACCAGCCCGATCCGCACGATACAGACCCGGGTCTGGCGGCTCTGGGCCTCCTGCGCCAGGGTCTCCCACTGCTGGCAGAGCTGGTGGGTAAATTCGTCGTTGGGAGAGCGGCACTGCTCATCGAGGGTTTCGGTGCCCTGTCTGCCATACCAGCCGATGGCGGAGGCGTTGATCAGCACCTTGGGCGGCGTGCTGGATAGCTTGATGAGATCCACCAGCTGCTCGGTCAGTAGCCAGCGGCTATCGCAGAGCAGCTGTTTGCGCGACTCGCTCCAGCGTCCGGCGGCGATAGGTTCACCGGCCAGATTGATCACTGCATCCACGTCATTGAGGTCATCGAGCCGATCGAGGTTATCCAATACCTTGATATCGTGGCCGAGCAGGGAGTAAGCGCGGCTCCCCTGCCTGCTCAATACCACGACCTCGTGATTGACCTTGAGATGGGCAACCAGCTTGCGGCCGATAAAGCCGGTCCCTCCGGTAATAAGAATCTTCATCGCTGCATGCTCCTGCTGCCGTTTGCTCAACTTTAATGGTGTGGCTTCCCTTCAACAAGTGAGACGTGCTTCGGGAGTTTTCTGTTTGACGTTTGTTAACTCTATCCTCTTCTTACGACATATTGTTGAACAATAGTTTGAATTGATTGATTTTTGTTGGGTGGACATTTGTTGAACAATCGCTATTATGGCGACCCTTTTCGCCTGTCCACCGAGGCTGTCACCCATTATCCGAGCATCAAAGAGGCCGCCATGCCATTTCGTCGTTTGAAACTTCGCCAGCTTTACTCGAGGATTCTCTTGGCGCTGCTTATGGGGGGCGGGATCCTGCTGCTGGGGGTTGTTGCCGTTATCTGGCAGACGGTGACGGAGACAGAGCGTGATGCCGATTCACGGTTGCAGCATGCCCGTGTGATGTTTGAGCGCTCCATCGGCCATGCCCGGCAGGCGGCCATCAATGTGAAGGGGATGCTTGGTCACTCCTGCAAGGAGGCGGCACAACTGCTGCGCGAACAGGTGGCCACGGTGCCTTATGTCCGTTCCGCCAATCTGGCTGTAGGCAGCCACATCTACTGCACCTCGCTCTATGGTGACTACGATGGCCCCTTCAATCCCGACCGCTATGTGGATGGCAGGCTGCAACTGCTGCCAGGCAATGAGGTCACGCCGGATCGTCCCTTGATCGTGCTGCGTCATGAAACGGACAAGGGGAGTGTGTTGATCGGTGTAGATGGCTACTACCTGCGCAATACCCTCGAGATCTCCAGCAAGAACTCCCCGATGGCTCTGGTGGTGGGGCAGAGGGCGCTGTTTGGCTCAGGTCAGGTCGGGGCTGCGCCCTCTCCGACAGAAGAGGGTTATATTGCCCTCGCTTCGGCCGATTTCCCCTATCAGGTCGTCACCCGGGTCACGGTGCATGACTATTGGAGCCACGCATGGCGCTACTCCAGATATACCTTGTTCCTCTCTCCGCTGCTGGCACTGCTGATTGGATTCGGCACCTTCAGGCTGATGGGGCGTAGCAGCTCACCAGCGGAAGAGCTCAAGCGGGCGTTGATCGAGGAGGAGTTTATCCCCTATCTGCAGCCGGTGGTCTCCGGTGAGAATGAGCAGTGGCGTGGCTGTGAGGTGCTGATGCGCTGGCAGCATCCCAAGCAGGGGATGATCTCGCCGGATCGCTTTATTCCGCTGGCGGAAGATAGCGGGTTGATCGTGCCCATGACCAGCCTGTTGATGGCGCAGGTGCGCGACCACTTCTCCCCTTATGCCCGCAAGCTGCCGGCAAAGTTCCATTTTTGCTTCAATATCAGCGCCAAGCACTTTCAGGATCTCGACCTGTTGGCTGACTGCAAGGCGTTTCTCGACGCATTTAAAGACAATCCCGTTGATTTGGGGCTGGAGCTGACTGAGCGTGAACTGCTGGTGGCCGATGAGACAACCGCTCAGATGTTTGCCGAGTTGCGCAAACTGGGCGTGTTGATCTCTATCGATGACTTTGGCACCGGTCACTCCAGTCTCACCTATCTGCAACAGTTTCAGGTCGATGCACTCAAGATTGACCGGAGCTTTGTGGAGATGATCGGCACGGATGCACTCTCCAGCCATATCGTTGAAAACGTGATTGATCTGGCGAAGCGACTTGAATTGATCCTGATCGCGGAGGGGGTCGAGAAGCAGTCGCAGGCGGACTACCTGCGGGCGCGCCACGTTGACTATCTGCAAGGGTATCGTTACAGCCGCCCCATTCCGATGAAACAGTTTTGCAAGACCCTGTTTGGCTGAACGGTTGAATGGGGAGCATAAAAAAACCAGCGATCGCTCGCTGGTTTTTTGTTGGTACGGTTTGGCTTGGGCGATCAGAGCATGCGCTGGAGGGCGCGGGCCAGGCGTTTGACCCCCTCCTCGATGGTCGCTTCATCGACGCAGGAGAAGCTCAGGCGCAGGGTGTTCTTGATCTCGGGGCGCACGTAGAAGGGGGCACCGGGTACGAAGGCCACCTTCTCCTTGATCGCCTCGTCAAACAGCGCCATGGCACTGATGTGGGCTGGCAGGGTCAGCCAGAGGAACATGCCTCCTTCCGGTCGGGTGTAGCTGACACCGGGCGGGCAATGACGGGCCAGCGCGGCCTCCATGGCGGCGCGCTGGCGGCCATAGACCTCCTTGATCTTCTCCAAGTGAGCGTCGAGGGAGTTGTCGGTCAGGAAGCGGTGCAGCACCTGCTGGCTGAAGGCGTTGCTGTGCAGATCGGTCGCCTGCTTGGCGATGGTCACCTTCTTGCGCAGCCAGTCCGGCATCACCATCCAGCCCAGACGGAAGGCGGGCACCACGGTTTTCGAGAAGGAGCCGAGTAGCACGGTATTGTTTGGCGCCAGCTTGGCGATGGGGGGCAGATGTTCCCCTTCGAACCGCAGCTCGCCGTAGGGATCATCTTCCACCATCAACAGCTCGTGGCGAACCAGTCGCTCGGCCAGTGCCTCGCGGTTGGCACGGCTATAGGAGACACCGCTCGGGTTCTGGAAGTTGGGCACGCCGTAGAGCAGCTTGGCATTGGATCCGCTTGCCAGCAGCGCATCCAGCGCCGCCAGATCCAGTCCCTCTTCTTCAAGGGTGATCGGCTTGAAGGTGGGCTGGTAGACAGAAAAGGCCTGAATGGCGCCAAGGTAACCCGGTTCTTCGATGATTAGATCCTGACCCTCGTCGATCAGCACCTTGCCCAGCAGATCCAGCGCCTGCTGGGAGCCGCTGGTGATGAGGATGTTGTCCGGATTGACCTGCATGCCGTGGCGGGCCAGATAGCGGTCGGCAATATATTGGCGCAGCGGGGCGAAGCCTTCGGTCGCCGCATATTGCAGGGCGGCAGCCCCTTGCTCGCGCAGCACATCCTGACAGGCCTGATCGATCGCCTTGACCGGAAACAGGTGGGGATTGGGCAGGCCACCGGCGAAGGAGATGATCTCCGGATTGGCGGCAACTTTGAGGATTTCACGGATAAAGGAAGGTTCAACCTTCTCGAAGCGCTGGGCAAAAAACGGCTGCATAGACAATTCTCTCGGCATGTGGGCGGTCGCTCCATTCGACCGCCAGGTTATCCGTTTGTATCAGATTTCAGAAATGAGGCAATGATTGTCACAAAAATCGCCAAAAAAGGGCTGGAACGACTCTGCTGCGGATTATATTGGACGGTTAGTCGGTATGGTGATGCCAGTGAGGGGGCAGGGAAGTGGATGGCCGGAATATTTGTTGCGCGAAACACTTGCGCCTTGGGCCTATCTTGGGATAATTCGCTCCCCTGTTTTCGCGGGTCGATGAATGCCGAGCCGCGAGCGGTCCCGCTCGGGATCGGACACAAGATGTATTACCCGGATTGATGAAATAACGAGACCATTATGCCTGTGACCCAAGATGTATTTAACGAAGACGGCAAATTCATGCGCAAGATCCGCAGCTTTGTCCGTCGCGAAGGCCGCCTGACCAAAGGGCAGGAGAAGGCCCTGGAAGAGCTCTGGCCGGTCATGGGCATCGATTTCGAGCCAAAGCAGCTCGATCTGGTCGCACTGTTTGGCCGCGAGGCACCTGTGGTGCTGGAGATCGGCTTTGGCATGGGCGCCTCTCTGGTGGAGATGGCCAAGAATGCCCCCGAGAAGAACTTCATCGGCATTGAAGTGCACTCCCCGGGCGTGGGCGCCTGTCTGGGTACCGCTCAGGAAGCGGGTGTCACCAATCTGAAGGTGATCTGCCACGATGCGGTGGAAGTGCTGGAGCACATGATCCCGAACGGTTCCCTCTCCTGCCTGCAGCTCTTCTTCCCGGACCCCTGGCACAAGAGCCGTCACCACAAGCGCCGCATCGTACAGCCTGCGTTTGCCCAGGATATTCGCCAGAAGCTGGCCATTGGTGGCGTGTTCCACATGGCGACCGACTGGGAAAACTATGCCGAGCACATGCTGGAAGTGATGAGCGCCGCCGAGGGTTACGAGAACACCTCTGCCACCGGCAACTGGGTGCCGCGTCCGGACTGGCGTCCGCTGACCAAATTCGAGCAACGTGGCCACCGTCTCGGCCACGGGGTTTGGGATCTGATTTTCAAGCGTGTCAGCTAAGCTGGCACGTCAACACACCTAGCGTATCAACTAACTTGAGGAGCTATCATGGCCAATCGTAGCCGCCGCCTGCGCAAGAAACTGCGCGTCGATGAATTCCAGGAAATGGGTTTCGACATCAGTTTCAACTTCCCGGTCGGCACTGCCGAAGAGACCATCGATACGGTAGTCGATGCGATGATCGATGAGGTTGTTGAACCCCGTAAACTGGCTTTTGCCGGCTCCGGTCACCTGGCCTGGGAAGGGATGATCTGCACCCAGCAACTGGGCAAGTGCACCGAAGAAGACCGCGCTGCCGTCAAATCCTGGCTGGAAGGCAAGGGGATGGAAGCAGTGGTCGTTACCGAGCTGTTCGACCTCTGGTACGGTGAACCGGCCTGATACAAGGCTGCCGCATCTGGCGCCTTGTTGTGGGTAACTGAAAAATCCCGCCGCTGGCGGGATTTTTGTCAGTGGGGATGGGATCTCCACCGCTGTTTTAGTCATGGAATCGCTTATTGCTTATGGTGTTGTCATCCGAATTACTGGCCAGCATCCTTGAAGAGGTGCGCCCGTTGCTGGGACAAGGCAAGGTGGCCGACTACATTCCGGCACTGGCTCAGGTACCGGCCGATCGGCTCGGTATCGCAGTCTGTGCCGTCGAGGGGGAGCTGTTCACCGCCGGTGACGCTTTTGAACCCTTCTCCATCCAGAGTATCTCCAAGGCCCTGAGCCTGACCCTGGCGCTCACCCTCTATCAGGAGGAGGAGATCTGGGCCCGGGTTGGCAAGGAGCCCTCCGGTCAGCCCTTCAACTCGCTGGTTCAGCTCGAGTTCGAGCAGGGGATCCCCCGCAACCCCTTTATCAATGCCGGGGCGCTGGTGGTGAGCGATCTGCTGGAGACCCGCCTCACTGCCCCCCGTCAGCGTACCCTCGAGCTGGTGCGCCGCCTTTCCGGCAATCCGGCCATCATGGCGGATCAGGTGGTCGCCCGCTCCGAATATCAGCACTCTGCCCGCAACGCCGCCATCGCCTATCTGATGAAGGCCTACGGCAACTTCGAAAACGAAGTGGACAAGGTGCTGCAAAGCTACTTCAATGCCTGTGCCATTCGCATGAGCTGCGTCGATCTGGCGCGGGCATTCATCTATCTGGCCAACCGTGGTGTGCCACTGGGCGAGAGCGTACCGCTGCTGCCCGCCCGCACCACCAAGCAGGTCAACGCCCTGCTCGCCACCTGCGGTCTCTATGATGAGGCGGGCGATTTTGCCTATCGGGTCGGCATGCCGGGCAAATCGGGTGTCGGCGGCGGTATCATCGCCCTGATCCCGGGCGAGCTCTGCGTCTGTGTCTGGTCGCCCGAGCTCAACAAAGCCGGTAACTCGCTGGCGGGCACGGCGGCGCTGGAGCTGCTGGCCGAGCGGCTGGGTCGCTCCATTTTTTAACCTTGTTCACTATGAATCGAGAAATCACCATGAAACGACATCTTCGCTTCCTGCAGGCCGCGCTGGCGACCTTACTGCTCTGGTGTGCCCTGCCCGCCGTGGCAGGGGAGTTGCCACCGCTCTCGCTGGCCGATGCCAAGGCCAAACAGGCTGTCATCCTGGATACCCGCGCCAGCTACTTCTATCAGGGGTGGCCGATGGAAGGGGAGAAGCAGGGCGGCCATGTGGCGGGCGCCGAGAACCTCTCTGCCGAGTGGAAATACAGCGATGAAGAGTGGCCAAAGGCCCTCGAGATCAAGGGACTGAAAGCTGATCGTCCGGTTGCCCTCTACGGTGCGTCCCGCGAAGTGGCCGAGGTGGCCCGTCTGCTGCGCAAGCAGGGGATCAAGCAGCTGTTCGAGCTGCAAGGTTGGCAAGCCGCACCGCGCGAGTCGCTGGCACGCTGGCAGCAGCTGGTCTATCCGCGCTGGTTGGCGGATCTGCAAGAGGGCAAGCCGGTTGCCGCGGCGCCCAAGGGAGACTGGAAGCTGTTTGAAGTGGATTGGGGTTCACCCAAGGCCTACCTCATCAGCCACATCCCGGGGGCCGGTTATATCGATACCAACAGCCTCGAAGAGGAGCCGCTGTGGAACAAGGTCTCTGACGAAGCGCTCAAGAAGCTGCTGCTGGATAACGGCATCCGTCACGACACCACCGTCATCCTCTATGGTCGCAACACCATGGCGGCCGCCCGTGCCGCGCACCTGATGATGTATGCGGGGGTGGAAGATGTGCGCCTGCTGGACGGTGGCCTGGATGCCTGGTTTATCCAGCACCTGCGCACCGAAACCGGTCTGCCCAACAAATATGAGCCGGTGAAGGAGTTTGGCGTGGCCATTCCCGCTCACCCCGAGTACTACACCACGCTAAGTCAGGCGAAAGAGCTGCTCAAGCAGCCCGATAGCGCACTGGTCAGCGTGCGCACCTGGGACGAGTTTGTCGGCAACACCTCAGGTTACAGCTATATCAAGCCGAAGGGCGATATCCCGGGAGCCAAGTGGGGTCACGGCGGCGTC
Organism: Aeromonas sp. Y289-2; assembly: GCF_027705925.1. Taxonomy (NCBI): domain Bacteria; kingdom Pseudomonadati; phylum Pseudomonadota; class Gammaproteobacteria; order Aeromonadales; family Aeromonadaceae; genus Aeromonas; species Aeromonas sp. Y289-2. The sequence continues at coordinate 154,318 of NZ_JAPDCH010000003.1, forward strand.
GATGCCAACAGCATGAGTGATTTCCACAACCCTGACGGCACCATGAAGCCGGCCCGCGAGATCCTCGCCATGTGGGACCAGTGGAACATCGAGCCGACCCAGCAGGCGGCGTTCTACTGCGGTACCGGCTGGCGGGCCTCCGAGGCCTTCTTCTACGCCTGGCTGATGGACTGGAAACAGATCAGCGTCTACGACGGTGGTTGGTACGAGTGGAGTTCCGATCCCAAGAACCCGACCGTGACCGGTGAGCGTCAGCCCGCCAAGTCATGATTGCGCGCTGGCGCTGAAAAGAAGAGGCCGGACAGAGATGTCCGGCCTTTTAGTATCCGCTCGGGCCAGTGTCAGTCTGCTACTACACTTTGTTGGTGGTGATCAGATCGATGTAAGGAGTGACTGATGAGACTGATATGGACAGGTCTGCTGGTGGCAGGTGTACTGGCACGGGGGGTGGTGGCTGCCGAACGGGCTCGCTATCTGGTGCAGCTGAAGCCGGGAGCTGAGGGGGTTGTGCTGGCCCAGAGCAAAGGGATGGGCGGTGAGCTGGCTCTGCGATTGTCAGAACAAAATGCCTTAGCGCTCTGGTTGCCAGCTGCTGCAGCGACAGCGTTGGCGCGCAACCCCAACGTGCTGTGGGTGGAGCCGGATGCCAAGCGTTATGCCAGTGCCGAGACCCTGCCTTATGGCATTCCCATGGTACAGGCGCCACAACTGAGCGATGGTATGGCCGGAGAGGTGCTGGTGTGCATCATTGACTCTGGCTATAGCGGCAATCACCCGGATCTGCCCCATGGGGCGCAGGTGCAGGGTAGTGACAACGCAGGTACTGGCAGCTGGAGCAGTGACGAAAACGGTCACGGCACCCACGTGGCAGGCACCATAGCCGCCGTTGGTGGGAACGACATGGGCGTGGTAGGTGTCTTGCCGAATCAGAGTGTCCCGCTGCACATCATCAAGGTATTCGGTGCCAACGGCTGGGCATATACCTCCAATCTGGTGGGGGCACTCAATGCCTGCAAACAGGGGATGAGCAACCGGGGGTTCACCCGTATGGTCATCAATATGAGCCTGGGGGGCAGCGTGCCCAGCAAGACGGAAGAGCAGGCGTTCAATCAGGCTTACAGCCAGAATGTGCTGAGTGTGGCGGCGGCGGGCAATGCGGGCAACACCAGCAAGTCCTATCCCGCCTCTTACAGCAGTGTGGTGAGCGTGGCTGCTATCGATAGCAGCAAGCAGTTGGCTTATTTCTCGCAACGCAACGATCAGGTGGAGCTGGCGGCCCCCGGTGTTGCTGTACTGTCGACTGTGCCGAGTGGTTACGCCAGCTACAGCGGTACCTCGATGGCGACCCCTCATGTGGTCGGGGTCGCCACCCTGGCCTGGTCACAGCGGCTGGAGTGCAGCAATGATCAACTGCGCCAGACCTTGCGCAGCAGCGCCCAGGATTTGGGGGCTGTCGGACGGGACAACAGCTATGGCTATGGTCTGGTGCAGGCCAGATCCGCGGCAGATCGGCTGGCACTTGGCTGTGGTTCCGGTACCGGTAGCAGTGGCAAACCGGGTGGTCGCAAGTAACTGATTTATGATGGTGATCTCACTTTATTGTGCAAGTTTCCGACTGCCTGCCGGCTTGGAGTAGGCTGGATATGAAACCCTCGTGGTGAGGGTGAAAGGAGAAGAGTGCGCCTATGAAACAATTGATGATGATCGTGGTATGTGCTCTGGGGCTGACGGCATGCAGCTCCCAATACATCATGAGTACGACCGATGGCAAGATGATCACTACCGAAAGCAAGCCCAAGCTGGATGAGAGCACCGGTATGTATCGCTATTACGATCATGAAGGGCGTGAGGTGATGATCAAGAAAGATGACGTGACCCAAATTATGGAGCGCTAAGCGCTCTCTTGCCGCAAGGGCCGCTATCTGCGGCCCTTCTCATTTTCGCCGAAAAGTCGCGCTGTTTTCTCTGTTTATCCCCGCACATTCGCAGCAAATTCAGCCGTGATACAGCTTCCGTTATGGTTTAACCCTTATCATCACACTCCATTTTTTATTGGAGGTGTTATGTCCTTGATGTCTATCTGGAATTCCCGTTTTTCTGCACGCAGCTTGCTGGGTGGTGCCTTGCTGGTGGTGGCGTCAGCCAGCCATGCCGGTGACGATCAGTTCACGCTGGGGCGGACTATTTTACTGGGAGCCGGTGATCATGGTGCGACAATTCCTTTGGTGGTTTGCCGTCAGACCAAATATATCAAGGTGAAGGCGGAGCGTGATTTGACCCTGGATCGGGTGGTGGTGACCTATGGTGGTGATCGTACCAAGACCATTCGTTTCGATCGGGAAATGAGCAGCGATAAAGAGACCGAGTGGAAATCACTGGGCTCGCGCCGTTGTGTGAAAAAAATCGAAGTGTACGGTAATTCAGAGCGCAGCAAAGCGGGCGTAAAAGTATTCGGCCGCAAATAATTGATGCGGTTTTTCTGCGCAGACAGATGAGTTAAAAATAATGGCGAGCCGTGGCTCGCCATTATTTTTTATGGTCGGGTTCGCTATTTTTTTGGCCGAAACGGCTTGATGACAGTTTCATCGCACTCGAGATACGGCCCTTCCATCAAATCGATACAGTAGGGGATGGCGGGGAAGACTGCATCCAGACATTCGCGGATTGATTTGGGCTTGCCCGGCAGATTGACGATCAGGGTATCGTCGCGCAGCCCGGCAGTCTGGCGCGATAAAATGGCAGTCGGCACAAACTTGAGGGATTCGGCCCGCATCAGCTCGCCAAAGCCAGGCATCATGCGATCACATACCGCCTCGGTCGCTTCCGGCGTGACATCCCGCTTGGCCGGACCGGTGCCGCCGGTGGTGACGATGAGACAACACTGCTCCTCATCCGCCAGCCGGATCAGGGTCGCTTCAATCTGCTCCTGCTCATCGGGGATCACCTGATAGACAGGTTCCCACTCCGAGGTCAGATAGGCGTTCAGGGTGTCGATGATGGCCTTGCCGGAGAGGTCTTCATAGATGCCCGCGCTGGCGCGATCGCTGACGGTGACGATACCGATTTTTGCCTTGCTCATGGTCTGCTCTTGAATGTCCGATAAAAGTGGCAATTAAAATAACATAATCAGTGGGATATGTTAAACCGTCAGGAGATGACGCGGGTCGGTGAGGGAAGAATAAAGTGTCGAATGAAGCAAAATAAGGCCACCCGGATTTTTATTTGCAATAAAAAACAGAAAATCACAACCTAAAATGTATAAGTGTTTTATCTCGCCTGAATTAAAAACAATCGCTTGTTTCCAAACACAATTAAAATAGATAGACACCCTCGTAGTGACCATTGTCCGGTTTGGTCCCCAGTGGATGGATTGAACCCTTTTTAGCTGCGTCGTATATACAGATTTATATGGCTGGGACGTGATGGTGTGGTACCGCAGTGTGTTGCCAGCAATAGTCGCCAAGGAGGGCATATGGAGTTGCCTGATTTTGACACCCTGAAGGAGTTGGCTGCGAGTGAGCCCTCCCGGCTGGATGCGATTCTGGAGCAGCAGATCGACCAGTTGATGGCCCGAGCGAGCCCCGATCAGCAGCGCCGTCTGCGCGGGTTACAGTTCAAGATTGATGGTCAGCGCCGTCTGGCGAAAAACAATCTTGATAGCTGTATCCGGATTACCAACATGATGCGGGAATCTTTTTATTTGATGCGCAGCGAAATGAGCCAGTTCAGAGAAGAGGGGGACCCTCCGCCTGAAAGCGATGGCAGTGGTAAAATAATCCGTCTGGCGGACTATCGACGTCGTAAATAATCTGCAATAACCCCCTTGGTTGATATTTCAGCCAAATCGGTGAGGCCATAATAAAGGGAATTGCTGGCGACCTGATTGTTATGGTTTTTAATGTTAGTCGTAATGTATTTGTGATGTAATTTCTTTTCTCCTTCTTGTAATAACTAATTAGTCAGGTTGTGATAGGGGTGGATGAATAACAGTAAAAGTTAGGCTAATATGGCCGAAATTTTTATTGCTACGACTCGAAGGGATTATGAGAAGTATCACACCAAGACGGGTGTTGTCGCGGGAGCAACAGACAGAGATCACCCGCATTATCGTCAAGGTGGGTCAGATGTTGGCCCAGTTCGGGGCGGAGAGCCGGATCATCGAGCAGACCACGGTGCGGCTGGGGGTGGCGCTGGGGCTGGAGAGTGTCGAAATGGCCATCTCTTCCAGTGCCATCGTGCTCACCAGTCTCTATCAGGGGGGTTGCGTCACCACTACCCGGCGGGTGCGCGAACATGGCATCAATATGCAGGTGGTGTGCGAGATCCAGCGGATCTGCATCATGGCGGAGAAAGAGCTGATCGGTGCCCGTGAAGTGCGTCAGCGCCTCGAAGCCATCGTCCCCTTCCACTATCACACCTGGCTGGTGGTCCCCATGGTGGGGCTCTCTTGCGGCGCCTTCAGCCTGTTGTTTGGTGGTGACTGGCCCATCTTCCTGGTGACTTGCTTCTCGTCTGCCGTGGCGATGCGGGTGCGCCAGCTGATGGCCCGCCATCACCATAGCCCGCTCATCAACTTTGCCGCCACCGGCTTTATCGCTACCTTGCTCTCCTCCAGCGCCACCTTCTTCAACTGGGGTGACCAGCCTTATCTCGCCATGGCGGCCAGCGTGCTGCTGCTGGTGCCGGGCTTTCCGCTGATCAATGCCGTCTCCGACATGGTGAAGGGCTACTTCAACATGGGGCTGGCCCGCTGGGGGACCGCGACCCTGCTGACCATCAGCGCCGCCATAGGTATCATTTTGGCCATGTCGGTCACGGGGATCTGGGGGTGGAAAGTATGATGGATTTGCTCTGGCTACTGGCCAAGGATGCCTTCTGGTCCTCCATTCCGGCGGTGGGGTTTGCCATGCTGTTCAACGTGCCGCCACGGATGCTGAAGTATTGTGCCATGGGCGGCGCGCTGGCCCACAGCCTGCGTACCCTGCTGATCCACTATGGTATGCCCATCGAGTGGGCGACGCTGGCTGCGGCGACCACGGTCGGCTTTGTCTGCGTCTACTGGTCTCGCCGTCTGCTGGCGCCGCGTCCGGTGTTCAGCGTTGCCTCCATCATTCCGATGATCCCGGGCAGCTATGCGTTCAAGACCATGATTGCGGTGGTGGAGCTCAATATCAACGGCGTGACCATGGAGTTGATCCAGAGTGCGGTAGAGAACGGCCTCAAGGCGCTCTTTATCGTCGGTGCCCTCAGTTTCGGTTTGGCGATCCCCTCTCTGGTCGTGTACCGTAACCGCCCCATAATCTGACAGATGGTGAGAGGCTCTATGAAGATTTCCATGATTGCCGCCATGGCCCACGACAGGGTGATCGGCAAGGACAACCAGATGCCCTGGCATCTGCCTGCCGATCTGGCTCACTTCAAGCGTGTCACCCTCGGTAAACCGGTATTGATGGGGCGCAAAACCTTCGAATCCATCGGCCGACCGCTGCCCGGACGGCGCAATCTGGTGATCAGCCGCAATCCCGATTATCAGGCTGAGGGCATTGAGGTGGTGGGCTCCGTCGAGGCGGCGCTGGCGCTGTTGGCAGGCAGCTCGGTGGAGGAGTTGATGGTGATCGGTGGTGGTCATCTCTATGCCGAGATGTTGCCGAGCGCGGATTGCCTCTATCTGACGCAAATCGATCTGGCGGTGGAGGGAGATACCCGTTTCCCCGCTTTTGACGATGGCCAGTGGCAACGCGTTGATTGCGAGAGCCACCCTGCCGATGAGAAGAACCCGCACCCCTATAGCTTCGAGACCTGGCAGCGCCGCTGACGGACGAATGCTAATGGGCAAATAACAACAAGGGCATCTTCGGATGCCCTTGTTGTTCTGTTGGGTTTTCAAGACGGGATTAGATGCCTGAGCCGTCGTTCTCGCCATTTTCCTCGTGCAAACCGCACTCGCGCTTGAGGCCGAAGAAGCGGGTCTGCTCCTCGCTCATGCCCGGCTCCCACTTGGCGGTGGTGTGGACATCGCCCACCGACAGGTAGCCCTGCTCCCACAGCGGGTGGTAGGGGAGGTCGAACTCCTTGAAGTAGTAGAAGACATCCTTGTTGCTCCAGTCGATCACCGGCAGGAACTTGAAGCGGCCGCGCTGGATGCCGAGCACCGGCAGCTTGCCACGGCTGCCGGACTGCTCCCGGCGCAGGCCGGAGAACCAGGTCTGGGCCCCCAGCTCACGCAGGGCGCGGTCCATCGGCTCCACCTTGTTGAGCTGGTTGTAGCGGGTGATCCCCTCCACCCCCTGCTCCCACAGGAGGCCAAATCGCGCCTCCTGCCAGGCCGGTGACAACGCGGCCTTGTATATCTTCAGGTTGAGTGCGAGGCGCTCGGTCAGCTCGTCGATGAAACGGTAGGTCTCCGGGAACAGATAACCGGTATCGGTCAGCACTACCGGCACGTCGGCCCGCTCGCGGCTTACCAGATGGAGCATCAGCGCCGCCTGAATGCCGAAGCTGGATGAGAGCACATGCTCCCCCGGCAGATTGGCCAGGGCCCAGCGCACCCGCTCGGGGGCACTCATGGTATCCAGCTCCCGGTTGAGGGGCGCGAGTGCCTCGACTTGCTCTTCACGGCCGAGGGCCAGCAGCGCCTGCAGGTCAAGGTGGCCATCTTCAGTGACATTAAGCGGCAGATTAAGCGGCATAGAAGTCCCTCGCAGAATCGATAACGGGGGCAATTACCCCAACCCGGATCACGAAGTCGCCGAAGCACTCACCCTGATTGCGCTCGGTGGCCCAGCGGCCGATCAGCGCGTCCAGTTCGGCCAGGATCTGCGGCTCGGTAATGTTCTCCAGGTGCAGGCGCGGAATGCGGGTGCCCTCTAGGTTGCCTCCCAGATGGAGGTTGTAGCGGCCGGGCGCCTTGCCCACCAGACCCACTTCCGCCAGCATGGCGCGGCCGCAGCCGTTGGGGCAGCCGGTGACCCGGAAGATGATGGCGTCATCCGCCAGCCCATGTTTGGTTAGCAAGCCCTCGATGTCGGTGACAAAGGCGGGCAGCATGCGCTCGGCCTCGGCCATCGCCAGCGGGCAGGTAGGCAGTGCCACACAAGCCATGGACTGCTTGCGCTGCTCGCTCACGCCGTCATCCAGCAGGCCGTATTGGCGCGCCAGCCCTTCGATGCGGGCCTTCTCGCTGGCAGCTACCCCGGCGATGATCAGGTTCTGGTTGGCGGTCAGGCGAAAATCCCCCTGATGCACCTTGGCGATCTCCAGCATGCCGGTTTTGAGGGGCTTGCCAGGGAAGTCCAGCAGGCGGCCATTCTCGATAAACAGGGTGAGGTGGTGCTTGCCGTCGATCCCCTCGACCCAACCGAAGCGATCGCCACGGCTGGTGAACTCATAGGGGCGCACCGGTCCGAACTGGATGCCAGCGCGGCTCTCCACCTCGGCCTTGAAGGCTTCGACGCCAACCCGTTCAAGGGTGTACTTGGTCTTGGCGTTCTTGCGGTTGACCCGGTTGCCCCAGTCGCGCTGGGTGCTGACCACGGCGGCCGCCACCTCCAGCACGTGGGAGAGCGGAATAAAGCCAAAGTCGCTCGCCTTGCGCGGATAGGTGCTGGTGTCGCCGTGGGTCATGGCCAGCCCGCCGCCCACCAGCACGTTGAAGCCTACCAGCTTGCCACCTTCGGCAATGGCCACGAAGTTGAGATCGTTGGCGTGGATATCCACGTCGTTGTGAGGCGGGATCACCACGGTCGTCTTGAATTTGCGCGGCAGGTAGTTGGAACCCAGGATCGGCTCCTCGTCCTGCCCCAGTTTTTCACCGTCCAGCCAGATCTCCACGTAGGCGCGGGTCTTGGGTAGCAGGTGTTCGGAGATCTTCTTGGCCCACTCGTAGGCCTCCTGATGCAGCTCGGACTCCACCGGATTGCTGGTGCAGAGTACGTTGCGGTTCACGTCGCCGGCTGTGGCTATGCTGTCGATGCCGGTGCTGTTGAGGGTCTCATGCATCAGCTTGATGTCGCGCTTGAGCACCCCGTGAAACTGGAAGGTCTGACGGGTGGTCAGGCGAATGCTGCCGTACAGGCTGTGCTCTTCGGCGAACTTGTCGATGATCTGCCACTGGGCCGGGGTGATGATCCCCCCCGGCAGGCGGGCGCGCAGCATGACGTTGTGCAGCGGCTCCAGCTTCTGGGCGGCGCGCTCCGGGCGGATGTCGCGGTCATCCTGCTGGTACATGCCGTGAAAGCGGATCAGCTGGAAGTTGTCGCCGTTGAAGCCGCCGGTGAGCGGATCCTGCAGATCTTGCTCAATGGTGCCACGCAGGAAGTTGCTCTCGCGCTTGAGGCGCTCGTTGTCGGCCAGCGGCCCTTCGACCGGTCCCGCTTTTGGGTGAGAAAGAGGTTGTTTGCTCATCAATAGACATCCCTTTGATAACGTTTGGCACGACGCAATTCGCTCAAATACTCTTCTGCTTCCTCACGGCTCTTGTGGCCGTGTTCGGCAATTACATCCAGCAGGGCCTCCTGCACATCCTTGGCCATCTTGTTGGCGTCACCACACACATAGAAGTGAGCGCCTGCTTCCAGCCACTGGTAGAGCTCCTGGCCCGCTTCACGCAGACGGTCCTGCACATAGATCTTGTTGGCCTGATCCCGGCTGAAGGCTAGGGAGATCTTCGACAGCAGCCCAGATTTCACATAACGCTGCCACTCCACCTGATAGAGGAAATCCTGGGTAAAGTGGGGGTTGCCGAAGAAGAGCCAGTTCTTGCCCTCGGCCCCCTGCGCTTCCCGCTCCTGCATAAAGGCGCGGAACGGGGCGATGCCGGTGCCCGGGCCCACCATGATGACGGGGGTGTCGGGGTTTTGCGGCAGGCGGAAGTTGTCGTTGTGCTCGATGAATACCCGCACCTCGCCATCCTCAATCAGCCGATCCGCAAGATAGGAGGAGGCTGCGCCAGAGCGCACTGTGCCATCTTCCTGTGGGTAGCGCACCACGCCGACGGTCAGGTGCACCTCCTCTTCCACTTCGCTCTGGGCGGAGGCGATGGAGTAGAGGCGTGGGGTGAGGGATCGCAGCAGGCCAACCAGCTGCTCGGCCGTGAGCGCGGTCGGGAAGCGTTTCAGCACATCCACCACCTGAGCAGAGGCGACCAGTGCATTGACCTGGGCCTTGTCGCCAGCTAGATCTTTCAGCGCTGCGTTCTCCGATATATCAGCGAGCCCTGTGATAAAGCCGCCGTGCAGCCGGGTCAGTTCGAAGTGACCGGTCAGTGCGGTGCGCAAGGTGCCGTGGGCTGTGGCTTCATCACCAGAGAGGCCGGTCAGGGCCAGCACTTCGCCCACCAGTTCGGCGTCATTGTCGAACCAGACACCGAGGGCATCCCCCGGCTGATAGGCGAGTCCGGAGGACTCGAGGCTGATCTCGATATGGCGGATATCCTTGGTGGAATCTCGGCCGGTGATCTTCTGATTGACCGACAGGCGTGCAGGGAAGGGGTTCTCCTTGCTGTACTGGCTGTGGCCAACCGCCTGCTGCACCGCGCTGGCTACGCTGTTGCTGGCAGCACCGATAGAGAGCGTCGCTGCAATGACATTGAGTGCTTGTTCGCCCCACGCCTTGGCTGCATCCTGATAATCCACATCAAGGCTCGCGAGCTCATAAATCCGCTCAGCCCCAGCGGTGGCGAGGAAGCTGTCAAAATCTTTGCCGGTCTGGCAGAAAAATTCGTAGGAGCTGTCACCCAGCCCCAGCACCGCGAACTTGAGCCCGGCCAGCTTGCCAAGTTTGCCTTTTTTAAGCTGCTCGAACAGATCGACGGCGCTCTCCGGCGGTTCACCCTCCCCGTAAGTGCTCACTACCACCAGCAGGTGGCTCTCTTTCTTGAGCTGCTTGGGTTTGTAGTCGGCCATCGACGCTAGGGTGACCGGTAGACCGCGGGCCTCGGCCTGCGCCTTGATGGCAGTGGCGACCCCTTTGGCGTTGCCGGTCTGGGAGCCGTAGAGAATGGTCAGGCTGCCGCTGGGCGCAGCCACGGCGGCGCTGGCTGCAACGCTCTGCTGACCGGTCTGGGAGAGGCCGTAGAGATATCCGCTCACCCAGGCCAGTTGCTGGGTATTGAGGGTCGAGAGTACCTGACCCAACTGACGTTGCTGCTCGTCAGAGAGGGGGGAGAGGTTGAATGGGGAATCCTTCAATTGCATCACACGCGTCTTCCATGGTCTGATTTTTGGCCAGATTAAAGGGCGTTTTGGATAACAACAAAGAATAAAAATGTCTTCTTTATTCTATTAATGCATTAAAGGGGCAGAGGTACACCTGTTCCCGCAGCAAAAGAGGGGCGTGGTATAAAGGGCGTTAAATGAGAGCCACTTGATAACACAGGAAGTGCCATGTCGAATATCCGATTGTTTCATGTCAATGCGTTCAGTCAGCAGCCCCTTGGTGGCAATCCCGCAGTGGTTGTATTGGGACCCGCCCTGCCGGATGCCAGCCAGCTGGCGATGGCGGCCGAGTTCAACCTCTCCGAGACAGCCTTTCTGGTACAACTTGGCAGAGCCCATTATCAGTTGCGCTGGTTCACGCCGAAAGTCGAGGTTGATCTCTGCGGTCATGGCACCTTGGCGGCTGCTCATGTGTTGTGGCAGACAGGGGCGGTAGCTGCACACGAGACTATCCGCTTCGAGACCCGTAGTGGTGAGCTGCTGGCCCGGCGCGAAGGGGAGTGGATTTGGCTCGATTTTCCGCGTATCGCGTTGGCGCCACTGACGCTGGATCCCGCCTATGCTGCCGCGCTGGGTTGCCAGCCAAGACAGACCCTGGCGGTCGGGGCCAAGTTTTTGCTGGAACTGGCAAGTGAAGAGGAGATCCGTACGCTTTCGCCTGATTTTCATGCTCTGCGTGCTTTGCCGGGACGGGGGGTGATAGTGACGGCGCCCTCAAACGACCCGAACCATGACTTTGTCTCCCGCTATTTCGCCCCTTGGGTGGGCGTCGATGAGGATCCGGTTACTGGTTCCAACCACTGCGCTCTGGTGCCCTTCTGGGCCGAACGGCTTGGTAAACGGCAACTGCGGGCCCGTCAGATTTCGGCCCGTGGTGGTGAGTTGCGGCTTGAACTGCAGGAGGCGCGGGTACTGATGGCCGGTCAGGCCGTCACCTTGTGGCAGGGAGAGTGGCTGCTACCGCCAGCCTGACAAGTGGCAAGTCGGCGGCGTATTAAAGGTTCGTCACTGGTTTGTGTCCGCCATAAAAAAAACGCCCCGCGGTTGCGGGGCGTTTTGATTGTCATGGACGGCAGCTGTGCTGCTGTGGCCCTGTTTCTGCGGCTCTTACTTTTGCGGACGCAGGGCCGGGAACAGAATGACGTCACGGATGGTGTGGCTGTTGGTGAACAGCATCACCAGACGGTCGATACCGATACCCTGACCGGCAGTCGGCGGCAGGCCATGTTCCAGTGCGGTGACAAAGTCGGCGTCGTAGAACATGGCTTCGTCGTCGCCTGCTTCTTTCTGATCAACCTGATCCTGGAAGCGCTTGGCCTGGTCTTCTGCATCGTTCAGCTCGGAGAAGCCGTTGGCCAGCTCGCGGCCACCGATGAAGAATTCGAAGCGGTCGGTTACATCCGGGTTCACGTCGTTGCGACGAGCCAGCGGAGAAACGGCGGCCGGGTACTCGGTGATGAAGGTCGGTTGCAGCAGCATGTGCTCCACGGTCTCTTCGAAGATCGCGGTGATCACGTGGCCCAGCTCCCAACCCTTCATCAGCTCGATGTGCAGACGCTTGGCAACGGCCTTGGCGCTCTCGAGGGTAGCCAGATCGTCCAGAGTTACATCCGGGTTGAACTTCAGGATGGACTCGACCATGGTGAGGCGCTGGAATGGCTGACCGAAATCGATGGTCAGGCCCTCTTCGCCCTCTTTGGCGTAACGGATCTTGGTGTCGCCCAGGATGTCCTGCGCCAGGGTGCGCAGCAGCTCTTCGGTCAGGTCCATCAGATCGATGTAGTCGGCGTAGGCCATGTAGAACTCGATCATGGTGAACTCGGGGTTGTGACGCACCGAGATACCTTCGTTACGGAAGTTGCGGTTGATCTCGTAGACACGCTCGAAACCACCGACCACCAGACGCTTCAGATAGAGCTCCGGAGCGATACGCAGGTACATGTCGATGTCCAGCGCATTGTGGTGAGTGACGAACGGACGCGCGGAGGCACCACCCGGGATGACTTGCATCATCGGGGTTTCCACTTCCATGAAGCGCTTTTCGTTGAAGAACTTGCGGATACCGGCAACCACCTGGGTGCGGATCATGAAGGTCTTGCGGGACTCTTCGTTGGCGATCAGATCCAGGTAGCGCTGGCGGCAGCGAGCTTCCTGGTCGGTCAGGCCTTTGTGCTTCTCGGGCAGCGGACGCAGCGCCTTGGTCAGCAGGCGGATATCGGAAACGTGAACGGAGAGCTCACCGGTCTGGGTCTTGAACAGGGTACCTTCGACACCCACGATGTCGCCCAGATCCCACTTCTTGAACTGCTCGTTGTAGAAACCTTCCGGCAGGTCGTCACGGGTGACGTAGACCTGGATCTTGCCGGCCATGTCCTGCAGGGTGGCGAAAGAAGCCTTGCCCATGATCCGGCGGGTCATGATGCGACCGGCAATCTTCACCCGTTTACCCAGGCTCGTCAGCTCCTCGGCGCTTTTGTCGTCGAACTCTGCGTGCAGATCGCCAGAGAGGCTGTCGCGACGGAAGTCGTTGGGGAAAGGATTACCCTGGGCGCGCAGGGCGGCCAGCTTGGAACGACGCTCGGTCATCTCGTTGTTGAGTTCGAGAGTTTGGTCGACTTCCGGAGTGATGGTTTGTTCAGACATGGTGATTCCTGCTTGTTTACAGACCTGATTTCAGGCTGGCTTCGATAAACTTGTCCAAGTCACCGTCGAGCACCGATTGGGTATTACGGGTTTCGACGCCGGTGCGCAGATCCTTGATACGGGAGTCATCCAGCACATAGGAACGGATCTGGCTGCCCCAACCGATATCAGACTTGGTCTCTTCCAGGGCTTGTTTCTCAGCGTTCTGCTTCTGAATTTCCAGCTCGTAGAGCTTGGCTTTCAGCTGCTTCATACACTGGTCTTTGTTTTTGTGCTGGGAACGGTCGTTCTGGCACTGTACCACGACACCGGTCGGAACGTGGGTAATACGCACTGCGGATTCGGTTCGGTTAACGTGCTGACCACCGGCACCGGAGGCGCGGTAGACGTCGATCCGCAGATCTGCCGGGTTGATCTCGATATCGATATCGTCGTCGATCTCGGGGTAGACGAACACAGAACAGAAGGAGGTGTGACGGCGGCCACCGGAATCGAACGGGGACTTGCGAACCAGACGGTGTACGCCGGTTTCGGTACGCAGCCAGCCGAACGCATATTCGCCGGTGAACTTGATGGTGGCGGATTTGATACCGGCCACGTCGCCTTCGGAGCATTCAATCAGCTCGGGCTTGTAACCGTGGGCATCGCCCCAGCGCAGGTACATGCGCAGTACCATGTTGGCCCAATCCTGTGCTTCGGTACCACCGGAGCCGGATTGAATATCGATATAGCAGTCGGAGCCGTCGTGCTGGCCGGAGAACATGCGGCGGAACTCGAGATCCACCAGCTTGGCTTCCAGTTGTTCGGATTCGGCGATGGCTTCGTTGAAGGTCTCTTCGTCTTCCCCTTCCACGGCCAGGCTCACCAGCATCTCGACGTCATCCACGCCCTGGGTCAGGGTGTCGATGGTGCCGACCACGTTTTCCAGCGCAACGCGCTCTTTGCCCAGCGCCTGTGCGCGCTCGGGTTCATTCCATACGTCCGGCTGTTCCAGCTCGGCGTTGACCTCTTCTAGACGCTCTTTCTTGGCGTCATAGTCAAAGGTACCCCCTAAGAAGCTCGGTCCGCTCAGACAGCTCCTTAAGTTTATTTAATACGGGATTAACTTCGAACATCGTGAAAACTCTCAGGGTCGATGTGATTTAAAAACGGGATATTCTAGCCAATTGTGGAAGGAATAAACAGGGTTGCCTTGGCTTGTGCGGCTCATGCCGTCAATTTCTGGTGCACTTTTCTCCACCTCGGTAGAAAATATCGCCCGCCGACCCATTTTCAGGTTCAGTTTTGGCCATTCGGGTCGCTAATGACTACGTGTAGTGTTGTGCAATTTAGGGAAAAACCCGCTCCTCACCTCAATAAGAAGAACACATGATGAAAAACCTGTCACTCAAGCAGAAGATACTGTTGTCAGTGGTGATCGCCCTTTCGTTGGTGATTTTGTTGCTCTCCTGGCAGAGCTATAGCAGCCAGAAGTCCCTGTTGCTGCAAGGCAGCCAGGAGCAGTTGCAGCGGCTGGGTACCCAGCAGGCCGAGCGTGTCAGCGACTGGCTCGCCGCCCGTCGCGACGTGATCCAGGCGCTCGGCAACAAGGCCGGTGCCGACCCCCTGAATGCCTTGCAACAGGCACAAGTTTCCGGCCGTTTCCAGCTCACCTATTTCGGTGAGAGCAGCGGCAAGATGAATGACTCCGATCCCTCCATCAACCGCGATGGCTACGACCCGCGCTCCCGCGGCTGGTATCAGGAGGCGATGAGCAAAGGTGGCCTGATTGTCACCAAACCCTATCTCGACGTGGCTTACAACATCATGGTGGTGACCCTGGCCCAGCCGGTTTCTGGCGGGGTCGTCGGTGGTGACCTCTCCATCGCCTCGCTGGTGGAAGACGTGACCAAGATGCAGCTGCCTGCCGATGGTTTCGCCATCATGATGCACAAGGATGGCACCATCATCGCCTACAAGGATGCAGCCAAGGCGATGAAACCGGCCAGCGAGATCGACAACGATCTGACCAACGCGCTGATCGAGCAGAGCAAGTCGAGCAAGGATCTGGTTCCGGCCTACTTCGACAGCGAAGGTCGCGACAAGCTGCTGTGGGCGGCTGATATCCCCGACACGGATTGGGAACTGGTGCTGGTGCTTGACAAGGCCGCGCTGGAAGCGCCGCTCTCCTCCCTGCTGATGACCCAGCTGGGGATGGCGCTACTGGTGCTGGTGGGTAGCATCCTCGCTATCTCCTGGCTGGTCAGCATGCTGCTTGGCCCGCTCACCAAGGTCTCCCAGGCGTTGGCCCGCATTGCCGATGGTAACGGCGATCTGACCCAGCGCATCAAGATCGACGCCAACGACGAAGTGGGCCAACTGGCCAACAGCTTCAACCGTTTCGTCGGCAGCCAGCATCAGCTGATCGGCAATATCCGTCAGCTGGCCAACGAGTTGAACGCCGATGCCGAGCGCAGTCTGGTGACCAACCAGGCCGCGGTGGACGAGCTGCAGCGTCAGCAGCAAGAGGTGACCATGGTCGCCACTGCGGTCACCGAGATGGCGAGCGCTACCATGGAGATCGCCGGCAACGCCGAGAATACCGCCGCCGCTGCCCAGCAATCTGCCCAGAGCAGTGAGCAGGGCAAGATGCTGGTCAACAAGACCCGCCAGTCCATCAATGGTCTGGCTGAAGAGGTGGGGCAGGCGACCGAGGTGATCGGCGAGCTGAGCCGTCACGCGCAGGCGATCACCAGCATTCTCTCCACCATTCAGGGGATTGCCGAGCAGACCAACCTGCTGGCGCTGAACGCAGCCATTGAAGCGGCCCGTGCCGGTGAGCAGGGGCGTGGTTTTGCGGTGGTGGCTGATGAGGTGCGGGTACTGTCGCGCCGTACCCAGGACTCCACCCAGCAGATCCAGTCCACCATCGAGACCCTGCAACAGACTACCGCCCGTGCGGTGAGCCTGATGCAGACCAGTCAGGGGCTGGCGGACAACAGCGTGCAGGATGCGGATCAGGCGGTGCGCGCACTGGAAGAGATCACCAGCGCCATCTCCCTCATCTCCGACATGGCGGGTCAGATCGCCACTGCCGCCGAGGAGCAGACCCAGGTGACCGGCGAGATCACCCAGAACACCACCGCCATCAAGGATGTGAGTGACGAGATCACCGCCGCCGCCATGCGCGATCTGGATCAGGCCCACAGCCTCAAAGGGCGTGCAGCTGACCTTAACCAGCAGGTGTCGACCTTTATCCTGTAAGGTGCAACTCACGGTCTGTTCCGGCTGAGATAAACAAGCCCCGTCCTCTGTCGAGTGCGGGGCTTTTTGTTGTTCGGAGGGTGTGCGGGCTTGGTGATTTCGGGCTGTCTAGGTTGCTCGCGGGTCACTCTGGTGGCGGATACGAGCCCCGGTTCTGCCTGCGTCAGCTGGCGAGTCCATAACAAACAAAGAGCCCACCGAAAGGTGGGCTCTGATCATATACGTCTGACGGAAAGGGAATTACAGGAACGGCATCGCCATAAACAGCTTGATCACCATGGCGTTGATGATGTCGATAAAGAAGGCGCCCACCATGGGCACCACCAGAAACGCCAGGTGGGAGGGACCGAAGCGCTGGGTAATGGCTTGCATGTTGGCGATGGCTGTCGGGGTGGCCCCCAGGCCAAAGCCACAGTGACCCGCCGCCAGCACGGCTGCATCGTAATTTTTACCCATCACCCGGAAGGTGACGAAGATGGCGTAGAGCGCCATCGCCACGGTCTGTGCGGCCAGCAAAATGAAGATGGGCAGCGCCAGGCTGGCCAGATCCCACAGTTTCAGGCTCATCAGTGCCATGGCGAGAAACAGCGACAGGCTGACGTTGCCTAGCAGGGAGACCTCGCGATCGCTCACCTCATGCCAGTTCAGCAGGGTCAGGACGTTGCGCAGCAGCACGCCGACAAACAGCACGCAGACAAAGATCGGCAGCTCGAAGGCGCCCCCTTTGAGCGAGGCGGAGAGCAGCTCGCCTCCCTTGAGGCTGATGGCGATCAGCGCCAGCGTCTCGATAACGCTGAAAGTGGTGAGGGGGCGCTCCATGTCGGGCATTTCGAAGCCCTGTGGGGCCTCATCCTGATTGTGCTCCTCACCGGGCACCTGCACTTTCTTCACCAGATAGCGAGCGACGGGACCACCGATCAGGCCGCCCAGCACCAGACCGAAGGTGGCACAGGCGATGGCGAGCTCAGCGGCGGATTGCACGCCGTATTTCTCGGAGAAGGTAGCGCTCCAGGCCGCCCCGGTGCCGTGGCCGCCGGAGAGAGTGATGGAGCCTGCCAGCAGCCCCATGTGGGGATCCAGACCGAGCAGGGTCGCCAGACCGACACCCAGACTGTTCTGCACCAGCAGCAGGCCGGTGACCACCATCAGGAAGGTAACCACCGCCTTGCCGCCGCGTTTCAGGCTGGCGAGATCGGCGGAGAGACCGATGGAGGCGAAGAAGGCCAACATCAGCGGGGTTTGCAGACTGGTATCAAATTGCAGCTCCATTTGCAGGGTGGAGCGCAGCAGCAGCAGTACCAGCGCGACCACCAGGCCGCCTGCTACCGGTTTGGGGATGTTGAAGGTACGCAGCAGCCCGACTCGGGTAACCAACACCCGGCCAAGCAGCAATACCAGAGTGGCAGCGACCAGCGTTGCGTAGGAATCAAGTTGTAACATTCAGTACTCCCATGTTGATTGGCTGTGTCTTTCATAGCAAAAGACTTACAGATTCAGCCGGGATGAAAACAGTGTGGCTTATGTGCCAGCAAAGAAGGGGAAACATCTCCCCGCCCCAGGAAAGATGGGGCTTGTGCGGGCCTGAAATGCTCAGGCATCCAGATGGGATTTTAGTAAAATCCGGTGGATTGTAGCAAAAAGCATCGTTTAATTCCATCTTTGTCGTATTAATGCTCGTTTTAGTGGTTTATTGTGATATTTAACACTATGTAGGTAGAGGGCAGAAAAGCCGAAAAGGGTGCATGGAACGGCTGTCATTTGGGGCGCCAGTCTCTATAATTCGCCGGTTTCCGCTGCACGCAGAGGCGCTGGCGGGCGTTGACATTGTGGTTCACCCCGACATGGTTCATGTTCCGGCGGTGTTCACTTCATCAAGAGGAGAGGGTGTGAAGAAGTCTATCTACATTGCCTACACAGGCGGCACCATTGGGATGCAGCGTTCCGATCACGGCTACGTGCCGATGGCGGGCTTTATGGAAGACTGTCTGGCGCGGATGCCCGAGTTCCACCGCCCCGAGATGCCGGATTACCATATCCACGAGTATGCGCCCCTCATCGACTCCTCCGACATGACCCCGGCGGATTGGCAGCGCATCGCCGAGGATATTCGCGACAACTACGAGAAATACGATGGTTTTGTGATCCTGCATGGTACCGACACCATGTCGTTCACCGCCTCGGCGCTCTCCTTCATGCTGGAAGATCTGCACAAGCCGGTCATCATCACCG
Source organism: Aeromonas sp. Y289-2 (assembly GCF_027705925.1). Taxonomy (NCBI): domain Bacteria; kingdom Pseudomonadati; phylum Pseudomonadota; class Gammaproteobacteria; order Aeromonadales; family Aeromonadaceae; genus Aeromonas; species Aeromonas sp. Y289-2. Next base: position 172,647 of record NZ_JAPDCH010000003.1, read on the forward strand.
GCTCCCAGATCCCGCTGGCCGAGCTGCGCTCCGACGGTCAGCAGAACCTGCTCAACGCCCTCTATATTGCGGCCAACTACCCGATCCACGAGGTGACGCTGTTCTTCAACAATCAGCTCTATCGCGGCAACCGTAGCAAGAAGGTGCACGCCGACGGCTTCCACGCCTTCGACTCCCCCAACTATCCGCCGTTGCTCAACGCCGGGATCGCCATCTCGCTGGAAGCGGGTGAGCTGGGTGTGCCCTCCGCTCGGCCGCTGGTGCTGCACGACATCACTCCCCAGCCCATCGGCGTGGTGACCCTCTATCCGGGTATCTCCAGTGAGGTGATCGCCAACATCCTGCAACAGCCGGTGAAGGCGCTGATCCTGCTGTCGTTCGGGGTCGGCAATGCGCCGCAAAACCCGGCCATGCTGGCGCTGCTCTCCGAGGCTTCCGCTCGCGGCGTCATCATCGTCAACCTGAGCCAGTGCCTGCATGGCAAGGTCAATATGGGGGGTTATGCCACCGGCAACGCCCTGTCGCGGGCCGGGGTGATCTCGGGCTTTGACATGACCGCCGAAGCGGCGCTCACCAAGCTGCACTTCCTGCTGAGCCAGGACTTGCCCTCCCACCGCATTCGCGAGCTGATGCAGCAGTCCCTGCGTGGGGAGCTGACCCCCTGACTGGTTTCCCCCTCACCCTAACCCTCTCCCGGCGGGAGAGGGGATAGAGCGAGGTGCGGTTGGCCTCGAGGCTTGCCATGAAGAGCGTTGGCAGGTGGCCCGTTCACTGTTCGCAGGTGCGAGCCTGCTCCCTTCTCCCCCTAGCGGGAGAAGGGTTGGGGATGAGGGGGATGAGTCACTCGGCATCGATAGGAAAAAAGAGGGGAGCCATCATGGCTCCCCTCTCTGTTGTGGCCGCCGCGAGCGGCCTGCCGGGTCAGGTTCAGTGGTTGAGGTCGACCCGTACTATCTCTTCCTCGTCGCGATACTGACGCTTGAGCTCGCTCTTGCTCTTCATCACGATCTCGCCGTCACGACCTATGTTCATGTGCTCGGGGTTGTCGAGATGCATCGCCTGCCAGGCCATCACGGCTTGCAGCGACGTGGCCTTCTGCTCGTCGGTCAGGGGCTTGCCATCGGGCCACTTGCCCAGCTCGACTGCGGTCTTGAGCCGCTCGTACACCTCTGCGGGCATCTGCCTGATTGCTTGTAAAAACTCACCCTGTTGAAACGACATCCGGCCTTCTCCTTGAACTATTGAGCCATAAACTTCGGGGTCAGCCCGGCAGCTCCTGGCGGGCTATGCCGGTAGATCCTGGCGGACTACGCCAGCCATCTGCTCCATCACCCTCACTACCTGACAACTGTACCCGAACTCGTTGTCATACCATACGTAGAGCACGCAGTGATCCCCCTCGGCGATGGTCGCCTGGGAGTCAACGATGCCCGCATAACGGGAACCCACCATGTCGGAGGAGACCAGCTCGGTGCTGGCGCTGAAGTCAATCTGGCGGTGCAGGGCCGAGCTTAACGCCATCTGCTGCAGATAGGCGTTGAGGCTCTCCCGATCGGTGGCCTGCTCCAGCGACAGATTGATAATCGCCAGCGACACATTGGGGGTCGGCACCCGGATGGCGTTGCCGGTCAGCTTGCCCTTGAGCTCGGGCAGCGCCTTGGCCACCGCCTTGGCGGCGCCGGTGCTGGTCATCACCATATTGAGAGCTGCGCTGCGACCGCGGCGCTCGCCTTTGTGATAGTTGTCGATGAGGTTCTGATCGTTGGTGTAGGAGTGGACCGTCTCCACGTGGCCGTGGCGGATGCCGAACCGCTCCTGCATCACCTTGAGCACCGGGGTGATGGCGTTGGTGGTACAGGAGGCGGCGGAGATGATCCTGTCACCCGGGCCTATCACCTCATGGTTGACCCCGAACACCACGTTTTTCATCTCCCCTTTGCCGGGGGCGGTCAGCAGCACCTTGCCGGTACCGCGCGCCTTCAAGTGCTCGGAGAGGCCTGCCTCGTCACGCCAGACGCCGGTGTTGTCGACGATCAGCGCATCGTGAATGCCGTAGGCGGTGTAGTCGATGTCGGCCGGGCTATTGGCGTAGATCACCTGAATGAAGGTGCCGTTGGCGATGATGGCGCTGCGTTCCACATCCACCTCGATGGAGCCGTTGAAGGGGCCATGCACCGAGTCGCGGCGCAGCAGGCTGGCGCGTTTCTCCAGATCCCCGTCGCGACCACCGCGTACCACGATGGCGCGCAGACGCAGCGGATTGGCAGCGCCGGTGCGCTCGATCAGCAGGCGGGCCAGCAGGCGGCCGATGCGGCCAAAGCCGTAGAGCACCACGTCGGTCGGCTGCGGCATCTGGCTGCGGCCAAGGGCCGGTGCCAGTCGCGCTTGCAGATAGTCCTCGATCCCCGCTTCATCCTGATGATCCTGCCAGTAGCCGACTGCCAGCTTGCCAAGGTCAACCTCGGCGGCGGTGGGTTTGAGGGCAACGATGGCCTGAAGCAGGGGGAAGCTTTGCTGGATGGGGAGGGGAGCGCCCTGGTGGCGGCGGACGACCCGGTGGGCCTTGAGGATATCGATGGTGGAGGCGTTTTGCAGCGGGCGGCCGTAGAGGGTGATCTCGACCCCTTGTTGTCGGTAGAGGCGACCAATCAAGGGCTGCATGGCTTCGGCGAGCTCCTGGCTCTCCTGCCACGCTTGCAAGTAGTGCTCGTGGGTCATTGACCAGATCCTTTATTTCACGTTGTTGGTGTAAATAGAAAATTCGTCGAATGCAGATCAGTGTAGGGGTGTATATTTCGTTATATTATTCTGCAATCGCGGCCTTATATGGCGCGCGCATTGTAATGGATATGTAACCGGTTTGCTAGCCGGAGGTGGCCCGTAAAGGCGCCAGTTGTTACCAACCCGCGTTACCAACAAGATGTGAACCATGGCCAATTTCCCCCTGCGACAGACCTTCATCATGCTTTCAGTCGGCCTTGCCGTGGCTGGCTGCAATGACGATCGGATCCACAACATCTGTGGCAATCATCCCGAGCTCTGCCAGGATCTGGTGGACGATGGCTGGTGTCGCTACGAGCGTACCGATGTGATCCGCAGTCGCTTCTATCTCAATGAGGAGGGGACGGATCGGCGCAAGTACGAGCTGATGCGCAACCTTGAGCGCTATCTCAAATGCGCCGAGCGCTCCACCAGCATTGAATACAAGAATGCCCGCGAGCAGAAGAGTCCACGGGTCGAGGGCATGCTGGCGGCCGGGGAGCAGTTGGCTCAGCTCGATGCCGCGACCCGCAATTCGCAAGATCCCTACCTGCTGCTCTGGCACTGGACCAACAACACCAACGAGTTGGCTCGTCAGCAGTTTATGGCGCTGGAAGGCACCAAGGCGCTGGATGAACCCGAGCTGCAACTGGCGCTCGGCGGTATCTACGCCAAGAGCGACCCCGAAAAGGCCATCGCCACCCTGCAGCACGGCCTCTCCCTCTATCAGGAGGGAGATAAGGTGAACAGCCGCATATTCACCTCCCTCAGCACCCTCTATATGGGCCAGAAACAGTACGGGCTGGCCTATCTGTGGGGCAAGGTGAGCGAGTCGTTTCAGGATAGCCCCGAGGTCTCAGCCAAGCGTTTTGGCATCTACCACACCCTGAGCAAGACAGAGCAGGATGGCTACGATGTGCGGGCGGCCGAAATTGTCGAGCAGCTCAAGCATGGCAATTACCGGCCCTGAGGCAGTGATGACGACGTTCTCTCCGGCCAGCTGCTGGCCCAATCCGTTCGATCTCTCTTTCATTCATGGCGAGGTACGTACCGATGGCCGCACGCTTGAGCGCCTCACGGTGCGAGCCGTGGTGCCCCGTGGCGACGAGCTGCTGCTCGTTCACTCCCGGGTCAACGGCGATCTGATGTTCCCCGGGGGCGGTATTGAAGCGGGGGAGAGCCACCATGTGGCGCTCGCTCGTGAGCTGCTGGAGGAGTGTGGTGCCGAGCTGCGGGAAGTGGGGGGCCTGCTTGGCGAGACCCGTGAATATCGCGCCGCCCGCGAGCCGGGGTTCGATGCCTACTGCATCCGCTCGCTCTACTACTTGTGCCGGATTGGCGATCAGCTGGTGGCCCCGCAGCCGCAGCCCTACGAGATCCGCCTTGGCTTCGTGCCCGGCTGGTTTGCCCTCGACGAAGCGCTGCAGACCAACAAGACCCAGCTGGCGGGGCCCTGTCCCCAGTGGACGGCGCGGGAGACCCGGGTGCTGGCCCAGCTGCAACGCTGGCATCAGCAGGGGATCTTCGACCACGGCTGATGAGTACATCAAGCTGCAACTGTCAGTGATACCAACAAAAAGAGCGCCAATAGGCGCTCTTTTCCATTGCGAGGGAGGAAGTTATTTGGCCTCCCTGTCGTACGAGATCATTTGACCTCTTCGCCCTTGGCTTGCAGATCAGCATGGTAGGAAGAGCGAACGAAAGGACCGCAGGCGGCGTGGGTAAAGCCCAGCTCCATGGCGACATCTTTCAGCTCGTCAAACTCTGCTGGCGGCACGTAGCGTTTCACCGGCAGGTGGTGGCGGCTTGGCTGCAGATACTGACCCAGGGTCAGCATGTTGACGCCGTGGGCGCGCAGATCCTTGAGTACCTCGACGATCTCTTCGTTGGTCTCGCCAAGACCCATCATCAGACCGGATTTGGTCGGTACGTGAGGGTGCATCTCCTTGATGCGGCGCAGCAGCTCCAGCGACCACTTGTAGTCGGCACCCGGGCGGGCGACGCGATACATGCGCGGCGCGGTTTCCAGGTTGTGGTTGAAGACGTCCGGCGGGGTCTCGCGGAACACCTCCAGCGCTTGCTCCATCCGGCCACGGAAGTCCGGAGTCAGGATCTCGATGCGGGTCTGCGGGCTGTGCTCGCGGATCTCGCGGATGCAGTCGGCGAAGTGCTGGGCACCGCCGTCGCGCAGATCGTCGCGGTCCACCGAGGTGATCACCACATACTTGAGGTTCATCTCCTTGATGGTCAGCGCCAGCTTCTTCGGCTCTTCCGGATCGAGTGCCAGCGGGCGGCCGTGGGCCACGTCGCAGAAGGGGCAGCGACGGGTGCAGATGGCGCCCATGATCATGAAGGTGGCGGTGCCGTGGTTGAAGCACTCCGCCAGATTGGGGCAGGAGGCCTCTTCACAGACCGAGTGCAGCTTGTTCTTGCGCAGGGTGCTCTTGATGTGTTCGATCTTCTGGCTGGAGGGGGGCAGCTTGATCCGCATCCAGTCCGGCTTGCGAAGGAGTTCTTCGTTGGGATCCGGCATGAATTTCACCGGGATCAGGGCCATCTTGTCGCCATCGCGCAGCTTGACGCCCGGCTCCATACGAACGGGTTTGCTCATGATTCACTCTCGGTGTTTGTTATTGTTTGGTAGCCAATCAGGTTGGCCAGTTCGGCCACCAGAATGGATTGCGCCTCGGCCACGCTTTGCGGGCCGCCCAGGGCGCTGGTCTGGGTCATGGCCATGCCCGCATAGCCGCACGGATTGATGTGCAGGAAGGGGGTCATGTCCATGTTGATGTTGAGGGCCAGCCCGTGGAACGAGCACCCCTTGCGGATGCGCAGACCCAGCGAGGCCAGTTTTGCCTCCATGCCAAGGTCATTTTTCACATAGACCCCAGGGGCATCGGCCTTGGCATAGGCCTGGATATCGCTTTTGGCGAGGGTGTTGATGATGGCTGTCTCCAGCGCGGTCACCAGCTCGCGAACCGAGAATTTGCAGCGGCGGACATCCACCAGTACGTAGAGCACCAGCTGGCCCGGGCCGTGATAGGTCACCTGACCGCCGCGATCGCTCTGCACCACCGGGATATTGCCCGGATTGAGCAGGTGTTCGGCCTTGCCGGCCTGGCCCTGGGTGTAGACGGGATCGTGCTCGACCACCCAGAACTCGTCTGGGGTGTCGCTGGTGCGGTTGTCGGTGAAGGCTTTCATGGCGTCCCATACCGGCTGGTAGGGGCGGCGACCCAGCTGCCTGACAATCAGACTGGACTGGGCGGGGATCTGGGATGACATGGCGTCCTCGCGGCGTGCTGCGGCCAAAAACAGTCGCCCCGCAGAACGGGGCGAGAGAGAAATTACAGTACGTATTTCACCAGCTCGATCTTGCCAAGGGCGTGGTACATCGCTTCGATGTGCTCTTTGCTCTGGGCAGTCACGGTCACGCGGACCGAGTGGTAGTTGCCCTTGGAGCTGGGCTGGACTGTCGGGCTGTAGGTGCCGGGGGCGTGCTGCTGCAGCACTTCAACCACCATTTCCGGCAGTGCCGGGTCGGCAACGCCGAGTACCTTGAACGGGAATTTGCAGGGAAACTCCAGCAGTTCATCAAACTTGGTATTCATTTACTCACCTTTTGCGTCATCACCGGGATGACTTCATCTTGGATGGCTAGTGGCCGATGGCCCGTGGAGGCCGCCATTTCAAGTCTATATGGGCACGGCTCATAACTATATGGGCGCTGCCCGGACCGGGATCAAGGCCAGGATCGGTCAGACAAGGATGGAAGTGCTGCTTTTTACCACAAATCAGGGTAAGGCGGAACCTGCAGTTTACAGGGTTATTCACTGCCTTTGCCGGTCACAGACAGCAGCGGCGCCTGTTGGCGCCGCTGTTTGGTGAGGATTGTGCGTTGGATTACTTGAACCAGCTGGTGACCAGCAGTACCAGGTAGTCCCACAGACGGCTCATCAAGCCACCTTCCTGCACCCCTTCCAGGGCGACCAGCGGCACCTGCTTGATCTCTTTGTCACCCTGTTTCAGGAACACGGTACCGACGCGCTGACCTTTGGCCAGCGGCGCTTTCAGCTCGCTGTCGAGCTGGAAGTCAGCCTTCAGGTTGTTGCCCTGACCGCGGGTGACCAGCACGGAGACATCTTTGTCGACGCCCAGTTTCACTTCCGGTTTGTCGCCCATCCAGATCTTCTGGGTGACCAGCTCGGTGCCCGCCTTGTACGGGGTCAGGCTTTGGAAGAAGCGAAAGCCGTAGGTGAGCAGTTTTTTGCTCTCGGCGGCGCGGGAGGCCTCGCTGCTGGCGCCCAGTACCACGGCGATCAGGCGCATGCCTTCGTTGTTGGTGGCAGAGGAGACCAGGTTATAGCCGACCTGACTGACGTGGCCGGTCTTGATGCCATCCACCTGCAGGGATTGATCCCACAGCAGGCGGTTGCGGTTGTGCTGGGTGATGCCGTTGAAGACGAAGGATTTCTGGGAGTAGATCTTGTACTCCTCCGGCAGGTCGCGGATCAGCGCCTGACCCAGACGGGCCATATCGTGAGCGGTACTGTAGTGACCTTCCGCATCCAGACCGTGCGGGTTCATGAAGTGGCTGTCATTCATGCCGAGCTTGGCGGCCCAGCTGTTCATCAGGCTGGCGAAGGAGTCGGTGCTGCCTGCAAGGAACTCGGCCATGGCGACGCAGGCGTCGTTGCCGGACTGGATGATGATGCCCTTGTTCAGGTCATCGACGGAGACTTGCTTGCCCACCTCGATAAACATCTTGGAAGAGTCGGAGTAGTTCTTGGACCAGGCGTTCTGGCTGATGGTCACCATGTCGGTGCGCTTGATGTTCCCCTTCAGCAGCTCCTGGCCGATGATGTAGGAGGTCATCATCTTGGTCAGACTGGCGGGCGGCAGACGCTCTTCGGCGTTCTGCTCGGCCAGCACCTGACCTGAGTAGTAGTCGATCAGAATATGGGCCTTGGCGGAGATCTCCGGCGCGGCGGGAACCACCATGGGCATGGCATTCGGGGTCGGTGTCGGCACCGGCGTATTGGCCTGGGCGGTTACGCTGATCAGTGAGGCCAGAAGAACTGAACGGGCAAATTTGGACATCTTGAAATTCCTGCGAGCCAGATGGGGATAAAATGCGGGCCTAACTATACCAGATGCGCCCGCAGGTTATAGCCCGAGATGGCAATCAGAACTGGTTTTTTATCCATCACTCCCTGTCATCACGCCATAAAACGACGTGATGACAGTGAGTAAGCGGTTAGTCACATCCGCGGCAAAAGGGGGCGATCAGGGCACGATAAAGGCCTGTTCCAGCCCGCCCTGACGTACTTTTTCCAGCACACTTGCCTGCTGGTCGGCGGCGACCGGGCCAATCAGCACCCGGAAAATGGCGCCATGAGCATCGATTCGGTAGGGCACGCCATAACGCTGGGTCATCACCTTGCCCATCGCCTCGGCCCGATCCCGGGAGCCGCTGGCCAGTACCTGGATCATCTTGCCGTCACCACTGCTGGCGGGCGCTGCGGCCTTGGCTGTCGTTGATTTGACAGGTGCCGCTTTGGCTGGCTTGGCGGCGGGCGCCTTGACGGGAGCGGGGTCGGCAGCGGGTGTAGCCATCGCCAGTGCGGTCGGTTCACCCAGGAAGCCATCTTGCGACAGCGTGTTGGAGGCCGCAGCCGGAGTGGTCGGAGTCATTTCGATGGGCTTCATCGGCTCCATGATCACCATCTGATCCGGAGTGTCGCTGATCAGCTCCAGCCGTACTCGGGCCTCACCGCTATCGACCATCTCCAGCTGCTTGGCCGCTGCGTAGGAGAGGTCGATCAGGCGCGGGCTGTTGAATGGACCGCGATCGTTGACCCGCACTATGGTCTCCAGCCCGTTGTCCAGATTGGTGACCCGCACATAGCTCGGGATGGGCAGGTTGCGGTGGGCGGCACTGAACAGCTTGCTGTCCAGCACATCGCCGTTGGCGGTCTTCTGGCCGTCCAGATCCGGCGACAGCCAGCTGGCGGTGCCCTCTTCGCTGTAGTGTTTGATGTCGCGCCACACCTCGTGCTTTTGCTTGCCGATCCAGTAGTCCCGGTTGCCGCTGGCACTCAGGGGCTCGGGGCGCGGAATGGCGCCGGTGGCTTGCGGGATCTCGATAACGGGTGGCTTGCTGACCGGTGCTTGCGGCTCGACGGGGGCGCTCTGTTCCGGCTGGCTGCTACAGGCGGCCAGCAACAAGCTCAGGCTGAGCGGGAGGAGTTTGTGACGAAGATGCATACGCTTCCTGAATGGCTTGGCTAAGTTGATACACCGCCATCGCATAGAGTGGGCTGCGATTGTAACGGGTGATCACATAAAAGTTATGCCGTGCGACCCAGTATTCCGGTCCATCGGCTTGGGCAAACGCCAGTAACTTGACCGGCGTCTGTGGGGCCAGCGGCGTGGCGAGCTCAATCCCTGCCGCCGCCAGTTCTGACCACTGTTGTGTTAACTCGGGCTCAGGCCTGAGTAGAGGTTCGACTGCCATCAACCCGATCTGGGCCGGTTCCACCACGGATTCGCCCCAGCGCCACTGGTGGCTGGCAAAATAGTTGGCCACGCTGCCGATGGCATCGACCGGGTTGGCAAACAGATCCCGCTTGCCATCCCCGTCAAAATCGACGGCGTAGTGGCGGTAGCTGGAGGGCATGAACTGCCCCATCCCCATGGCGCCGGCATAGGAGCCCTTGAGGGCATCGAGTTGCCACCCTTCCTCTTTGGCCAGCACCACCAGCTGGGCAAACTCCTTGGCAAAGAAGTCGGCCCGCTTGGGGTAGTGAAACCCCAGGGTGTAGAGGCTATCGAGCACCGGATGGCGGCCCATCTGGCGACCGTAGAAGGTCTCGACTCCGATGATGGCCACGATGAGCGAGGCGGGCACCCGATAGGTCTGCTCCGCGCGGGCCAGCGTTTCGGCATGTTGCTGCCAGAACTGCTGGCCATCACGGATCCGATCCGGGGTAACGAACAGCGGCCGGTAGCGATGCCAGGGCTTGGCCTCCCACGGCTTGCTGATGGTGTCGAGCACCTCCTGCCTTAGCCGGGCGCTGGCCACCGCCGCCTGCAACTCGGCCAGCGGCACTTGCTGCTGTTCGGCGAGCAGGGCCAACCGATCCGGCGCCACGGCGGCGGTTGCCATAGTTGTGACGAGAGAGAGCAGCAATCCAACCCGTCTCATCAGGCAAGCAGTCTTCTATGAGTCTGGATGGACATCAGGATACCGAATCCGGCCATCAGGGTCACCATGGAGGTGCCGCCATAGCTCACCAGCGGCAGGGGCACACCTACCACCGGCAGGATGCCGCTTACCATGCCCATGTTGACGAACACATAGACGAAGAAGGTGAGGGTGATGGCACCACCCAGCAGTCGCTCGAAGCTGTTCTGGGCCTGCATCGAGATAAAGAGGCAGCGGCTGATGACGTAGAGGTAGAGCACCAGCAGCAGGGCAACCCCCACCAGACCGAACTCTTCGCTAAATACCGCGAAGATGAAGTCAGTATGGCGCTCGGGCAGGAATTCCAGCTGGGACTGGGTCCCTTGCAGCCACCCCTTGCCGAAGACGCCGCCGGAGCCGATGGCAATCTTGGACTGGATGATGTGATAGCCGCGGCCGAGCGGGTCTTTCTCCGGGTCGAGCAGCATCAGCACCCGCTGGCGCTGGTAGTCGTGCATCAGGAAGAACCAGAGCACCGGCATAAAGGCCAGCATCAGCAGGACCGCCAAGCCGATCAGCCACCAGCTGAGCCCCGCCAGGAAGATGACGAAGAAGCCGGAGGCGGCCACCAGAATGGAGGTGCCAAGGTCAGGCTGGGCGGCGATCAGCAGGGTGGGCAGCAGCACCATGATGAGGGCGATCACCACATGGCTGAACTTGGGTGGCAGCGAGTGGCGACTGAGCCAGGCGGCCACCATGATCGGCATGGAGAGCTTCATCACCTCGGAGGGCTGGAACTTCATAAAGCCCAGATCGAGCCAGCGCTGGGCCCCCTTGCCGATGTGGCCGAACACGTCCACCGCAATCAGCATCAGCACCACCACGGCGAACAGCGGCACCGACCAGCGGGCGTAGAGGGAGGGGGGCAGCTGGGCCAGGCCGATCATCAGGGCAAAGGCGAGACCGCCGCGCACCAGCTGGCGCACGATGGAGTCCATATCCTGACCGGAGGCGGAGTAGAGCACCACCATGGAGAGGGTCATCACGGCCAGCAGACCGAGCAGCAGGGGCAAGTCGATATGCAGCTTGTACCAGATGCTCTGCTGGCGGGCAGAATTACTCATTGGGAGCGACCTCACTCGGTTGGGACGGCTTTTCCGGTGCCGGTGGCAGTTGCGGATCAGGGGGCAGCAGATAGGCATCCAGCATCTGGCGAGCAACGGGGGCCGCATTGGTACTGCCACCACCGGCGTTCTCCAGCACCAGCGCCACGACTGCCTTGGGTGTTTCATAGGGGGCAAAGGCGACAAACAGGGCATTGTCGCGATGCTCCACTTTCATGGTTTTGGCGTTGTAGACCTGATTCTCTTTCATGTTGACCACCTGGGCGGTGCCGGACTTGCCTGCCGCCACATAGGGGGTGTTGGCAAAAGCGCGACGGCCGGTACCTTCGTGGCCGTTGATCACTCGCCACATCCCCTCCCGCGCCACCTGCCAGTAGCTGTCGCTCTTGGTTTTGAGCGCCATGTTCGGGTTGATCGGAGCATCGACCACTCCCGCTTGGGAGGCGGTGCTCTTGAGCAGGTGCGGGGTCACATCGTGGCCATTCTGGGTCAGGATGCTGATCGCCTTGGCCAGCTGGATTGGCGTGGCGCTCCAGTAACCCTGACCGATACCGATGGAGATGGTGTCCCCCTGATACCAGGGCTGACGCCAGCGGGCCATTTTCCAGTCACGGGATGGCATGACTCCCTTGGTCTCTTCATAGAGGTCGACGCCACTGTACTGACCGAAGCCGAACTTGGTCATGTAGCTGTGGATCTTGTCGATGCCGACCCGATAGGCGAGATCGTAGAAATAGGTATCTGCCGAGACCTCGATGGCGCGATAGACATCGAGCCAGCCGTGTCCCCAGCGGCGCCAGTCGCGAAACTTCTTGGTGGTACCGGGAATGGAGAAGCTGGGGCCGCCGAAATAGCGGTAGCCTGGGGTAATGGCCCCCTCGTTGAGCCCCATTACTGACATCATGGGTTTGACGGTGGAGGCGGGGGCATAGATGCCCTGAGTGGTGCGGTTCACCAGCGGCCGCGCCGGATCGTTGAGGAGCGCCGAGTAGTTGGCGCTGGAGATGCCGGTCACGAACAGGTTGGGGTCATAGCTCGGGCTCGACTCCATGGCGATGATGGCGCCGGTTCTCGGATCCATCATCACGATGGCGCCGCGCTGGCCGGCCAGCAGTTGCTGGGCCTTGAGCTGCATCCGGACGTCGATATTGAGGTAGATATCCTTGCCGGGAATAGGCGGCTGGAACTTGAGGGTACGGACAATCCGGCCGCGGTTGTTCACCTCGACCTCCTGATAGCCCGCCACACCGTGCAGCTCATCCTCGTAATACTTCTCCACCCCCTGCTTGCCGATATCCTTGGTGGCCGCATAGTTGGCGAGTTTTTCTTCCTTCTCGAGGCGCTCCACGTCACGGGTATTGATCTTGGCCACATAGCCCAAAGCGTGGGTGAGGGTGTCACCAAACGGGTAGTAGCGCTTGAGGTAGGCCTCGATGCTGGCGCCCGGGTAGTTATGCTGATTGACCGAGAAGAGGGCTACCTGATATTCGGTCAGTTTCTCGTAGAGGGGGACCGGCTTGAAGCGGCGCTGGCGCTTCACTTCGGCGAGGAACTTCTCCTTGGTGCCCTCCGGCAGACCCAGCAGGGTGATCAGCTGGTCGGCGGTTTTTTCGAGATCTTTGGTCTCTTCCGGCACGATTTCCAGACTGTAGACCGGGCGGTTTTCCGCCAGCAGCACGCCGTTGGCGTCATAGATGAGACCCCGTGGCGGCGCCACCGGCACCACGCGGATGCGGTTGGAGTTGGAGCGAGTCTGGTAGGTGTCGTAGGACTCGACCTGCAGATAATAGAGATTGCCCAGCAGCACCAGCATCAGCACGACGATGCCGATGTAGGCTACCAGGGTGCGCCGGAAGAACAGATTGCCCTCGGCACTGTGATCGCGCATTTCGATGCGTTGTTTCAGCATGCCTTTACCTCAAGACCCTTGGGGGCAATAAGAGCAGGAACTGCATTGTTCACTCTCTGTGATAGGGGTGAATATGAGCGGTGAGACTCCAGAGACGCATGGCTCACTCTCTATGATACGGATGATTGGTGGTGATGCTCCAGGCCCGATAGAGGCTCTCGGCCACCAGTACCCGCACCAGCGGATGGGGCAGGGTGAGCGGTGACAGTGACCAGCTCTGTTCGGCGGCAGCCTTGCACTCGGGGGACAAGCCTTCCGGCCCGCCTACCAGCAGGGCAACATCGCGGCCATCGAGTTTCCATGCCTCCAGCTGGGTGGCCAGCTGCTCCGTGGTCCAGGGCTTGCCCGGAATGTCGAGGGTGACGATGCGCGAGCGCCCCGCAGCCGCCAGCATGGCTTCCCCTTCCTTCTGCAGGATGCGGGGAATGTCGGCATTTTTGCCCCGTTTGCCTGCGCCGATCTCGACGAGTTCAAACGGCATGTCTTTGGGGAAGCGGCGACGATACTCTTCGAAGCCATGCTCTACCCAGGCGGGCATCTTGGTGCCCACCGCAATCAACTGGATCTTCATGGTCGTTACACTTGTGCTCTTATTGCGTATTCATTTGAGCGGCACCGCTCCACAGCTTTTCCAGTTGGTAGAAGTCACGGTGTTCATCCTGCATCACATGCACGATCACCGAGCCCATATCTACCAGCACCCATTCACCGCTCAGTTGTCCTTCCACGCTCAGCAGATCCAGACCCGCGTGGCGGGCCTCGCTGGCCAGATGGTGGGCAATGGCGCTGACGTGACGACTGGAGTTGCCGGAACAGATGATCATGGTGTCAGTAATGCTGGATTTGCCGCGTACATCGAGGGTGATGATGTCGCGGCCTTTCATGTCATCGATCTTGTCGATGATAAAGGCATGCAATTCTTGGCCTTGCAATGAGTCTCTCCTGTATTCCGGCGCGCAGCGTTTGCGTCAGGGCGGCGGATTATATCATGGTCACTCCCGTTTCCCATCGGGTGGGGCGGGATTACGACAGGGGCTAGCGGCGGTTGGCGCGGTAGAGCCCCTGTTGATCAATATAGTGCGCAACCGACTCGGGCAAGAGGTAGCGGGTGTCTTGTCCCGCATCCAGCAAGGCTCGCAGTCGGGTGGCTGACAGTTCGATGGGCTGGTTGTCCGCCAGCCAGATATGACCGGCCAGACGCTGATGCAGCGCGTTGGCATCTGTGGTGTGATGGCGCGCCAACAGCTGCGCCACCTCGGTCGGATAATCCGGTTGCCAGCCCGGCCGCACGCTCACCACCAGATGGGCATAGTCGAGCAACTCCTGCCAGCGGTGCCAGCTTGGCAGGCTCAGCAGGGAATCCATCCCCATCAGAAAACAGAGCGGCGTATCGGGCAGTTCACGACGCAGCTCGATCAGGGTATCGATGGTGTAAGAGGGTTTATCCCGCTTCAGCTCCCGCTCATCCACCACAAAGTGGTGGTTCTCCGCCGCCGCCAGCTTGACCATGGCGAGGCGCTGTTCGCTGGAGCAGAACGGATTGGCGCGGTGGGGCGGGATATGGTTCGGGATCAGCCGCATTTCGGCCAGCCCGAGGGCATCGCGCGCCTCGATGGCCGGGCGCAGATGACCGATATGGATGGGGTCGAAGGTGCCGCCAAGCAAACCGACAGGCGCCTTCAGCACGGGCTGCTCTCCATCACCAGCGGCAGCGGGGTGCCATCACGAAAGCCGAGGGCAATGGTCTGCAGCATCAGCCACGTCTGCTCGGTATCGAAGCGGCGCTGGGCATCGTCCAGCTGGGCCATCAGTTGCCACAGTTGCTGCAACTTGGCAAACGGCAGTCGGGTCAGTGCTTGCTGAATGAGCTGCTGGCGGCTCTGCCAGATGCGCAGGCGGCTGAAGTGCTCACCCAGCGGCTGGCCGTTGCGCATCGCCAGCGACAGTTCGGTCAGCTGCTCCAGCTCGCGGCAGAGGGTCCAGGCCAGCATCCCTGGCTCGGTACCTTCGGCCCGCAGAGCGGCCAGAATGCGCTGGGCCCGGTTCACCTTGCCCTCCAGCAGGGTATCGACCAGCTGGAACGGGGTGAAGTGGGCGTGGCGGATAATGGTCTCTTGCAGATAGGTGACGCTGATGGGCTGGGGCGGCGAGAGCAGGGTCAGCTTCTCGATCTCCTGGCTGGCGGCCAGCAGGTTGCCCTCGTAGGAGTGGCACATGAAGTTGATGGCATCCGGCAGCGCCTTGAGGCCGAAACGCGCAAAACGGGCGCTCATCCAGCGGGGGAAAAACTTGGGCTCCGGATGGTTGACCGGCACATAGGTGCCAATCTGGTAGAGCTTGTCGAACCAGGCTGCCTTCATCTGGGTCTGGTTGAGGCGACCGCCACTCAACACCAGCAGCAGGTCGGGATGAAGCTGCTTGCCGATTTCGCTGATACGGGCGGCCAGATCCTTGTCCACCTTGGCGGGCAGCTCCAGCTCGATGATCTGGCGGGCTGAGAAGAGGCTCATGGCCTGACAGGCATCGTAGACCTGATTCCAGTCCAGCCCCTGTTCTACCACGAAGGTGTGGCGTTCATCGAAACCCTGCTTGCGGGCGATCTGACGAATGGCATCGATGGCTTCCAGTCGCAGCAGGGGCTCGTCGCCAAAAACGAGATAGCAGGGCCGAAGCCCTGCTTTGAGGTGGTCACCAAATTGTTCCGGGTAAATCCGCATCAGAAGCTGACCTGACTCAACTGCCGGATCACCTGATTGGCCGCCTGCTCCTGCATTTCGCGGTTGAGCTGCTCCTGCTCACGGGAGGAGGCGAGCGCTGCATCCGGCTTGTTGAGGAAGCTGCGGTTGAAGTTGATGGGGAAGACCTGAGTTGGCTTGCCCGGTACCGAGATGGTGAACTGGGTACCAAAGCCCAGCACATATTCGGTGTCCGTCCCCAGCGCGTTGACCGAGGCGACCTGACTGGTGCTGCCTACGCCGCCCAGAGTGAGCACCGGAATGCCCTCCTTGTCGGCCAGGGTCACGCCAGAGGCCTTCAGACGGGTGGTGACCATCCGGTAGAAGTCGCTCTTGTTGTCGCCCACGACCTTCATGGTCATCAGCTCGCTCGGAATGCCGTTGCCGCGCATGTGAAAGCCGCAGCCTTGCAGCAGCAGACCTGCCAGCACGATGGCCATCCAGCGGGTGAAGATGGTGCCCATAGAAAATCCTCTTTGCATTAAGGGAAAGCGGCGGGCGCAGGGCCCGCCGTTATCATCCGTTTGCTGTCACAGATTGGCAATGATCAGTTGGCAACCGATCAGTTAGCGACAATATTGAGCAGCTTGCCAGGTACATAGATCACCTTGCGCACGGTCAGCCCGTCGGTGAACTTCTGCACGGAAGCATCGGCCATTGCCAGCTTCTCGACATCGGCCTGGCTGATCTCGGCCGGCACGGTCAGCTTGCCGCGCATCTTGCCGTTGATCTGCACCACCACCAGCTTCTCGGTCTCGACCATGGCCGCTTCATCGGCCACCGGCCAGGCTGCGTGATCGATGTCGTCGCCTTTGCCCAGCATCTTCCACAGCTCGAAGCCGATGTGCGGGGTGATGGGGTAGAGCATGACTACCACGGCTTCCAGCGCTTCCTGCATTAGGGCGCGGTCTTGCTCTTCTGAACCCAGCTTGGAGAGATTGTTCATCAGCTCCATGATGGCGGCGATGGCGGTGTTGAAGGTCTGACGGCGACCCACGTCATCACTCACCTTGGCGATGGTCTTGTGCAGTTCACGGCGTACCGCTTTTTGCTCGTTGGTGAGAGCAGCCACATCCAGAGCGGCAACGGCGCCACCGGAAACGTGTTCGAAGGTGACGCGCCACAGGCGACGCAGGAAGCGCTGGGCCCCCTCTACGCCGGAGTCGGACCACTCCAGGGTCATCTCGGCCGGAGAGGCGAACATCATGAACAGACGGACGGTATCGGCGCCGTAACGCTCGACCATCAGCTGCGGGTCGATGCCGTTGTTCTTGGACTTGGACATCTTGGTCATGCCGGAGTGCATTACCTCACGGCCTTCGTTGTCGATGGCCTTGGTGATGCGACCCTTCTCGTCACGCTCTACCTTGACGTCGGTCGGGCTGACCCAGACGTTGCCGCCCTTCTCGTCTTTGTAGTAGAAGGCGTCAGCCAGCACCATGCCCTGGCAGAGCAGGCGCTTGAACGGCTCGTCGCTGTTCACGAGGCCTGCATCACGCAGCAGCTTGTGGAAGAAGCGGGCATAGAGCAGGTGCATACAGGCGTGTTCGATACCGCCGATGTACTGATCCACCGGCAGCCAGTGGTTGGCAGCCGCCGGATCCAGCATGCCCTTGTCGTAGTCCGGGGAGCAGTAGCGCGCGTAGTACCAGGAGGACTCCATAAAGGTGTCGAAGGTATCGGTCTCGCGGAACGCTTCCTGACCGTTGTAGGTGGTCTTGGCCCACTCGGCGTCGGCCTTGATCGGGCTCTGGATACCGTCCATCACCACATCTTCCGGCAGCAGCACCGGCAGCTGGTCTTCCGGCGTCGGCACCACGGTACCGTCAGCCAGAGTCAGCATCGGGATGGGAGCACCCCAGTAGCGCTGACGGGAGACACCCCAGTCGCGCAGACGGAAGTTGACGGTGCGCTTGCCCTTGCCCAGTGTTTCCAGCTTGTTGGCGATGGCATCAAAGGCACCCTGGAAGTCGAGACCATCAAACTCGCCGGAGTTGAACAGCACGCCCTTCTCGGTGTACGCGGCTTCGCTCACGTCGACGTCGCCATCAACCGGCTTGATCACCGCCTTGATGTCGAGGCCATATTTGGTGGCGAATTCGAAGTCACGCTGATCGTGGGCCGGAACTGCCATTACGGCGCCGGTGCCGTAGTTCATCAGCACAAAGTTGGCGACCCAGACCGGTACCTTGCGGCCATCCAGCGGGTGAATGGCATAGAGGCCGGTGGCCATGCCCTTCTTCTCCATGGTGGCCAGTTCTGCTTCGGCTACCTTGGTGTTCTTGCACTCTTCGATGAAGGCGGCCAGCTCCGGATTGTTCTGGGCTGCTTGCAGCGCCAGCGGGTGACCGGCAGCGATACCGACATAGGTGACGCCCATGAAGGTGTCCGGACGGGTGGTGTAGACCTCCAGCTGATCAGCCTGACCCTCGATGGCAAAGCTGATGTTGACCCCTTCGGAGCGGCCAATCCAGTTGCGCTGCATGGTCTTGACCATCTCTGGCCAGCCTTCCAGATTGTCGATGTCGCTGAGCAGCTCTTCGGCGTAGTCAGTGATCTTGATGAACCACTGGGGGATCTCTTTCTGTTCCACCGGGGTGTCACAGCGCCAGCAGCAGTTGTCGACCACCTGTTCGTTGGCCAGCACTGTCATGTCGTTCGGGCACCAGTTGACGGAGGAGGTCTTCTTGTAGACCAGACCCTTCTCGTAGAGCTTGGTGAAGAACCACTGCTCCCAGCGGTAGTAATCCGGTTTGCAGGTGGCGATTTCACGATCCCAGTCATAACCCAGACCCAGCATCTTCAGCTGGTTCTTCATGTATTCGATGTTTTCGTAGGTCCAGGGCGCCGGCGCGGTATTGTTTTTGATCGCTGCGTTCTCGGCCGGCAGACCGAATGCATCCCAACCTATGGGTTGCAGCACGTTCTTGCCATTGAGGCGTTGATAACGGGAGATCACATCACCTATGGTGTAGTTACGAACGTGCCCCATGTGTAGTCGACCAGACGGATAGGGGAACATGGACAGGCAGTAGAACTTCTCCTTGTCTACCTTCTCCACGGCCTTGAAGGTTTTCTTGGCA
Organism: Aeromonas sp. Y289-2; assembly: GCF_027705925.1. Lineage (NCBI taxonomy): Bacteria > Pseudomonadati > Pseudomonadota > Gammaproteobacteria > Aeromonadales > Aeromonadaceae > Aeromonas > Aeromonas sp. Y289-2. The sequence goes on from NZ_JAPDCH010000003.1 coordinate 191,444, forward strand.
TCCCAGTGCTTTTGCACTGCTGGTTCGATTGATTGGGGAACGTATTGCTCTTGCATTGGTGACATCCGGATCTGTGAAATGAATAGATAAATCAGCTGGGAAATCGCAATAGAATACCCATATCCTGCGGCGGCAACAACCGCCAGCGTCCCTTGGGCCTTAAGCCGGGCCAGATCAGGGTTTAGTAGAGGAGTTAGAGCCATGGACAAACGTCAAAAAGGGTACGAAGCCTTCATTGCCGAGCTGCAAAAACAGTGGCAAGAGACTGAAGAGTTCCAGGGGGAGCGCCTCAACCGGATGATTGCCAAGGTGCAGGCCTATCTGGAGGCTGCCAGCGACCTGACCCAAGACGAACTGGCGCTCATCGCCGAGTACGTGAAGCGGGATCTGGGCAACTATGACGAGGGGCGCCATGACGATAGTGCGCAGGTGGAAGAGTCTGCCTTTATGTTGGCCCTCAAAGACACCGCCTGGTCCTGGCTGGCGGATGTGACCGACCGCGCCCAGGTGGAGTGGCGGGAGCTGGCCGACGAGTTGGAGCACAAGGGGGTTTACGAAGCGGGTGACTGGGTAGGGCTCGGGGTCATGGTGTGCGACCAGTGTGGCTGGCGCCATACCGTGCTGCATCCCCAGCAGCTCGATACTTGCCCCGAGTGCGGCTGCGCCGAATATCACCGCGAGCCGCTTTCGCCCTGAGTCATGCCATCAATGTGGACGAGACAACGAGCAAAAAGGCGCCATCAGGCGCCTTTTTCTTACTTGCAGGTTTCGTCGGGACGTTTACTTGCCCGCGACGGAGAGGCCGCCAAAACGGATCTGCGGGGCGTAGAAGCCCTTGCCGTCGTTGTGGTGCATGGTGTCACCGACCGCTTCCAGCTCACCCAGCAGGCGGTAGAAGTTGCCTGCTACCGTGATGCCGCGCACCGGCTGCAGGCGAACTCCATCGCGGCAGAGGAAGCCCGACGCGCCAAAGGAGAAGTCACCGCTCACCGCATCGGCACCCGAATGCAGGCCGTCCAGCTTGACCAGCTCCAGATAGTCGCCGCTCTGCACTTCCGCTTCGCAGTGGGGGCCCGCGCCAAACACCAGATGGCGAGCGGTCACATCGAGGGCGCTGCGGGCACCGCGAGCGGCCGAGCCGTTGCTGGCGACGCCAAAGTGGCGGGCGGTGGCGCTGTTGTGGAGCAGGGTCTTCAGCTCCCCTTCGCCAATCAGCAGCAGATCCGAGCTGGCCGCCCCCTCGCCATCAAACGCCTTGATGTTCATGCCGCCCGGCATATAGACCCGGCTTTCCAGAGTAAGCCAGCGTGACGCTACGCTCTGGCCGACTTTGCTGCGCCAGGGGTTGATCCCTTGTTGGGCCCACTTGCCCGACAGCACACCCTGAAAGCAGCCAAACAGGCTGGCGAAGCAGTTGGTGCTAAAGATGACGCTGTAGCGACCGCTCGGCACCGCTTCACCGGGCAGCAGACCATCGGCGATGGCGTAGATTTGCTCGATCAGGGCCTGACTGTCCAGCTCGTCGAAGCGACGGCCATACTGCCCCTGCGAGTGCATCGACTGGCGGCCATCCCGTTCCACCAGCGCCGAGGTGTAGCAGCCGACGCTGAACTCGCCGTGCTGGCAGAGGGTGCCCTGACTGTTGGCGAGCCAGAGCTGGCTCTCCCCTTCGAAGAAGCTGTTGTAGGGGGCGCCGCTCACATCGGGCATGGCCAGCATGTCAGATTCCAGATGCAGGGCCAGAGCGATCTTCTCCTCAACCGGCGTGGTATCGGGCTGGTTGATCTCGGCGCAATCTGTAGTGATCCGGCTATTGGCGACCGAGATGCGCTGATCCGGGTCAACCTTGGCAAAGCGGCTGGCATCGAGCGCATCCTGCAGCATGGCATCCAGCGCCAGCTCATCGAGGGATTCCGAGTAGGCGATGCCGACTCGGCCCTCTTTGATCAGGCGAATACCGAGTTGCTGGCTGCTGGTGACCTTGTATTCACCCAGCTCGCCCTTGTCTGCCTTGAGGGAGAAGGCCTTCTCCTGATTGGCGATGATGTCTGCCTCGGCGCCGAGGTCGGCCACCTTGTCGAGCAGGCGGGTGAGCAGTTGGTTCATGTCAAGTTGGCTCATCAGGCGTTCCCTCCCACCAGGATATTGTCCACTTTCAGCGCCGGCTGGCCCACCGAGGTGGGGACCGAGCCCGAGACAGAGCCGCACATACCGGCGGCCAACGCCAGATTGCGGCCCACCATGGAGATCTCTTTCAACACCTGCGGGCCGGTACCGATCAGGGTGGCTGACTTGAGCGGTTTGGTTATTTTGCCGTGCTCGATGAGGTAGGCCTCCTGCACATTGAAGTTGAATTCACCGGTGCCGGGCTGTACCGAGCCGCCCCCCATCTTCTTGGCGTAGATGCCATGTTCGACGGTGGCCAGCATATCGTCGAGGCTGTGGTTGCCCGGTTCGATATAGGTGTTGCGCATGCGCGAGGTGGGGGCGTACTTGTAGGATTCGCGCCGCCCGGAGCCGGTGCGGGCGTAGCCCGTCTTGAGGGCACCCATTCTGTCCACCAGAAAACCGGTCAGGACGCCATCCTTGATGAGCTGGGTATGCTGGGTCGCCATCCCCTCGTCATCGACGTTGATGGAGCCCCAGGCGTTGCCTTGCAGTCCCTCGTCCACCGCATTGACCACAGGATTGGCGATGAGCTGGCCCATCTTGTCGTGGAACACCGACGCCTTCTTGGCCACCGAGGTGGTCTCCAGCAGATGACCGCACGCCTCGTGGAAGATGACGCCGCCAAAGCCGTTCTCCATGATGACCGGCAGGGTGCCGCTCGGGCAGGGAGCCGCGCCCAGTTTCACCAGTGCCTGACGGGTGGCGGTGAGGGCCAGCTCGCGCGGATCGATGCGATCGGCATGCTCCCAGCCCATCAGGGCGCCGGGGGCCTCGTAACCGACGCTCTGCTCGCTCCCTTCCATTGCGATGGTCTGGGCCATGATGCGGTTGTAGTGGCGGCGATCGGCCACTTGCACTCCTTCGCTGTTGAAGATCTCCACCTCCTGCTCCCAGCCCAGCACGTTGCCGGAGAACTGGCTCACCTTGCTGCTCTCGGCGCGGGCCGCCGCATCCATGGCGTGCAGATAGGCGATCTTCTGCTCCAGCAGCTTGTCTGCCGACAGCGGCAGCGCCACCGGGTTGCGATCGCTCAAGCGGGTGAAATCGAAGGCGGTGGCGGTCACCACGGGGTCGCGGCGGTCTTTGGCCGCCAGCAGGGTGACGATGCGCAGCAGTTCGTCGCGGTTGGCCAGATTGGTGTAGCCGTAGAGCACCTTGTGGCCGTAACAGAGGCGCACGCCGATACCGAAATCGAGGCCGCCGCTGATGTTCTCTATCTGGCTGGAGAGCAGGCTGAGCTGGCTGCGGCGCTTGCGCTCCACAAACAGCTCGGCGAAATCGGCACCCAGCGCCAGCGCGTGATCGAGCACGTCACGGGCAATGGCGGGGGCCAACAGGGAGAATGGAGTCATAGAATATCCTTTTCTGGTCTGTCCGTTTGCTTCCGACATCCGGCTCTGATTGTTATGGGATGTCGAGTCCATTGTTGCAGACCAGCACAAAAAAGTCGCTATAGCGTCATGCGATGATACCGATTGAGAAAATCGGTGCGATAACTGCGCCCGGCGGCCAGGGCCAGGCGCTCAGGGTCGTTTTGCCAAAAAGTGGGAAAGATCAGAGCAGGGCGTGGATTTCGCTCAGGATCTGCTCGACCCACAGCTCGATGCGCGGATCTGTCTGGTCATATTGATTGGCATCGTCCAGCGCCAGCCCGACGAAGTGACGGCCATCATCGATCAGTGCCTTGGAGGCATCGAATTCGTACCCTTCGTTGGGCCAGTAGCCCACCAGCTTGACCCCTTTTGGCACCAGCTGATCGTGCAGCATGCCGAGGGCGTCCTGGAACCATTCGCCATAACCGAGCTGATCGCCGAGGCCAAACAGGGCCACGATGCGTCCCTCCAGATGGAGATCGGCGATATCTTCCCAGCGGGACTCCCAGTCCTCCTGCAGTTCGCCAAAATCCCAGGTGGAGATGCCGAGGATCAGGATCTCGTAATCCTCCATCCGGCGCAGGGAGACATCCTTGATATTGTGAATATCCACCAGCTCGGGGCCGATGAGGGCGCGGATCTTCTCGGCTGCCATCTCGGTGTAGCAGGTGGTGGAACCGTAAAACAGACCAATCTTCATCGCTCTTCTCTCTGTTGGCGCTTTCTCGCTTGCTTTTGGCGCGTTCTCGCATGCTCGTGTGGGCTGCGCCATGTTGGCAACACGATGGGTAACGTAAGGGGAGGGCGCCAGTCTAGCAGATTGCCATTCGACCTTCACCGCCCGGCAAGGTGTGTGGCAAACGTGCCTTATCTTTCCAATGAAAGTGCCTTGTCTTTCCAAGGAGTTGGCGCGTTACAATGGGCCATCTTTCCCCTGATTGCAGCGCACCATGAGCAAACCCGACCCCCACCCCCTGATTGAACCCTTCCTCGATGCCCTCTGGCTGGAGCGGGGATTGTCTGACAACACGGTCAGCTCCTATCGCAGCGATCTGGAGAAGTTCTCCCTCTGGCTCGACGAGCAGGGGAGCTCGCTGCTGCTGGCGGGGATGGACGAGATCCAGCACTACCTCGCCTGGCGGGTCGATCACCAGTTTGCGGCCAGCAGTACCGCCCGTTTTCTCTCGGCCCTGCGCCGTTTCTATCAGTATCTCAACCGTGAGAAGCTACGCAGCGACGATCCGACCGTGCTGCTGGAGGGGCCCAAGCTGCCGAAAAAACTCCCCTCCGATTTAAGCGAAGCGGAAGTGGAGGCACTCTTGAGTGCGCCTCTGGTGGATGACCCGCTGGAGCTGCGGGACAAGGCAATGCTGGAGCTGCTCTACGCCACCGGCTTGCGGGTTTCCGAGCTGGTGGGGCTCACTGCCGAGCATGTTAGTTTGCGTCAGGGCTTGGTGCGCGTAGTGGGCAAGGGCAACAAGGAGCGGCTGGTGCCGATGGGCGAGGAGGCGATGCACTGGCTGGAGCGTTACTACCGGGAGGCCCGCACCCTGCTGCTGGGGGGCACCAGCTCGGATGTGGTGTTTCCCTCCAAGCAGGCCCGTATGATGACTCGCCAGACCTTCTGGCATCGCATCAAGCTCTATGCCCTGCGGGCCGGGATTAACGGCGAGCTCTCCCCTCACACCTTGCGTCACGCCTTCGCCACCCATCTGCTCAACCACGGCGCAGACCTGCGGGTTGTGCAGATGCTGTTGGGTCACGCGGATCTCTCCACCACCCAGATCTACACCCATGTGGCCAACGAACGGCTCAAGGCGCTGCACGGTGAGCACCACCCCAGAGCCTGAGTGGCTGGCCTCCCAAAAACAAAAAACCGCCAGCAGGCGGTTTTTTTATCTCTACACGACAGGAGATGGCGCTTATTTCCCTTGCTGGGATTTCAGCAGATCACGGATCTCGGTCAGCAGCTCCTGATCCTTGGTCGGGCCTGCCGGGGCGGCGGCTTCCTCTTCCTGCTTTTTCTTGAGGGTGTTGATGGCCTTCAGTCCCATGAAGATGGCAAAAGAGATGATCAGAAAGTCGATGATGGTCTGGATGAACTTGCCATAGGCGATGACCACGGCGGGTGTTGCACCTTCTGCGGCCTTCAGGGTGACCGCCAGGTCGCTGAAGTCCACGCCGCCCAGGATCAGGCCGATGGGCGGCATGATCACGTCACCGACAAAAGAGGAGACAATTTTGCCGAAGGCGGCACCAATGATGATACCGACCGCCATGTCGATGACGTTGCCGCGGGCGGCAAAGGCTTTGAACTCTTGAATCAGACTCATTATTTCCTCCGAAATTAAACAAGATAGCGCGTTGATTACCCTTGCCAAAGGGCGAACTCTTGTCAGGAAAAACAGAGGCTAAGCCGCGTTGTTCCTGTCGTCCTGACTAGCTTGCGGGCGTTATGAGTCCTTGGCAATCGGGGGGAGCCATTTTTTTGGTACAAAGTGATATTAATTTTTTGGTAAGTAGCTGGTTGAATGATGAGCTGCGCTGCTGTAGTTTGCTGGGTCGATTCATTCATACCACGTGAGTAAACAAGTGAAGTATTTACTACTGGGAATGATGCTTTTGTGCACATTTGCTGCCAGAGCGGGGATGGATACCCAAGCCTTGAAACAGACCATCACGGCCCGGTTGGGGGTTCCCGTCTATCTGGTTGAACCGACCCCGATCGCGGGGTTGTATATGCTGGGCACCTCACAGGGGGTGCTCTACAGCGATGCCAAAGGGGATTATGTGGTGCAGGGGGTCATGCTGGATATGACCCGCGACATGAAGAACCTGACCATCTCGGGTATGCGCGAGCAGCGCCGACTTGGCTTGGCACAGGTGGCCCATGCCCCCATCGTGCTCAAGGCTCGGGATGAGCGTCACCGGGTCGCGTTGTTTCTCGGCGAGCAGGACGCCAAACGTCGTCAGCTCTCCGGCACCTTGCAACACCTGCAAGCATCCGGGGTGAGCGTGGCTCTCTATCCGGTGATTGATCACGCCGAGCGGGCCGCCGACTGGTGCAGCGATCCCCTGCTGCAAAATGATCCGTTAAAAGCCTATTTGCCTCAAACGGCATGTAGTGAGACCCTTATCCAAAATATTGGCCTGAGCCAATGGTTGGGGGTCAAGGTACTGCCGGCCTGGGTCTCCTCCGACGGGGATCTGGTGCGCGGGTATCAGAGCCCCGAACAGCTGCTCAAGATACTGGATCATATTGATGTCCCTGCAAATCCGTCGTCGTCCGCGAGTTGATGATTCCCATCTGCCTGCCACCCTGCATCCCCTGCTTCGCCAAATCTTCGCCAGCCGTGGCGTAGAGGATCCCGCCCTGCTGGAGCGCAGCGCCAGCCAGCTGTTGCCGCCCCAGCGCCTCTATGGGATGGAGCAGGCGGTGCCGTTGCTGGCGGATGCCCTGATTGCCCAGAAACGGATCCTTATCGTCGGCGACTTCGACTGCGATGGTGCCACCAGCTCGGCCCTGTGTGTGCTGGCCCTGCGCGCCATGGGCGGTCGCCACATCGATTTTCTGGTGCCCAACCGCTTCGAGTTTGGCTACGGCCTTACCCCCGAAATTGTCGAGCTGGCGGTGGCGCGTGGCGCCGAGTTTCTGATCACGGTGGATAACGGCATCTCCAGCATCGCCGGGGTGGCGGCTGCCAAGGCGGCGGGTATGCAGGTACTGGTTACCGATCACCATTTGCCGGGTCAGGAGCTGCCTGACGCCGATGCCATCGTCAACCCGAACCAGCGCGGTTGCGATTTCCCCTCCAAGTCGCTGGCCGGGGTGGGGGTGGCCTTCTACCTGATGGCGGCCCTCAATACCCATCTGCGTCAGCTCGGCTGGTACGAACGGCAAGGGTTACGCGCCCCCAATGTGGCGGATTACCTCGATCTGGTGGCCCTCGGCACGGTCGCCGATGTGGTGGCGCTCGATGGCAACAACCGCATCTTGGTCCATCAGGGCTTGCAGCGGATCCGGGCCGGGCGCTGTCGCCCCGGCATTCAGGCGCTGGTGGATGTGTCGGGTCGCGATGGTCGCCGTCTCACCGCCGCCGACCTCGGTTTTGCGCTGGGGCCGCGTCTCAACGCGGTGGGCCGTCTCGATGACATGTCCCTCGGGGTCGCCTGTCTGCTCTGCGATGATCTCAATTTGGCGCGCCAGCTTGCGGCCGAGATGGACAGCCTCAATCAGGAGCGCAAGGAGATTGAGCAGGGGATGCAGCAGGAGGCCCTCGCCACCCTGGAGCAGATCCGGTTTCGCGATGGCGAGGTGCCGTCGGGCATAGTGCTGCACCGGGACGAGTGGCATCAGGGGGTGGTGGGGCTGGTGGCCTCCAAGGTGAAGGAGAAATACTACCGCCCGGTCATTGCCTTTGCCGAGAGCAGCGAGACCGAGCTCAAGGGCTCCGGCCGCTCCATCCCTGGCGTGCACTTGCGCGATGCGCTGGAACTGCTCGATACCCGCCACCCGGGCCTGATGGGCAAGTTTGGTGGCCATGCCATGGCGGCGGGGTTGACCCTGCCCAAGGCCAATATCGAGGCGTTCGGTCGGGCCTTTGAGGCGGTCATCAGTGAGCTGGTGACACCGGAGCTTTTGACCGGGGTGTTGCTCACCGATGGCGAGTTGTTGCCGGATGAGCTCAACCTCGAGCTGGCGGAGCTTATTCGCGCCTCCGGCCCCTGGGGTCAGGCCTTCCCTGAGCCGCTGTTTGACGGCGAGTTCGTGCTGGTGCAGCAGCGGCTGGTGGGGGAGAAGCACCTCAAAATGATGCTGACAACCGATTCCGGTCACGCGGTGGATGCCATCGCCTTTGGCGTCGATCTCAAGCGCTGGCCCGATGCCTCGGTGAAGCGGGTGCGGCTTGTCTACCGGCTTGACGTCAACGAGTGGCGCGGCAACCGCAGCGTGCAGCTGCTGGTGGAGCATCTGGAGGCAGCCGGTCTCTGAGTCAAGAACATCGCAGCCCTATCGCTGACAACGGCCACCCTCGGGTGGCCGCTTTTGTTGGCGGATCTCTGGAAAAGGGCGTTGACCTGTCTATAGCTTTACAGTTTAAGCTCGTCTCTATCGGGTCACCTGATGGCCCGCACCGTGAGTGATTGCCATGAAAATATCCGAACTGGCCCGCCGCTGCGGTCTCGCCCGCTCCACCCTGCTCTATTACGAGAAGCTGGGAGTGATTGCCGGCAACCGGGCTGCCAACGGCTATCGCCATTATGACGGGGGGGATCTGCAACGGCTGCAAATGGTGCAGGCCCTGCAGGCGGGTGGTCTCAGCCTCAAGCAGTGCCTCGCCTGTCTGGCTGGCGAGATAGATCAAGCGGCATTGCAGGCCCGGGTCAGGGAGCTCGATGAGGAGCTGGCGCGGATGCAGCGCGCCCGAGATCTGTTGGCGGACTTGGCAGGGCTGCGCCCGCGCTCCGGTGAGGATTTCAAGGCCTGGCAGCTGCAACTGCAGCGCGAGGCACCGGAGGCCTACTTCGCGTGGGTGATGAAACAGGGTTTTAGCGAGAAAGATCGCTACCACTTGCAATGGTTGAGCAAAGACATGAATGAACATGAGCGTTACATCAAGGACTTTATCCAGCTGCTGGATGGCATGAGTTACTGGGGGCCGGGGGATCGCGCCTTCACCCAGCAGCAGTTTGCCGCCTTGCCCATTCGGCCGCGCCGGATCCTCGACATGGGCTGCGGGCGCGGTGCCTCGACCATGGCGCTGGCTCAGGTGACCGATGCCGCCATTGTGGCCATCGATCTGGAAGAGGAGGCGCTGGCCGCCGTGGCGCACTCCGCCCGTGCGGCGGGCTTTGAGCATGTCTCCACCCTCTGTGCCAACATGGCGGCACTGCCGGACGATCTGGCCCCGGCCGACCTCATCTGGGCAGAGGGGAGCGCCTACGTGATGGGGGTTGCCAATGCGCTGAAGGCGTGGCGTCCGCTGCTCGCGAGCCCGCAGGCTTGCATCGTGCTGAGTGATGCGGTCTGGCTGACCGATAATCCGCCCGAGGAGGCATTGGCATTCTGGCAGCAGGATTATCCCGCCATGCAGACGCTGGCGGGCCTGCTTGAGACGGTACAAGCGGCAGGCTACCGCTGCCTGTCACACACCCCATTGCCGATGAGTGCCTGGAACAATTATCTGGACCCCATCGAGGTCAATCTGTTGCGCTATCGAGACGAGCTGGGGGAGAGTGCCGCCTGGCAGGATTTGAGCCGGGAAGTGGCCATCCACCGCCAATATCTGGGCAGTTACGGCTATGTGATCTGCTGCCTGCAAAAAGATACTTGATAAGTTGTCGTAAAAAAAACGAGGCGCCTGCGGGCGCCTGGTTGTTTATCAGGGATTGCGGATGGCCATTACAGCTCGCGGGCCCAGGGGTGGGCCTTGGGGCGTAGCGCCAGCGCCAGACCAAGCAGCAGCACGGTCAGACCGTAGAGGGGCCAGCTGCCAAAGCGCATGTAGGGGGTCTCACCGTGGGCGGGACGCACCTCGCTGCGCAGCACGCCCGCTTCAAACTGCGGGATCTGGCCGATGATGCTGCCATCGATCTCGGTAACGATAGTGATACCGGTGTTGGTGTCCCGCAGCAGCGGACGAGCCAGCTCCAGCGCGCGCATCCGGGCGATCTCCATGTGTTGCCACGGGCCGATGCTGGTGCCGAACCAGGCATCGTTGGAGACGGTCAGCAGGAAGTCGGTATCGGCATTGACGTTGCGGCGCACCTCCTCCGGGAAGATGATCTCGTAGCAGATGGCGGCGGCAAACTTGAGCCCCTTGGCGATTAGGTTGGGCTGCACTTCGTCACCCCGGCTGAAGGAGGACATCGGCAGGTTGAAGAAGGGGGCGATGGGGCGCAACAGATCTTCAAATGGCACGAACTCGCCGATGGGCAGCAGGTGGTACTTGTTGTAGCGGTTGGAGTGGTTGTAGTAGTAGGACTCCTTGCCATCCGCATCCTGCACCCCCATGCCGAGCACGGTATTGTAGAAGCGCTGTTGCTGCTCGTCGTAGTGAATAATCCCCGCCAGCAGGCCGGTATCATTCACTTTCATCGCCTTGTCCAGATTCTCCAGATAGGGGCCCATCGCCTTCTCGATAGCCGGAATCGCCGACTCTGGCCAGATGATGATGTCGGCATCCTGATTCTCGCGGCTCAAGTCCTGATAGGTACGCACCGTGGGGGCCAGCGCCTCCGGATCCCACTTGAGGGACTGGGCGATATTGCCCTGCACCAGTGCCACCTTGACCGGCTCGCCACGGGTCACCCAGTTGAGCTGCATCAGACCGTGAGCACCTGCCACCAGCAGGGCAGGCACCGCCAGCCAGAGCGGGGAGCGGGACTTCCACACCAGCCAGATAGCGGAGGCGGACAGCAACAGGGCGAGGGTGATGCCCTGCACCCCGAGAATGGGAGCAAATCCCTTGAGGGGGCCGTCGATCTGGCTGTAACCAAACCAGAGCCAGGGGAAACCGGTCATCACCCAGCCGCGCAGCCAGTCAGCCACCAACCACAGGGCCGGGAAGGCGAGCAGCCAGCGGCTCCAGTGACGGCCGCTGAAGAAGCGGGCAAAGGCCCAGCAGGCCAGCGTCGGATAGAGCGCCAGATAGGCTGACAGACCAGCCAGCAGCACGAAAGCGACCGGCAGCGGTATGCCGCCAAATTCGGTCATGCTGACATGGATCCACCACAGGCCTGGCAAAAAGAGTCCCATGGCGTAGCCAAAACCGCGCCAGGCAGCCTGTTTCGGCGTGGCTTTGTCCATCAGGGCGTAGAGGCCAAGCAGGGAGGGGATCACCAGCGGCCAGTAGCCGAAGGGGGAGAAGGCCAGCACGGCGATGGCGCCAGAGGCCAATGCACTGAGGCTTAACAGGATTTTGGAAGTAACAGGGGATAATCTCACGGGCGATGGTGCTCGTCTTGGTGTGCAACTGGGGTCGAATGGCCGGTATCTTAACCTGTAAGAGGGGCAACGGCGAGCCTCGATGCCGGTGGCAGAGAGCACAACGCCCCGAGGCCGGGGCGTTGTTTCACACATCGAGCGGATCTGCTTATTGCGGTTCGGATTGCGCCGCCGCGTGGTGCTCGGGGATCTTCACCTGCAGTTGCTGCAGACGGCGCCGGTCGGCATGCATCACCTTGAACAGGTAGCCGTCCAGCTCGATCTCCTCGCCCTTCTTTGGCAGGTGGCTGAAGGCGTGCATTACCAGACCACCTACCGTATCCACCTCTTCATCGCTGAATTTTGTGCCGAAGAAGTCGTTGAAATCCTCGATCTCGGTCAGGGCACTGATGGAGAAGACCCGCTTGCTGAGGCGGCGGATTTCGTCCGGCTCATCCTCGATGTCGTCAAACTCGTCATCGATCTCGCCAACGATCAGTTCCAGTATGTCTTCGATGGTCACCAGACCGGAGACGCCACCAAATTCGTCGACCACGATGGCCATGTGGTAGCGCTCTTCACGGAACTCCTTGAGCAGACGGTCAACCCGTTTGCTTTCCGGCACGATCACCGTGGGGCGCAAGATTTTCTCGAGCTGCAGCGGCTCGCTGGCGTGATGGCCGCCAAACCCGAAGGGGAGCAGATCCTTGGCGAGCAGAATGCCCTCCACATGATCCTTGTCCTCGTTGATCACCGGGAAGCGGGAGTGGCCGGACTCGATGATCACCGGCAGGATTGCATCCACCGGCTGGGACTTCTCGATGGTCACCATCTGGGAGCGGGGGATCATGATATCGCGCACGCGAAGATCGGCGATCTCCAGCACCCCCTCGATCATGTCCTTGGTGTCCTGATCGATGAGGTCGCGCTCTTCGGCATCGGCTATCACGTCTACCAAATCATTGCGGTCTTTTGGCTCGCCCTGGAAGAGTTGGCTGAGTTTGTCGAGCCAGGTTTTCTTCGGCGAGCCGGTACTAGGGTGATCGTCGGTCATTTTCTCTCTTGGTTACTCGTATGAACACACTTGAAATAGTTCGGGTTATATAAGGATGGCCATCTGCTGTTTCAAGACGATGACCATCCGGTTCTTTACTCTTCGTCGTTCAGATAAGGATCGGCAAAACCGAGCTCCTGCATGATGTCGCGCTCAAGCGCTTCCATCTCTTCGGCTTCCTCATCCTCGATATGGTCATAACCTAGCAGATGCAGACTGCCGTGCACAACCATGTGGGCCCAGTGGGCCATGAGGGGCTTGCCCTGCTCCTGTGCTTCCCATTCCACCACCTGACGGCAGATCACCAGATCGCCGAGCAGCGGCAGCTCCAGACCGGGTGGCGCCTCGAACGGGAAGGAGAGCACGTTGGTGGGCTTGTCCTTGCCGCGATAGGTGAGGTTGAGCTCGTTGCTCTCCGCCTCGTCGACGATGCGCACCGTCACTTCTGCCTCCTGCTGGAAGCCGAGAATGGTGCCGTCGAGCCAGCCTTGCAGCTGGGCTTCGGTGGGCAGGCCGTCAGTGCTGGCACTGGCCAGCTGCAGATCCAGGGTTACGCTCATTGCTCGCTCTCTTTGCTGGCGTTTGTTTGGCCGGCCACCTTCTCGGCGGCCTGTTTGGCGTCGAACGCCTCATAGGCCTGCACGATACGGGCCACCACCGGGTGGCGCACCACGTCTTTGGACTCGAAGAAGTTGAACGACAGACCATCGACTCCCGGCAGCACTTCCAGCGCGTGGCGCAGGCCGGATTTGGCGTTGCGCGGCAGGTCTACCTGGGTGATGTCACCGGTGACCACCGCCTTGGAGTTGAAGCCGATGCGGGTGAGGAACATCTTCATCTGCTCGGTGGTGGTGTTCTGGGCCTCATCGAGAATGATGAAGGCATCGTTGAGGGTACGACCACGCATGTAGGCGAGCGGCGCCACTTCGATGATGTTGCGCTCCATCAGCTTTTCGACCCGCTCAAAGCCCAGCATCTCGAACAGGGCGTCGTAGAGCGGGCGCAGGTAAGGATCGACCTTCTGGGAGAGATCGCCAGGCAGGAAGCCCAGCTTCTCGCCTGCTTCCACCGCCGGACGGGTCAGCAGAATGCGGCGGATCTCCTGACGCTCCAGCGCATCCACGGCTGCCGCGACCGCCAGATAGGTCTTGCCGGTACCGGCCGGGCCTATGCCGAAACAGATGTCGTGGCGCACGATGTTGGCAATGTACTGGGCCTGATTTGGGCTGCGTGGTTTGATGAGACCGCGCTTGGTCTTGACCGTCACCTCCTTGCCATAGGGGATGCTCGGCGCAGGTTCGTCATCCTGCTCCAGCACCCGCGACTCCTGAATGGCCAGATGGACCATGTCGGGGGTGATGTCGGTCACCTTGCCACCCTTGAGGGGCTGGGTTTCCACATAGAGGTGCTTGAGGATGACGGCGGCGGCATCCAGCTGGGCCGGTTTGCCCACCAACTGGAAGTGGCTGTCACGGTAGCTGATCTCGACGCCGAGGCGGCGCTCCAGCTGCTTGATGTTGTCATCGAAGGGGCCGCACAGGCTGGCAAGGCGCTGGTTGTCGGCGGGCTCCAGATGCAGATTCAGGGTCGAGATGTGTCGGCTCAAAATATCCTCGTCTCAAGGCGCTCCCCATCCGCCGGGCGAATGGGGAGGAGGGGATTAATGGGGAGTGAAGGCGGCAACGCCCAGCTCGTCCGGTACGTTATCCGGGCGACGGGCCAGGATTTCGCTCGGGGCGGTGGCGATCCGCAGGTTCATCTCGCTCTCGCCGCGGATGAACTTGCCGCGCAGGGAGTTGGGACGCACCTCGGTGATCTCCACGTCGGCAAAACCGCCGATCAGGGTGTGCTGGCCTTCGAAGTTGACCACCCGGTTGTTCTCGGTGCGGCCACACAGCTGCATCGGGTCGAGCTTGGAGGGCCCTTCCACCAGGATGCGCTGGGTGGTGCCCAGCATGGCACGGCCAATCTGCATCGCCTGGTTGTTGATGACGTGCTGCAGGCGGGCCAGACGGGCTTTCTTCACTTCCATGTCGACATCGTCGGGCATGTCGGCGGCCGGGGTGCCCGGGCGCGGACTGAAGATGAAGCTGAAGCTCATGTCGAAACCCACATCCTCGATCAACTTCATGGTCGCTTCAAAGTCTTCGTCCGTCTCGTTCGGGAAGCCAACGATGAAGTCGGAGCTGATGGTGATGTCGGGACGGGCGGCACGCAGGCGACGGATCTTGGATTTGTACTCCAGGATGGTGTGCGGGCGCTTCATCATGGTCAGAATACGGTCGGAGCCGCTCTGCACCGGCAGGTGCAGGAAGCTGACCACTTCCGGGGTGTCTTTGTAGACTTCGATGATGTCGTCGGTGAACTCGATCGGGTGGCTGGTGGTGTAGCGAATGCGATCGATACCGTCGATGGCGGCCACCAGACGCAGCAACTCGGCGAAGGTGCAGATGCCGCCATCAAAGGTCGGACCGCGGTAGGCATTGACGTTCTGGCCGAGCAGGTTCACTTCGCGCACGCCCTGCTGGGCGAGCTGGGCGATTTCGTAGAGCACGTCGTCCAGCGGTCGGCTCACCTCTTCACCGCGGGTGTAGGGCACCACGCAGTAAGTACAGTATTTGGAGCAGCCTTCCATGATGGAGACGAACGCGGTGGCCCCTTCGGCGCGCGGTTCGGGCAGGCTGTCGAATTTTTCGATCTCGGGGAAGGCGATATCAACCTGGGCACCACGGCCCTCTTGCACTTCCTTGATCATGGCGGGCAGGCGATGCAGGGTCTGCGGGCCGAACACGATATCCACATAGGGAGCGCGCTGGCGGATGGCATCGCCCTCCTGAGAGGCAACGCAGCCACCCACGCCTATCACCAGACCGGGCTTGTTGGCCTTGAGCTTTTTCCAGCGTCCCAGCTGGTGGAACACCTTCTCCTGCGCCTTTTCGCGGATGGAGCAGGTATTCAGCAGCAAGACATCTGCCTCTTCGGGCTCTTCGGTAAGGGTGTAGCCATTGCTGGCATCCAACAGGTCGGCCATTTTGGACGAGTCATACTCGTTCATCTGGCAACCCCAGGTTTTAATGTGAAGTTTCTTGCTCATTGCTTCTCTTGACTTGTTTTGAAATCGGCATGGTCAAAGGACCGCGCATTTTACTCCGCAATCTGGATACTGCCTAGCTAATATCCAGCTGGCAATGGTGCTCACCCGATACCTGTTGCCAGCAAGCTCAATAAGCTTTCTCCTTGATTTGACGCAGCAATTCCCCGTTTGTCTCACTGTTTATCAGCCGCCCTTGCGCTATCATGCAGCCATCCGGTTCACGTCCGGGCGCTGTCGCCGGACGCACCCTTTCAGGAATAAATGTATGGAACAGTGTGATATCGCCATCGTCGGCGCCGGCATGGTGGGCGCCGCCACTGCCTGTCTGCTGGCGGCTCAGGGTCTCTCGGTGCGGGTCATCGAGACCCAACTGCCGGAGCATTACGCGCCGGAGCAGCCGCTGGATCTGCGGGTCTCCGCCATCAGTCAGGCCTCGGTGGCGCTGCTGGAGCAGGCCGGTGCCTGGCACCATCTGCAGCAGATGCGGCTCTGCCCCTACCGCCGACTGGAGACCTGGGAGCTGGACGGTTTTGCCACCCGCTTCAATTCCGCCGATCTCGGTCTGCCCCAGCTCGGCTACATCATCGAAAACCGGCTGGTGCAGCTCGCCCTGCTCAAGCGGATGGAGGATTTTCCCACCATCCAGACCCACACCCCGGCGGCGGTGACCAGCCTGCGCCAGAGTGCAGATGAAGCTGTGCTGACTCTGGACGACGGCACCGAGCTGGCGGCTCGCTGGGTGCTGGCTTGCGATGGTGCCGAATCCCACACCCGCAAGCTGGCGGGTATCGGCGTATCGCGCTTCGAGTACCGCCAGCACTGCATGCTGATCAATATCGACACCGACTTTGCGCAGGAAGATATCACTTGGCAGCAGTTCACCCCGAGCGGCCCGCGCGCCTTCCTGCCACTACCAGGCCAGCACGGCTCTCTGGTGTGGTATGACAGCCCGGCCCGTATCCGCGCGCTGGCGGCCATGAGCAACGAAGGGCTTGCCGCCGAAGTGCGCCGCCACTTCCCAAGCCGGCTCGGCGGATTTACCGTCAGCGGCAAGGGGAGCTTCCCGCTGGTGCGCCGCCACGCCAACGACTATCACGCCGGTCGGGTGGTGTTGCTTGGCGATGCTGCCCACACCATCAACCCGCTGGCGGGGCAGGGGGTCAACCTTGGCTTCAAGGATGTGGCCTGCTGGACTGATCTGCTGCAAGGAGCTGGCGCCGACTGGCATCAACTGGCGTTGGCCGAGCGTTACGAGCGGCGCCGTCGTCCTGACAACCTGCTGATGCAGTCGGGGATGGATCTCTTCTACGGGGTGTTCAGCAACGAGATTGGCCCGCTCAAGCTGGCCCGCAATCTGGCCCTCAACCTGGCGGACAAGGCGGGCCCATTGAAGGAGATGGCGCTGCGCTATGCACTGGGGCTGGTTTGACAGGTCGGAACCAGATAACACGGGCTGAATGCGCGAAGGAGCAAAGGTGATGAACAAGGCACTGCTGGTGATCGATTTTATCAACGATATTGCCCATCCCGACGGGCGCATTGCCGCCTCCGCAGCCCATGTGCTGGAGCAGGATGCCATTGCGCATGCCAATCAGGCGCTGGCCCATGCCCGCGCCCACGGCTGGCTGGTGGTGCTGATCAAGGTGGGCTTTGACGGCGGCTATCAGCTGCAGCCCAAGGGGTCTCCCATGTTTGGTCGCGCTCACCAGTTGGGAGCGCTCTCTTTGGCTGACAGCGGCACCGACTTTCACCCGGATCTGGATGTGCAACCCGGTGATCTGGTGTTGGCCAAGCCCAGGGTCAGCCCCTTCTATGGCACGGCGCTGGAGCCTGCGCTGCGGGCCAATCACATCGACCACCTCTATCTGTGCGGGGTGAGTACTAGCTGGGCCATTCAGGCGGCAACGCGGGATGGTCACGATCGCGACTACGCCATCACCATTCTGGAGGATGCCTGCGCCGCCGCAGATGCCACCGAGCATCACACCTCGCTGCGGATGCTGGGCCGCATCGCCGAGATCATCAAGGTGTCCCAGCTGGCTTGATCCTTAACGCAGGCTGCGCCCGATCACCGTTTTGAGATTGACTCAGCGGCTCCCTGTCGGGCCGAAGCGCTTTTGGGCAACATGATTGTCGGGCAAGATAGTGCTCACATGGATAACAACAAGGATGGACAGATGCGTTATCAGGGACGGATCGCGAGCTGGAACGAGGCGCGCGGCTTTGGATTTATTACGCCGGAGCAAAATGGCGCCGAGCAGGCAATCAATGGAGCACGCAGTGCAGGGCTGTTTGTGCATGTTACGGCGCTGCAATCAGATGGCCGCGTGCCAGAGCCGGGGGAGCGTGTCACCTATCTGATCGGCAGTGGCCAGGATGGCAAACCGAGGGCGTTACAGGTCTTTTTCCCCGATCGCCCGCTCACGTTGGCGGATGCAGTGCCTTCGTCCGCATCATCGGCGGCGCCATCGTTTCGGGCGGCAAGTCAGCCGCCACGACCCACCTCGACCAGAGAGAGAAGTAACCCCTATCGACGTCGCAAGAGCAGCTGGAGTGGCAAATTGATCCCTCTGCTGGTGCTCGTCGGCCTCTTTTCCATCTATTCCCGTTTCTCGGCCGAGTCGATGGCGCCATTGCCGGTCTCCTCTTTCAATCAGGAGGAGGTCAGCACGCCACAGGCAACGATCTTTATTCGCCAGTGTGATGGTCGGCAGCATTGCTCCCAGATGACCTCCTGCGAGGAGGCAACCTGGTTTTTGCAACATTGCCCGAACACCAAAATGGACGGAGAGGGCGATGGCATCCCCTGCGAAAATCAGTGGTGTGGCCATTAAATGTGACTTATCAGATACATATGCTCATGATGTGCTCTTGTTATCCGGAACAGGGAAACTGGCCTGAAACCTTGCCGGATGGTGTGCGATGGTGAAATTTGGTCTCAGTTGGCTAAGTGGGAATGGGGTGCTTTACTCTATCTGCTGACTTAATTGTTAATAGATGGCGGTATGCCACTTTTGCCACAGGATGGCCACCATGGCGGATGATATACAGACGCGGCAGAGTCACTTCGCCGAGCGAGCCCATCATCTGGCTGCGCTGCTGGATTCGCTGGAAGACCAGATATCGGTGATAGATCGGGATGGCGTGATCCATTACACCAATCTCGCCTGGGATCTGTTTGCCGAGCAAAACGGCATGCCCAAGGGATATAACTGGATTGGGGTCAATTATATGGGGGCTTGTGATGCTGAATCCGAGCCCTCTGGATTGGCTGCCGTGGAGGGGATCCTTCGGGTTATCCGTCATCAGCAGGAGAAGTTCTATCTGGAATACCCCTGCCACAGCCCCGACACCCAGCGCTGGTTTATGATGCGAGTAGCGCCGGTACCCGGGCTTGACGCCGAGTATTTTTCCATCGCCCATATCAATATCACCGAGCGCAAGCTGCTGGAGCTGGAAGTTGCCAGCCTCTCCCAACATGATCCCTTGACCGGGCTGGCCAATCGGCGGCTGTTCAACAGCTTTTTGCATAACGAGTGGCGGCGCAGCATGCGTGAACATACCCCGCTCTCCCTCATCATGCTGGATCTGGATAACTTCAAGGCGTGTAATGACCATCTTGGTCATCAGATGGGGGATGGATCCCTCCAGCTGGTGGGCCATCTTCTGCAATCTTTCTGCCAACGTCCGGCGGATCTGCCCTGCCGTTTTGGTGGTGACGAGTTTGCCCTGATCCTCGGCAATACCGATCGAGATGCGGCCCAGCGGATTGGAGAGGAGATCCGTCAGGCCATCAACGATCTCGACATCGTGGTGGCAAATAATATTCAGCTTAGCGCCAGCATTGGCATTGCTACCTACACGGCAGAGCAACTGCTGGAGGGGGAAGGGGTGTTGCTGGCCGCGGCCGATGCGGCGCTTTATTGCGCTAAGGGGGCGGGTAAAAACCGTAGTCACTGCGCCAACTGTTGAGCCGCATTGCCGCTTTTGTCCTGCATGCGCCCCCTTGATGGGGGCGCACTGTTTTTTGGTTGGTCACGGTGTTAGCAACCAGCGAGCGTTGGTTTCAGCGCTCGGGTGTGGCCGACATCGGCAGGGGATGGCTGGCGATCACCTGCCTGACGAAGTGATCCCGGATGGGGTCGGCAAAGTCCGGATTCCATACCATGCTGATTTCCCACTCGGAGCTGGGACCAGAGAGCGGATAGAGGGTGACATCGGGCCCTGCGATAAAGCTGACGCTGCGCGGCAGGATGGCGTTGCCTATGCCCGCCGCGACCAGCGCCACCAGCGTCTGGATATCTTCGGCCTCCTGAACCATGCCGGTCAGCCGATTGGCGCCGAGAAAACCGGCGATCTGCTGGCTGAGCCCGGGGCAGCGGTGGCCCACCATCTGCAACAGGGGTTGACTGGTCAGTGCCTGCTGGACGTCGAATGCGGCCGGGTCTGGTTCGGTCATTCGTGTCGGCACCGCCAGCACCAGCCGGTCGATCAGCAGTCTGTGCTCCTGTAACTGCGGCACCTGAGGTCTGCGCATAAAGCCAAGTTGTAACTGGCCGGAGAGCAGCTGCTCCTGCTGGATCGCGGAGGGCATATCCTGCAGATGGACCATCACGTCCGGGACCTGCTGCTTGAAGCGGGCCACCAGCGCAGGGGCCAGTGCGAAACTCGACAGACCGAAGCCAATCTTGAGCCGACCGGATACCCCGCTCGCCACCGCCAGCGCATGGCTTTCGAACTCCCGACCGTGCTCGACCAGCGCACTCGCCTGAATGAGCAGCTGGGCACCGAGCGCTGTCAGCTCGGCGCCGTGGCGGCCCCGTTTGAACAGGGTGCAGCCCAGCGTCTGTTCCAGCCCCTGGATCTGCTTGGTGAGGGCCGGCTGGGTGATAAAGAGGCGGCTGGCCGCTTCCCGGTAGTTGGCGGTGTCGGCCAGCGTCACAAACGCCTGCAGTTGCCTCAAGTCGAATTTCATTCCAATTGGTTATCAAAAGTGGCGATTTATTGATTATAAATTATCTAATCGCCTTGTTCTAATGGCTCGGCAAGGGGGAATCGCCCTCCTCTGAACCGGAACAAGGAGCCATATCATGTCCACTCAACGTTATCTTTTTTTGATCAAGGGCACGCTGGTGCTGGCTCAGCCGTTGGCGGCCCCGGAGACGGGAGAGCTGCTCGCCAGCCTGCTGCAACAGGGTTTTGTGGTCGGCCCCTTGCAAGTGTGGGCTGACAGTGCCGAGCAGGCGCTGGCCTGTTATGAGCGTGCCGCCCAGCAGCAGGCCTTTGCCGATGCACTCTCTGGCTCTCTGCCCGAGCTGGCCGGGGTGCCTGTATGAGTGCTGGCATGAACACGATCACCCTGTCAGTATCCGCCCTGCTGCTCGATATGGATGGCACCCTGGTCTGCTCGACCGGCGATGTGGAGAAGGTGTGGCGGCTCTGGTGTCAGCATCATCAGTTGGCCCCCGAGCCGGTGCTGGCGATGTGCCACGGCATGCGCTCGCGTGAGGTGATCCGGGCGCTGGCCCCGCAGCTGGATGTGGAGCGGGAAGCGGCGCGGCTCGACGAGCTGGAGATGCAGCATACCGGTGGCGACGCCATCTTTGGGGCTGGCGAGTTGCTGCGCCGCTTACCGCCAGAGCATTGGGCCATTGTGACCTCCGCCAGTGAGCGGGTTGCCCGCCATCGCCTGAGTTGTGCCGGTTTGCCGCTGCCCCACGTACTGGTGGGGGCCGAAGCTGTGATCAATGGCAAACCCGATCCCGAGTCCTATCTGCTGGGGGCTGAACGGCTTGGCGTCTCGCCTGATTGCTGTCTGGTATTTGAGGATGCCCCGGCCGGTATCGAGAGTGCCCTGCGTGCAGGTTGCACCGTGGTGCAGGTAGGAGGCGATGCGCCGTTCAATCCGGCGGTGGTGGCGGTGATCCGCGACTGGCGCGAGGTTAAGGTTGCGTTGGGGAAAGGCGAGTCCCTGCTGGTGACGCTGCTCGCCTGAGCGGTGGATAGAGCGTATTACGACCGCAGATTGCGGTATGAACCATCGCCATCAACACTGCTTGCCGCAATAAAAACGCCCCCGAGATGCGGGGGCGTTTTGCTTTCTCAACGGTTATTTGAAAACGCGGAAACGGGTAGCGTCGTCGATAAAGGTTTTGTCGCCGGCCGGTTGCTTGATACTGCCAAAGGGCATTTGGGCACGCAGCAGCCAGCTGGCGGGCAGGTTCCACTCCTTGCGTACCGCCTCGTCGATCAGCGGGTTGTAGTGCTGCAGGGAGGCACCGACTTTCTCCTGCGCCAGCGTCGTCCAGACCGCAAACTGGGCGATGCCGGTGGCATGTTCCGACCAGATGGGGAAGTTGTCGGCGTAGAGGGCGAATTTTTGCTGCAGATCCTTGATGACGTCGGTGTCTTCGAAGAACAGCACGGTACCGAAGCCTGCGCGGAAGCTGCCATCTACCTTGGCCTCACTCTGGGCATAGGCCTCTGGCGGCACAATCTTTTTCAACTCGGCTTTGACGATATCCCACAGCTTGTGGTGCTGGGCGCCAAACAGGATGACGGCACGGGAGCTCTGGGAGTTGAAGGAGGAGGGGCTGTGCCTGATGGCATCCTGGATCAGGGTCGTCAGCTGCTCCGGCGTGTGGGACACCTGGTCACCCAGGGCATAGATGGTACGACGTGCTTTGATCTGTTCGATAAACGGACTGCTCATAACATCTCCTTGTTCTGCTTGGCGTTGCAGCCGGTGATGGACGGTTTGTCCAGCGCCTGCCGAATCAGGTATAGACTATAACACCCGCAATGCAGAGCGGGGTTAACCCGGGGTAACTAGCGTTTTTCCTGTCAGTTGATATTCGTTTGCGAACCTTGACGTTTCACTAATGTTGGAAATGTCATTTAAGGGGCGCGAAAGTGATATTAATCAATGATTCACTCTCCTTTCTCTCCCACAATCCCCGTATGTTTTCTTGGTTCGGATGTGATGTGAGCCGTTCGTATCTCAATAAACGCTACTATGTGTTGGTCCCCCTCTCTGCATTGATTGGTTTGATGATCCTGATAGTGACGATCATCATGGCTATTGCCAGCTATCTGAGGGATATCGACATGACGGTATCCGGTTTCGGCCACATGGCATCCTCCGTTGAAGCGTCCCTGATCCACGAGATGGTGAAGGTCAATGAACGGCAACTGGCAGTGCTGGAGGCTTCGCTCGATAAGGAGAAGATCGCTCGCGGCGGGCTGGCCGATTCCCCCATCTGGGCCATTGCGCACAAGATCAAACCAGGCAACCACTACATCTACTTTTACAACCTGAACGCGGATCGTATCGACAGCTACCCGGACTGGCTACCGCCCCCCGGTTATCAGGCGGCGCTGCGACCCTGGTATCAGGTGACCACCATGCCGGGCGACGAGCTCGTCTGGTTTGGCCCCTATCCTGAATACAATACCAATAAACTGATACTCAGCCTGATCAAACGGGTGCGGGACGATGAGGGGCAACTGCTGGGGCTGCTGATGGTCGACATGTCATTCGACTCGCTGCAGCAGGCGCTACAGCGGACGGTTGGTGGCAATCAGGCTGCACTCTATCTTACCTTGCGCGACAGCGGCCAGCTGGTGGTGGGCAGCAATATGGATCTGCTGGCAGATCACCCCATCGAGCAGCATCAGGGCCAGCAGTGGCTCGGTCTGGATGTGTTGTGTCATGGCACTTTCCTTAAGCGCGAGCTGGCGGATATTGGCTGGGATCTCAATATCTATCTGCCGCCCGTGCTGTTTCGCAACAGCCTCTATGAGGCGCTGCAGATGGTGGTTTTGCCATTGATCTCCCTGTTTGCCATCTGGTGTTGCACGCTGAGTCTGCTGGTGCGGATCTTCCGCCAGGAGCAGGCGCTGGTGTCGGGTTCACTGACCGGTATCGTGCGCAATCTGGAGAGTTCTCCCCCCATCACCAAGGCCAATACCTGGTTTGTGCGACGCAGCCTGAACGAGATCGATCAGGTCAGGGCCAGCTTCCTCAAGGGGCAGGATGCGCTGTTGCGGGACCCTCTGACCGGTATCATGAACCGGCGAGCCTTCGAGCAGCACAAGAGCGCGCTGGAGCTGAGGGGGGAGCGCTTCTGGCTGCTGCTGTTTGATATTGATCACTTCAAAGGACTCAATGACAGTCGGGGTCATGCCTTCGGCGATCAGGTGCTGTGTCGGGTGGCCAATTGCCTTGCTGATGTGCTGGGGGTGAGCACGGTTTACCGGATTGGTGGCGATGAGTTTGCCGCTCTGCTGCAACAGCCGCAGGATGAGTTGGCGGAGAAGCTCAATTGTCTGCTTGACGTGGTGCGACATCAACAGTGGCGTGAGCACAAGGGACAGGTCACCTTGAGTATCGGCGGCGCCTGCCATTCACCCGTTGCCGACCCCATCTTCGAGCGTGCTGATGCAGCCCTTTATCGTAGCAAGGAGGCTGGCCGGGACTGCTGGCATCTGGCGGATGAGGCTGCTGACTGACAGCTTTTGTCCCAGCGCGGCGGGTCTGTGTCGGGACACGACAACCAGATTGTGGGTCACCCTGCCGTAATAGTTTGGCTTTTTGGTGATTTTAATCTTTAAATTCAATCGCTTGATTTTACTCTTCCATTTTTGGCAGTAGCCGTGTGGCCATTGACTGTCGCATCCCTCATTTCTGCTGGCTGGCGAACCCCGTGGCGCTTTGTATAGTGCCGCTGAATATTAATCAGGTTTGACAGGAGTACCCATGGAGATGAATTCGCGTGCTCTTCGCGCACTGGCCCTGCTGGGCGCCTTGCTGGCTGGCAGCACGACCGTGTACGCCTCCGAGACCCTCAATACCATTCTGGGTGGCGGCGCAGGCGGTGTAGCGGGCACCATGATCGGCAAGGAGCTGGGTGGCGATACCGGTGCGCTGGTGGGGGCGGCATTGGGCGGTGCTGCCGGTGGCGCTGCGACGGCCAACAAGGGCAACAAGAATGAAGCGGCCCTTGGCGGCGCGGTGGGGGCGCTGGGCGGTGCCGCCATCGGCAAAAGTGTCGGTGGCGATACCGGCCAGCTGATCGGCGCCGGGGTCGGCGGGGCGAGCGGTTCGGCCATCGGTGCCAAGACGGGCGATGGCCACAAGAGCAAGGATCGCTATTACGATGATGACGACGATCATCACCATCACAAGCACCACAAGAAGTACAAAAAGCATAAGACGCACAGATGGCATGACGACGATTGATGCGTGTGCAGTGAGTGCGGAAGATGCAAAACGGGGCCTGTTGGTCCCGTTTTGCATGGTGTGGTCACTCGATTTTACGGTTACTCGTTCGTGCGGTTACACCAGCCGGTGCTGGCGGCGACCGGCGGCAAAGGCGTTGATGTTGTCGATCAGCTGATCGGCGAGACGCTGCATCGACTCCTCGCTGGCCCAGGCCACATGAGGGGTCAGAATGAAGTGAGGGTATTGCAGCGCCTTCATCAAGGGGTGGTCGGGAGGCGGGGGTTCGACGCTCGCCACATCGAAACCGGCACCACCGAGGCGGCCATTGGCCAGCGCTTGCAGCAGCGCCTCCTCATCCACCAACCCACCGCGGCCGACGTTGATCAGCAGGGCGCCCGGTTTCATCAGATCCAGCTCCCGCTCGCCAATCAGGTTGCGGGTGTAGGGGGTGAGCGGGCAGTGCAGGCTGATCACGTCCGAACTTTGCAGCAACTCGTCGAGGGGCAAGCGATCCTCGTCGTGGCTGGCGCCGACCTGGCTCTGGGCGTAGCGCACTGTCATCCCCATCCCTTTGGCCCGCTCGCCGAGCGCCTGACCGAGCGTTCCTTTGCCGATGATGCCAAGCTGCTTGCCGTGCAGATCCATGATGTTGTGGTCGAAAAAGCAGAACTGGCCGCTCTGTTGCCAGCGTCCCTCCAGCAGCGACTGGCGCCAGCAGAAGAGGTTGCGCGACAGGGCCAGCATCAGCGCCATGGCGTGCTCCGGCACCGAGGGGCCCGAGTAATTGCGGATATTGCACACCCCGACGTTGGCGGCGCGGCACGCTTCCAGATCCACGTTGTCGCTGCCGGTGGCGGCCAGGGCGATGAGTTTGAGCTCCGGCAGCTGGGCCAGTTCGGCGGCGCCGATCCGCACCTTGTTGATGATGGCGATGCTGGCATCTTTGAGCCGCTCCACCACCTGTTCCGGGGCCGTGCAGGGATAACTCTGCCAGTGGTGGGGGAAGTCGGGGTGATGCAGGGTGATGCCCGCATCCAGGGTATCGCTGTCGAGAAACACAATCTGCTGCATGGGCCTTCCTGCCATTGTTCAGGTTCGAGAGGCCATGATGCCAAAGAGGATGCAGTCAGGGCCAGCCTGCCGCTGTGTCATGGTTGGGCTTTATCCGGCAGATGTGAGCTTGCGCGCTTTATTGCGCCACGGTGGCGGCTGGTTTAGAGCCAGCCCAGATGGTTGAGCCAGCCCTGAATGCGGGTGGGGGTTTCGCCCAGTTCCATCAGGGCGTAAGGACGATAGTTGAGCTTGTGGCTGCGTCGGCTCTCGGTCTGGCGTGCTTCGGCCGCCAGCAGGGGCCAGCGACCGCCATCCTCCTGATAGAGGTCCAGGGTGGGGATGGCCGCCTGAGCCACCTGTTTGGCCAGGGTCTGGTTGCTCTGCTGATTGGGGAAGAAGCCATCGAGCAGCACCAGCGCGTCGGGGGCGGGCAACTGTTCGCTGGCGATGAGGTTGGCAGTCCAGGCGGCGCCTGTGCCTTGCGCCAGGATCAGCTTGAAGCCCCCCTCCTGCAGCTTGGCATCGGCCAGCTTGCTGATCCGCTCGGCAAACTGTTTGCGAAATGCATCGCTGTTTTTCGCTTTTTTCTCGGCGGCTGGGTCCAGTTCGGTCTGCTGGGGGGAGGGCAGCAGCAGCAGGGTATCAAAGCCCAGTCGGCCGAGGGCGCGAGTCAGTTGCCAGAGCTGGCCGCTGCGCTGCCAGTCGGGCAGTAAAATGGCGAGCCCCAGATAGTTTTCACTGTCGTGTTTGGCGAACAGCACCGTCTGCTTGTCTATCTGGGTCGCATCGGGTAGCCCTTTCCAGTCGCTCGCTTGCCAATGGTCGAGGGGCATTGGCTCGGCAACGGGGGGCGCAACCTCGCTCGCCTCTGCCCCATGGCCAGCCAGCAAGGTCAATAACAGCAGTGATAAGGATAATCTGGCCATAGTGTGCTCCCCCGGTTATCTGGGTTAGCGGCGGCGGCGGGATTTTCTGAAGGCGGGCGGTGTGATGGCAACTCGGAGGCAATAAAAAAGCGAGCCGGTGGCTCGCTTTTTTGTAATCAATTCAAAGCGGTCAATTAGTTGACGCGACGCTTGAATTCACCGGTGCGGGTATCGATTTCGATCTTGTCACCGATCTCTACGAAAGCGGCAACAGCCAGCTCGTAGGTAGTGCCTTTCAGACGGGCAGGCTTGGTCACTTTACCGGAGGTGTCGCCACGGGCAGCCGGCTCGGTGTACTCAACTTCGCGCACGATGGTGGTCGGCAGTTCTACGGAGATGGCTTTCTCGTTGTAGAAAGTCACTTCGCAGATGTCTTCCATGCCGTCTACCAGATAGTTCAGCACGTCACCCAGGTTGTCTTTCTCTACGTCGTACTGGTTGTACTCGGTGTCCATAAAGACATACAGGGGATCGGAGAAGTAGGAGTAGGTGCACTCTTTACGTTCCAGCTGAACAACGTCCAGCTTGTCGTCGGCCTTGAAGACGGTCTCGGTAGCGCTGCCGTTCAGCAGGCCCTTCAGCTTCATTTTGACCACGGCGGAGTTACGGCCGGATTTGTTGAATTCAGCCTTCTGAACCACCATCGGCTCGGTGCCGATCATGACTACGTTACCAGCGCGGATTTCCTGTGCGGTTTTCATGTAAAAAATTCCTGTTCGTGAAACGGACGAATAAAAACTGCCAGATTATATACGGCTTTCTAAAAATTTCACCAACCGTGTGACGAGATCCCCATCCCGGAGCAACTTCTGTGACCAGCTTCGCCCATGTTGCTGCCAAATGGCGCTATATCGGGGCCATTGGGCCCAAAGTTCGCCGCAATCTTCGCCACGGTTGAGAGCCAGATTAAAGCGGCGCAGCCATTGAGCACATTCGGCGGGCAGATCGGCAAGATAGTGGTCAAGGAACTGCTCCAGCTTGACCAGATGAGCCTCCTCCTCCTGTTGGTAGATGTGCCAGAGGAAAGGACGAGCCGCCCACTGGGCCCGCACGAAGGAGTCCTCCCCACGCACCAGATTGAGATCGCAGCTCCACAGCAGCCGATCGTAACCGGCCTGATCGGTCATCGGCAGCAGCTTGATGGTGAGGTTGCCCGCGTGGAGCAGATCCCCCGCTTGGGCGGTGGTGATGGCATCTGCCAGACCGGCACCGGTGAGCACATCGTTGAGAGAGCGCCCCAGCGGCAGCAGCAGGGTGACGGGCGTGGCGCTTTGGCACCAGTTCTCGACCAGACTCTTCAGCGCATCGCTCTCGTAGGTAAAGAGGCTGACCCGCAGCTCGTGCTCTTGTCTGGGCGGCAAACCGAGGCTGGCCCAGTAGGCGCTAAGTCCCGCTTCATCTTGCTGCCACTGCTCCCGTTCGGCGATCAGGTCGTGCTCGCACAAAAGGCCGCCGGTTTTAGCGGTAAAGCCCGGGAAGAAGAAGTATTTGTTGAGGCTTTTATTGCCAACCCGCTGGGGCGAGGCGAGGCCGTGGCAATCCTCTACCCAGCTCTCTGCCGAGAGGTATTCCAGATTGAGCCAGCATGGGGGGCTGGGTTGGCTCGCCATCAACTCTATGAAGGGGGCGGGCAGTTCACAGGCAAAGGCCTCGATCACCACCTTGGCCGGGGTCATGTCGCTCGGCAGGGTCTCATGCCAGTGCTGGATATAGATGCCATTGACCCACTGGCCATCCTGCGCCGGGTCGAGCCCGGGGCAGATGCGGGCGAAACTTGCCAGATCGTCCACCCAGAGCCGCACCTGAACCTCATCGCCATGTGCCGCTATATTCCCCTCCCGTTTTAGCTGGCGGGCTAGTCGCCAGGTGACGCCGATGTCGCCGAAGTTGTCGACGACGCAGCAGAAGATGTCCCAGTCAAACGGGGGCAGGGGAGTTGTCATGGCTCGGGATCCCAGATGCAAAAAAACCGGTGCGCAGGGTAGCACACCGGTTGACTGGCTTCTAACCGTCAGCGTGTGACGGCGGTCTGTGGCAGGTTACTCCTTGCCGTAGACGTTGTTCTCTTGCTCGCGTACCCGGATAAAGGTGGTGCGCTTGGTGAGCTCTTTCAGCTGGCTGGCACCCACGTAGGTACAGGTGGAGCGCACGCCGCCCAGAATGTCGCGCACGGCGTTCTCGACCGGGCCGCGGTAGGGCAGCAGCACGGTTTTACCCTCGGAGGCACGGTATTCGGCGACGCCGCCAGCGTGCTTGTCCATGGCGCTGGAGGAGCTCATGCCGTAGAACTTCATGAAGGGCTCACCGTCTACATCGACGATCTCGCCACCGCACTCCTCGTGGGCTGCCAGCATGCCGCCCAGCATGACGAAGTCGGCGCCGCCGCCGAATGCTTTGGCGACGTCGCCCGGGCAGGTGCAACCGCCGTCACCGACGATCTGGCCGCCGAGGCCGTGGGCCGCATCGGCACACTCGATGATGGCGGAGAGCTGCGGATAACCGACACCGGTCTTGACGCGAGTGGTGCAGACGGAGCCCGGGCCGATGCCGACCTTGACGATGTCGGCGCCAGAGAGGATCAGCTCTTCGACCATCTCGCCAGTCACCACGTTGCCCGCCAGAATGACGTGGTTGGGGCAGGCTTCACGAATTTTGCGCACGAACTCGACGAAGTGTTCGGAGTAGCCGTTGGCCACGTCGACACAGATGAAGCGCAGCGCTTCGGACATGGCGAGGATCTGGCGGGTCTTGGCGAAATCTTCAGCCGAGGTGCCGGTGGAGACCATCACATGGCCCAGCAGCGCCGGGTCGGTCTCGTTGACGAAAGCTTGCCACTGCTCAAGGCTGTAGTGCTTGTGTACCGCGGTCATCATCTCGAAACCGGCCAGCGTGCGCGCCATGGCGAAGCTGCCGACGGTATCCATGTTGGCGGCGATGACGGGTACGCCTTGCCATTGGGTCTGAGTGTGTTTGAAGGTGAACTGACGGGTCAGGCTTACTTGGGAACGGCTCTTGAGAGTAGAGCGCTTGGGGCGGAACAGGACATCCTTGAAACCGAGCTTCAAGTCTTCTTCGATACGCATTACAAATTCCTTATTGAGCCTTGTTGAAAGTCACTTTTGCAGTGGCAAATTTTCGGCAGGCGCAAAAAAACCGGTGGTTTTCAGGCCCTCCGGTTTACAACAGTGTAGGCAAAAATCCCTTCAGAACAAGACTGATAATTTGTAAATCCTTGTGGTAGCCTTTGGCGTCACAACCTGAGGTTAACCACCAGCTTCATCCAGCACCGTTCGGTGCCTTGCTCTCCTACGATATTCCCGCCCGCTTGGGCCGCCGTTCGGCCACTCTTTGTCGTCTCTCTCCTGACCCGCCAGATATTATCCAAGTAGCTGAAATAAATCGGATTGACCCACAATGGGACTGTGGTAGATCTGGGCGCAGGATTGACAAGGCAGGGCAGTAAAATGGGCAAGATGATGGTGGGGATCACCCTGATGCTGGCACTGTGTGGCAGTGCGCTGGCTGAGACCCCGACCAGCTATGGCTGGATCGAGAAGGGGCTTATTTTGCCTACCGGCGTGGCGGTGAAGATGAAGCTCGACACTGGGGCGCTCACCTCTTCCCTTGATGCACGCTCCATCACCAGATTCAAACGGGATGGCAAGCCCTGGGTGCGCTTCATGCTGGTGGTGACCGATGCCGACAGCGGCAAGCTGGTCAAGCAGCAGTTC
Organism: Aeromonas sp. Y289-2; assembly: GCF_027705925.1. NCBI lineage: Bacteria > Pseudomonadati > Pseudomonadota > Gammaproteobacteria > Aeromonadales > Aeromonadaceae > Aeromonas > Aeromonas sp. Y289-2. The sequence goes on from NZ_JAPDCH010000003.1 coordinate 221,994, forward strand.
GAGCGGCGGGTCGAGCGCAGCGTGACGGTGCGCGGAGCGGGCGGCATGGAGCAGCGGCCAACGGTGACCATGTCCATCTGTCTGGGGGACAAGGTGTATGAGGAGTGGTTTACCCTGCGGGATCGCAGCAAGATGATCTATCCGGTGCTGCTTGGCCGCCGCCTGCTGGCGGAGCTGGGCCCAGTGGACTCCAGTCGAACCTTTACCGTGCAGCCAGATTGTCATTGAAAGTAAAGAGCCCGCATCGCGGGCTCTTTACTTATCGCTTATCTTGCCGGCGGGAGCGGGAGTAACACGCTCACCTCCAGCCCCCCTTCCGGCCGGTTGTGGACATCGAGGTCGGCGCCGTGCAACTGGGCGATGCGCGAGACGATGGCCATGCCGAGCCCCACGCCATCCCCCTGCTGGGGATTGACCCGAAAGAAGCGTTCATACAGCCGGGGCAAGGCGTTGGCGGGAATGCCGGGGCCGTTGTCGCTCACATCTACCCTCACCCGGTTGCCCTCTCGCTGAACTCGCACCCTGATCTCCCCCTTCGACTGGGTGTAGCGCAGCGCATTGTCGATGAGATTACTGAACAGCAGTTCGAGCAGGGTGGCCTGCCCCATCACCAGCTGCGGCAATTCACATTCCAGCGACAGCTGATGATCCTTCTTGAGCGCGATGGGTGCCAGGGTCGCGAGGGTGCCTTGCAGCAGGTGGCCTATCTCCAGTTCGGTCAATACCAGCCCCTGTTGGTTGTCGATACGGGCCTGGGTCAGCAGTTGGCGGATCAGCCGATCGCTGCGGTCTAGGGCTTGCAGCATCTTGTGCAGGGAGTGCTGGCGGCTGGCGTCATCATCGGCAGCCAGGGCATTTTCACTGTGGATCCGCAGCACCGCCAGCGGGGTGCGCAGCTCGTGGGCCGCCTCGTTGGTGAACTGTTTCTCCCGCTCTATGGTCTCCGCCAGCGCCTGCATCAGCCGGTTAATCTCGTTGGTGAGGGGGGTCAGCTCCTGAGCGCTTATTTTGAGGCTGAGGGGGCTCAGGTTGGCGGGGTGACGTTCGCTGATGGCCTGGGCCAGCTGGCGCAGGGGGGCCAGCCCGCGGGTGATGAGCCACCAGAGCAGGGCCAGCAGGAAGGGCAGGGTGATCAGCAGCGGCAGCATGGTGAGGGTGGCCATCTTGCTGGCCAGTTCGCTGCGCTCGTCGTCCCGCTCTGCCACCACTAGCCAGGTCTGCTCCTGCTGGTTGTAGAGGGTGAAGGTGCGCCACTGGTGATTATCTTTTTCGACCGTGTCGAAGCCGATGGCCAGGGTGACCAGCGGCTGATCCGGGGCACTGGGGGCGCGCAGCAGCAGGCCGCCTTTTTCATCGAGCAGCTGGAAGTAGAGATTGCGTTCGAACTCGTGGCCGTAGGGGGTGATCTCCCGATCCTCGCCGGTCAGGTTGAGGCTGGGGTCTTTTTGCCACTCATCGGGGTTCTGTGCCTCCCACTCCTGATAGACGGTGCCGTTGGCGGGCAACTGCCCCTGCTGGGCCATATAGCGGGCCAGCAGCTGATTGGTGATGCGGGCCGACTGGGCGAGGCGGGCATCAAACAGCTCCTCCATCTCGTGGCTCGCCTCCATGTAACCGATAAAGGCACTGATGGTGAGACTCAGGCTCACCAGCGTCAGGATACCGGTGAGCAGAAAGCGGCGAATGGAGCGCGGACGTTTCATCGTGCGGGTGTCCGGCTTGGCTGTTCGAGCTGGGGAATGATGTAGCCGACCCCGCGAATATTGCGGATGAGGTCGCTGTAGAACTTCTTGCGCAGATGGTGGATATGCACCTCTACCGCGTTGCTCTCGGCCCCTTCATCCCAGCCGTAGAGGCTCTGTTGCAGCTGATCCTTGCTCAGCACCCGGCCGCTCTGGCTGATCAGCTCCTGCAGCAACTTGTATTCGTGGGGGGTGAGTTTGACTGCTTCCCCCTGATAGGTGACCTGCTGGGATTCTGGATAGATGAGGATGTCGCCATACTCCAGCACCGCTTGCGCCTGCCCCTTGCTGCGGCGAACGAGGGCGCGCAGGCGGGCGTTGAGCTCCTGCAGGGCGAAGGGCTTGACCATGTAGTCGTCGGAGCCGGCATCGAGGCCGACCACCCGATCGTCCAGCGCATCGCGGGCGGTGAGGATCAGCACAGGCAGTTGGTGTCCTTCACGCCGCAACTTGCGCAGCAGGCTGAGGCCATCGATGTCTGGCAGATTGAGATCGAGGATCAGGGCGGCGAACTCGTCGCTCTTGAGGGCTGCCAGAGCGGGCAACCCCTGTTGCAGCCAGTCCACCGTGTAGCCGCTATGGCGCAGTGCATCCTGCATACCATCCCCCAGCATCACATCATCTTCCACCAGCAGGATCCGCATTCTTTTCTCCCTGTTTGTTGGGTGTGGCGATCTGGCTCAGCGCCAGGGCGTGCCGTGGCATAAACAACCCTGCCCACCAGTATGCAAGCTGGTGGGCAGAGTTTAAATAGTTCTTTGATCCATCAGGGTTTTATAGCTTGGCCAGCCGATCGCGGATCTCCATTCTGCGCCCTTCGTCGGCCACTTCGCGACCCGGGCGGGCCGGGGCGGCCAGCGCCTTGTCGAGGTAGGTTTTGGCCTCGGCTTTGCGACCCTGATCCAGCAGGAAGTCGCCATAGAAGAAGTTGGGGTCGATGCCATCCGGATTGATGGCCAGCGCCTGCTTGAGCAGTTGCTCCGCCTTCTCGTCATCGCCAAAGCCGACCGGCCAGCCGGGCACCTGATAGTAGAGGGAGCCCAGACTGGTGTAGGCGGAGCCGTCCAGCGCCTTGGGATCCTGTTTGAGTGCCAGCTCCAGCTTGGCTTTGGCCTCTTTCACCAGACCCAGTGCCCCCAGCCCCCCTTTGGCCCCCGCCCAGGTGCTCTTGACGATGGCAGACCAGATCAGCAGATCGGCGCGAAAAGGCTCCTTGGCGCTGGCCGCTTCGGCCTGGGTGCTCAGGGTTTCGAGGCAGCTCTCTTTCGCCTTGCCGCTCTGTTGATACTGGCAGACGGCCCACTGTTGCTGGATGGGGGTGAGGGTATCATTCGATGCCATGACTGAGGTGGATCCCAGCAGGATGGCGATGGCACAAGAGGTCACGGATTGACGGAAAAAATTCATATTAATGCTCCTTCTTGGTCGGGATCGGGCGGGACAAGTCTGGTTTTGGCGCACTGTTGGCGCCGGCATCAGCCGTCCCTGGCTGAAGATGACGGGCATAACGTTTGATGATCGGTAGCTGTCTGGCCAGCGCCTTGTCGACGATGCCGGGCAGCAGGGCATTGAGCCGCACGAACAGTTTTTCCGGCCAGCCGAGCCAGCTGCGGCGGGTTTCGTTGCACAGGGCGATGACCGCCTCTTCGGCCACCTCCTGCGGGCTGTCGGTCTGGGTGCCGAGCGCCACATTCATTTCGTAAGCGGCCTCAGAATTGAGCTTGGTGCGGGTGGCGCGGGGGGCAAAGTGCAGCACCTTGATGCCGCTCCCCTCCAGCTCCCGTCCCAGCGCTTCGCTAAAGCCGCGCAGGGCAAATTTGCTGGCGCAGTAGACGCTGTAACCGGGGTAGCCGATGCTGCCCAGGCTCGACCCCATGTTCATGATGATCCCCGGCTTGCGCATGGTTGGCAGCAGGGCACGGGTGAGCTGGATGGGCGCCTCGATATTGAGCAGCAGCTGGCGCTCCACCTGCTCGAAGCTCTGATCTTCCAGCCAGGCAAACTGGTTGCAGCCAGCGTTGTTGATCAGGATGTCGATCCCGTCCTCCAGCGCCGGGTGTTGCAACAGCTTGGCCCGCTCCTGCGCAGAGCCGAGGTCGGCGAGCACCACCTGATGGCGCTCGGGATGAGGCAGTGACTTGCACAGCCGCTCCAGTGCCGGGCCGCGACGCCCGTGCAGCAGCAGGTGTGCCCCCTGGGCGGCCAGTTCCTGCGCCAGCTCCTCACCTATGCCACCGCTGGCGCCGGTGAGCAGCACGAGTTTCCCTTCAAGGTTCATGGTGTGGGTTCCCTTTTTGCTGTCTGCTGATCCGCTGCCAACTTACGGTGTGGCGGTGAGGTTGTAGAGCATCTCGCCGTAGAGGCGGTAGACCACCTTGGTGGAGTGGATGATGGCGGCCTGATCCGCCGGGCTCTCGACCTTATCCATCAAGGATTCAAAGAACTTGAGGTGCTCCTGATCCAGGGCGCCGTGGGAACTCAGGTAGCTCATCGCCTGGGGGGGCAGGCCGAGGCCCTTTTTCAGTTGGTCGGCGACGGTGAGGGCGATGGCCACGCTGGTGCCTTCCAGTACCTGCACCATGCCGAAGAAGCCCATGGGGTTGCCGCGCTGGATCTGGTCGTAGAGGAAGGCCACCATCAGCTCGATGGGCAGCCCGGGCTGGCCGTGGCGCACCGCCTCGGCATCACCGCCACAAGCGCGGATATCGTTGAGAATCCACTCCTGATGGCCATACTCCTCGTCGATGTACTCGGCAATGGCGCCGCGCACCCACTCGTACTCCTGACCCAGCTTGCCGCCGGTGGCCATCAGGAGTGGAACTGTGTGGCGCACGTGGTAGTAAGCCTGCGCCAGAAAGGCGAGATAGGTGTCACGGCTGATATCGCCACGGCGGCAGGCTTCGATGATGGGGGCGTTGAACAGATGCTCACGCTCCTGGGCTGTGGCTTGTTGCAGAGTCTGATAGAAGCTCATGACGATTCTCCTGTAAGGCATTGGCTAATTTGTTGGGAAAAGTGTTGGTAAATTTCGTTGCGACGGGGGCGCCCGTTGGCGGTCAGCAGCCCGGGATGCTGGTCGAGTGCCACCGGCAACCAGTGGTGCAGCCGGGCATAATCGGGCAACCGCTGGTTCAGACCGGCGATCTGGCGTGGCAGATCCGCCTCTTTCCCCGGCAGGGGCTGGATCAGCGCCACGTTAGCAGGCTGACCATCGCCAAACACCACGATGCGGGCGATGGCGGGGCAGAGCTGGGCCTCGGCTTCCACCCACTCCGGTGAGAAGTTGCGGCCAAAAGCAGTGATCTGGACATTCTTCTTGCGCCCGGTGATATGGAGGTAGCCCTCATCATCGAGATGACCCAGATCGCCGGTGGCGATCTGTTCGGGAGTTGGTGCGTTGCTGCCGAGATAGCCCAGCATGGCACTGCCGCTCACCATAATTTCGCCGTCGCTGGCGATGGTGACCTGACAGTGGGGCAGGGGGCGGCCGACGCTGCCGAGCTTGTCAGCATCCGGGCTGTTGAGCGCCACCACGGAGCCACACTCCGAGAGGCCATACCCTTCGTATACCGGCAGGCCGAGCTGGCGGGCATGTTTGATCAGGTCGGGTGCTACCTTGCCGCCACCGACGGCAATAAAGCGCAGGCTCTTGAGCTGCTGGGCCAGCGTCGGGGTGCTGGTGCAGAGCGCCAGCAGCAGGCGCAGCAGTTCGGGGACCAGCACCAGACTATGGGTCGACCAGCGCAGCAGGGCCTCCCCCAGCATGGCTGGATTGAGCGAACTGGAGCCGCTGAAACCGAGCTCACCGAGGGACGGAATGCGGCTGCAGGCGCCGGTCAGCAGCGGCACATAGAGGCCGGTGATGTTCTCAAGCAGGGTCGCCAGCGGCAGCAGGGTCAGGTGTTTTTCCACCTTGGCTGACGCGACTCGCTCGGCCAGCGCATGGCTCACCGCCATCATCTGGGTCAGTGACAGGCAGACACCCTTGGGCTGGCCCGTGGTACCGGAGGTGTAGGTGATCTTGGCGGTGCCCTTGGGCAGCGCCGGTCGATTAGCCGGTATGTGGCGCCAGAGTGGCAGCTCGCCGGTGATCAGCGAGAGCGGCTCGGCGGCATGCCACCCCTGATGATGTGGGCCGACCAGCGCATCGGCGCCACTGCTCTCCAGCAACCAGGCCTGCTGGGCTTGACTGAAGAAGTGGGGCACCGGAATGACCACGATACCGGCGCGGGTGCAGGCGAGATCCAGCAGCGCCCAGGGCAGGCCGTTGTCCAGTTGCAGCGCCAGACGGCTGATGTCGAGCTGTTGCAGCTGGCTGGCCAGACGCTGGATCTGTTGCCACAGGGTCTGGTAATCGAGACGCTGCTGGCTGCTCAGCAGCGCTGGGGATTGCGGATCCTCGTGGGCATGTTTGGCGATGGTGTCGAACAGGCTCATTGGGCGCACCTTTTTTGATGGGTCTGGTTATCACTGCTCTCGCTGGTCTCGTCAAACAGGGTTGGCATGGGGGCTAGCAGATTGAGCAGCAGGCTGCGCTGGGCCAGCACCTCGCGCCCCTGATTGATGTCGCCCACCATCACCTTGGGTTGGCAGCGGTAGTACTCGCCCCAGGCATCGGCGTCGGCACCCACCTGATGGGCCTGTGCAGGGGCCAGCTCCACCGGATTGAGTTGCAGCCGGGCAAAGCTGTTGCGCAGCTTGGCCGTGCCGGTAAAGACCACGTAGTCGAGGGCGTTTTCACACAGCAGACGACACAGGGCTGCGAACATCAGGCGGGCATTGCCCGGTTCGCTGCAGGCCAGATTGCCCACTTCGATAATGCGGTGGCGTGTCGGATAGACCCCGAGGCGGGTGTTGATGGCGGCCTCGATGGGTTGCTCCAGATACTGTTCCAGATAGAGAGGCCCTTCACTGGCATGATTGAGACCACAGGCACCGACCAGCGTCCCGTCCGCCCGATATAGCCCCAGCAGACAGGGGAGGAAATGGGGGATGCGGGCGTTGAACTCGAGGGTGTAGGCTGCCTGGATATAGGTTTGCAGCGCCATGACCTGCTGCGGGGACTTGGCTAGCAGCAATCGGTAGGGGGCCTGGATCTCGATGGTCATGGGTGACTCCTTCTCTTGCGATGGTTTGAGAGTAAAAGGGCAAACTTAAGAAACCCTTAAGCAGCAAAAAAAGTTGTCAGCGAGGCAGCGGGCAGGCAATCTGCGCCGCTGTTATCCAACAGGAAGCCCCCAAGAGGAACCGCCATGTCATCCACCGTCAGCTGCCCCCTGTGTGCCAGCCATCGCAGTTATCCCCTGCCGGTGGCGGGCAAGCGCTATCATCGCTGCCTCGTGTGCGAGCTGGTCTGGCTGGATGAGGCGGATCATCTGGATGAGGCGGCGGAGAAGGCGGTCTATGACGGTCACGACAACCGGGTGGATGACCCCCGTTATCGCAGCTTTCTGATGCGGGCTTTTGGTGAGGTGCTGGCGCGGGTGCCAACCCCTGCCAGTGGCCTAGATTTTGGCTGTGGCCCAGGGCCGGCGCTGGTGGCGATGGGGCGCGAGGCGGGTTACCAGATGGCGGGGTATGACAAGTTCTACGCCGATTTTCCCGAGTTGCTGACGCGTCAGTATGACTTCATCACCAGTACCGAGGTGATCGAGCATATCGCCGAGCCGCGCACGGTGCTGGCGCAGTTGTGGGATTGCCTCAAGCCCGGTGGCCTGCTGGTGCTGCAGACCCAGCGGGTGCTCAGTGACGAGCGGTTTAAAAACTGGCGCTATCGCCACGACCCGACCCACATCGTCTTCTTTGCCGAGGCATCGTTTCAGGTATTGGCCGCCAGCTGGCAGGCCGAGCTCAGCTTCCCCCACGCCGATGTGGCGGTATTGCAAAAAGGCACGCCCTGAGGCGTGCCTTCGTCTGTTACTCGGCTGTTTCTTGCTCGGCTCTCGGTTACTCCTTGTAGCCCTTGTCCTGCCACTGGTAGTACATCAGGGCAGATTTGACGCCGATTGACTTGAACGGCTCTGGCGGCAGCCACATTGGCAGCGTCTGCTCTGCGTGGTTGAACCAGGGGTGCTCCTTGCCCTGATAGAGGCTGGCCACGATGTCGCCAAACAGGAAGGAGAGATTGATGCCGTGGCCGTTGTAGCCGAGGGCGTAGTAGATGTTCTTGTGCTCCCCCATCACCCCCACCGCTTCGGTGCTGTCGCCGGTCATGCCGAGCACCCCGTCCCATACCTGCTCAAATTTAATCCCCTTGAGGGCCGGATAGAGGGTCACCAGCTCGGTCATCATCATTTCGCTGACCCGGTTAAGATCGCCCTTGTAGTTGAGGCCGTCGTTGAAGACGTACTCGGCATTGCCGCCACCGATGACGATGCGGTTATCCGGGGTCAATACCAGATGGAACAAGATGTTGCGGGTGTCGTAGTAGGGCACCCGACTCTGCCACTGGATGGCGGCCAGCTGTTTTTTGGTAAGCGGCTCGGTGACGGCGCTCTGGGCGTGCACCGGAAATACTCGCCCGCTGAAGTAGCCAAGTTTTGAGGTATAGCCGTTGGTCGCCAGCACTATGCTGTCGGCGGTCACCTTGTACTTGTCGGCTACATTGAGCTCGATCTGCTTGCCCTCCTTGATCCCCAGCACCGGGCTCTGCTCATAGATGGTGACGCCCGCCTGCTCCACCGCCTTGCGCAGGGCATTGACCAGTTTCATGGCGTGAACCTGACCACCATTGGGGTCGTAGACCGCCCCTACGTAGCGGTCGGTGCCCAGTTTCTCTTCGGTGGTATCGGCGTTCCAGTACTGGAGCGGGATGCCGAGGCGATTGGCGGTTTTCACATAGTCGCGGTACTCGGCGATATCCTCCTCATCGAGGATCGCCTCCACATAGCCATCGAGCTTGAGGTCGGCCTCGACGCCGGTTGAGGCGACCAGCGCCTGCAGCTTGCGCATGCTGGCGACGGTGAGATCGTAGTGACGCTTGCTCGCTTCCCCCTCTTCGTAGAGATCCATCACCTCGGAGCCCGGCAGCACCATGCCGCCATTGCGCCCCGAGGCGCCGCTGCCCACCTGCTTGGCTTCGAAGATGGCGATCTTGAGCGACGGATTGGCCTTGGCCAGATGCCAGGCACTGGAGAGGCCGCTGTAGCCGCCACCTATGATGGCGATATCGACCTTCAGGTCTTGCGCCAGCGGGGCACTCTCCTCTGCCGGTTTCTCCTTGAACCAGTAGCTGGTGTTGGGCTCAAAGTCGCTCATCTTGGGGCCGCAGGCGGCGAGGAAAAAACAGCTGATACACATGGTCAACGCTCGTTGGCACAGGGTGGTCGGATTCATCTTCTACTCCGGTTACAGATACAAAATGTCAAATCAGTTCATCAGGTTGGGCGGTATTGACCCGGCGACCGATATCTCGCAGCCGGGCCAGCTGATCGGCAAGACCGGGCCCTTCATCCAGGCTGGTGACAAAGTTCCAGAGGTAGGTCATCACAGCATAGACATGGCCTGCGGAGACCTGGGGCTGGGCCATCAGCATGGTGATGGCCAGCAGGAACAGCAGGGAGGCGCTGATGCCGACCGCCAGAAAAGCGAGTGCCTCCCGATCCGAAATCCGGATACGGAGCCAGGCCAGCGCGCGGTAGTGGCGGGCGAGGCTGGCTGAGTGGGCATGTGTGACCAGCTTGACCTCGTGTTCCAGCCGATCGTTGAGCCGCTCGTGCAGCAGCTGGTTCTTGCGCGAAAAGCCGGGCAGCAGCAGGCCGAACAGCAGCAATACCCCCATGCAAGCGATGCCGACCCAGAACTCGATCACCATCAGCATCACGGCCGCACCGACGATGGAGATCAGGCTGGTGGCCAGGATCGGGATATGTTTCTCGAAGAAGTCGACAAACTCCCGCGCCAGGGTGACCCGCGCCACTATGGTGGATTGCCCCTCCTGCTGCTGGCGTTGTGTCAGGATCACCGGCACCGCCAGTGCCGCATAGATATGGGTAAAGGTGCGGGTATCGACCGCCCGGCGCAGGGCGCCGATGAGCCAGAACAGCAGCACGATGAGGGCGTAGCTTGAAGCCTGCCACCACTGGCCCTTGACGATGGCGTCGATGGCAAAGCCGGCGAACAGGGGATAGACCACCAGCAGGATGTTTTCGAGGGCCACCAGCGAGAAGGTGCCCGCCAGCTTGAGGGGATTGGCCCGTGCAATCGCCCCCAGCGAACGACCGGCCGAGTGTGGCAACGGCGTGGCCTGCTCGTCGCAACTGGCTGCCGAAGTGGTTGGTGTTGTCATGGGTTATCTCCTAAGATGTCGGAAACGCTGAGTTTGAGCGAGTGCTCAAAGTTTGTTTGAGCGACTGCTCAAAGTCAAGCAGATCGATTGATATTGCAGGAGGTCAGATGGCACGCCCATCAGCAGAACAGCGCAAAGAGATGATCATCGAGGCCGTATTGGCCTTGTTTCGGGAGAAGGGGATGGCGGCATCGTCAACCCGTGATATTGCCGAGCGCACCGGTCTGGCGCGCAGCCACGTCTACCACTACTTCAAGGATTGGAAGGAGCTCTGCCTCTGCGCCGTGGAGCGTTTCACCTATCAGGAGATCGCCGAGCAGCGGGAGTGGCTGTTGCCGCTGCCGGCCCGCGAAGCGTTGCCGCTCTTTGTGCGGGACAACCTGCCGACCAGTCAGGATGCCTCCTGGGCCATCTATCTCGATGCCTGGAACGAGTCACTGCGTGACCCTGTGTTTGCCGAGAGCTACCGCAAAATCATTCTGGCGTGGCGCGAGGTGCTGGAGCAGATCCTGCAAAAGGGGATCGACAGCGGCGAGTTTGCAGCGGGTGATGCCCGGCGACTGGCGCGCCAGATCACCTCCCTTATCAACGGCTATGCCGATGACCTGATTCTGGAGCCGACCCTCGAGACGGTAGAGGCCACTTATCAAGAGATCATGCTGGTGGTCAATCAGCTGGTCTTGCCCCCGGCTCACTCATAGCGGCGCAGGCACACAAGGGAGGGGAGGCATGTCAGCGTGGTGCCTCCCCCGGTTTTGTTGGCTATCCGCCGGGCGCGCGATGGCCAGATAACAGGGAGCGGTTGTTGATGTCGATTACCCATTTGTCACTGCAAGATGCCCGTCATCTGCAACTGGCGGCGCAAGGGCTGCTCGCCCCCCGTCGCAGCAAGGCGACTCCGGCCGATCTGTTGGCCACCATTCGCCGCATGGCGCTGCTGCAGATCGATACCATCTCGGTGGTGGCGCGCAGCCCCTATCTGGTGCTCTTTAGCCGCCTTGGCCAGTACGAACCGCGTTGGCTGGAGCAGCTGCTGGCCGACGGCGAGATCTTCGAATATTGGGCCCACGAGGCCTGCTTTGTGCCCCGCGAGGATTACCGGCTGCTGCGCCACCGGATGCTCGACCCTGCCGCCATGGGGTGGAAGTTTTCAGCCAACTGGCTCGCTACCCATCAGCAGGAGATTGGCCAGCTTATCGAGCGCATTCGCCAGCACGGCCCGGTGCGGGCGGCTGACTTTGAACGCACAACCGGCAAGGGGAATGGCTGGTGGGACTGGAAACCGGAGAAGCGCCATCTGGAGGTATTGTTTACCAGCGGTCAGCTGATGGTGCGGGAGCGGCGCAACTTTCAGCGGGTCTATGACCTGGCCGAACGGGTCATCCCCGAGTGGAGCGACCAGCGGGACCTGCCAAGCGTCGAGCAGGCGCAGCGGGATATGGTGCGCGCCAGCTGCCGGGCGCTGGGGCTGGTCAAAACTGGCTGGGTGGCGGACTACTACCGGCTGCGGCGCGGCAAATATGACGCCCTGCTCCATCAGCTGGCGGACGAGGGTGAGCTGCTGCCGGTACGGGTGGAGGGGTGGCAGCACGGCGCTTTTGTGCACGCCTCGCTGGCCGATGAGCTGGTGCAAGCCAAGGAGGGCCGTCTCAAGGCAACCCATACCACAGCCTTGTCGCCGTTCGATCCGCTGGTGTGGGATCGCAAACGGGCCAGTGAACTGTTCAACTTTGACTATCGCATCGAGTGCTATACCCCGGCGCCGAAGCGTCAGTACGGTTACTTCGTGTTGCCGCTGCTGCATCGCGGCAAGCTGGTGGGCAGGATGGATGCCAAGGCCCATCGCCAGCAGGGGATCTTCGAGATCAAGAGCCTCTATCTGGAAGCCGGGGTGAGAGTGAGCCGCACGCTTGCACAGGATCTGGCGAAAGCCCTGCAAAAGCTGGCTGACTGGCACCAGACACCGCAGCTCCGTTATGGTGCCATTCCGGCCAATTTGCTGGCGTTGTGGCATGAAAGCGCCCCTGCAAAGTGAGCACTATCCCTTCTGGGCTAAGCTGCAAGAGGGATAAACAGTTCGGGAGCGGGAGATGAAACGAGTGGCAACATGGTGGGCGGGATTGGCGATGGCCATCTTGTCCCCCGCGCTATGGGGGCAAGAGCCACCAGTGAAGATCTGTCTGGGGGAGGGCAACGAGTGGGCCCCCTTTACCTACTGGGAGCGCAAGGACGGGGTGCCCGATACCAGCCGCCTGACCGGTTCGGCGACAACGCTGGTGCTCGATGCCCTGCAACAGAGCGGGCTCTCGCACCAGATCCGCTATCTGCCCTGGGCGCGGGTGCAGCAGGAGCTGGCGGATTATCGCCAGAATGGTCTGTGCGAGCTGACCTGGGATGCCAGCTACAAGCCGGAGCGGGCCGAGTTTGCCTTCTACAGCGTTCCCCTCTATTACACCCACCTCGGTTTCTTCTATCTCAAGCGCCGCTACCCCGAACCGCCGGATCTGCAGACGGTCAATCGTTCCCGGGTGTGCGGGGTGATTGGCTACAACTACACCCCCTACGGGCTTGCGCAGGAACCACGCCGGGTCAAACAGTTGCAGCAGGCGCTCGATATGCTGGAGCGGGATCGCTGCGACTTTCTGCCAAGTGAAATCGAACCTCTGGTGGCTGGCATCAGCCTTGGCATCTACCGCAGCGAGAGCGGGTTGCTCAATCTCGCCCTGCCCAGCCGCAAGGGATTTTATCTGCTGGTGAGCAAGGGCTCCCCCCGCGGCCACCAGCTGGTGAACATCCTCAATCAGTCGCTGGTGGCATTTCAGGAAGGGGGGCATACGGATGAGGTGATGCGCCGCTTCTTGCCGCCGATGGAGTAATGGCGAAGGGTTGCTGTCATTCAGGGGGAGCAGATAAACAGAGGGCCAGCCGGTGCAAACCGGCTGGCCCTTTTTTACGTGAGAGGCTGTCAGGCCGCCAGACGGGTCAGTACCTTCACCAGCAACTCGATGCGCGGGGCAATGCTGACCAGATCCAGATACTCCTCGTCACTGTGGAAACCTGCACCGATAGGGCCCAGACCATCCAGAGTGGGGATACCGAGGGCGGCGGTCAGGTTGGCATCGGAGCCGCCCCCCACCTCTTGCCAGCTGATCGGCAGCCCCAGTTCGGCGCCACACTCCTCCACCAGTTGCATCAGTGCCTGGGTGCCCTCTGACGGCACCATGGCCGGTTTGTGGGCCTCGCGGGTCAGCTGGATGGTGACGCCGTCCAGATGCGGCCGCTCGGCCAGGGTCAGCAGATGATCGTCGATCTGGTGGTACTCCTGATTGTCCCAGAAACGGACGTCTACCACGGCGCTGGCATGGGCCGGCACTATGTTGGCGCCATTGCCCCCCTCGACAATGCCGATGTTGAGGGTGGTGCCGCTATCGAAGTTGGTCAGGGCGTTGATGGCCAGGATCCAGTGGCCCAGCTCGGTGATGGCGCTGCGCCCCTTCTGCGGTTCGTTGCCCGCGTGGGCTGCCTTGCCGGTGAAGTCGATGCGATAACGGGCCATCCCCTTGCGCGCCTTGACCAGCGAGCCATCGGCGCGGGCCGCTTCGGCCACCAGCACCTGTTTCGCCTGTTTGGCCACCGCTGCCAGCCAGTCGCTGGAGTGGAGGGAGCCGATCTCCTCATCCGGGTTCATGCAGACGCAGATGCTCAGGCGATCGCGCACCTCGCGGGGCAGTTCACGCAGGGCATAGACGATGTTGAGCAGGCCGGATTTCATGTCGGAGACACCGGGGCCGTAAGCGCGCTCACCATCGATGCTCATCGGGCGGGCGGCGGCGGTGCCGAGGGGGAAGACGGTATCCATATGGCCGATCAGCATTACATCGATCTGTGCCGCATCAGGCTGGTTGCGGATCTCCAGTCCCACACCGGCTGCTCCGCAGTCGACCCGCTTGATCTGCCAGCCGCCCATCGCCTCATATTTGGCAGCCATCAGGTCGGCCACTGCCGCAATGCCCGGCTGGTGCAGGGATCCGCAATCCAGATTGATCAGCGGGGCCAGTTCGGTCAGGTATTGATCCAGAGAAAAAGTCATTGCTTGCTCCACTATCAGGTTCGGGTCAGAGAAGGATGTTCATCACCAACATGGCGCCGAAGGCGTTGAGTACCGAGATGGCGACCATGATGGGGATATAACGCCCTTCGGTGCCGATGCAGCCGAGGATGCGGCCCATGTACTGCACCTGGGAGCCCATCAGGTAGATGGCTGGCGCCAGAATGGCGATGTGAGTGCCGTTGAGGATCCCCTGATCGAACAGGGTGATGACCACACCGACTGCACCGCCCATCGACATCCAGGCGCCGATCAGCACGGCTGCCGCCTCACCGGGCAACCCGAAGATGGCCATGATGGGGGAGAAGATGGCGCCCATGGCATCCAGCGCGCCGGTGATCTGCAGCGCCTTGATGATGACGAAGGCCATCAGTACGTTGGGTACGGTGGAGGTGGTGGCGATAACCCAGCCCTTCTTGGCCCCTTCGACGAAGATATCGGTGACGATGGGTTTCTTGATGTTGGCCTGGCTCATTTGGCTTGCTCCTGAGTGTTGAGGGTCTGCTGGGTGTTGTTATCGGTCTGCTTGCCTTCGCTCATATTGAGGTAGACCCGGAACAGGTTGGCCCCGACAAATTTGAAGGCGAACATCACGATGACTGCCAGACCGATGGAGGAGCTGACCGCCGGGCTGCCATCCGCCAGCGTCAGGGTGAACAGCACGGCACCGGAGGAGAAGAAGTTGACGATGGTGGCACCAGCGGAGAACTGGAACATGGTGAACACGTCGGTTTCACGCTTGGTGATGAGCCCTTCATCCTTGAGCTGACGGGTCATGGCGGCACCGGCATCGGTACTCTGCAGGGAGGCGATAAGGGCGAGGCCGGTGTTGCCCGGGATCCCCATCAGCGGACGCAGCAGCGGGGTCAGCAACTTGCGGGCGGCATCCAGTGCGCCGTAGTGCTCCAGCACATTGATCATACCGAGGGCAAACATCACGGTGGGGATCAGGGTCAGGGCAAACAAAAAGCCATCGCGAGCGCCGTTGCCCCCCTTGCCGCGCATGTCGGTCATGGCGGTCTTGATGCCGTCACCATTCTCGCTGACGCTCTGGACCATGGTACCGAACGAACCGTTCAGCGTGGTGAAATCGAATACCCCGTACCACTCGCCGGATTGCAACAGTCCGGAGAAGAAGACCACGGCGAAGGCCAGTGCCAGGTAACTGCCTATGCTCACCGAGCGTGTTTTGTCTGTCATTAGCTAGCTCCATATGAATAATTATTTAATCTGAATAATTATAATTGATATAGATGTCACTAAATTGATGGTGGTCAAAATGGTTTGCTGCAAATGGAGAATGTATTGGGGTTATGTGACTGTGATCGCCATATGCTTGGACGATAATCTGGTTTTTATCGAATTGTTTGAGTGAATAAAAAGCAGGGGCGGGATAGCGGGGCAAAAAAAACCGGGCACGAGGCCCGGTTTGGTCAATCAGTCAGATGTGATTACTGGAGTACCAGCACCATCAGCAGACCGACGGTAATGGCAGATACCAGGAAGGCAAAGCCATAGAACACATAGTGGTGCAGCTTGGTGGTGTGGATCCCCAGATCGTGCAGACCGTGGTAGATACGGTGCATACCGTGCCAGACTGGCAGGGCGATGATCACCAGCAGGATGCAGGCACCCCACCAGGAGCTGGCGAACGCGTGCACGCGGTCATAGCTCATGGTTTCCACGTCCATGATGCCCATGGGCACCAACAGACCGGTGATGAGGACAATGACCGGCAGCAGCATGGCAACGACCATGCCACCCGCACCAAACAGACCCCAGTAAATTGGTTCGTCAGAACGTCTCATTGTTTTCTCCTCAGGCCACGATGATCAGGACAAGCAGGGACACCACCGCCAGCGCCACATACTGGGCGAGAACGATCGGCTTCTCCGGTACCAGGTCTTCACCACGGAAGATGCGCATGGCTTTCGGCGCCAGGGCGAACCAGGTTTTGGCATGGAACAGGCACGCCGCCAGAGCGACGACATGGAACAGGATGGCGATCGGGCTTTGCAGGGATTCCAGCCAGCCGTTGAACGCTTCCTGACCCTGAACCAGGCGCATCAGGCCCCACATCAGCACAACGGCGTAGATGGAGACGAAGATACTGGTGCCTTCACGGATCATGTAACCGGTGTAGAAGGCGTTCTTCAGCCACCAGTCTTTCTTCATTTCGCGGACGTAAGGTTTACGTTTGCTATCAGTGTTGTTCATGGTCTCAATCCTGCTCTCAATCTGGCTTGAACATGGCGATCATGTAGTCCTTGGCGCTTTCGACCTTGCCAAGCTGGATGGCCGCTGCCGGATCGACGCCTTTCGGGCACACTTCGGAGCAGTAGCCCACGAAGGTACAGCCCCAGACGCCTTCGTCCTGGCTGATGATACGCATACGCTCTTTGGCGCCGGCATCACGGTTGTCGACGTTGTAGCGATAGGCCAGAGCCAGTGCCGCCGGACCGGTGAACTTCTTGTTGATGCCGTACTGCGGGCAGGCCGCGTAGCAGAGACCACAGTTGATGCACTGGGAGAACTGCTTGTACTGCGCCATCTGGGCCGGAGTCTGGATGTACTCGCCATCACACAGGCTGCGCGGCTCGCTCGGGATGATGTACGGCTTGATGCTCTCCAGCTTCTCGATGAAGTCGGACATGTCGACCACCAGATCGCGCTCGATCGGGAAGTTGTTGAGTGGCTCGACGGTCATCTTGCCCGGCAGATAGTCGCGCAGGAACGCCTTGCAACCCAGCTTGGGCACACCGTTGACCATCATGCCGCAGGAGCCGCAGATCGCCATTCGGCAGGACCAGCGGAAGCTCAGGGTAGAGTCCAGGTGATCCTTGATGTACTGCAGGGCGTCCAGCAGAGACATCTCTCTCTGGTATGGCACCTGGAAGGTTTGCATCCAGGGCTCGTTATCCTGTTCCGGACGGTAGCGCAGGATCTCAATTTCAATCATCTCAGCCATTCTTCTTAGCCTCGTCTTGTTTCTCACCCTCGGAGCCGTACACGCGTTTTGCCGGCTGGGACTTAGTGATCTTCACATCGGAGTAATCGATGGAGGGCGTTTCGCCATTTTTGTAGAACGAGAGCGTGTGCTTGAGGAAGTTCACGTCATCGCGCTCTTCGTAACCATCCAGACGCTGGTGGGAACCGCGGGACTCTTTACGATTGATAGCGGAGTGCGCCATGGCTTCAGCCACGTCCAGCATGTAACCCAGTTCGATGGCGTACAGCAGATCGGTGTTGAAGACAGAGGACTTGTCGTTGATCTTGACCTTTTTGTAACGGGCTTTCAGCTCGTTGATCTTGTCGATGGTGCCCTGCATCAGCTCTTCGGTACGGTAGATACCGACACCGGCTTCCATGGACATGCCCAGCTCGTTGCGGATATCGGCCGGGTTTTCGGTACCGTCTATGTCCATCAGGGAGAGGTGCTGCTTGATGAGCGCCTCGGCCTTGGCGGCCAGCGCTTCGGTATTGCCATGCTTCTGAGTCTTGGCAAATTCACCTGCCTGCTCACCGGCCAGCTTGCCGAATACCACGATCTCGGACAGGGAGTTGGAACCCAGACGGTTGGCACCGTGCAGACCGACGGAGGCACATTCGCCCGCGGCGTAGAGGCCGGGCAGACGGGTGGCACACTTGTTGTCAGTCTCGATACCACCCATGGTGTAGTGGGCAGTCGGACGTACCGGGATAGGCTCTTTGGCCGGATCCACGTTGACGTAGGCTTTGGCCAGTTCGCAGATGAACGGCAGACGCTCTTTCAGGTACTTCTCGCCAAGGTGACGCAGGTCGAGGTGAACCACATCGCCCATCGGGCCCTGAATGACGCGGCCTTTCTGCTGCTCTTGCCAGAATGCCTGGGAAACGCGGTCGCGCGGACCCAGCTCCATGTATTTGCTCTTCGGCTGGCCGATCGGGGTTTCCGGGCCCAAGCCGTAGTCTTGCAGGTAGCGGTAGCCATCCTTGTTCAGCAGGACGCCACCCTCACCACGACAACCTTCGGTCATCAGGATGCCGGTGCCCGGCAGACCGGTCGGGTGATACTGGACGAATTCCATATCACGCAGCGGTACGCCGTGACGGTAGGCCAGTGCCATGCCGTCGCCGGTGACGATGCCACCGTTGGTGTTGTAGCGATAGACACGGCCAGCGCCGCCGGTTGCCACGATCACGGATTTGGCCTGGATGAAGCGGGTGATACCGTTCTGGATGTCGAAGGTCAGTACGCCCTGAACGCGGCCGTCGTCCACGATCAGATCAAGACAGAAATGCTCGTCGAAGCGCTTGATGCTCGGGTATTTGACGGAGGTCTGGAACAGGGTGTGCAGAATATGGAAACCGGACTTGTCTGCGGCGAACCAGGTACGGGGAACCTTCATGCCACCAAACGGACGCACGTTGGCTTTACCATCCGGCTTGCGGCTCCAGGGGCAACCCCAGTGCTCCAGCTGGATCATCTCTTTGGTTGCGTTGTTGACGAAGTATTCCACTACGTCCTGCTCGCACAGCCAGTCACCACCGGAGACGGTGTCGTTGAAGTGGTTTTCGAGGGAGTCGTCATCACGGACGACACCGGCGGCGCCGCCTTCGGCAGCAACCGTGTGGCTGCGCATCGGGTAAACCTTGGAAATCAGGGCGATGTCCAGGTCTGGCTGTGATTCGGCTATAGCGATAGCGGCGCGTAAGCCGGTACCGCCAGCACCGATGATGGCCACATCGGTCTTGATAATATCCACATCTGCCTCCTTAGGGATAGATTTGCTGGGCACGATTTTGCTCTATGAAAAAAATTCAGGCTTGATGCAAGTCAAACTGCTAGGTTTTATTCCCTTTTTATTGGTTATTTTTCTATAAAACACCCAAATCCCTGGATGAAAATGTCGTTATTATCGTCATTTTTTGGTGTTATTGAGCAGTTGAACACCTAGCTACGAGCACTTTAACTTCTGGATTGTACGTAGTTTTCTTTCAATAAAATGCGAATCACCTCTCTTTTTAGGTACTCGCGAAAAAAATTTTAAGTTTTTTATTGTAATTTTTTAATGAGAATTATTGGCATTCATTTATTCGGATAGAAATAGGTAATCCGAAATGCTGCGGTGACCACGGCGGTGATCTGATAATTCCAGACGAATTACAAGGATTTCAAGGCGGGGTATTTGGCGGGTAATGTGAGATTACTCACTGAAAATTAAGCGCTATTTAGAAAAATAAAAGGGGCCTGTACGGCCCCTTTTGCTCATGCTCAAATGCGGAACATGCCGACCTGATTGCTTAGTTCACCCGAAATATTTTTAAGTTGTTCAGAGAGATGGCGTGAGCTGTCTGCATCCACTGCCAGTTCGTCCGAGACATCTTTCACTGCCTGAATGTTGCGACTTACTTCGTCGGTGACGGCCCGCTGCTCTTCAGCCGCGCTGGAGATCTGGGTCGCCATGTCGGAGATCTGGTTGATCGAGGTGGTGATCTGCTCCAGCGCGTGGGTGGCGTTGTTGGCGTCATCCACGCTGTTCTGGGCCAGCAGCTGGCCTTCGTGCATGGTGCTGACCGCTCCCTGGGTATTGCGTTGCAGGGTTTCGATCATATTGCGGATCTCGACGGTGGAGCTGTGGGTACGCTGTGACAGGACGCGCACCTCGTCGGCTACCACCGCAAAGCCGCGGCCCTGTTCACCGGCACGTGCCGCTTCGATGGCTGCGTTGAGTGCCAGCAGGTTGGTCTGCTCGGCGATGCCCTGAATGGTGGAGAGGATGGTGTTGATCTCCTGAGCGTTTTTCTCCAGTTCCTGAATGATGTTGGAGGCCTGTTCCACCTGGGTGGCCAGATCGGTGATGGAGCGCTGGTTGCGGGCGATCACCTGCTTGCCATGCTCGCAGCTGCTGGAGGAGCTGCGGGCCGCTTCGGCGGTCTGCTCGGCGTTGCTGGCGACCTCGACTGCGGTGGCTGACATCTCGTGTACCGCAGTGGCGATCTGGGAGATCTCGTTTTGCTGGCGTGCCAGCCCCTGATTGGCCTTCTCCGCCATGCTGTGGGAGGACTTGGCCTGCTGGTTGAGTTGGCCGGAGGAGTTGGAGATATCCTGCACCATCACATGGATCCGCTCGATGAAGGTGTTGACGTGTTTGGCAACCGCGCCTACTTCATCCTCACGTTCAATCTTGATGCGGCGGGTCAGATCGCCGTTGCCACGGGAGAGATCGGCAATCGCTTCGCCCAGGGTTTTCAGAGGGGCCAGCGAGCCGTTGATGGCGACATAGGAGAAGCCTGCCACGATCAGTATCGTGATAAGCCCCTGAATGAGGGAGGAGGTAACCATGCGGCGTACCGACTGGTAGGCGATCTCTTCATCCACCATCATGCCGTAATACCAGTTGGTATTGGGAATGGCATTAAAGTCGTAGACCTCTTTCTTGCCGCTGATCACCAGCTCGTTGATCATGCCGTCATGGGCGACCTGATTGATGTAGGCGGCAGTCAGTTCCGGTGCCAGAGCGGTGGCGGATTTGAGGCTCAGGGAGGCATCGGGGTGCGCGATGATGGTGCCATTGCTGTCCACCAGCATGGCGTAGGTGCCCTCGGTGGTGACCGCAAGAATGTCCGAAATCAGTGAGCTGATGGAGACGTCACCGGCGATGACCCCCTGGGTATTGCCACGCTGGAACGGCTCGGCAATGGTGACAATCAGCTGGCCAGTGGAGATGTCGGCATAGGGGGCTGTGATGACCAGCTTGCCTGCGGCGGCCGCGTCCTTGTACCAGGGGCGTTGGCGTGGGTCATAACCGGCTGGCAAGTCGGTTGGTTTGCTCTGAATCATTTTGCCATCTGCGGTACCGGCATAGACCAGGTCGAAGCCACCGGCATTCATGGACTGGGCCAGATGACTGATGGGTTCGTCTTCTTTGGCGAATGCTTCCTTGGTGGTGCTGACCATGCTGATCCGGGAGTCGACCCAGCGGGAGATCCCCTTGACGTTGGCCATGGAGCTTTCGTCGATGATGTTCCAGACCAGTCGCTGGGTCTCGCTGCGCAGTTGCGAGGTGTTGTACCAGACCTGCAGGCAGGTGATCACCAGAATGATGACCCCGATAGCCAGAACAAGCTTGTTTTTAATGGATAAGTTCATAGTTACATCCTTGTGAGCGTCAGTCTGAAGTGTGTGTGGAATCTAGTTATTGTTATGAGCCTCTGTTTATCGGCTGAAGTTGAACTCTTTGTATCCCGGTCAGCTATTTAAAGTTAGTGCCTAAATCAGTGGTTATCCATGTGCGTATCCCCCCCCTCACTGCGTCAGAAAACGATCTGGTCGATTGGTGAAGATTCCATCGACCCCCATGCTAGAGAGTGTTTCATAATCTTCTGGATAATCAACGGTATAAACCAGAACTTTGAGTCCCCGGCGATGTGCATCATCGACCAGCGCAGCGTCGATAAAATCAACATCGCAATTGATGGACCAGGCCCCCAGCTTGTCGGCAAACTGCGCCAGGTTGAGCGGCAGGTTGGCGGTCAGGGCACCGAGCCGGATATCGGGCCGCAAGGCGGCAAATCGGGCCAGCTCCGGGTGATGGAAGGAAGAGACCACCCACAGGCCGGGAGTAAAGCCCAGCTCGGCCTCTGCCCGTCGGGTCAGGGCTGCCACCGCATCGGCGGTATGGGTGCCTTTGAGTTCGATGTGCAACTCGCAGCGTCCGGCGATGATCTCCATCACCTGCCACAGGGTCGGGATCACCTCTCCCTCACCGGCATCGAGCTGCTCCAGATAGGAGCGGGATTGCTCGGTCAGCACCCCCTTGCCATTGGTGCAGCGCTCCAGCCGCCGGTCGTGGAAGACCCACAACTCGCCATCGGCCGCCTGCACGTCGATCTCGATGGCTGATGCTCCCAGCTCCAGCGCTTTGGCCATCGCCTTGAGAGTGTTTTCGGGGGCCAGGCCGCTGGCGCCACGGTGGGCAATAATCTGCATGTTCTGCTCCTTTTACCTCGCGGATCAGCCGCGGCTCAGGTGAACGTCGATCTGTTGATGGGGCAGGGTAAGTCCCTGCTGCTGCATCTTCTCCAGCACCAGCGAGTGAACCTCGTGGGTGATGGGCATCCGGTGATCCATGTTGTTGACGTAGAGGCGGATCTCGTAGATCAGTGCCGAGTCGGTGAATTCGATCAGGAACACCTCTGGCGTCGGCGTCTCCAATACCAGGGTCGATGCCTGGATGGACTCTTCCAGAATGCGCTGCACCAGTTTCGGATCCCGGGTCAGGCCGATCCGGATCCGCAGTTTGACCCGGGTGATGGCATCGGAGAGCGACCAGTTGATGAACTGCTCGGTGATGAAGGCCTTGTTGGGCACGATGATCTCCTTGCGATCCCAATCCACTATGGTGGTTGCCCGGGTCTTGATCTTGGTGACGGTGCCGGTGAGATCGCGGATGGTGACGGTGTCACCGAGCCGGATCGGCTTCTCAAACAGGATGATGAGGCCGGAGACAAAGTTGGCGAAGATCTCCTGCAGGCCGAAACCCAGCCCCACCGAGAGGGCGGCGACCAGCCACTGGGTCTTCGACCAGTCGATGCCGAGCATGGAGAAGCCGGTGAGGGCACCGATCAGGATCACCAGATACTTGCTGGTGGTCGTGAGGGCAAAGCCGGTACCCGGGGAGAGGCTGAGGTGTTGCAGCAGGGTCAGCTCCATCAGCCCCGGCAGGTTGCGGGCAGTCACCACGGTCAGAATGAAAACGAAGGCGGTCAGCATCAGATCCTGCAAGGTGATGGCCGAGAGCTGCTCGATGCCGCCAATCTTGCTGCTTACCTGCCACACCTCGATATTGCTGAGGAAACTGAACGCTGAGTTGAGATCCGACCATTGCACCACCACCAGCATGGTGAAGCCCAGCATCAGCAGGGTGCGCACCAGCCCCAGCGACTGTGCGCTGATGGTATCGAGATCCAGTTCAGTCTCTTCCACCACGTCCGGGGTCTCGGAGCTGAGCTCGTCTTGTCCCTCTTCCCGGCCGCGCTGGGCCAGGATCTCGGCCCGCTTGCTCTTGGCGCGCTCGAAGGCGAGGCGGCGGCGCTGGATCAGCATCCAGCGTCTGGCCAGATAGTAGACCAGCAGGCAACCCAGCCCCATCAGCAGGCTAAGCTCCAGCTGGCGCAGCAGGGTGCGCGAGGTATAGAAGTAGCCAAACAGGGCGCCAATCACCGCCAGCAGCGGCGCCAGCATCAGGCTGTTCCAGATGAAGTGGTGCAGCAGATGGGGCTTGGTCATGTCGGTCTGGCCCCAGGTGAGCGGCAATCGCTCCCGGTTGAGACGGGCAAAGAAGAGCAGCAGCCAGAGTGCACCGATCATGAAGGCCATCCGGCCGAGGGAGTCGTAGAAGGCGTGCTCCTGATAGCTGTTGGCCATCCCCTGCACAAAGAAACTCGGGATCAGCACCAGCAGCAGGGTGCGAAACTGCCCCCACACCTTTTGCACCTGTTCCCGGGGCCAGCGGAAGTGGTGGATCAAAATCCCCCGCTCCAGCGTCAGGTGGCGGGCCATCACCAGTGCCAGCAGCAGAAACCAGATCTCGCCAAGGCCGCGCGCCACCGCCACTGCAAACGGGTATTGCCAGGCCCCTTCGAGCAGGCCGCGTACCATCAACACCATGGCGGGCAAGGGGAGGGCGGCAAGCAGGGATCGCAGCAGCAAGCGGCTGGTGAGGCTGAATTTGTCCTGGGTCACCTTGCCGATCCGCGGCGCAATATGGTCGCAATAGAGGCTCAGATGACGGGCCAGTTTGAACCAGCTCCAGGCCAGCACCAGCAGACCAATACCGGCCAGCGTGAGGCTCAGCGGGCTGTTTTCGGCGATGGCGTAGGGCAGTTGCAACCAGTTGTCCGGGTTGAAGGCCAGGGTCAGCGCGGCAGGAATGCCGAGCATGACCTGTGGGGTAAAGGGGCGCACATCCGGCATCCAGAACAGGTGGCTGGCGCTTATTTCGCGGATCTCGTCGATCTTGCTGTTCTGGCGGCTGTAGAGCAGTTTGAGGCGGGTCTGCTCCTGAATGAGGGTGTCTGAGGCGTCGTTGAGCCGGGTCAGCAGTTGGCGCCGGGCCTTGAGCAGGTTGTCGAGCACCGCTTGCTGCGGCCGATCGAGCGTTACCTCCTCTTCGGCCATCAGCTTGTCGCGCAGCTGGCGGGTATCCTTGAGCCCATCCTGCTCGCTCTCGTACTGGTACTTGGCCATGCGGGCGCTGACGATGGCGGACTCCAGCTTGTCGAGGGGGAACTGGGGAGGCAGATCGGAGAGTTTGCTGCGCAGGTTCTCGCCGTAGGCATTACTGATCTGCAGCCACTCCAGCTGTTCGCGTACCGAGTTGACCAGCTCATTCAGTTCAAACAGATTCTTGTCGACGTTGCGCTGCTCGTCCTGCACCCGCTCAATCTGATCCTCCAGCGTGCCGAGCTGGATGGAGAGCGCCTGATTCTGCTGTTGCTGCTCCAGCAGCAGCGGCATGTCGGTGGTGAGCTGTTTGCGCAGCCGCTCGCTCTCCTCCAGCGCCTGCTCGGTCTTCTCCCGCCGCAGCTGGTTCTGTTGGGTCAGCAGGCTGGCTTGCCACTCATCCTCGTCGGCGATGGCCAGATTGAGCTCCTGCAGCTTCAGCTTGCCGAGATCGTTGCGCTGCTGGGCCGAGAGCTGCTCCAGCTCCAGCATCTGGATCCGGTCGGAGAGGCTCTGCTCCTTCATTCTGGTCAGCAGCAGTTGTGCCTCCTGCTGGCGATCCGATTCGCTGCTGAAGCTCAGTCGCTCCAGCTGGCTGCGGGTCAGTTGCAGCTGCTTGCGCAGATCATCCACCCGCAGGTGATACTCCTGACCGGTGCTCTCCAGCTGGTTGAGGCTGTCCATCACCCCCTGCCGCTCCTTGCGCAGGTTGAGCTGGCGGTTGCTGCTCAAGCCTATGGCCTGGCGCAGCGCCTCCTCCTTGAGGCTCGCCAGCGGCGGGCGAGCTGCGGGTTGATAGTTGTGCAGGCTCTCCTTGAGCCGTGCCGACTCCTTGGGGTAATCGATAAGGATCTGCTGATAGGCTTTGCTCTGTTCACGGTAGCGCTCGGCCTCTCTGGCAAATTGCAGTGCCTGCTGGTAGCTCTCCCGCAGCTTCTGGTTTTCCGGGGTATCGCTCTTGGGCACGCTTTGCAACAGGGATTCGGCCTGGGCAATGGCATCGTCGGCGCGCACGGCTGGCGGCAACAAGATAAGGGAGAGCAGCAAGAGGGTGAGCAGGCGTTGCAACATGAGGCTCGTTTCCGTTCAGAAGAGGTGGCCCTAGCCTAAAACAGGGCAGGGAGGCGGGTAAAGCAGTCTATATTAATGATTCATAACACAAATAACAGGAAGTCGTGCTGCCGTTTCGCTATGATCCCGGCCGCTTTCTCTCCACCGAGTCGAATATGTCAGCTGTTGATCTGGGCACAGCCCCGCTGTCTCGCCTTTTCTGGCGTTACGTAACCCCGACCGTGGCGGCCATGCTGATCACCGGCATCTATGTCACCATCGATGGCATCTTCGTTGGCCATGTGCTGGGTCAGGATGGCATGGCCGGTCTGATGTTGGCTTATCCCATCTGTGCCGTGCTCTATGCGGTGGGGGCGCTGATCGGTATGGGGGCCTCGTCGTTGGTCTCCTTCTATCTGGGGCAGGGCAACCCGGCCAAAGCCCGCCATATCGTCGGCAATGCGCTGGTGATGGTGTTGCTTGCCTCGGCACTGCTCAGTTTTATCGGGATCCGTTATGGCGAGCCCATGCTGGCCTGGATGGGGGCGGAGGGGGAGATCTTCACCGCCGGGCTCTCCTACCTGCAAGCCTACGCCTGGCTCGGCGTCTTTGCGGTGCTGTCGATGGCGTTCAGCTCGCTGCTGCGCAACGATGGCCGCCCCGGATTTGTCACCCTCATCATGGTAGTCGGGGGGCTGCTCAACGTGCTGCTCGACTATCTGT
Organism: Aeromonas sp. Y289-2; assembly: GCF_027705925.1. NCBI lineage: Bacteria > Pseudomonadati > Pseudomonadota > Gammaproteobacteria > Aeromonadales > Aeromonadaceae > Aeromonas > Aeromonas sp. Y289-2. The sequence goes on from NZ_JAPDCH010000003.1 coordinate 248,111, forward strand.
TGATGGTGGTGTTTCCGTTCGGACTGGCCGGGGTGGCGACCGCCACTATGCTTTCCCAGGCGGTGACGGGCCTCGCCTGCCTGTGGCACTTCTTCACGCCGCGCAGCCAGCTGCGGATAAGCTGGGACACCTTGCGCCCCGATCTACGGCTGATGGGCGAGACGGTGCGCCTCGGGGTCTCCAGTTTTCTAATGTACCTCTATCTCTCGGTAGTGCTGGCGCTGCACAACAAGGCGTTGCTTGCGGTGGGTACTTCGCTGCATGTGGCGGCCTACGGGGTGATCAGTTACACCGAGGCCTTCTTCTATCTGGTGTTTGAGGGGATCGCCATGGGTATCCAGCCCATCGCCAGCTTTAACGCGGGCGCCGGTCACTGGCGGCGTGTGCTGCGGATCCGCAATCTGGCACTCGGAGTGACGTTGGGGATCGCCCTATCCGCGATGTTCCCGCTTTATCTGTGGCCGGAGGCGGCGGTCTATCTGTTTGCCGGCGACAACGCCACCCTGCTGCCGGTGGCGAGTCTCGGGATCTGGCTCTACTTCTGGGGGCTGCCGATGGAGGGCTTGCTGCTGGTGGGGGCCACCTACTTCCAGGCCATCAATCGGGCCCGCATCGCCTCCTTGCTCACCGGCGGCAAGCTGGTGCTGATTGGCGGTTTCTTGTGGGGCTTCTCGACCCTGTGGGGCGTGCCCGGCGTCTGGCTGGCATTGCCAACGTGCAGCTCATTGCTGGTGTTGGTGATGTGGCGGGCGATGCGTCGGGAGTCCGGCGCCCACACGCTTGCCGGATAGGTAATCAGGTTCGACGTGCAGACAGCAGACAGGCAGCCATGGGCTGCCTGTTTTGTTAGAGGATGTTTTGTTAACGGGCTCTGCCGATTCAGGACTTGAAGGCACCGATAAAGATGGCGGGATCGACCCGGGTGTCGTTGAGGCTGACGTTCCAGTGCATATGGGGGCCGGTAGCGCGGCCGGTTGAGCCGACTCGCCCGACGATGCCGCCACGCGGCAGGCTCTGACCGAGCTTCACATCGATCTTCGACATGTGGCAGAACATGCTGATGAGCCCCTGACCGTGGTCGACAAAGACGGTATTGCCATTGAAGAAGTAGTTGCCGATCAGGATCACTTTGCCTGCGGCGGGGGACTTGATCGGGGTGCCGGCGCCCACGGCGAAGTCGAGGCCGGAGTGGGGATTGCGCTCCTCGCCATTGAAGAAACGACGCAGGCCAAACGGGCTGGAGAGGGGGCCGTTGACCGGCTTGTCGAACATCAGGTTGCTCGGCTGGTTGGGGCTGAAGGTCTGGTAAGCCCGGGTCTGCTCCGCCAGCTCGCGGTTGATACGTGTCATATCCTCGGCGAGCGGATTGACCTGACGGCTGTTCTTGAGCTTGATGTGCTGTTCGCGGTAGTGCTTGGGGGTGACGGTGAAGTCGAGAGTACGGCCATCACCTGTGGTCAGTTGCTGGGCGCCGAGTTTGCTTTTCAGAGATATGCCGACGATGGCGATCCACTGGTTGTCTTCGCGCACTACCAGCACGGGTTTGTCATGATAGCGGGCCGTGGGGGCAGTGGGTGACGTGCCAAGAGGGATCACCGCAACGCCACCCGGCACCGGATGGTTGAGCAGGCGACTGATAAAACCCTCGGCCAGGGCTGACTGGCTGGTCAGGAACAACAACAGACAACAAACAACTCTCATGACGATACCACTCGATGTTAAAACGCCCGGGATGGCGGGATGACAACCCCCTGTCCGGCATTCGCCGATCACTAAAGGGTGATCACGACACGTAGGCCACGACAGGTGCGGCTGGGGAAGGGGGCTGATTGTGCCTCGTTATGGTCGGGGCAGCCAGAGGCGGGGCGTGGCTGACGCCCCTTTTGTGCATCGCTGCGTCAGGTTTTATGTCGTGGTCGGGTTGCTTCGCCATTGAGTCGCCCCCGCCCTGGCTCTAGAATCGGCTTCCGGCACTGATGCCACCGACACTCCGAGGAGACGATATGAACGGATTACCCCCTTTGCGCACCACTCCGGCCCGGTACACGACAGGTCGTGGCTGGCTCTGGGTTCGCAGCGGGTTCGATATCTTCAACAAGGGGATGGGGATCAGCGTGGCCATGGTGCTGGTCTGGTTTATGGTGGGTATGCTGCTGGAGCAACTGCCGGCGGGTGGCCTTATCTCCCAGCTGCTCTACATGGTGTGGGGCGCGGGTTGGGTGGCGGTCGCCGCTCGGGGTTATCGGGGGGAGCCGCTGCAGTTTGCCGATCTCTTCGCCGGTTTTCGCCACAAGTTGACCCCGCTGATGCTAGGCGGTCTGCTGGTGTTGCTGCTGTTCAGCCTAGTTGGCCTCGTCTGTCTCGGTCTGCTCTCCATGTGGGGGCTGCTCCCGCTGCTGACGCAGGATCCCGAGAGCATGGTGGTCTCAGCCAGCCAGTTGCAACAGCTGCTGCTGGTATTGCTGGTGGGGATGCTGCTCATCATTCCCGTGCTGATGGGGGTCACCTTTGCTCCGGCGCTGATCTACCACCACGATATCGGCATCATCCAGGCGGTACGGCTGAGTTTCTTCGGCTGCTGGCGCAATATTTTTCCCTTCTTCTGGTGGGGGCTGCTCTCAGCCATTTTGTTGCTGTTTGGCGCTGTGCTGTTGCTGGTAGGTCTGCTGGTGGTGATCCCGGCGCTCAACTACTCCATCTATGTGGCTTATCGGGATATTTTCCTGGACGAGAGTGCGCAGCCGGAAGCGCCGCACTCAGAATCATTCGGATTTGAAGCCTGATCAAGGGATCAGAGTGAAGAAGGGGCCCGCAGCGGCCCCTTCGTTATGTTTGGGTGTGCGGAGTGCTTACTCCTGCCAGATGGGATCCGCCGCCATGCGGGCCAGCAGAAAATCGAGGAAGCTGCGCAGTAGCGGCGACATCTGCTTGCGGGTGGCATACACCCCATAGACCCCGAGGCGCTTGGGCTGCCAGTCGGTCAGTAGGGGCACCAGTTCCCCGCGCTCCAGATAGGGTTGTGCCGAGTAGCGGGGTTGCAGGCTGATCCCTGCGCCTTCCAGCGTTGCTTCCAGCAGCAGGTTGGAGATATTGGCGCTCAGGTTACCGCTGACCGGCACTGACTCGGGACCGTCCGGTCCATTGAACTCCCACAGGCTCTTGCCGAAGTAGGTGTAGGTGAGGCAGTTGTGCAGCGCCAAATCCTGCACCTTGTGTGGCATCGGATGACGGGCCAGATAGGCCGGACTGGCACAGACTACCGAGTGGCAGGTGCCGAGACGACGTGCCACCAGATTGGGGTCGAGGTCGTTGGTGATGCGCACCGCCAGATCGATCCGCTCCTCTACCAGATTGACGGTTCTGTCGAGCAGCAGAATGTCGATGGCCGTCCCCGGGTATTGCGCCAGATAGTCGTTGGCCGCCCCGACCAGCAGCGCTTCTGACAGGGAGTAGCTGCTGGTGATCCGCAGTTGTCCCTTGGGGGCGTCATCTCCCTTCACGGCGATCTGCTCCATCTCTTCGCCGAGCGCCAGCATGGCGCGGGCCCGGTTCAGCGCCTCCTCTCCCGGCCCTGTCAGGCTCAGACGACGGGTGGTGCGGTGCAGCAGGCGGGCGCCCATCCAGCTCTCCAGCTCGGCCAGATAGCGAGACACCATGGCGCGCGACATATCCAGTTTCTCTCCGGCGCCGCTCAGGCTCCCTTGTTCGACTACGCTGACAAAGACCCGCAATGCGGTCAGTCGATCCATGTATGGTTCTCTATATGTTCGATATGTGCAACAGTGATGCGCTTTTTATGCTGTATTTGCACCTTAATTGATCCAATACACTGTGTCCATCAAATGAACCCCCGAATACTTAATGAGGAATAGATGATGAACAACACCCTGATCCGCAACCTGACTCTGGCGACCACCCTGCTGAGTGGCGCTGCACTGGCCGCCCCCCTGAGCGTGACCGTCTACAACCCTGGCGAGAAGGCGATCTTCCCGGTCTCCTCCTCACTGGTGACCGGTGACAAAGAGGCCATCCTGATCGATGCCCAATTCGATGTGCAAAATGGTCAGGCGCTGGTCGACATGATCAAGAAGAGTGGCAAGAAGCTGACCACTGTCTATATCAGTGCCGGTGACCCCGACTTCTACTTCGGTCTGGAGCCGGTCATGGCGGCGTTTCCGGATGTCAAAGTGCTGGCCGATCAGCACGTGGTTGACCACATCAACCAGACCAAGGATGCCAAGCTGAGCTACTGGAGCCCGATCCTCGGCAAGGGTGCACCGAAGAGCCTGACCGTGCCGCAAGTGATGACCGCCAGCCACCTGACGCTGGATGGCGAGAAGATTGAGATCAAAGAGATGAACACCCCGAATGCCTACCTCTGGGCTCCTTCCATCAAGACTGCTTTTGGTGGTGTACCGGTCTACCACGGGGTGCATGTCTGGATGGCGGACAGCCAGACCAAGGCGGCCCGCAGCAACTGGGTCAAGGCGCTGGACAACCTGCTGGCCCTGAAACCCGAGCGCGTGGTACCGGGCCACTTCCTGGGGACTGCTCCCAAAGGCACTGCTGCTGTGACCTTTACCCGTGACTATGTAGAGCGTTTCGAACAGGAGCTGGCCAAGGCGAAAAACTCCGGTGAGCTGATTGAGGCTCTGAAGAAAGCCTATCCGGCACTGCCGGTTGACGATGGTCTGGCCATCGGTGCCAAGGTCAATACCGGCGAGATGAAGTGGTAAGCCACTGAGCCTGCTTTCCCTGTGTTTTTTACCGGGCCTAAGGGCCCGGTTTTTTATCCGAGATTGAAGTGAGAATGAAGATGAGCGAACAACAAACCACCCTCTATTATGTCTATGACCCGCTCTGTGGCTGGTGCTACGGTGCCGCCCCCCTGTTGCAGGCGGCAGCCACCATTGCTGGGCTCAAGATCGAGCTGCATGCGGGCGGTCTCTGGCTGGGGAGTCGCCGTCAGCCGATGGGCGAGGCATTGCGTGATTATGTGCGCCCCCATGATCAGCGGATCGAAGCGCTGACCGGCCAGCATTTTGGCGAACGCTACTTTAACGAACTGCTGCTGCGGGAGGGCTGTCTGCTGGACTCCGAGCCGCCGATCCGTGCGGTTTTGGCCGTCACGGCGTTGGGGGGCGATGGGCTGGTCATGTTGCACCGGATCCAGCAATCCCACTATCGGGACGGGATCTGGATTGGTGAGCCGGCATTTCTCGCCACGCTGGCGGCAGAGCAGGGGATTTCAGCCGAGGAATTCCAACAAGCTTATCTGCAGGCCCCCTTGCTGCAACATCTGGCAGATAGCCAGGGCTGGATGAAACGGCTGGGCGGTCAGGGTTATCCCACCCTTGGGTTGATGCACAACGGTAAGGTGAGTGCTGTTCGAGTGGCTGACTTTTTGGGCGATCCTGCCGGGTTGCGTCAGCATCTTCTTGAGTTGATGGAATAGTTATTAGAATGTGAACGGACAAGGTCTCTTTAGAAGTGAAGTGAACGGGCCGATATTCCTGTATGCAGAAGCGATATGAAAGCCTTCGACTTTCTGCTTGCAGACTATGCTCTATGTGACCATTCCCGGCGGATGTTGCGGGAGTGCAGACTCATTTCAAGGAAGCCCCCATATGTTCAAAAACATGTCTATCGGCCAGAAATTGAGTGCCGGATTTGCCATCCTGGCACTGCTGGTACTGGGCTTGGCCTGGTTTTCTATCAGCCAGTTGGCAAAGCTCTATGGTGATACCGAAACCATCACTGACAACCTGCTGCCGTCAACCCGCTATGCCAGCCAGATGCATGTTGCCATTCTGGATGCGCGCCGCTCAGAGCTGGCCCAGGTCATCGGTGGTCTGAACAAGGATGATCAAGAGGTAAGCGATCGCACCCTGACCTTCAATAAGGCCAGGCAGGAATTTGAGCAAGCAGCCCAAAAATACGGTGCTTTAGCTTTCACTACAGGTGAAGAGAAACAGGTTTATGAGCAGGTGGTTGCGGCGGGGGCCAAGTATTTTGCGGTGCATGACCAACTGTTGAGCGCCTTCGCTGCTGGCGATCTGGAGCGAGTCAGAAGTCTGCGCAAAAACGAAACCCGGGTCGCGCTGGAGGAGGTGGGAGCAAAATCCTTCCGCCTGCGGGAAATCAATAACGAGATTGCGGCCCAGATGACAAAAGATGTGGAGGCGCTCTACAGCAGTGCCAGAACCATGAGCGTCATTGTCAGTCTGGTGACGCTGGGTTTTGTTGTGGCAATTGCCTGGCTGCTGACCGGTCAGATCCGCAATCCGGTGATGGCGTTGCTGGAACAGACCCGGCGGGTCTCCTCTGGTGATCTCACCTCCCGCATCGATATGCAGCAGTTCAACAATGATGAACTGGGAACCCTTGCCAAAGGGTTTGGTGAAATGCAGACCAATCTGCGCACTCTGGTGAGTGAAGTGTCGGGCTCTGTGGTGCAACTGAGTTCCGCCGCGGAGGAGATCAGCTCTGTTGCCAGCCAGTCAGCCAACAATATGAATGCTCAGCAACATGAGCTGAACCAGCTGGCGACGGCGATGAACGAGATGCAAGCCACGGTGCAGGAGGTCTCTCGCAATACCAGCGATGCGGCCAGTGCCGCCACCTCGGCCAGTGAGACTGCCGAACTTGGTGCGCAAACGGTGAATGACTCCATTCTGCGCATCGAACGGGTCGCCGGTGCTATCGAGAGCACTGCGGTGGTGATCCGCCAACTGGGCGATGACAGCCGCAATATCGGTATGGTGCTAGAGGTGATCCGTGGCATTGCCGAACAGACCAACCTGCTGGCATTGAACGCCGCCATTGAAGCGGCCCGTGCCGGTGAGCAGGGGCGGGGGTTTGCGGTGGTGGCCGATGAGGTGCGTACTCTGGCCAAGCGCACTCAGGACTCCACCTCCCAGATCAACACCATCATTGCCGAGTTGCAGCAGCGTGCCGAACAGGCGGGCAGTACCATGCAACAGAGTCAGGAGCTGATGAATACCACGGTTGCTACCGCGCGGGAAGCGGGCGAGTCTATCTCCCAGATCAGTGGCTCGGTCAGCAGCATCTCCCACATGAACATCCAGATTGCAACGGCCACCGAAGAGCAGGGAGCGGTGAGCGAGGAGCTCAACCGCAACGTGGTCAATATCAGCCATGCTTCCGAAGAGGTGGCCGCTGGTGCCACCCAGATGGCTCAGGCGTGCAACGAGCTGAACCATTTGGCCACCCAGTTGCAGGATATGGTGCGCCGTTTCAGGGTGTAATCCCTCGGCGAGCCAAACCGCCCGATTACCGCAAGGTGATCGGGCTTTTCTGTTTTGGAGGGGGAGCCAGAGAGGCTCACTGCAAGTGGATGACTTGTCCCGCCGGACGATATTGTGCATGCTGATGGCCCATTTTCCAGGCAGGACTCTTGCTGTATGAATCTTCGCGATCTCGAATATCTGGTGGCGCTGGATGAGGAAAAACATTTTCGCAAAGCTGCTGAACGCTGTTTTGTCAGTCAACCCACCCTGAGCGGCCAGCTGCGCAAGCTGGAGGATGAACTCGGGGTCATTCTGATCGAACGTACCTCGCGCAAGGTGCTGTTTACTCCGGCTGGCGATGCCATGGCCCATCAGGCGCGTCGGGTGCTCAAGGAGGTGCGCGAGCTCAAGAGCATCGGTCAGCATTTCTCCGAGCCGATGTCCGGGGAGATCCATATCGGTTTTATTCCGACCGTGGGCCCCTACCTGTTGCCCCGCATTATCCAGACCCTGCGTGAGCGTTTTCCCCAGCTGGAGTTCTACCTCTACGAGGAGCAGACTCAAACCCTGCTCAAACGGCTGGAAGAGGGGGAGCTGGATTGCGTCATTCTGGCCGAGATGCCGGGGATGGAGGGGTTTGGTTCAATCCAGCTCTATCATGAGCCGATGTGGCTGGCGGTGCCTTGCCATCACCCCGAAGCACAGGCCAGGCAGGTGCCACTCGGCAATCTCAAGGGCAAGAAATTGCTGATGCTGGCCGATGGCCACTGTTTGCGGGATCAGGCGATGGGATTCTGTTTTGCCGGCGGGATTGGTGAGGATCAACGCTTCAAGGGAACTAGTCTCGAGACCCTGCGCAACATGGTGGCCGCCGGTAGCGGCATGACCCTGGTGCCAAAGCTGGCCGTACCTGCCGATCATGATGAGGGAGGGGTGAGCTATCGGCCCGTGGTTGACCCTGTGCCGGGGCGTACCATCTCGCTGCTCTATCGCCACTACTCGGTGCGTCGCCCCTGTTTCAACGAGCTGGCCGCCTCGATCGCTACGCTGATGACCAAGCAGTTGGCCCAATAAAAAAACCGGCAGCCAAGGCTGCCGGTTTTGCTTCTGCCGCGAGAGCAGCTTAGAAGATATCGTCGGTTGAGACAGGCCCTTCCACATCGGGGTTGTCACCACCGTAGACCTGATTGCCATCCGAGCTCGGTGCTGCATAGCGGGTCGGTTCGGTCCCTTCCTTGAAGTATTCGTCTGTGCCGCCACTGGTCGCCAGCAGGCCGGTTTCGCTATCAATCTTCACTGTCATGATCCCCTCGGGAACCGGCATCTTGTGCTCCGGCAGCTTTTTGAGGGCGACTTTCATGAAGTCGATCCAGATAGGCTGTGCGGCGCCACCGCCAAACTCGGCACGGCCAAGGCCACGCTGGTGGTTGTCAAAACCGATCCATGAGGTAGCAACGATGTCCGGGGTGTAGCCGGAGAACCAGGCATCCCGCGATTCGTTGGTGGTACCGGTTTTACCGGAGATGTCGTGACGTTTCAGGTCGCGGGCTGCACGCCAGCCGGTACCACGCCAGCCGTTGCCACCCCAGATGGCTGTGCTCAGGGTGTCGGTGATCAGGAACGCACTCTGGGCACTGATGGTATGCGGGGCAATGGTTGGCGCGAGAGGGGTCTGCGTGCCATCTTGTGCGGCTCCATCAACAGTTGGCTCCGGCAGTGTGCTCTGCTCGGGTGCGGCCTGCTGTTCGCAGGTGGTGCAAGCAATTGCAGGATTGGCCTGATAGAGGGTGTTCTCCAGACTGTCGGTCACTTTGTCGATGAAGTATGGGGTCACCAGGAAGCCACCGTTGGCCAGAACCGAGTAACCACGCACTACCTCGAGGGGGGTGAATTCGGCAGCCCCCAGTGCCAGCGACTCATGGGGAGAGATGAAGTCGCGGGGGAAGCCAAAGCGGGTCAGACCGTCGATATAGGTATCCAGACCGATGGCGCGCATCAGTCGAACCGACATCACGTTCTTGGACTTGGCCAGTCCCAGACGCAGCGGAGTGGGACCATCATAAACGGCCGGGGAGTTCTTGGGCTGCCACATGGGTCCTTTTGACGGATCCCACTGGTTGATCGGCGCATCGTTGATGAGCGACGCCAGGGTATAGCCATGCTCCAGCGCGGTCGCATAGAGGAAGGGCTTGATATTGGAACCGATCTGGCGGCGTGCCTGATCGACCCGGTTGAATTTGGATAGTTCGAAGCTGAAACCACCGACTAGTGCTTCCAGTGCCCCATTTTTCGGGTTCATGGCAACCAGCGCGGCGTTGACGTCCGGGATTTGGGCCAGCAGCAACTCTTCGCCCTCTTCCCGCACCCAGATCTGGGCGCCGACTTTCAGCACATCGCGCGCCGATTTCGGGGCATAGCTCTGACGGTCGTCGGTAATAAAGGAGCGAGCCCATTTGATGCCATTCCAGCCGAGCTCTGCTTCCTTGCCATTCTTCAGTACCAGCGTGGCGCTGCGATCACCGAGCTTGGTCACGACTGCCGCCATCAGCGGATCATAAGTGGGCTGCTTGCCAAGGTGAGCGACGATCTGCTCGTAATCCCAGGCTGTCTCGCCAGCCTTCCACAACTGAGCCGTCGGGCCGCGATAGCCGTGGCGCATATCATAGGCAAAAACGCCATCCAGCAGCGCCTGTCTGGCTGCCCGCTGACGTTCGGCAGAGACGGTAGTGTAGACGTGCAGGCCCATGGTGTAAGCATCTTCACCGAACTGCTCGACCATCTTCTGGCGCACCATTTCACCAAGATAGGGGGCGTGCAGGGTCACTTCGGCGCCGTGAAAACGGGCCTTGATCGGCATCTTGGACGCTTCGTCAAACTGGGCCTGAGTGATCTTGCCGGTTTCCAGCATCCGGCCCAGCACCACGTTGCGGCGAGCAAAGGCGCGTTCGGGGGAGCGGATGGGGTTGAGCATGGAGGGGGCTTTCGGCAGACCGGCAATGATGGCGATCTCGTCCAGTCCCAGATCCTTGACCTCTTTACCAAAGTAAACCTGTGCCGCAGCACCGATCCCGAAGGAGCGATAACCGAGGGGGATTTTGTTGAGGTAGAGTTCGAGGATCTCGTCTTTTGAGAGATTCTGCTCGATCCGCCAGGCAAGGAAGACCTCCTTGATCTTGCGGATGATGGTCTTCTCATTGCTCAGGAAGAAGTTGCGGGCAACCTGCTGGGTGATGGTACTGGCCCCCTGACGGGCATGACCGGAGACAGCCCAGACGGATGCAGCTCGAATGATACCAATCGGGTCAATGCCCGGGTGCTCATAGAAACGTGCATCTTCGGTCGCCAGTACGGCATCGATCATGGGTTGCGGAATTTCGTCCAGACGCAACGGAATGCGACGAATTTCGCCATATTGGGCGATCAACTCCCCATCCCGGCTGTAAACCCGCATCGGGGTTGCCAGCTTGACGTCACGCAGTGCGGTGACATCGGGCAGTTGGGGTTTGATATAGAAGTAGATACCGATGAGGCTGGCGACACCCAGCACTGCACCCAGCATCATGACAATAAACAGGCGAACGAGCCATTTCAGCATGGAAGAACTACCAATCGTCTTAAAATTAGCCAACGGGCGCAGAGTATAGCCCTTTTGCCATCGGGAATTCGAGGTTTTCCTGTGGCGAGCCACCCACCTCAAAAGGATGCGAGAGGTTAGCACTACGGGGAGTAATAACCAAGGAGGGCCACTTGCCATGAAGAAAGCGAGATGGGTCACTTTTCGACATAAACTTTATGACATTGATAGTTAGAGCATTTAGGATGAGTGAAGCACTCCTCTGATCGGGTGTCCTACACTCTGTTCAGGAATAAAACCAAATAACGCATGGATGTGTATATGTTTGGGCTTTTTAACAAGGGATCCCTCCTCCCTCTGGTGGGCATTGATTTCGGCAGCCAGACCATCAAGGCCGTTACCCTCAGTGGCCGACCTGGCAAGCTTCATCTCGAATCGGTCGCCGATATTGCCACTCCGAAAGGGACGCTGGTTGACTATCAATTGCAGGATATCGAGCGTGTCAGCCAATCTCTCAAGAGCCTCAAGCGCCTGATCCCTGCTCACAGCGACTATGCCGCCACTGCGGTGACCGGCTCCAACGTGATAACCAAGGTGATCCAGATTGATGCCCGCCTCAGCGACAAGGAGCTGGAGAGTCAGGTGCAGCTGGAGGCCGAGCAGATCATTCCCTTCCCCCTCGATGAAGTGAGTCTCGATTTTGAGGTGCTGAGCACCAACAATAGCGAAGATCGTCAAGATGTGCTGCTGAGCGCAGCCCGCACCGAGAGTGTCAACGGCCGGGTCAGCGCCCTTGCCGAAGCCGGTATTGCCGTCAAGGTGGTGGATGTGGGCGCCCATGCGCTGGGCCGTGCCGTGGTGGCCTGTCTGCCCGAATTGCAGGAGAGTGAACGGCCGATCGGGGTGATAGATATCGGTGCCAGTGCCATGACCTTTGCGGCGCTGGTCAAGGGAGAGGTGATCTACTCCCGCTTGCAAAACTTCGGCGGCGATCAGTACAGCCAGGCGCTCTCCTCCTTTTATGGCATGACGCTGGATGAGGCTGAGCAGGCTAAAACCAAAGGTACCTTGCCTGTTGACCATGAGCTGGATGTGTTGATGCCCCACATCAACTCGCTGCTGCAGCAAGTGCGGCGCAATATCCAGCTGTTTTGCAGTTCATCCGGTTATCGCGACATCGCAAAACTGGTGCTGACGGGGGGAGGCAGTCTGCTACCCGGTTTGTTGGTGCAGGTAAAAGAAGAGGTCAATTGCGAGGTGTTGCACCCGGATCTGTTCGCTCTGTTTGGCAAACCGAAAGGGGAGGCCGAGCTGGTACATGGTGCTAAATATATGACGGCATTCGGGTTGGCTCTGAGGAGTTTCACACCATGTCAAATATAAACCTTCTACCCTGGCGTGAAGCCCGGGCCCAGCGCCAAAAGAAACAGTTCGGGGCCTTGCTGGGGATTTTTGTGCTGGCCACGGTCGCGCTGGGATTTTTTGCCAACTGGCTGGTTGATCGCCAGATCGTCGCCCAGCAGCAGCGCAACCAGCGGCTGGTTCAGGAGATGACTATTCTCGATGCCCAGCTGGGGGAGATCCGTCTGCTCAAAGAGCGTCGCAAGGAACTGATCGATCGGATGCAGCTCATCGAGCAGTTGCAGATGCGACGCAATGTTCCCGTCCGCCTCTTCAATCAGCTGCCTTCACTGGTGCCCAACGGGGTTTACCTGAACACCCTCTCGATGCAGAACAATATTATTGATGTTAATGGCAAGACCGAAGCCTATGGTCGAGTGGCCAGCATGATGCGGCGGATTGATGGTTCCGGTTGGTTGGGTCAGGCAAAGATAAGCACTATTTTTGCGGCTGATGTTGCGCCAGTGTCATTGAGCCAGTTTTCCATGATGTTCCTGATCGTCAACAATGCTGCGGCTGCAGGGAATGTGGCCAAGGAGCAACAATGAACCTTCAGCAACTCAACGAGTTGGATATCAATGACATAGCAAGCTGGCCAAAATGGGCAAAAGGGGTCTTCATCTTTTTCTGCTGCGTGTTGACCGGCGGCGCCATCTACTACTACGTGATTGCCAACTCACTGACCAGTTTGACTCAGGAAACGGGGAAAGAGACCGAACTGAAAGCCAAGTTTGAAAGCAAGGCGATGCTGGCTGCCAACCTGGGGGCATACAAGGCGCAAATGGTTCAGCTTGAGCAACTGGTTGATACCCAGCTCAAGCAGTTGCCCAATACCCATGAGGTCGCCGGGCTGCTGGACGATATCAGCTTTATTGCTACCGACAACGGCTTGAAATTGAACCGGATCAACTGGGAACCTGAGGTCAAGCACGAGTTTTCGACAGAGCTACCGATGCGTATCGAAGTCGTGGGCACTTACCATCAAATTGGCAAGTTCACCGCTGACATGGCCGCTTTGCCCCGTATCGTCATCCTTGACTCCTTCACTCTGGGTCAGAGCAAGGATGAAGGGGAGCTGATTTCGATGTCGATGCTGGCCAAAACTTACAAGTACAACGGTAAAACAGTGGAGCCGAAACAATGAGACGCATCTGCTGGTTATTGCCTGCCCTCTTGCTGGCGGCCTGTGGTGGTCAGGAGGACATGGATAGCTATGTCGCCCAGACCAAAGCAAGGCCACCCATACCTATCGAGCCCTTGCCCGAGCTGAAGCCTTTTGCCCCTATGCACTACCAGCAACGCGAGTTGCGCAGCCCCTTCATGGTTCCCCAGCCTGAGGCGACGGTCGGAAGTACAAGTACTGCCAAGGCCCAGCCGGATTGTGCACAGACCCTGATGGATCGTGAGAAAGAGGTGCTGGAAAATTATTCGCTGGCCAGTCTGTCGATGCATGGTTCTTTGGGTAAGGCGGGTCAGTTGTGGGCCTTGATCAGCACCCCGGATGGCAAATCGATGCGGGTCGGGCTCAACCAGTATATGGGGCTTGATCAGGGCCGGGTCATCAAGATCACTGACACTGCCGTGGATTTGCTGGAAACCATTCCGGACGGGAAGGGGTGCTGGGTAACAAGAGAAACCCAGTTGGCGATGGCCAATGTGCAAGAAAAACAATAATCAGGGACGAACAGCAATGAGAACAACAATAGAGAGTGTATCCAAAGTGGCTTTGCTGTTTTGCGCCAGCGCCCTCAGTCAGGCGTGGGCAGTGGCAACCCTGCAGGAGATCAAGGTCAATCCGCTGCTTGCCGATCAATTGATGGTGGAGCTCAGTTTCAGTGAGCCGGTCACTGGCTTTACCGATCGTCTCTCTTACCAACCCAATCAGCTGTTGTTGCATGTTCCCGGTGCGGTAGGGGCGCTGAAAGTGAACCCGCTGCCGATCCAGCGTCTGGGGGTAGATAATATCAAGGTTGAGGGTAAGGGCGCAGGTCTGGATATCAAGATCGCACTCGATCAGCTTGCTCCCTATCAGGTGCAGCAACAGGGGAACAAATTACTGGTGTCATTGGGCGAGGGGGCCTCTTCCGGGCTCATCAATGGTGAGAGCGCGCTGATTGCACCCGCAACCTCGGCTACTCCTGTGCCAGCGCCCTCTGCGATGGTGGCCACACCCTCTCCTTCGGCGCTGCTCAATCCTCAGGTCGTTGCCCGGTCTATGCCTGTTGCGCCCGTGACAACGCCGGTAGCCACACAGCCTGCCAGCAAGCCGGTGCTCAACAACTATCAAAACAGTGGGGGCGGCGCCTATTTCAACTCGGTGACCGGTGTGGATTTTCGTCGTGGCAAGGATGGCCAGGGGGAGTTTCTGGTCACGCTGGATAACAGCTCGGCCGCTGTTGATGTGAGCAGCCGCGGCCAGACCGTACTGGCCAAGTTTCATGGCACTCGGGTACCGGATGGCTTGCTTAATCTGATCAATGTGCAGGATTTTGCAACGCCGGTCTCTCAGGTTGAAGTCTCCCGGCAGGGCAGTGATACCCTGTTTGAACTGTCGATCAATGGTCAGTTTGATTACCGTTACGATCAGGCAGACAAGCTCTTCATTATCGAGGTGAAAAAGCGGACGACGGCCACGGCATCCAAGCAGTATCAGGGCAAGCCCATTTCATTGAACTTCCAGGATATTCCGGTCCGTACCGTGCTGCAGCTGATCGCTGATTTCAACAATCTCAACCTGGTAACCACAGATTCGGTAGCAGGCAATATTACCCTGCGTCTGGATGGGGTGCCGTGGGAGCAGGCGCTCGACATTATTTTGAAGGTGCGGGGTCTGGATAAGCGGTTGGATAACAACATTTTGCTGGTAGCGCCTGCAGAAGAGATCGCAACGCGCGAGAAGCAGCAACTTGAGAGCCGCAATCAGGTCGCAGATTTGGCGCAGCTCTATACCGAATATCTGCAGATAAACTATGCCAAGGCCTCGGAAGTGGCGGCCCTGCTATCTTCCGAAAGTACCAAGTTGCTGTCACCCCGTGGTGCGGTCAGCGTGGACGAGCGAACCAACGTGCTGGTGGTCAAGGATACCGCTGATGTCATCAGCAGCATCAAACGGATGCTCGATATTCTCGATATTCCGGTCAAGCAGGTGGTTATCGAGGCGCGGATGGTGACCATTGACGACGGCTTTGATGAAGCGCTCGGGGTGCGGTGGGGTGTGACCAAAAACGATGGTCATGGCAACAGTACGTCCGGTTCCATAGCGGGGAATGATGGCTCTGGTAACAACAATGGTGGTTCGACAATTACCAGACCGACAGCAGACGATCGGTTGAACGTCAACCTGCCGGTGACCAATGCGGCCGGTACTTTAGCCTTCCAGGTCGCCCGTTTGGCTGATGGCACCTTGCTGGATCTCGAGTTGTCGGCGCTGGAAAAAGAGAGCAAAGCCGAGATTATCGCCAGTCCGCGCGTGACCACTGCGAACCAGAAACCGGCGCTGATCGAGCAGGGTACCGAGATCCCCTATGTGGAGTCCTCTTCCAGTGGCGCTACCTCGGTTACCTTCAAGAAGGCGGTATTGAGCCTGAAGGTTACTCCGCAGATCACCCCTGACAATCGGGTGATTCTCGACCTGACCGTGACCCAGGATACCAAGGGTGAAACGGTACCGACCGGTACCGGTGATGCGGTTTCCATCAACGCCCAGTCCATCACCACTCAGGTGTTGGTGAACAATGGCGAGACCCTGGTGTTGGGCGGCATTTATCAGCAGACCATCAAGAGCGATGTGACCAAGGTGCCGCTGCTGGGTGATATTCCCGGATTGGGGGCCTTGTTCCGCAAGACCACCAGCGAGAACAAAAAGCGGGAGTTGCTGATTTTCGTGACGCCCAAGATAGTCACCGACGCCTTCTGAATGCTTTACATATGAGGGTAAAACACATATAACCTTACGCCCCAATGAGGCTGGGGCGTAAGGGCTGCGGTTGCCAGTCCCGATATCTATTGAGATAATCCCCCTCCTGATCCATCGCAAGATAAGGTTCATAGGTACCCCGATCCAGTATTCATCGGGGTCGTACAGTTTGTAATTACTAACGAAAAGACATGGCTGAGAAACGCAATATTTTCCTGATAGGTCCCATGGGTGCGGGCAAGAGCACCATAGGTAGACATCTGGCAGAACAACTGCATATGGAGTTTTTCGACTCAGATCATGAGATTGAGCGCCGCAGTGGTGCTGATATCGGCTGGGTGTTCGATGTTGAAGGCGAAGAAGGTTTCCGGATTCGCGAAGAGAAGGTGATCGGCGAATTGTCAGAGCAGCAGGGTATCGTGCTGGCGACGGGTGGCGGTGCCATCAAGAGTCGCGAAACCCGCAACAAGTTGTCTGCTCGTGGCATCGTGGTCTACCTCGAAACCACTATCGAAAAGCAGCTGGCGCGCACACAGCGAGACAAACGCCGCCCTCTGCTACAGACCGAAGAACCGGCACGCGAAGTGCTGGAACGTCTGGCACAAGAGCGCAATGCCCTGTATGAAGAGGTTGCCGACTTTGTTGTGCACACCGATGACCAGAGCGCAAAAATCGTTGCCAATCAAATTGTAAAGCTGATCGGTATGTAATCTAGAGGACGTCCATGGAACGGTTGAAGGTCGAACTGGGTGAACGCAGCTATCCCATCGAGATAGCTGCCGGGTTGTTGCAGCGCCCCGAGGCGCTGGTATCGACCATCAAGGGCAAGCGGGTGATGATAGTGACCAACACGGTCGTTGCTCCGCTTTATCTTGAACAGGTAACCGCTCTGCTGTCGGGTTTTCAGGTTGAACACCTGATCCTGCCTGACGGCGAGGCGTACAAGAACCTGGCGACCTTTGAGCAGATCATGTCTGCTCTGCTTGAAACCAACCATGGGCGCGATACGACACTGATCGCTCTGGGGGGCGGCGTGATCGGGGATGTGGTGGGCTTTGCGGCAGCAAGCTATCAACGTGGCATTCCTTTTATCCAGATCCCGACCACCCTGCTCTCCCAGGTTGACTCCTCTGTCGGCGGTAAAACCGCTGTCAACCACCCCCTCGGCAAGAACATGATTGGGGCTTTTTATCAGCCCAAACAAGTTGTTATCGATACCGAATGTCTGAGTACCTTGCCAGCCCGCGAATTTGCCGCAGGGATGGCCGAGGTGATCAAGTACGGCATCATTTGGGATGCTGATTTCTTCAGCTGGCTGGAGCAGAACATGGTGCGTCTGCAACAGCTGGAACCTGCCGCACTGGCCTACGCCATCAAACGCTGCTGCGAGATCAAAGCCGATGTGGTCGGTCAGGATGAGACCGAGCACGGCGTCCGTGCGCTGCTCAATCTGGGCCACACCTTTGGTCATGCCATCGAGGCCGAGCAGGGGTATGGCAACTGGCTGCATGGTGAAGCGGTATCCGCCGGCACCATGCTGGCTGCTTGGACTGCGCAGGCACGTGGCGATATGAGCGAAGCGGACGTTGCGCGAGTGCGCGCCCTGCTGCTGGCCGCCAATCTGCCCATTCATGCGCCTGCCGAGATGGATTTCGCCGCCTTTATTCGCCATATGCGCCGTGACAAGAAGGTGCTGGAAGGCAAGCTGCGTCTGGTGTTGCCGGTTGGCATCGGCCATGCGCAGGTGGTGGGGGATGTGTCCGATGCCGAGTTGCTGGCGGTGATCGAGTCTGGTCGTGACGAATAAACTGCTAAAACTTCCTTCCCAGCGGCAGCTGGTTGACCGGCTGCTGCATCTGATTGAATTCAATCACCCTTTCATTTTTCTCTCCGGTAAACCCGGTTGTGGTCGCGGTACGCTGTGCGAATCCCTGCTCGGCGTGTTGCCGGAAAAAGTGCGGGTGGTAAGCCTGATCGGTACGCCTGCCATGAAGATGGTGGATGTGCGCCAGCTGTTGCTGCCACAGGTGGTGGCGCGCCCGCTGTTCAATCCACAGGATGCGCTGGCGGAGAGCTTCTTTCGCATGCTGGAGGGGAGCAAACCTGCCACCCTGTTGCTGTTGATAGAGCGTGCCGACCAGTTGCCAGCCGAATTGCTGGGAGAGTTGTGGGCGATCATCCGTCATAACGATACTCTGGCGGCGCCCCATCAGCTGGCCATTATTGTCTCGGGCAGTGACGTCTGGTGTCGTACCCAACGACCGCAGCTCAAAGGGCGTGCCATGCCAGCTCTTGAGCTGGAAGTGCCGCCCCTGAGCCCGCCCGAGCAGCGCATCTTCTTGTATGAAAAAGCCAAAGAGCTCAAGATCCCGGCGACCCTCTTGCCCAAGCCGCAAGTGGAGGAGATCCTGAAAACGGCGAACGGACATCCGTCCACCATCATGCAGTTACTGGAGGATATCATGACCGACAGAAGGCCCAAGAAGCGTCAGGCGGAGTTGCCCGTCAAGAAGATTGCCACCGCTATCGCGCTGGTCGCTGGCGGCCTGCTGGCGTTGAGCTACCTGCTGCCAGCGCTGTTTGACAATGAAAGCAAACCGGCACTGCAGGATCCGGCGCAGAACACGGCATTGCCGATCCCGGTAACGGGAGGCGATCCCCTCACCGCTGGCGGTTCGAATACAGATTCCGCTGCACAAGGCGCGCAAAACAGCGATGCAGCCAGCAATCCAAACGGGGTTGTGAAAGATTGGCAGCCGGAGGCGAAAGTGCTGCCCAAATCGGTGGAGAGCGAAACTGTGACCACCGAATCAACCAATTACGAAGGGCGTCGGGTGGTGATCTCTGACGAGGTCGTGCAAAAGCTGATGACCGAACCCAAGGTGAGCGGCGCACTGCCTACTGACGTGGTGGACGAGCTGACCGGCAAGAACCCGAGTGGCACAGCTCCCAGTGGTGCAGTCGCAACCACGGCGCCAGCCAGTACCGCCAAGGCACTGAATCCGGCGACAACCGCAACGCCTGCGGCCACCACCAAAACAGCCAGTAACGAGCCGGTTGCCGCGCCAGCACCCAAAGTGGCCCTGACACCGGTCGCCACCTTGAACAAGAAGCCGCGCAACCACTACAGCGTTCAGCTGATGGGGGCGAGCAACACCAAGGCGGTGGATCAGTTTGTCGCCGAGCATGGTCTGGCGGGCAAGGTATGGGTCTATCAAACCAAATTCCGTGGCAGCCCCTGGTACGTTGTGCTGCAAGGGGATTATGCCGGTCTGACCCAGGCCAAGAGTGCCATTCGCAAGCTTCCGCCAGCCTTGCTGAAAGGCCAGCCCTGGCCCAAGTCGTTTGCACAGGTACAAAAAGAGCTGAAGCAATAGCCTTGATACCGGATAAGGGGGTAGAATCGTCCCCCTTTTTGGGTCTTGCCTTCTTACACACCGGATTTCCATGAAAAAAACACGCGCTTTTTTAAAATGGGCCGGGGGAAAATACTCCCTGGTTGAAGAGATTGCCGAGCGCCTGCCGGCCGGGCGTGTGTTGCTGGAGCCCTTCGTCGGGGCCGGGTCAGTGTTTCTCAACACCGACTACGACGCGTATGTGCTCAACGACATCAATCCGGATCTGATCTGCCTGTACAACCATCTCAAGCTGACGCCGGACAGTTTCATTGCCGAGGCGCGCAAGCTGTTTGTGGCAGAGCACAACCACAAGGCGGCCTATTACCGGCTGCGTACCCAGTTCAATCAGACCGAGACCACCTTCGAGCGGGCACTCTTGTTCCTGTTTCTCAACCGTCATGGTTTCAACGGACTGTGCCGCTACAACAAGAAGGGCGGCTTCAACGTGCCGTTCGGTTCCTACAAGAAACCCTATTTCCCGGAAAAAGAGCTGTGGGCCTTTGCCGAAAAGGCGCAGAAGGCGACCTTTATCTGCGAGAGCTACGCCGATGCCATCAAGCGTGCCGAAGAGGATTGGGTTATCTATTGTGATCCTCCTTATGCGCCGCTCTCCACTACGGCGAGCTTCACCACCTATGCCTCCGGCGGGTTTACTTTGGATGATCAGGCGATCCTGGCGCGACTGGCCCGTCACACAGCTGCTCACAAAGGGGTGCCAGTGCTGATCAGCAACCACGATATTGAGCTGACCCGCGAGCTTTATCGCGGTGCCCGTCTCGACGAGATCCTGGTCAAGCGTACCATCAGCCGCAACGGTGGCACCCGCAACAAGGTGGCCGAGTTGCTGGCGCTCTATCCGCCCGGAATCGAACCTGAGCAGGGCTACTACCCCAGCGACAGCGAGCTGTTGCCGCTGAGCTAGCAACAAGACGGCACCTTCGGGGGCCGTTTTTGTTTGGCGAGCCGACCTGAATGGAAGCAGGGTAGGGGATTGCCCCATTTCTCCCGCTTTCGAGTCGTTTTCGCCCGCCATTTACGTTAAAATTGCGCCGCTTTTTCTCCCTGGCTGCCAATGGATGATGCTGATGAAAGACTTTCTGATTGCCCCCTCGATCCTCTCTGCCGATTTTGCCCGTCTGGGTGACGACGTAGCCAAGGTACTGGCTGCCGGTGCTGACGTGGTTCACTTCGACGTGATGGACAACCACTATGTCCCCAACCTGACCATTGGCCCCATGGTCTGTCAGGCGCTGCGTGACTTTGGTATCGAGGCCCCCATCGACGTGCATCTGATGGTCAAGCCGGTAGATCGCATCATTCCTGATTTTGCCAAGGCGGGTGCTTCCCTCATCACCTTCCATCCGGAAGCCTCCGACCACGTCGACCGCTCTCTGGGCCTGATCAAGGAGATGGGCTGCCAGGCGGGTCTGGTGCTCAATCCGGCCACCTCGCTCTCCTGCCTCGAGTATGTGATGGACAAGCTGGATGTGATTCTGCTGATGTCGGTCAACCCGGGCTTCGGTGGCCAGAGCTTTATCCCCGGCACCCTCGACAAGCTGCGTCAGGTTCGTCGCCTGATCGACGAGAGCGGCCGCGACATTCGCCTCGAGATCGATGGCGGGGTCAAGGTCGACAATATCCGTGAAATCGCTGAAGCGGGTGCCGACATGTTCGTCGCCGGCTCTGCCATCTTCGGCAAGCCCGATTACAAAGCTGTGATCGACCAGATGCGTGCGGAGCTGGCTCATGTCAAACGCTGAGCGCGCATTTGATCTGGTGCTGTTCGACCTGGACGGCACCCTGATCGACAGCGCCGCCCAACTGGCGCTGGCAGTCAATCTGACTCTGGCTGATCTGGGTCTGGAACAAGCTGATGAAGCGGTTATCCGTACCTGGGTCGGCAATGGTGCCGACAAGCTGATCCAGCGGGCCCTTGCCTATCGCGAGGCCGACCCCGAGCTGTTTGCCAAGGCCCGTCCGATCTTTTTCCAGCACTACAACGCCTGTTTGCTGCAGGGATTGGCCATGTATGATGGGGTTGCCCGGAGTCTGCGCCGCTTGCAAACCCTGGGCTACAAGCAGGCGATCGTCACCAACAAGCCGAGCGATTTTGTCGCGCCTATTCTTGATGCCCTCGGTATCAGCGATTGCTTCGCGCTCTGGCTCGGCGGCAACTGCGTACCGGTCAAGAAGCCGAGCCCGGAGCCCTTGCTGCACGCCTGCCAGGAGCTGGGAGTGAGTCCGGCTCGCACCCTGATGGTGGGTGACTCCGAAAATGATGTGCTGGCTGCCAAGGCGGCCGGCATGAAGGTGGTGGGCCTGACCTACGGTTACAACTATGGTCGCCCCATTGCCGACTCCCGGCCCGACTGGGTGTTTGAACACTTTTCCCAGCTCGATGCGCTGCTGAGCTAAGCGCGTCGCCGGACTGGCTGAATTACAAGGATTACTACTCTCATGACCAAACCAATCGTATTGAGCGGGGCACAGCCCTCCGGTCAGCTGACCATCGGCAACTACATGGGCGCACTGCGTCAGTGGGTCAACATGCAGGATGAGTACGACTGCCTTTACTGCATCGTCGACCTGCATGCCATCACCACCCGCCAGGATCCGGTTGCCCTGCGCAAGGCCTGCCTCGATGCGGCCGCCCTCTATCTGGCGGTCGGTATCGATCCCAAGAAGAGCACCGTTTTCATCCAGTCTCACGTGCCGCAGCACGCCGAGCTGGGCTGGATCCTCAACTGCTACACCCAGATGGGTGAGCTGTCGCGCATGACCCAGTTCAAGGACAAGTCCGCCCGTTTCGAGAACAACGTCAACGTCGGCCTGTTCGGTTATCCGGTGCTGATGGCAGCCGATATTCTGCTCTATCAGGCCAATCAGGTGCCGGTCGGCAACGACCAGAAGCAGCATCTCGAGCTGACCCGCGATATCTGCACCCGTTTCAACAACCTCTATGGTGAGGTGTTCACCATGCCGGAGCCCTTCATTCCGACCGAAGGGGCGCGGGTGATGAGCCTGCAGGATCCGACCAAGAAGATGTCCAAGTCTGATGACAACGAGGCCAACTTCATCGGTCTGCTGGAAGATCCCAAGCAGATCGTCAAGAAGATCAAGCGTGCGGTGACCGACTCCGACGATCCGGCCGTGGTGCGTTTCGATCCGGAAAACAAACCGGGCGTCTCCAACCTGCTGACCCTGATGTCCGGTGTGACCGGCCGCTCCATCCCCGAGCTGGAACAACATTTTGAAGGCAAGATGTACGGTCACCTCAAGACCGAAACCGCCGAGGCGGTTGTCGCACTGCTGGAGCCGATTCAGGCCCGTTTCAATGAGCTGCGTCAGGATGAGGCCCATCTGATTGCGATTTTGGCCGAAGGGGCACAAAAGGCGCGTGAAAGGGCTGAAAAAACTTTGACCAGCGTATATGATGTAGTCGGCTTCGTTCCTCGAGCCTGACATACTGGGAAGGTGTAGTAGAAGAGAGCTGGGTATTTGCCTGGCTTTCTTTATTTTCTGCCTAGCTATTTTGTTTAATTTCTTTATTTCAACCTGGGTAATATCCCCAAGAGAAAGCATGCCTGTTCAACCAACTATTTCTGCTGAAGAGCTGAGTGACAAAGGTCACTGGCTACGTAAATTTCGCAAGGCGAAAAACCTCAATACCCTGCAGTTGATGGTCTCCAATGCCATCGACAAGCACCATAAAACCCCTGCCGTTGCTGCCGCCATCTATCTGGCCGAGTGTCAGCGTGAACGGGAAATGGAACAGGGTCGTTATCTCGATCGTTAATTCTCCGCTGTTGGTTATCTCATGCTGTTGTTGATCGATAACTACGACTCTTTTACCTGGAACCTGGTGCAATATTTCGGCGCCCTGGGACAAGAGGTTGTGGTCAAGCGCAATGATGAACTGACGCTTGATGCCATAGCGCAGCTCTCCCCCCGTTTTCTGGTGATCTCTCCCGGTCCCTGTACGCCCAATGAGGCGGGGATCTCTCTCGACGCTATCAGCCACTTTGCTGGCAAGCTGCCCATTCTCGGCGTCTGTCTCGGTCATCAGTCGCTGGCGCAGGCCTTCGGCGCCCGCGTAGTGCGTGCCCGTCAGGTAATGCACGGCAAAACCTCGCTCATCCGCCATCGCAATGAGGGGGTGTTCAAGGGGCTCAACAACCCGCTGCGGGTGACCCGCTACCACTCCTTGGTGGTGGAGCGCGACACGCTGCCCGACTGCTTCGAGATCACCGCTTGGAGCGAGCATGCCGATGGCTCGTTTGACGAGATCATGGGGCTGCGCCACAAGACGCTCCCTGTCGAGGGTGTTCAGTTCCATCCGGAGAGCATTTTGAGCGAGCAGGGCCATCAGTTGCTGGCCAACTTTCTGGCGCGTTCATAAAAAGTTGTGATCGCCTTCTCAAGTTCGAGAGAAGGCAAAAAAAATTTCCCTGACACTTTATTCACCCCCTCTCCTGCCCAAATTATCTCTTGCCAAGCCCCCCTGAGTCGTTATGCAATGCGGTTGCCTAAAATCTCAAGAGCAATCGAACATTGTTCCTTATAGGCCGTCTTGTTACAGACTTTTTACTTTATTTCTGTGATAATCCCGTCACGTTTACACGGATTTAACTTTTGGGCGGTGGATTATTCTGTCGCCGAATCGAAGGAGAGCTATATGTCAGAGTTGTTGGCAGTGACACGTGAAGTGTTTGATGAAGTGATGGTTCCCAACTATGCGCCCGCCAAGATCATCCCGGTGCGTGGTGAAGGGTCACGTGTCTGGGATCAGGAAGGGCGCGAGTATGTCGACTTCGCCGGTGGCATCGCCGTCAACGGTTTGGGTCACTGTCATCCCAAGCTGGTCGAGGCCCTGAAAACCCAGGGCGAGAAGCTGTGGCACCTCTCCAACGTCATGACCAACGAGCCGGCCCTGCGTCTGGCCAAGAAGCTGGTTGCCGCCACCTTCGCCGACAAGGTCTACTTCTGCAACTCCGGCGCCGAAGCAAACGAGGCTGCCCTCAAGCTGGCTCGCCGCTACGCCATCGAGAAGTTTGGCGAGCAGAAGACCCAGATCATCGCCTTTAATCAGGGCTTCCACGGTCGTACCTTCTTTACCGTCAGCGTCGGCGGTCAGGCAGCCTACTCCGATGGCTTCGGTCCCAAGCCCGGTGACATTACCCATGTTCCCTACAACGATCTGGCGGCGCTGGCCGAGGTGATCTCCGACAACACCTGCGCCGTGGTGATGGAGCCGCTGCAAGGGGAGGGGGGCATCATTCGTCCTACCGACGAGTTTGCCAAAGGGGTGCGCGAGCTGTGCGACAAACACAATGCCCTGCTGGTGTATGACGAAGTGCAGTCAGGGGTCGGCCGGACCGGTGATCTCTATGCCTATATGGGTCTGGGCGTCACGCCGGACATCCTCACCAGCGCCAAGGCGCTGGGGGGCGGTTTCCCCATCGGCGCCATGCTGACCACCAACGAAATCGCCTCTTACTTGAAAGTGGGCACTCACGGCTCTACTTACGGCGGCAACCCGCTGGCCTGTGCGGTCGCCGAGGCGGTGATCGATGTGATCAATACCCCGGAGGTGCTGGCGGGCATCAAGCAGCGCGAGCAGCTGTTCCGTGATGGACTTGAGGCCATCAATGCCAAATACCACTGCTTTAGCGAGATCCGCGGCAAGGGTCTGCTGCTGGGAGCTGCCCTGAGCGAAGCCTACAAGGGTCGCTCCCGCGACTTCCTGCTGGCCTCCATCGATCAGGGGCTGATGGCACTGGTGGCCGGTACCAACGTGGTTCGTTTTGCCCCTTCACTGGTGATCCCGGAAGCGGACATCAAGGAAGGGTTGGCCCGCTTCGAGAAGGCGGTTGCCCAAGTGGTTAACGCCTGATTCCAAATTGAGGTGGGGAGCTCTCCCGGCAGGAGCCGGGACCCCACCTGTCGTCAATGAAAGGGAGTTGTCATTTATGTTGGTTATCCGTCCCATCGAGCAAAAAGATTTTGCCGGGCTCAAGACCTGCGCCATCGAGTCCGGCACCGGCATGACCTCGTTGCCCGTCAACGATGAGCTGCTGCAGCGCAAGATTGACGCCTCTACCCAGACTTTTTCCGACAAGCCTGCCGGCAAGGGGGACTGCCTCTACTTCTTCGTGGCCGAGGATCTGGAGACCGGCGAGATGGTCGGCACCTGTGCCATCGATGCCGCGGTTGGCCTCTCCCAGCCGTTTTACAACTACCACATCGGCAAGGTGGTGCACTCTTCCCCCAAGCTCGGCATCTACAACGTCGTTGAAACCTTGACCCTCTCCAACGACTACACCGGCAACTCCGAGCTCTGCACCCTGTTTTTGCGCGAATGTGCCCGCGAGGGGCTCAACGGCCGCCTGCTCTCCAAGCACCGCTTTCTGTTTATGGCCGAGCACCCTGAGCTGTTTGACGAGACCGTCTTCGCCGAGATGCGCGGCGTCTCCGATGCCAACGGCCACAGTCCCTTCTACGAGTGGCTGCAAACCCACTTCTTCTCGATGGATTTTCCCACCGTCGACTATCTGACCGGCATCGGCAAGAAGCGCTTTATCGCCGAGTTGATGCCCAAGTACCCCATCTACGTCAACTTGCTGAGCAAAGAGGCGCGCGCCGTTATCGGCCAGACCCACGAGAAGACCCGCCCCGCCATCAAGATGCTGCAGGACGAGGGCTTTGTGAACCGTGGCTACGTCGATATTTTCGATGCGGGCCCCACCGTCGAGTGCGACGTGAAGAATATCCGCAGCGTGCGCCGCAGCAAGAAGCTGCGGGTGCTGGTGGGCGAGCCCATCGGTGGCAAGACCCACCTTATCTGCAACAGCCGTTTCGAACATTACCGCGCCTGCTACGGCAATATCCGCGTCGATCTCGACAAGCACGAAGCCATCATTCCGCCCAAGATGGCGGCGGCACTCAAGGTGCAGGATGGCGACATGGTGCGGGTGGTTGACCTCGACTGAGGCAAACAGGACAAGCAAACCGATTATCAGACAGGCAGCCGAGGCTGCCTGCCAGCGACAGGGAGTGAATGGATGAGCCAGTTAGTGCAATTTATCGACGGTCAGTGGCTTGCCGGTGAAGGCAAGCCGTTCGAGTCAACCGATCCGGCCAAGAACGAGGTGATCTGGCAGGGGGCTGCCGCCAGTGCGGCGCAGGTGGATGCCGCCGTCAAGGCCGCCCGTGCCGCCTTCTACCACTGGGCGGACATGAGCCTTGAGGATCGTCTGGCCATAGTGCGTCGTTATGCCGACCTGCTTGGCGAGCAGAAAGAGGCGCTGGCCCTGGCCATCGCCCGCGAAACAGGCAAACCGCTGTGGGAGACCCGTACCGAAGTAGCCGCCATGCAGGGCAAGATTGCCATCTCCATCCGGGCGCACGACGAGCGTACCGGCACCGTTGAAAATGCCATGCCGGGCGCCAAGGCGTTTGTCCGTCACAAGCCCCACGGTGTGGTGGCTGTGTTCGGCCCCTACAACTTCCCGGGTCATCTGCCCAACGGCCATATCGTACCTGCGCTGATTGCGGGTAACGCCGTGGTATTCAAACCCTCCGAGCTGACCCCCATGGTGGCCGAAGCCATGGTCAGGGTGTGGCAGGAGGCCGGATTGCCCAAGGGAGTGCTCAATCTGGTGCAAGGGGAGGTCGAGACTGGCAAGG
Source organism: Aeromonas sp. Y289-2 (assembly GCF_027705925.1). Lineage (NCBI taxonomy): Bacteria > Pseudomonadati > Pseudomonadota > Gammaproteobacteria > Aeromonadales > Aeromonadaceae > Aeromonas > Aeromonas sp. Y289-2. Next base: position 275,336 of record NZ_JAPDCH010000003.1, read on the forward strand.
CGCTGGCGGGCAACCCCGATATCGACGGCCTCTTCTTCACCGGCTCCTCCCGCACCGGCCATTTCCTTCATCAGCAGTTTGCCGGTCAGCCGGGCAAAATTCTGGCGCTCGAGATGGGCGGCAACAACCCGCTGATCGTGAAAGACGTGAGCGACATCGACGGCGCCGTCCATGCCATCGTCCAGTCGGCATTTATCACCTCGGGTCAACGTTGCACCTGTGCCCGCCGCCTGTTTGTCGAGCGCGGCGAGCGGGGCGATGCCCTGGTCAAGCGACTGATCGAGGTGGTCAGCCAGATCAAGGTCGGCCTCTATGACGCCGCCGAGCAGCCTTTCATGGGGTCGATGATAAGCGAGAAGGCTGCGATTGGCATGGTCGAAGCACAAGCCAACCTGCAGCGCCTCGGTGGCGAGAGCCTGCTTCCCCTCAAGCACCTGGAAGCGGGTACCGGCTTTGTCTCCCCGGGCATTATCGACGTGACCTCAGTGAGCGCGCTGCCTGACGAAGAGTACTTCGGCCCGCTGCTGCAACTCATTCGTTACGATGATTTCGATGCTGCCATCGATCAGGGCAATGCTACCCGTTATGGTCTTTCGGCCGGTCTGCTGGGGGACAAGGAGGCGGACTGGCACCACTTCTTCAAGCGGATCCGCGCCGGTATCGTCAACTGGAACAAGCCCATCACCGGTGCCTCCAGTGCCGCGCCGTTTGGTGGTATCGGTGCTTCCGGCAACCACAGAGCGAGCGCCTACTACGCTGCTGACTACTGTGCGTATCCAGTTGCCTCTGTCGAAGACAGCAAGGCCGCCATGCCGGATCAACTGTCGCCCGGCCTGCGCTTCTAATAACGACACGGGGCATCCAGCGGTGCCCCCATCTGTACCCGCAATCAAAGGAAAGAGAGATGCAAAAGGATATCGACACCCTGTTCAGCCATCTGTGGGACAACTACATCAAGGTGACCCCGAGCGCCCTCAAGGTGCACACTCTGCTGGGTGGCGGCGAGCCCATCGTCAACGATCACGTGGCGTTTCGTACCTACAACCTGCCCAAGCTGGGGCTGGAGAAGCTGGCCGCCCACTTCCTGGCGCTCGGTTACGAGCAGAAGGGCGAGTACGTTTTCAAGGCCAAGAAGCTCTACGCCAAGCACTTCGAGCATCAGGATCCGGACGCTCCCAAGGTGTTTATCAGCGAGCTGAAGGTGGAAGAACTCTCCCCAGCGGCGCAGGCCATCATCCACAAGCTGGCGGATCAGGTGCCCGATCATCTGACCGATACCCCGGCATTTCTCTACACCGGCGCCCCCTGGCAGGTCTCCTATGCCGATTATCAGACTCTGCTGGCGGAGAGCGAGTACGCGGCCTGGATGGCTGCATGGGGCTATCGTGCCAACCACTTCACGGTCAATATCAACAAGTTGAAGGATTTTGACACCATCCATCAGGTCAATGCGGCACTGAAGGCGGCGGGTTTCGTGCTCAACAGCGTGGGTGGCGAAGTGAAAGGGGACCCGCAGGTGATGCTGGAGCAATCCTCCACCATGGCGGACAAAGCAGAGGTGCCGTTCAGCGATGGGGTGCGTACCATCCCGAGCTGCTTCTACGAGTTTGCCCTGCGCTATCCGCAGGCCGACGGTGTGCTCTATCCGGGCTTTGTCGAGGCTTCGGCGGACAAGATCTTCGAATCGACGAATGCCATGTAACGGGAGCGACCCTGTTTCAGTCGCAACGCCTCCTCGTGGAGGCGTTTTGTTTGGCGCAGAGTGACGGTATCGGGTGTTGTCTGACGCCGCGTTAAGGGGGGATTTGGATGGCGCCTAACAGGTGGAGGTTTGTTGATAAAAATGTGAACTAGATCACTTGATACGACACAGATTGACGCTGGTGGCGGAGCAAAAAGGAGTAGAATGGCGCTTTATTTTTGCGGGGCCAATCGATGCCTAACTATCACTTTTTCAAGCAGGGTCAGGCGCTTACCTATCTAGATGCCAATGCACCCAGCTATAGCGATGAGCGTCGTCAACTGGTCGAACAGGGATTTGCCGCCATCGCCGCCCCCACCTTTGCAGATACCCCTGCCGAAGCCCTTGAGCTGCTTCGCACTCATCAGGCACTACAGGATGAGGCCAACGCCCTTTGTCTGACGGTTGCCACTATTCCGGCTGCGATCGCAACTCTGTCCGGGCACTGACGCTGCCGCCATGCTCACCTGAATAAAAAATGGTGCCACTGTCGTGACACCATTTTATCGGTTTGCCTGCTTGCCCTGAGTACTTTACCGCTGGTGCAGGTCACCTTCGATAACCAGCACGGTATCCATCCCTGCCGCCTTGCCAGCCTCAAGCCCGATGCGGGTATCTTCAAACACCAGACAATTGGTCGGATTGGCGCCGAGCAATTCGGCCACCTGCAAGAAGGTATCAGGGTGCGGCTTGTGGTTGGTGACGTCATCGGCGCTCACCACCACAGAGATATAGGCATCGAGCCCGGTACTTTTCAGGATGGAGTCTGCCTGATTGCGCGGTGAGCCGGTGCCAATCCCCATCTTGACCTTGCCGTGATAGTGCCTGACCAGTTCCCACATCTTGGGAAAGACGCTGGCCTTGTCGATATGTTCCATATAGAGGGCAATCTTGCGACGGGTAAAGGCCTCGACATCCACCGTCAGCCCCTGCTGCTCGGCCAGCATGGCGATGATCTTGCGGGTGGGAATGCCGCCGTACTGATAGAGCTGTTCCCGCTCGAAGGGGATGCCGAATTCGGCGCAGGTGAGCTCCCAGGCATCCAGATGAAGGGGCATGGAATCTACCAAAGTGCCATCCATATCGAAAATCAGGGCATCGTAGTGATCAAACCCGTACTGCTCACGCTCGCTCATGGGGGCTCCTCGAATCAAATAGAGCAGGCTAACAGAAATGGTCGGCGTTTTGTGGGATCGGCCTCATGGTTGGGCAGATTGTGGCCGCCGTTTTTTCTATCTCTTGCTGATTTGTGAGACAATAATCCGTTCATTGCCGGATACTTTGGCATATCAGATCTGCGAGTCCGCTTATGACCTCGAAAATATCCCCCAAAACCATTTTCTCCAGTGTGGCGCTGGTGATCGCGCTCGGTTCACTGGAAAAGAGCATAGTCACCACCCCGCTGCCCATGATTGGCGCCGAGCTGCACGCTGGGGCCGCCCTCACCTGGGTGGTGACCGCCTATCTGCTGGCGGCTACCGCCGTGCTGCCCCTCTACGGCAAGTTGAGCGATCTCTTTGGCCGGGTGCGGATGCTCAATATCGGCATCGGCCTGTTTCTGGCGGGCTCGGTGGCCTGCGCGCTCTCTCTGGATTTGCCGACCCTGCTGGCGGCACGGGTGCTGCAAGGGCTGGGGGGCGGAGGTCTGATTGCCCTCGCGTTTACCGTGATTGCCGATACCATTCCGCCGCGGGAGGTGGGCAAGTATCAGGGCTACATCTCGGCGGTCTATGCGGTCTCCAGCATCGCCGGCCCCTTGCTTGGTGGCTATTTCACCGAGCAGCTCAGCTGGCGCTGGATCTTTTGGATCAACCTGCCGCTCGGGGCGCTGGCGGTCTTTCTCATCAACCGCAACCTCAAACAGCTCAACGTGCGTCGCCACAGTCGCTTCGACTGGAAGGGGGCGGGTCTGCTGATTACCGTCACCACGCTCACCCTGTTGCTGCTCTCGCCGGAGGCGGCGCTGCCCGCCGTCTGGCTTTCGGCGGCGCTGGGCGTTGCATTGCTGCTGCTCATTCTGATTGAGCGGCGTGCCCACGACCCCATTCTGCCTGCCCATCTGGCCCGGCTGCCCGGCTATCTGGTGAGCGTGCTGCTGGTGATGCTCTCCCAGCTGCTGATGTTTGCCGTGCTGGTCTATCTGCCGTTGCAGATGCAGTGGCAGAAGGGGATGAGCGCCAGCGAGAGCGGCGCCATCATGGTTATCTTCATGATTTGCATCACTGCCGGCGCCTTTGTCGGCGGCAAGCTGATTGGCCGTACCGGTCACTACAAGAGCTTTGTTGCGGTGGGCTTTGGCCTCGCGGCAGTGGCTCTGTGGCAGATCCACTTCGATGCCTGGGTCAAGCTGGCCCTCGGGTTTGCCGGTATTGGTCTGGGTCTGGTGCTGCCCGCCCTCTCGGTGGTGGTACAGAATGCCCTGCCACGGGAAGATCGCGGCATCGGCATGTCGCTGTTCAACTTCGGGCGGGAGCTTGGCGGTGCCGTCGGCGTGGCCATCTGCTCCATGCTGTTTCATTTCCGCCTGCCAGCCGGCAGCGATGGCGATCTGAGCCGACTTGCCCCCGATCTGCTGGCCCCGGGCTTCAGCGCGACCTATATCGGCATGGCATTGATCGCCACGCTGGCGCTGCTCATCACCCTGCTGGCGTTGAAGCGCCATGAGCTGGCCTCCATCAGCGCCTGATTTGGCCTGCGCCAGCATTGGCTCACCATAGATAGCATCAGGGCTCCCCGCGGGGAGCCCTGATTATTATTTGGCGAATAGAGTGGCTGCTGCCATCAAGTCATGCGCGGGTTACTCCTGCGCCGGACTCTCCTTGCCCGCCAGCTGGCTCAGCCAGGTGAAGCGGCGGCTGGCCTCCTGCTCCGCCTCTTGATAGAGCTGGCTGGCCACCTCCGGCAGCTGGCGCTCCAGCCGCTGGAAGCGGGGCTCGTGGCCCAAGGTCTCGGCCAGCGAGGCATTGGGCGCCCGCGAGTCGAGCGCCAGCGGCAGTTTGCCCTCGTCAGCGCGGCGCGGATCGAAGCGGTAGAGCGGCCAGAAGCCGGTGGCAGTCAGCTGCTTCATCTGCTCGTGGCTCTCGGCCATGTCGTAGCCATGCTCCTCGCAGGGGCTGTAGGCGATGATGAGCGACGGCCCCGGATAGGCTTCCGCCTCCTGAATCGCCTTCACAGTCTGGTTCATCTGGGCGCCGAGGGAGATCTGCGCCACATAGACGTGGCCATACATCATCACGCTGGCCCCGAGATCTTTGCGTGCCTTGCGTTTGCCCTGCTCGCCAAACTTGGTGATGGCACCGAGTGGCGTCGCCTTCGACTGCTGGCCGCCGGTGTTGGAGTAGCACTGGGTGTCGAGCACCAGCACATTGATGTTCTCCCCCAGACTCAGCACATGGTCGAGCCCGCCAAAACCGATGTCGTAGGCCCAGCCATCGCCGCCGATGAGCCAGACCGATTTTTCCACCAGATAGTCCGCATCGCGAGCCAGCTCAAGGGCCTCCGGAGCCTTGCTCTGTTGCAGCAGCGCTCGCAGCTGCTGGATATGGGCCCGCTGCTCGGAAACCGGCAGGGTGGCATCGCCGAGCGCCTCGCGCAGCGCTGCCGGTATGGTGTCGCCGAGGCTCGCCAGCAGACGGCGCACCCGCTCCCTGTGCTGATCGACGGTGAGACGGAAGCCCAGTCCGAACTCGGCGTTGTCTTCAAACAACGAGTTGGCCCAGGCCGGCCCGCGCCCGTCGGCGTTGGTGGTGTAGGGGGTGGTAGGCAGGTTGCCGCCATAAATGGACGAGCAGCCGGTGGCGTTGGCAATCAGCAGCCGATCGCCATAGAGCTGGGTCAACAGCTTGATATAGGGGGTCTCGCCACAGCCGGAGCAGGCGCCCGAGTATTCAAACAGCGGCGAGATGAGCTGGGAGGTGCGGATGTCGATGCGCTCCAGCTGCTCGGCGCTGCGCTCTGGCAGGTCGAGGAAGAAGTCGTAGTTGGCCTTCTGCTCGTCGAGGTGATCGAGGCGCGAAGCCATATTGATCGCCTTGCGATCCGGGTTGCTGCGATCCTTGGCCGGGCACACCTCGACGCAGAGATTGCAGCCGGTGCAATCCTCCGGCGCCACCTGCAGCACGTACTGCTGGCCGCGCATGTCACGGGATTTCACATCCAGCGCATCCAGGGTATCGGGAGCAGCGGCCAGCGCATCCGGTTCCACCACCTTGGCGCGAATGGCCGAGTGGGGACAGGCGGCGACACAGTAGTTGCACTGGGTACAGAGCTCCGCCTCCCAGATGGGGATCTCCTTGGCGATATTGCGCTTCTCCCAGCGGGTGGTGCCGACCGGCCAAGTGCCATCCGGCGGGAAGGCGGAGACCGGCAGGCTGTCACCCAGTCCCGCCAGCATGGCGGCGGTGACGGTCTGGACAAAATCGGGGGCCTTGGCCGAAACCACCGGTGGGCGCGGGCGGCTGGCGGGATCCAGTTCGCCAAGTGGCACCCGGGTCAGGGCGGCGCAGGTTGCCTCCAGTGCCTGCCAGTTGCGTTCGACCAGCGTCTGCCCCTTGCTGCCATAGCTGGTGGCGATGGCCTGCTTCAGCAGGCTGGTCGCCTCTGCAGGGGGAATGATGGCGCTGAGCTGGAAGAAGGCCATCTGCATCACGGTATTGATGCGGTTGCCGAGCTGGCAGTCGCGGGCAATTTTGGCGGCGTTGATGATGTAGAAACGCGCCTCTTTCTCGCGCAGGGCGTGCTGTACCTCGCTGGGGAGACGTTGCCAGATCTCCGCTTCGCTGTAGGGGGTGTTGAGCAGGAAGATGCCGCCCGCTTTCAAGCGTTCCGCCATCCGGTACTTGTCGACAAACTGCCACTGATGGCAGCCGATAAAGTCCGCCTCTTCCACCAGATAGGCCGATTGCAGCGGCCGCTCGCCCACCCGCAGGTGAGAGACGGTGAGGCCGCCCGCCTTCTTGGAGTCGTAGACGAAATAGCCCTGCGGATAGAGGTCGGTGTGGTTGCCGAGGATCTTGATGCTGTTCTTGGCCGCCGAGACGGTGCCATCGCTGCCAAGGCCGTAGAAGAGCGCCTCCAGCTTGTGTTGCTGGCTGTGGATCGGGCTTTGCGAATCCAGCGCGGGCAGTGGTAGCGAGAGACCTGTGATGTCATCGAAGATGCCGACGGTAAAGCGCGGACGCGGGTTCTCTTGCGCCAGTTCGGCAAACACCGCCAGCGCGCAGGCGGGGCCGAACTCCTTGGAGGAGAGGCCATAGCGACCGCCGATGACCCGCGGCAGGCTTGCCCGCTCGCCCCGGCTGACCGCTTCGGCCAGCGCCGTCATCACGTCGAGATAGAGGGGCTCGGCCTGTGCGCCCGGCTCCTTGGTGCGATCCAGCACGGCGATGGTGCGGGCACTCTCGGGAATTGCGGCCAACAGGTGCCCGGCCGAGAAGGGGCGGAACAGCCGCACCTTCACCAGACCTACCTTCTCCCCTTGGGCCAGCAGGCGCTCGATCACCTCTTCACAGGTGCCGATGGCCGAGCCCATCAGCACCACAATCCGCTCCGCCTGCGGGTGGCCGACATATTCAAACGGCCGGTAGTGGCGGCCGGTCTGCTCGCCAAAAGCCTGCATCGCCTCGCTCACATGGCCATAGGCGGCGTCATACCAGGGGTTGCTCGCCTCCCTGCACTGGAAGTAGGTGTCCGGGTTGGCCGCGGTGCCGCGAATGACCGGTTTGTCGGGGGTGAGCGCCCGGTCACGATGAGCACGGATGGCATCTGCGGGCAGCAGGACTCGCAGGGTGTCGTCAGCGAGCGGCGCTATCTTGGCGATCTCGTGAGAGGTACGAAAGCCGTCGAAGAAGTGGATAAAGGGGAGGCGGCTGTTGAGGCTCGCTATCTGGGAGATCAGGGCAAAGTCCTGCGCCTCCTGCACATTGCAGGCACAGAGCATGGCACAGCCGGTCTGGCGCACAGCCATCACGTCCGAGTGATCGCCAAAGATCGATAGCGCATGGGTCGCCACGGTACGCGCCGCCACATGCAGCACAAAGGGGATAAGCTGACCCGCCAGCTTGTAGAGGTTGGGGATCATCAGCAGCAAACCCTGCGACGAGGTAAACGAGGTCGCCAGCGCGCCGGTTTGCAGGGCGCCGTGGACGGCGGCGATGGCGCCCCCTTCCGACTGCATCTCGACAACCCGGGGCACATCCCCCCACAGGTTCTTGCCCCGCTCGCTCGACCAGGCCGACGACTGCTCAGCCATGGCCGAGCTGGGGGTGATGGGGTAGATGGCGATGACTTCGCTGGTGCGGTACGCCACCGAGGCGACTGCGTTATTCCCGTCTGTGGTGATCATGTGTTTTCCACTTTGCTATGCCAGTTTGAAGGCCGATAGTTGCATCGGCAATGGATAGGTCGCTGGCATAGTAAGAGGGGCAATGAGAGCGTATCAAACGGGATAAATAATCAATTAATAAGTCAGTAATAGTGGTTAATTTAATCCCACCGCGTGGGGGCGTGATTTTATGCTGGTAACCAACGGGAGGTGGCTGACGGGCCATTGGTATGGCCCCTCAACACGGGGTTAACCCTGCTCCACTTGCAGCCAGATGGTGCACTGATAAGGGGCGAAGAGCGGCAGTGGTTCACTTGGGTAATTGGCCAGCAGCAAACGCATCTTGTCTGTCACCTTGTCGAAGTGGGGCATCGGCAAGGGGGTCGCCGTGAGATTGGCGAGCAGCAGCAGGGTGTGCCGCTCTCCGCTGGCCGGATCCTGCCAGTGGCGGCGATAGCTGATGCGCTCGGGGTCGTCCCCATCCAGCAGCTCGAAATTGCCGTGGCGAACGACAGGGTGGGCCTTGCGCAGGGTGATAAGCTGGCGATAGCAGTGAAACGGCGAGTCGGGGCGGGCCAGCTGCTCGGCGGCATTAATCTCGATGTGATTGGCGTTGAGGGCAATCCAGGGTGTGGTGGCGCTGAAACCGGCGTGGGGGCCGGCGTTCCACTGCATCGGGGTGCGGGCGTTGTCGCGGCCGATGGCATCGAGCCGCCGACTCAGCTCGGCAGGATCCAGCCCTGACTGGCTGGCGCGGTAGTTGAGCGCCTCCACATCGCGCAGCTCGCCCGGCTGCCAGTGGCGGTTGGTCATGGCGAGCTCCTCCCCCTGATAGATGAAGGGAGTGCCCTGCATCATGTGCAGCACCATGGCCCACAGCTTGGCGCTGGTTTCCCGCCACTCTGGCCTGTCATCGCCAACGCGAGAGACGGCGCGGGGCAGGTCGTGGTTGCCGAGAAACAGGCTGTTCCAGCCACGCCCATGTAACCCTTGCTGGTGGCGGGCCATGGCTCGCTTGAAAACGAGGGGATCAAAGCGGGATGACCACTTGTCACTGTCCAGCCCCAGATGCTCGAAGTTGAACACCATGCTGAACTCGCTGCCATCGTGGTTCGAATAGTTCTGCATATGGGCGAGATCGGCCCCCCAGGTCTCCCCCACCGTAATGATCCCCTTGCCGCCGAAGCTCGCGGCATTGAGCTCGCGGATATAGTCGTGCAGGCGCGGGCCGTTGCTCATGGCCAGTCGGTCCCACTCCTTGCTCACCATATCGATCACATCGAAGCGAAATCCCTTGATCCCTTTGCCCAGCCAGAAGTTGATCACCTCTGCCATCTCGGCACGCACCGCCGGGTTGTCCCAGTCCAGATCGGCCTGACTCGCGTCGAAGTTGTGCAGGTAGTAGCGATCAAGCGCTGGCACATACTGCCAGCCGCTGCCGCCAAAAATCGAGGTAATGGGGTGAGCATCGACAAAGGCTTGATCCCGGAATACGTAGTAGTCCTGATAACGGGGATCACCGGCCAGCGCCTTCACAAACCACTCATGCTCGGTGGAGGTATGGTTGGCGACGATATCCATCATGATGCCGATGCCGTGAGTGGCCGCTTCGGCTATCAGCTGCTCCATCTCGGTCAGGGTGCCGAAGGCGGGGTCGATGGCACGGTAGTCCGCCACATCATAGCCGTTGTCCCGCTTGGGGGAGCGATAGATGGGGGTGAGCCAGAGCATATCGACCCCGAGGGTGGCCAGATAGTCGAGACGCTGACGAATGCCGTTGATATCGCCCATGCCGTCGCCATCGCTGTCCTGAAAGCTCATGGGGTAGATCTGGTAGATGACACAGCTATCGAGGTCGATATCGGGCGTGTGGAGGGGTTGCGGGTTCATCAGCGTGGCCGGTTGGGGGAGGATATTTTCTATCTTACGCAGATGAGCTGCTACTCGACAGGGCAGAGGAAACCTTGAAAAGGGTTCCATTGTTGGCTGATTGCCAAAAGTGCGGGAAGGGTCACAAAGGTGCCATCCCAAGCCACGGCTGTGGTCGGGATGACACGGCACTTAGCGTTGATGCTATGCAGGAATACTGGTTATTGAGCAGCCTTGGCCTGCTCGCTGCGCTGCTCCTGCTGGCGTTCTGCCTTCTCTTGTTGGCGCTCCGCTTGTGCTTCCAGCTCCTTGCCGAGGAAGTAGTTCAGGAAGGTGCGGATCACCGCGATGATGGCGAGGCGGATCAGCTCCTCCTTGCTCGGTGCGACCGTGGTGGCCAGGATGTCGGCGGCGAGCTGGAACTCCAGAGCCAGAATGAGCCAGCTGCCAAAACAGAGGCGAATGCGCGGAAAGCCCGGTTCGTGATCCTCCATCCGCGCCGCCAGCCAGAGGGTCTTGCCAAGCCCTATTACCACACAGGCGATGGAGATGATCTCCAGCAGCAGCTGGAACAGCTCGACCCCGTGCATCATCCCTTCTCTCAGGCTCGCTATCTCAAACACTCGGGTCACCTCCCTGATTCAAAAGAGGACACTATTAACACATCGCTCGGCAAAGGCCAAATCCGGCTCAGGCAATCAGCTTGAATTCAATCACATAGAGCGGTGGCAGAGCGGGGTAGATATCGCGGATCACCTGTTTGAGCTCGGGGAGGGTCATGTTCTCCTGACGTGCGTGCTCGTCGTTCAGTTCATCGAAGGCTACAGCGTTGACGGAGAGCACCTCGATGGTGCCAAAGGGCTGGTGCTCCGGGTTGGTAAACAGCGCCAGCCGCTGGCCGGGCTGCCAGTTGGCCTCGCTCTCGTCGCGGATGGTGATGGTCTTGCGGCCCGCCTGAATGTCGGCAACGAAGCGGCTGAAGAAGGTGAATTCGGGATAGGAATGAGCAGACATGGTGACTCCTGACTGGGTGAATCGAAATGAGGTGAATGGAAATCAAAGATCGAGATAGGCGCGCAGCCTGGCCAGATCGGCGATGACGGGGCCGTCACTGCCGTCGGCAATTATGCCCTGTTCGACCAGCTCCTTGAGGGCGCGGCGGTAAACCCGCTCGGTGGTGCCGAAGCGCGCCGCCTCATGGGCCCGCTTGCGCGATCCCAGCATCGGAGTGCGCTGGCGCTCACGCCATAGCTCATAGGCGATGTTGTAGGCGATGGGGTGGAGCAGCCGGCTGGTGGTGATCTCCAGGGTGTCGAGATAGTCGCTGGCAAGCGCCGCAGCGAAAAAGAGGGTCAACTCGGGTTCTGCCAGCAGGCGCTGGGCCAGCTTGTGGGCGCAGATGACTCGGGCATCCAGCTCGGTCTCGGCCACCACGTTCCACTGTACCGGGGTGGCGCTGAAGAACTCCATCTCGCCGAAGATCTGGCTGTGGCACTCAATTTCGCCAAGCTGGAAGCGGCGGCCAGAGTGTACCGTGCTGTTGAGGGAGACCCGGCCATGTTCGACCAGATAGAGCTGCTCGCTCTGCTCCCCCTGCCGCATGATCAATTCGCCCGGCAGGTAACGGCGCAGAAACAGGGTGCAGGCGTCGAGCGCCGCGGCAAAGCGGGGTTCAAGCTGCTGGAGTTCGGCGTGAAAACGGCCGAGGGGGTAGGGCTGTTGCTGCATGACTTGCCTGTCGCACCGGATGACGAGGGCCATGAGGCTAGCAAGAGTGCGGGCCGGATACCAGCCCGCACGGTAGCGGATGTGCCGCAGTTAACGGTTTGCGCTTTATTGCACCAGAGCGTGGAGGGCGGCCGCGATGGCGTGTTGTTCACCGGCCATCATCGCCTGTTCGGCGCTGGCGTAATCCGCCACCCCTTGTTGCACATCCTGCTCGAACAGCACTACGTTGCAGAGCACGGCTGCAACCCGCACCTTGCGCAGGCGACCCACGGTCAGTAGGGAGGCGGTCTCCATGTCAGCGCCGAGCACGCCACGGGCATGCCAGTAGCGGCACACCTCCTGCTCGTCATCTCGATAGAAGCTGTCGTGGGAGCGCACCAGCCCGTGCCAGTAAGGCTGGCCGCTGGCCGCCACCTGATTGAGCAGGGCGGCCTGCAGCCAGATGTCTGCGCAGGCGGGGTACTCGGCGGGCAGATAGGCCTGCGAGGCTCCCTCATTGCGTACAGCTCCTTCCACCACGATAAGGTCGCCAAGGCCGATATCGTGCTGCAGGGCGCCGGCAGAGCCGACCCGAATAAGCGATCGGGCACCCGCCTGCACCAGCTCCTCCAGCGCTATGATGGCCGAGGCGCCGCCGATGCCGGTGCTGCAAACCGTGATGGGCACTCCCTGATAACGGCCGTTGATGAGACGAAACTCCCGGTGCTGGCCCAGCACTTCGCACTCGTCGAGCTGGCTGGCGATGCGGTCAACCCGGGCCGGGTCGCCGCACAGCACCACCCGCTCGGCAATCTGGTCGGGGCGGCACTGGAGATGGGGTAGCAGCGTCATGGCTTATACCCCCTGTGGCTGGCGCTTGGCGGCAATCACCCAGAGGCGAGTGCCGTTGGCGGCGATAAACAGCAGGATCAGGTACTCCAGCGACATGGCGTAAACGCCCTGCGCGGCATAGACACCGATGCTGATGATGTTGATGACGACCCAGAGGATCCAGTTCTCCACGTATTTGCGGGTCATCAGGATCTGGGCGACCACCGACAGCACCGTCATGCTGGCATCCCAGAACGGGAAGGCATCGGGGGAGGGCTCGGGGGTGGCAAGGTTGGCACCAAACAGGTTGAGCAGGGAGACCGAGGTGCGTGCCAGGGTGGCGAAGACCGGGTCGATATAGCGGGTCAGCAGAGCGATGGCCAGCACGCTCACGGCGGCGGTCACCATCAGTTTGGATCTGCTGAGCCAGCGGATCTGCAGGGTATCCCCTTGCTCGTTGGCGGGGCGGGTCCAGGCGTACCAGCCGTAGACGTTGGCGCAGAAGAAGAACAGCTGCAGCATCAACAGCCCGTAGAGCTGGATCTGGAAGAAGATGATGGCAAACAGGCTGACGTTGATCAGACCAAACAGGTAGTTGATGGTCTTCTCCTGACTGGCGAACCAGATACAGGCCAGCCCGAACAGGGTACCGATGGCTTCAATCCATGACATGGCATAGCCGCCACCCAGCGGTATGGTCACTAGCGTGTTATTGATGCTGAACAGCTCGAATATGCTCATTTTCTGATCCTTGGGCATGAGGGTAAGTATGCGAGGGCGCCATTTTAAGGGGTGAGGGGGAGGAGGGGCAGGACTTTTGTCCGCCCCGGGCTTGGCCCATATCAAAGAAATCACTGCTGCTGCCCGGTTATTCCAGCAGTGATGGGTTATGGTGCCCCGATGGGCCGGACTTTATTGATATGTAGCAAGATGATAGCGCCATGGCTGTGGTCTGATAGAGTCCACTCTCCGGGAGGAGAATCACGTGATAAAAGGAGGTTGTATTGAATTCCGAGCTTGTCTGGGTGCTCTGTCTGCTGGCTGGCGCCATCTATCTCTTTATGACCAACAAGGTACGGATGGATGTGGTCGCCCTGTTGATCATTATCCTCTTTGTGCTGAGCGGCACCCTCACCCTGCCGGAGGCGCTGGCGGGCTTTAGCGATCCCAACGTCATTCTGATTGCCGCCCTGTTTGTGGTGGGTGAGGGGCTGGTGCGCACCGGCATCGCCTATCAGGTGGGGGATGCATTGGTGAAAGTGGCGGGCAGCAGCGAGACTAAGCTGCTGGTGTTGCTGATGGTAGCGGTGGCAAGTCTTGGGGCTGTGATGAGCAGCACCGGAGTGGTGGCCATCTTTATCCCGGTGGTGCTGAGCGTGGCGAACCGGATGGGGATCCCGGCCGGTCGCCTGATGATGCCCCTCGGTTTTGCCGGGCTGATCAGCGGCATGATGACGCTGGTGGCCACGCCCCCCAACATGGTGGTCAACAGCGAGCTGATGCGCCACGGCATACATGGTTTCGGGTTCTTCGATTTCACCCCCATGGGCGTGCTGATCCTGGGGCTGGGCATCCTCTACATGCTGCTGGTGCGCGGCTCCCTGGTGGGCGAGGGGGAAGAGGGCAAGGGCAAGCCGACCGGGCGCCGCACCCTGCGCGATCTGATCCGAGACTACCGATTGGCCGGTCGGGCCCGTCGTCTGGCGCTGCGGCCGGACTCCCCGCTGATTGGCCATACCCTGGATGAGCTACAATTGCGCGCCCGTTATGGTGCCCACGTCATCGGGGTGGAGCGCTGGCGCAAGTTCCGCCGGGTGATGGTGCCGGTGTCCGGGATCAGTGAGTTCCAAGCCAAGGATGTGCTGCTGATCGACATGTCAGACCCCGAGGTGGATGTGCGGGCGTTTTGCACCGAGGCGCGGCTTGAACCCATGATCCTGCGCGGGGAGTACTTCTCCGATCAGGCGCGGGAGGTGGGGATGGCCGAGGTGTCGCTGATCCCCGAGTCCAAGCTGCTGGGTAAAAGCGTGCGTGAGGTGACCTTCCGCTCCAGCTATGGTCTGAGCGTGGTGGGGCTGCGCCGCGACGGTGAGGCACTGGCAGGCAAGCTGGTGGACGAGCCGTTGCAGATGGGGGATACCCTGCTGGTGGTAGGGAACTGGAGCCACATCAGACAGTTGCAGACTCATAGCCGCGACTTTCTGCTGATGGGGTTGCCCGCTGAAGTGGACGAGATGGCTCCCGCCCGCAGCCAGGCCATTCATGCCCTCTTCTGTCTTGGAGTGATGATCCTGCTGATGGTGACCGATCCGGTGCCCAACGTGATTGCCGCGCTGATCGCCTGTCTGCTGATGGGCAAGTTTCGCTGCATCGACATGGAGAGTGCCTACAAGTCGATCCACTGGCCGACCCTGATCCTCATCGTCGGTATGCTCCCCTTTGCGCTGGCGCTGCAAAAAACCGGCGGGGTGGATCTAATCGTCGGTGGTCTGATCAATGCGGTAGGGGAGATGGGGCCGCGGGTCATGCTGGCCAGCCTGTTTGCCCTCTGCGCGGTGATCGGGCTCTTCATCTCCAACACCGCGACTGCTGTGCTGATGGCACCCATTGCGCTGGGCACGGCGCAACAGATGGGGGTATCACCCTATCCGTTTGCCATGACCATTGCCATCGCCGCCTCGGCCGCTTTTATGACGCCGGTCTCGTCACCGGTGAATACTCTGGTGCTGGGGCCGGGCAACTACAAGTTTGCCGATTTTATCCGTATCGGGGTGCCATTCACCCTGTTGGTGATGGCGGTCAGCGTGGTAGCGATCCCCTGGTTCTTCCCGTTCTGATAACCGGGATGATGAATGTGTGCACCAGCGGCCTGCGGGCCGCTTTTTTATGGCCGGGAGACAAGAGTGGCAAGGCGTGCTCGGAATCAGTGAAGAGTGATGTGGATGGGAATTAACGTGGAGATGGGTTAATAGAGGCGCGAGAGAAAAACTGGGGAGAGGCAAATTTCAGATACAAAAAAACCAGCGTGAGCTGGTCTGTTTGGTACTGCTATTAATGGTGCGGAAGGAGAGACTCGAACTCTCACGCCTAGGGCGCCAGAACCTAAATCTGGTGCGTCTACCAATTTCGCCACTTCCGCAATATTAATGGTGGCTATGACGGGATTCGAACCTGTGACCCCCGCATTATGAGTGCGATGCTCTAACCAACTGAGCTACATAGCCGTTTGTTATCGACCACTGATGTGGAAGAGAACAGAAAAATGGCTGGGGTACTAGGATTCGAACCTAGGGATGGCGAGATCAAAACCCGCTGCCTTACCGCTTGGCGATACCCCAAC
>NZ_JAPDCH010000003.1:291155-338464 GCF_027705925.1 Aeromonas sp. Y289-2
ATGGTGGCTATGACGGGATTCGAACCTGTGACCCCCGCATTATGAGTGCGATGCTCTAACCAACTGAGCTACATAGCCAACCTTGCTTCCGGTGAGTCGTTACCTCGTCACCGTGCGGGCCGAATTATGCGTATCTGGCTCTGGGGCGTCAACCCTTTTTTTGCCAGAAAAACGCAATTTGAGTGCGTTTGACCAGTTATTGGTCTCTGTTGCGCAAAAGCCCAACAATCTGCTTTTTTTTACGACATTGCCATGATTGCCCGGGCAATGGCAGATAAAAAACAGG
Source organism: Aeromonas sp. Y289-2 (assembly GCF_027705925.1). Classification (NCBI taxonomy): domain Bacteria; kingdom Pseudomonadati; phylum Pseudomonadota; class Gammaproteobacteria; order Aeromonadales; family Aeromonadaceae; genus Aeromonas; species Aeromonas sp. Y289-2. The sequence goes on from NZ_JAPDCH010000003.1 coordinate 291,442, forward strand.
CCAGCAAATGCTGGCCTGTCATGGGATTAGACGTTGAACAGGAAATTCATGATATCGCCATCTTTGACGATGTAATCTTTCCCTTCAGCGCGCATCTTGCCCGCTTCCTTGGCGCCTTGCTCACCCTTGTAGTTGATAAAGTCTTCAAAGGCGATGGTTTGGGCGCGAATAAAGCCTTTTTCAAAGTCAGTGTGGATCTTGCCAGCCGCTTGCGGGGCGGTGGCACCGACCGGAATAGTCCAGGCGCGCACCTCTTTCACACCGGCGGTGAAGTAGGTCTGCAGGTTGAGCAGCTGGTAGCCGGAGCGGATAACGCGGTTCAGGCCCGGCTCTTCGATGCCCAGGTCTGCCATGAACTCGGCGCGATCTTCATCGTCCAGTTCGGCGATGTCGGCTTCGATGGCGCAGCAGACCACGACCACGACCGCGTTCTCGGCGGCGGCGATTTCACGCACCTTGTCCAGATAGGGGTTGTTCTCGAAGCCATCTTCCGCCACGTTGGCGATATACATGGTGGGTTTCAGGGTCAGGAAGTTGAGGTGGCTCACGGCGGCCAGCTCTTCTTTATCCAGCTTCATGCCGCGGATCATCTGGCCGTTTTCCAGCGCAATCTTGATCTTCTCAAGCACTTCCACTTCCAGCTTGGCATCCTTGTCGCCGCCTTTGGCACGCTTGGACTGACGGTGAATGGCTCGCTCGCAGGCGTCCAGATCCGACAGGGCCAGCTCGGTGTTGATCACTTCGATATCGTCAGCGGGAGAGACCTTGCCGGCAACGTGAATGATGTTCTCGTCGTCGAAGCAGCGCACTACATGGCCGATCGCTTCGGTTTCACGGATGTTGGCCAGGAACTGGTTACCCAGACCTTCGCCCTTGGAGGCACCGGCAACCAGACCGGCGATATCCACAAATTCCATGGTGGTCGGCACAACGCGCTGCGGATTGATGATGGCAGCCAGCTGATCGAGGCGAGGATCCGGCATCGGCACCACACCTGTGTTCGGCTCGATGGTGCAGAACGGGAAGTTGGCGGCTTCGATACCGGCCTTGGTCAGCGCGTTGAACAGGGTGGATTTGCCTACATTGGGCAGGCCCACGATACCGCATTTAAAACCCATGGATTGTTACCTTACTTGATGGATGCTGTTGGGGGTCGCCCGCAGGCGGCCCATGTCATGCTTGTTCTGGTCGTTGCTCATGTACCGGCACAATGCCCGTACAGGGTCAAACCGACCTAACCCTTTTCCGCCTTGAAGCTGTGCAAGCGATTCATGGCCTTGGTCATATCTTGTTTGAACAGGATGTCGGTGGCGCGCAGAGACTCGTCCAGCGCGGCGTCGATCAGGTTCTGTTCACTGCTGGGGGCCTTGGTCAGGACGAAGCCAGCCACCTGCTCTTTGCTGCCGGGATGGCCGATCCCGAGACGCAGCCGGAAGAAGTTATTGTTGTTGCCCATCTTGGCGATGATGTCCTTGAGGCCGTTATGGCCACCGTGACCACCACCCTGCTTGAACTTGGCGATGCCTGGCGGCAGATCCAGTTCATCATGGGCCACCAGAATCGCTTCCGGCTCAATCTGATAAAAACGCGCCAGTGCGGCCACCGCCTTGCCAGAGAGGTTCATATAGGTGTTCGGGATGAGCAGCCGCACATCCTGCCCCTCGACCAGGATGCGGGCAGTATGGCCGAAGAACTTGGGTTCTTCACGCAGGCTGACATTGTGCCAGCGGGCCAGTTGCTCCACATACCAGGCGCCCGCGTTGTGGCGGGTCTTGGCATATTCCGGGCCGGGGTTGCCCAGTCCGACGATCAGTTTGATTTCGCTTGTCACGCTTGATGTCTTCACTCGCAGCTGCCGTGGGCACACTACCCAGGGCAATAGGACGCAATATTCTAGCCGCCGAGTGGCGATCACTCAACCAATGCGCATGTTATGGCGGGATTTGCAGCATTATTGCGGCCAATGGGTGGCTAACGGTGGGCAAACGGGCCTCTTGCATGAGGCCCGTTTCAGCTTACCGATGGATTGTGCCCGGTTGACTACCGTCGTTATTTGGCACGCAGCAGGGTGACGGTCTCTTCATCCAGTGCGGTCAGGGTGGGACGGGCATCGCGGACATACTCCACGAAAGAGGCTGCATCGGTGCCGCAATCCACGCCGCTGGCTTTGCAATCGAGGGGCTGGCCCGGGGCATAGACGGCGCTCAGCAGTTCGCCGTTTTGTGCCACTTTGAGCACCGGGAAGGCGGTCAACTTGCCATTGACGCTGGCGATATCGACCCGCTCGCTCTTCTGACGCTGGGCATTGGCCAGTGCTTGCCAGCCATCGTTGCCGTTGGCGCTGTAGGCGTTCATCACTACCCGATAGTGCTGGCTATCCACCAGATCTTGCCACTCGCCGCTTGCGGTCTTGCGCTGCAATTGGGTCAGGGTGCCCGCTTTGCCTGCGTCGGTCTCCTGGAAGGTGTAACGCAGGTGGCCGCCATAGGGGAACTTGCCGGCATGGGCGCTGGCGGGCAGGGTGGCGGTGATGGTTTCGGTCAGCAGGGCGCGCACCTCGGCGCCAGTCAGGGTCAGCACCGAGAGCTGGTTCTTGAACGGCAGCAGGGTGAGGGCACTATCCCCCTCGCGCCATTCGCCAGCAGGCAGGTCGGCGCGCACGCCCCCAACCGCCACCAGAGAAAAATCGACCGGGCCACCGGTCAGGGCCTGAACGGCCGGGGTATTGGCCCAGTAGAACTCCCCTTCGGCAACCAGCGGCGCTACATCTGAGCCGTGGCTGTCGCTGCCGTTGTCACCGGGACGACGGGCATTTTGCAGTTGCTCGGGGATGGTGCCGATCACTGGGCCATAAGCTTTCTCCAGCGCCGGTTTGTAGTGGCTGTCGATGATGCCGCGCAGGCGCGGGTCTTCATCCACGGTCACTAGATTGGGCTGGTTGTCGACAAACTGGCTCGCCTCTTTGCTGCGGGTCTCGTCGAGCGCCTGCTTGCGCGCCGCATCGGCGAAGAAGTCGCGGCTGGCCAGCAGGCTGTTGTGGCCCTGGCAGTCTGTCACCTGACCCTGGCTGTCAAAGGTCACCTGTGCCAGACCGATGGCCTGGGCGTAGGAGCCCGCCTGCACCACGCAGGTCTTGCCGATGCCATCCGGATTGGTCACCAGCTTGGCGTAATCGCCGGTCTTGCCCCAGCCAATGTTGCGAAAATCGCCGAGCAGGCTGTGGGAGTGGCCGCCGACGATGGCATCGAGGCCGTTTACCTTGGCGGCCAGCGCCAGATCCCGCTCGTTGCCGATGTGGGTGAGCGCCACAATCTGGTGGATCCCCTTGGCTTGCAGCATGTCGACCGTGGCCTGAGCCGAGGCGACCTCCTTGCCAAAGCGCAGCTTGCCGACGTTGGGGGCGATATTACCCATGTCTTCCAGTACCAGACCGATGACGGCGACCAGCTGTTTGCCTTGCGGCAGGTTGTCGAGATCGGTGACCGGGCTCTTCTGGTTGCCGTCAAAGGCGTAGACCACGAAGGGCTTGAGGTTGTCAGCCTTGCTGAGGGCTGGATCGGCCTTGGTGTCGAGGTTGGCGGCCAGCACCGGGAAGTTGACCCCCTCGATGAAGCGGGCCAGCTTCTGGTTATCCAGATCGAACTCGTGGTTGCCCAGTGCCATGGCATCGAGGCCGAACTGGCTCAGCAACTCGGCGTTGGCCATCCCCTCGTTCAGTTTGAAGTAGCCGCTGCCCTGCCAGGCATCGCCACCGTGCAGCAGCAGCAAGGGCTGGTTCTTGGCCAGCGCCTCGGCCTGATAGGCTTTCGCCATGGTCAGCAGGCGCGGGTAACCGCCAAAGCGGGTATAGAGGGTGTCCGTTTCCCCCTGCTGGGCAAAGATCTGCCCTTTGATCTCGGCATTGACCGGATCAAACTGGGAGTGGGTGTCGTTCATGTGAGCCAAGGTCAGCACAAAGGGTGGGTTCTCTTTGGCGGGCTGACAGGCGAACAGGGCGGAGGTGAGGGTCGCGAGCAGGAGGGGACGCAAGCAATTCATGGGTAAATCCTTAAGCCTGCCGGGGGCAGGGTCGTACCAGATAGCAGAAAGTTGGAAAGAGAAGGTCCAGAAAGACGAAAACCGCCTGATGGCGGTTTTCGTTATTGCTGAATCTATCAATGCTCAAACATGGCAGAGATGGACTCTTCGTTGCTGATGCGACGAATGGCTTCGGCCAGTACAGTTGACAGCGTCAGCTGCTTGACCTTGCCTACCGCTTTCATCTCCGCAGTGAGCGGGATTGAGTCGGTGATGATCAGTTCATCGATCACGGAGTTCTTGATGTTCTCGACGGCAGAACCGGAGAAGACCGGGTGAGTAGCGTAAGCGAATACACGCTTGGCACCGCGCTCTTTCAGGGCTTCTGCAGCTTTGCACAGGGTGCCGCCGGTATCGATCATGTCATCAACGATGATGCAGTCGCGGCCGGCAACGTCACCGATCAGGTGCATGACCTGGGAGACGTTCGGGCGGGGACGGCGCTTGTCGATGATGGCGATGTCGGTGTCATCCAGCAGCTTGGCGATGGCGCGGGCACGCACGACGCCACCGATGTCCGGGGAGACAACGACAGGAGACTCGAGGTTCTTGGACTTCATGTCTTCCAGCAGCACCGGGCTACCGAACACGTTGTCTACCGGAACGTCGAAGAAACCTTGAATTTGCTCGGCATGCAGGTCAACGGTCAGCACGCGGTCCACACCGACGCTGGAGAGGAAGTCAGCGACAACCTTGGCGGTGATGGGTACGCGGGCGGAGCGGACGCGACGGTCCTGACGGGCATAACCAAAGTAGGGGATAACGGCAGTGATACGGCCAGCTGAAGCACGACGCAGAGCATCCACCATGACGATCAATTCCATCAAATTGTCGTTGGTCGGGGCACAGGTGGATTGAATGATGAAGATATCGCCACCACGTACATTCTCATTGATCTGTACGCTGATCTCGCCGTCGCTAAAGCGACCTACGGCAGCATTGCCGAGTTTGATAAACAGGCGATCTGCGATCTTCTGGGCTAGTTCCGGCGTTGCGTTACCAGCAAACAGCTTCATGTCAGGCACGGTTTGAAACCTCGGGGTTGCATCCAGTATGTGGGGGAGTCTGAAATCAGACCCTATCGTTTTGGGGCAAACGATTTATCAAGATAACGTACAGGGTGTCTGCTGCCCAATGATTCTGATGATACCGGTAACCCGAATCCGTGGCCGAGTGCAAAACCGGCCACGTTTATCACAACGCATCATTGATACTTGGGAATTGGCTGGGGTACTAGGATTCGAACCTAGGAATGGCGAGATCAAAACCCGCTGCCTTACCGCTTGGCGATACCCCAATCATTTGAACTGTTGCAATGTGGAGAAGAGAGGTGATATGTTCTCGCCCTTGGCGACAAACCCATCAAGTCCCTTCGGCACGCAGGCCAACACTTCCCGAGCAGTCACTTCGTCTTCAAATTGAGCAAAGACGCAGGCTCCTGTGCCCGTCATTCTTGACGGCGCGTATTCTAGCAACCAGCCGAGCGCATTGGCAACCTCGGGGTGGCGCTTTTTCACCAGTGATTCGCAATCGTTTTTCCACTCGCCTTCCAGCAGGTTGTCCAGCGACATTTTCGGCGTGGCTCTCGGCAGGTCCGGATCCTGGAATACGGCAGCGGTCGCTACATGGCAATCGGGCTTGAGCACCAGATACCAGGCATCGGGCAGTTCGACCGGTTGCAGCCGCTCGCCCACTCCTTCTGCAAAGGCCGCCCGGCCACGGACAAACACCGGCACATCGGCCCCCAACTGGACGCCGAGCGCTGCCAGTTCATCTTCGCTCAAACCTGCTTGCCAGAGGTGGTTAAGCGCCACCAGCGTGGTCGCTGCATCGGACGAACCGCCGCCAATGCCGCCCCCCATGGGCAGCACTTTCTCCAGCCGGATATGGGCACCTTGCGGGCTCGGCAGAGTTGCCTGCAGCAGCCGTGCCGCGCGGATAATCAGATTCTGCTCATCCGGCACCCCGGGAATGGCCGGGCTCAGGGTGAGTGTGTCGCTATTCGGTATCACCTCGAACTCGAGCCAGTCGCTGTGGTTGAGGAAGATAAACAGGGTCTGCAGCTCGTGATAGCCATCGGGACGACGGCCATTGACGTGTAGAAACAGGTTGAGTTTGGCCGGTGCCGGCCAGCGTGTGGAAGCCATTAACGTGCAAGAGTCCATTGGTTGATCTGAAGCTTGAGGCGGCTGTTCTGGCCGGTCATGGTCAGCTGGTGCGGCAGGCGGTAGCCATCCTGATCCCGATAATCGCCATAGACGATCTGCCACTGGCCGTCGCGCACGCTGGCCAGACTGCTGTCGGGGTTGAGTTCAAACTCCGCCTGACCCGGCAGTCCCTTGATCCACTCTGGCAATCCCGCAACCGGAATATTCCAGCCGGTCAGTTGATAGATGAGCGCTTCGGCATCCTGGCTCTGGTGGCGATTGCCGTCGCTGTCGAGCAGGGTGATCTCCCCCTTGCTGCGGGAGAGCTCCAGAATGCTGGTGCCAATCAGGCTGGTGAGGTTGAGGCGATAATCATCGCCATCCTGCTGCCAGTTGAGGCGGGCACTGCCCTTTTGCTGGGGGGTGATGATGGCCATCTTGCCGGATAGCTGCCAGTGGGTCAGCTGCTCGAGACGGGTCCGCTCCTGGTTCCAGTTCACCTGGTCACGCTGGGGCTGGGTGGTGGCACAACCGGCCAGCAACAGCAGGCAGGTGAGGGTAAAAATACGTAGCAGCAAGAGACGGCTCCAGAGAGAGGAATTTGCCACAGTATACGGGGCGGCCGTATTGCTTTTAAAGACTTACCCTTTCTCGTACAATTGGCAGCCTTTGCACCCAGCGTATGAAATGATCGTCGCCCACTCATGAGTTTGCTTGCCCTCGGAATCAACCACAACACCGCCAGTGTCGCCTTGCGGGAACGGGTCGCCTTTGGCCCGGACTGCATCGATCGCGCCTTGCGTGAGCTGGTGAGCCAACCCGGTGTCAGCGAGGCGGTGATCGTCTCCACCTGCAACCGGACCGAACTCTATTGCAATCTGGAGGAGGCGCGGCAGGAGCAAGTGCTGCGCTGGCTGCAACAGTTCCACGGGCTGGACGCGGCCGAACTGGTCACTGCCATCTATCAGCATCACGATGAAGAGGCGGTGCGCCACCTGATGCGGGTGGCGTGCGGGCTCGACTCGCTGGTGTTGGGGGAGCCGCAGATCCTGGGGCAGATCAAGCAATCCTATGCCCACGCCCAGCAGGCGGAGTCGGTGAAGGGGGCGCTGGAGCGGCTGTTCCAGAAATCTTTCTCGGTGGCAAAAAGAGTGCGCACCGATACCGAGATTGGCGCCAGTGCCGTGTCGGTGGCGTTTGCCGCCGTCAGCCTGGGTCGGCGGATCTTCTCCGATCTCTCCCAGACCAAGGTGCTCTTGGTCGGGGCGGGGGAGACCATCGAACTGGTGGCTCGCCATCTGCGCGAACAGAACGTGACCCAGATGATGGTGGCCAACCGGACTCTGCAACGGGCTCAGACCCTGGCAGCCGAATTCGGCGCCCAGGTGATGACGCTCGAAGAGATCCCCGACTATCTGCACGAGGCGGATATTGTCATCAGCTCGACCGCCAGCCCCCTGCCCATCATCGGCAAGGGGATGGTGGAGCGCGCGCTGAAGGCCCGCCGCTTCAAACCCATGTTTCTGGTGGATATTGCCGTGCCGCGCGACATCGAAGCCGAAGTCGATGAGCTCTCCGATGCCTATCTCTACACGGTGGATGATTTGCAGGGGATCATCGAGCAGAACCTCGAAACCCGTAAACGGGCTGCCGCACAGGCGGAAGTGATCGTGCAGGAAGAGCGCGACGAGTTTATGGGCTGGTATCGCGGCCAGAGCTCGGTCGACCTCATTCGCGATTACCGCCATCAGTCACAGCAAGTGGCTGATGAAGAGTTGCAACGGGCCCTGCTGGCATTGGCGCAGGGCGAGAGTGCCGAACAGGCGCTCAAGGCGATGGCCCATCGCCTCACCAACAAATTGATCCACGCGCCGACCCAGGCGTTGCGCCAGGCTGCCTCCCAGGGGGATCAGAGCGAGCTCTCCCGCTTGCGGCAGGCGCTGGGGTTGTCACAAGAGCCATAATTTTCGGGCAACCTGCCGGTTGTCCCGTCCTCCATTGAGAATGCAAGAGTTATGAATCCGTCACTGATCAGAAAGCTGGAAGGCCTCATCGAGCGCCACGAAGAAGTACAGGCCATGCTCGGCGAGCCAGACGTGGTCTCGGATCAGGATCGCTACCGCGCCCTGACCCGCGAATATGCCCAGCTGGAAGATATCGTTCACGCCTTCCAGCGTTACCGTCAGGCTCAGGATGATCTGGAGACCACCCAGATGATGCTGGAGGAGGAGGATGCCGACCTGCGCGAGATGGCGCAGGAGGAGCTGCCGCTGGCCAAGGCCAATCTGGAGGCGCTGGAGCAGGAGCTGCAACTGATGTTGCTGCCCAAGGATCCCAAGGATGACAACAACTGCTATCTGGAGATCCGCGCCGGTGCCGGTGGCGATGAAGCGGCCATCTTTGCCGGTGACCTGTTCCGCATGTATTCACGGTTTGCCGAGCGTCAGGGCTGGCGCGTCTCCATCGTCAGCTGCAACGACGGTGAATATGGTGGCTACAAGGAGGTGATCGCCAAGATCGACGGCGAGCGCGTCTATGGCCGTCTCAAGTTTGAATCCGGTGGTCACCGGGTACAGCGGGTGCCGGAGACCGAATCCCAGGGCCGGGTGCACACATCCGCCTGTACCGTCGCCGTGCTGCCGGAAGTGCCGGAAGCCGAGCAGATCGAGATCAACCCTTCCGATCTGAAGATCGACACCTTCCGCGCCTCCGGTGCCGGCGGTCAGCACGTCAACAAGACCGACTCGGCCATCCGCATCACCCACCTGCCGACCGGTCTGGTGGTGGAGTGTCAGGACGAGCGCTCCCAGCACAAGAACCGCGCCAAGGCAATGTCGGTGCTCTCCGCCCGCCTTCAAGCGGCCGAGGATGAGCGCCACCGCGCCGCCGAGCAGAGTACCCGCCGCAATCTGGTGGGCTCCGGTGATCGCTCCGAGCGCATTCGTACCTACAACTACCCGCAGGGCCGCCTCTCCGAGCACCGCATCAACCTGACCCTCTATCGCCTCTCCGAAATTTTGGAAGGGGATCTGGACTGCGTCATCACCCCGCTGGTGCAAGAGTATCAGGCCGATCAGCTCGCCTCGCTGGCCGAGAACAACTGATGCAAATGGTGACCCGGCAAGCTCGCATTAAGTGTTGTGCTCATAAGGTGGAGTGGCACTGATGCAGATCCAGCAGGCCCGCGCCCATATCATGACTGTGTTGGCCGGGGGGGAGTCCCCCCGCGCCGATGCCGATGTACTGCTCTGTCATCTGCTCGGGTGTCGTCGCAGCTATCTGATGACCTGGCCCGAGCGTGAGCTGGATGCCGCCCAGCAGGCCACCCTGCAGACGTGGCTGGCTCGTCGTCTCAATGGCGAACCCATCGCCCATCTGGTGGGGGAGCGGGAGTTCTGGTCGCTGCCCCTCAAGGTGAGCCCGGCGACCCTGATCCCGCGCCCCGATACCGAGGTGCTGGTCGAGCAGGCGCTGACCAGAATCCCGCAGGGGCCGTGCGCCGTGCTGGATCTGGGCACCGGCACCGGCGCCATCGCGCTGGCGCTCAAGTCCGAGCGGCCCGAAATCGATGTGTGGGCGGTGGATCGGATGGCCGATGCCGCGGCGCTGGCCCGCGAGAACAGCACCGCGCTGGGATTGCCCATCGAGGTGCGCGACGGCAGCTGGTTCGAGCCCCTTGGCGAGTCGGATCGCGACAATACGCCACGTTTTGCGGTGATTGTCTCCAATCCCCCCTATATTGATGGCGCCGATCCCCATCTCGAGCAGGGTGATGTGCGCTTTGAACCCCGCTCGGCGCTGGTTGCCGATGACGCCGGGCTGGCCGATATCCGCCACATCGTGGCCCATGCCCCCGCTTATCTGCTGACCGATGGCTGGTTGCTGCTGGAGCATGGCTGGGATCAGGGGAAGGCGGTGCGTCAGTTGCTGCGTGATGGCGGCTACCGCGAGGTAGCCACGGTGCGTGATTACGGGGATAACGACAGGGTGACGCTGGGCCTCTGCCCGCTGCGCTGACGGTTCCTCACTGTTACACGGCGGGTTGCCTGTGCGCCCCCATGCAAGGATTGAATATGGTTTTTGTGCTCAAACACCTGCACCTCACCCTGATTGCCGGGGCCGTGCTGATGTTTATGCTCCGCTTCTACTGGGTACAGACCGCTACTGGCCGTGCCTACAGCGCGCCGGTGATGAAGGTCAGCGGCTGGCTCAACGGTCTGGTGGTGCTCTCCGGCGTATTGCTCTGCATGGTGCTGGATCTCAACCCGCTCAATAACGGAATTCCCTGGCTCAGCGAGAAGCTGATGGCCATTCTGGTGCTGGTATTTCTGGCGGCGATGGCGCTGCGGCTGGCCAAAAGCAATCTGGTGCGCTGGTGCTCCTTTCTGGGGGCGCTTGGCTGGATCTACTTTATTGCCAAGTTGGCAGTGCTCAAACAGACGAGTGTGTTCGGCTAAGGCATGAAGAGAATGTTACACATAGACGAATGGACCGATTTCGAAGCCCACGACATCACCGAGCTGGCGTTGTCGGTCAGTGACGAAATTTATGGCTCGGTCGAGGAGGGGATCCGCGAGTTGAACCTGCTGGACGAGTGGCTGGATGAGCAGATCGAAGAGGGCACCTGCGACGAGGTGCGCCAGCAGTTGCTGCAAGGCTTCTACCACAGCCTCGGTTTTCATGGCGACTGGCAGGACTATTTCTCTGCCAACAACTGTGACCTCAATCAGGTGCTGGTGCAGCGCAAGGGGATCCCGGTCAGTCTCGGCATCCTCATCATCCAGCTGGGGCGCAAGCTTGGGCTCGATGTGGAGGGGATCTGCTTCCCCGGCCACTTCCTGGTGAGCTTTGCCGGTGGCGAGGGGGAGGTCTATGTCGACCCCTTTACTGGCGACGAGCTGAGTCTGGCCCGCATCGAGCTGCTACTGCGCGGTGCGCTGGGGGACTTGGCGACCCTCACTCCCGACTACCTGCAGCCCTCCGGCCAGTGGGAGATCATCGAACGGCTGCTCAACGTCAGCAAGGGGGCCCTGCTGCGGGAAGATCGTATGCCCGAGGCACTACGCTGCAGCGAGTTGTTGCTGCGGATGAAGCCCGGCGATCCGCTGGAGACGCGGGATCGCGGCTTTATCTACGAGCAGCTCGATTGCCCGCGCCAGGCCGCCGACGATTTTGAATATTTTATTGAACAATGCCCGGACGATCCGGTGGCCGATGTGCTGAAAGTGCAGCTGGCCGCGCTGGATCTGAGCCCCAAGCCCCTCCATTAAGGGCGGCTTGAAACTGAAACAGAAGAATATCAAGGCCGCTGCGCTCGGCTGCAACGGAGTAACTTGGCTTCAGGCCCTTTTATTAAGGATGTCTTAGATGGAACAGAAGAATATCAAGATCAACCAGATCGACGTTGCCAACGACAAACCGTTCGTGCTGTTTGGCGGCATGAACGTGCTGGAATCCCGCGATATGGCGATGGCTGTGTGCGAGAAGTACGTGGAAGTGACCAGCAAGCTGGGCATCCCGTTTGTCTTCAAGGCGAGCTGGGACAAGGCCAACCGCTCCTCCATCCACTCCTACCGCGGTCCGGGCCTGGAAGAGGGGATGAAGATTTTCCAGGAGCTGAAAGCGACCTTCGGCATGCCGGTCATCTCCGATCTGCACGAACCCCATCAGGCCAAGCCGGTCGCCGAGGTGGTGGACGTTATCCAGCTGCCCGCTTTCCTGGCGCGCCAGACCGATCTGGTGGAGGCGATGGCCCGCACCGGCAACGTTATCAACATCAAGAAGCCGCAGTTCCTCAGCCCAAGCCAGATGAAGAACATCACCGACAAGTTCGAGGAGTGCGGCAACGACCAGCTGATCCTGTGCGAGCGCGGTGCCAACTTCGGCTACGACAACCTGGTGGTGGACATGCTGGGTCTGGGCGTGATGAAGAAGAGCACCGGTGGCTATCCGGTGATCTTTGACGTGACCCACTCCCTGCAGTGCCGTGATCCGCTGGGTGCCGCCTCCGGTGGTCGTCGCGAGCAGGTGACCGAGCTGGCACGTGCCGGCATGGCAGTCGGTCTGGCCGGTCTCTTTATCGAATCCCACCCGGATCCGAAAATTGCTCGCTGCGATGGCCCGAGTGCCCTGCCGCTGGAGAAGCTGGAAGGTTTCCTCAAACAGATGAAGGCCATCGATGACCTGATCAAGGGCTTCGAACCCCTCGATACCTCGGCCTGATCCCGACGCTGTCATGCCTGATGAAAATGCCCCGCAATGCGGGGTATTTTTATATCTGCCATATTTAGTTGAAGACTCAAATTAATCCACGAGCAAACAATTATCGGTTGCTGTGGTGTTAATGGTGTTAATTTTGTTGTGTGATTAATGTCTCTTAATTGTTTTTCATTACATGTAAAGTGGTCACCGTAGTAATGCAGAAACAGCATGGATCGGGTGAGGTACGCAGATATCTCGTCCGGCTATCTGCATGTTTATTGCTGCCATAACAATGTGCAATTAAATTAACAGGACGTTAATAATGCGAAAAAAACTATTTAGCAGCCTCTATTTTCAAGTATTGCTCGCGATTACCCTCGGGGTATTTCTGGGGCATGTCTATCCGGAACTGGGCGCCGATATGAAGCCCCTCGGTGATGGCTTCGTCAAATTGATCAAGATGATCATCGCCCCCGTTATTTTCTGTACCGTGGTTACCGGCATTGCCGGGATGGAGAGCATGAAGGCGGTCGGCAAGACCGGCGCCATTGCTCTGCTCTACTTCGAGGTGGTCAGCACTATCGCCTTGATCATCGGGCTGTGTGTGGTCAACCTGCTGCAACCGGGTGCCGGTATGAACGTCGATCCGGCTGCGCTGGATGCCAGCGCCATCTCCGCCTATGCGGAGCAGGCCAAGTCCCAGGGCATTATCGCCTTTTTGCTGGATATTATTCCGGGCAGTGTGATCGGTGCCTTTGCCAGCGGTAATATCTTGCAGGTGTTACTGTTTGCGGTGCTGTTTGGCTTCTCCCTGCATCATATCGGTGAAAAGGGACAGGTTATTTTCGGCGTCATCGACAGTTTCTCCAAAGTCATATTTGGCATTATCAATATGATAATGAAACTGGCGCCGGTCGGTGCATTCGGGGCAATGGCATTTACCATCGGCAAATATGGAGTAGGTTCACTGGTACAACTGGGCCAGCTTATTGCCTGCTTCTATCTCACCTGCCTCTTCTTTATCTTCATTGTGCTGGGCAGCATCGCTAAAGCCTCAGGTTTTAGCATCCTGCGTTTCATCTCCTACATTCGCGAGGAGCTGCTGATCGTGCTGGGGACCTCCTCTTCCGAGTCGGTACTGCCGCGGATGCTGGACAAGATGGAGAAGCTGGGTTGCCAGAAATCGGTGGTGGGGCTGGTCATTCCGACCGGCTACTCCTTTAACCTGGATGGTACCTCCATCTATCTGACTATGGCGGCGATTTTTATCGCCCAAGCTACCAATACGCCGCTGGATCTGTTCCAACAGATCACCCTGCTGGTGGTACTGCTGATCTCCTCGAAAGGGGCGGCAGGGGTGACTGGTAGTGGCTTTATCGTGCTGGCGGCGACTATTTCGGCGGTGGGCCATCTGCCACTGGCTGGTTTGGCGCTGATCCTGGGGATCGACCGTTTTATGTCCGAAGCGCGGGCGTTGACCAACCTGATCGGTAACGGGGTTGCCACCGTGGTGGTCGCCAAATACTGCAAGCAGCTGGACGAGAAGAAAATGGATGCAGTGCTCGGCGGCAAGGTCGGGCAACTGGAAGCGGACAGGGCGTAAGCGCTGTTTCCCCCGCACGGCCGCGTTGGCTGGTGCGGGGGCAATAAAAAAACGGCCAATCGGCCGTTTTTTTATTGCTGATACCGCAAGTATCAGCTCTTCACTGCAGGGCGCTGATTACAGGCTCTGGGTGAAAGTACGGGTAACCACGTCACGCTGCTGTTCCGGGGTCAGGGCGTTGAAACGCACTGCGTAGCCAGATACACGGATGGTCAGCTGCGGGTACTTCTCCGGGTTTTCGATAGCATCTTCCAGAGTTTCGCGACGCAGCACGTTGACGTTCAGGTGCTGGCCACCTTCAACAGCAGGTTCAGCCTGAACCGGCAGTTCGCGGTATTCGAACTGACCCAGGTCAGCCAGTTGCACTTCTTGATCGGCAGCGAAAGCATCGCCTTTGACGCAGATGCAGCGAGCTTGTTGCTTCTCTTCGTCCAGCAGCCAGAAAGAGTTCAGCAGAGCGGTGTTGGCGGCCTGGGTGATTTGAATGCCTTTGATCATGGTATGACTCCTCAATGGGAACGCGAATCCAACTGTAAGGAAATTACCCTGATGTATTTAAGCTACCGTCTATGGCGATGACTTAAAGGGCCCTTGCCTTACACCTTTTCTTTGATGGGGTCATATATACCACGGTGGCAATATTACCAAAATTGATCTGGGTCAAGAAAATCCGACAAAATGCCATTTCAATGGGATTAAATTCTTGAGTTGAATCAAAAATAGGTCATTTTTCTGATTTTGTAAGATATCCAAATTATGCATCTTTTATCTCGCCAATCTAGTAATTTAACTACATCTTTTCGGCTTTTTCTGAGGTTAATTGAGGGGTTGGCTACACTCAGCTAAAAAAGCGAGGAGAGTGCCGGGTGAATAATGGGTGGCGAAAGTGGGCATGGCTGGCCCTGTTCTGTTGCTGGGCAAGCAGTGTTGCGGTGCGGGCCGAGACGGTGCGTATTGCTGTGGGCGAGTGGCCGCCCTATATCAGTGAGGCGCTGCCCAATCAGGGCTTTCTCTGTGAGGTGGTGCGCCAGGCCTTTGCCGAAGAGGGGCTCGATGTCAGCTTTCACTTCTATTCCTGGGCCGAGGCTTACCGACTGACTCTGGAGGGGCGCTATGTGGTCACCATGCCCTGGTTTCGCTCCCGCGAGCGGGAGCAGCTTTTCTATCTCTCCGCCTCGCTCGGCCATTTCACCACTCGCCTGATGACGCTGACCGGTACGCCCGCGGTCAATCTGGGTGAGCTGAAACACGAGCCGGTCGGGGTGACCCGTGGCTACTTCTATGGCGATGGTTTTGCCGCCCGCCAAGCCGGGCTCACCCTCGAGTGGTCAGATTCTGATGAAGAGAGCATGGGTAAGCTGCTTGACGGGCGAGTCCACTATCTGGTGATGGATGAGCAGGTAGCACAGACTCTGTTCCAGCAGGCGCTCGTTCGTCATCCCCAATCGCTGTCACTGACCGGTGCCGCCGACCCCATCTGGTCGCAACCGGGATACCTGCTGATGCGCAAGGCCGATCCCGAGGCGCGCCGTCTGATGCTGCTGTTCAATACCGGGCTGCGCAAGCTGGAGCGCTCGGGGCGCCTCGCCAGACTCTGGAAAGCGTGAACCACGGTTGCGTCTTGCGGGCTGGCCCCCTATCCTGAACCCTTCGCCGTATCAAGTGAGGAGGCCGGGGTGCTGACCTGGAGTGATGTGATTGGCTCTGAGAAAGAGCAGGACTATTTCAAGAGTACGCTGGCAACCGTCAGAGCCGAGCGGGAAGCGGGCAAGGTGATCTACCCGCCAGCCACCGATGTGTTCAATGCCTTCAAGCTGACCGAGCTGGATCAGGTCAAGGTGGTGATCCTGGGCCAGGATCCCTACCACGGCCCCAATCAGGCGCACGGTCTCTGTTTCTCCGTTCTGCCCGGCGTGCGTACGCCCCCCTCACTGGTCAACATCTATAAAGAGATGCAGCGTGACCTGCCAGGTTTCGTCACACCCAATCACGGCTTTCTCGAATCCTGGGCCAAACAAGGTGTCTTGCTGCTCAACACTGTACTGACGGTGCAAGCCGGTCAGGCCCATTCCCATGCCCATCTGGGATGGGAGACCTTTACCGATCGGGTCATCGAGCAGATCAATGCCAGCTGTCAGGGCGTGGTGTTCCTGCTGTGGGGCGCCCACGCCCAGAAGAAGGGACGTTTCATCGACCGCCAGCGCCACTATGTGCTGACCGCGCCGCACCCGAGCCCCCTCTCTGCCCACCGCGGTTTCATCGGTTGCGGTCACTTTAGCGAGACCAATCGCTTGCTGGAACAACAGGGCAAGAGTCCGATAGAGTGGAAATCTGTCTGCATCCCACTTGATTGAGTGCAAAGTTCGGGCGACAAATGACCGTATACTCAGGGACATAAGATTAATTCAGAGCCAAGGAGTGCCCATGTTATCCAGTCTGCACAAGGATCATCTCAACATCGCCCGACTTTTGGAGCTGCTCAAGCACAAGCTGGCAGCCATCCGTGCCGAAGAGCCCATCAGCTATTTTCTGGTGCGCGATGTCATCGACTACCTGCGGGAGGTCTCTGACAAGTACCACCATCCCAAGGAAGACCTCATCTATGACTACTACCTGAAATATCGGGTGGTGGAGGGGGAGGTCGCCAACCGCCTGCAGGAGGAGCACGTCAAGCTGCTGGAGGCCGGGGCCGATCTCAAGGAGATGGTGGAGATGATCCTGATGGATGCGGTGATCCCCCTCGATCAGTTCACCACCAAGCTGGAGCGCTTCGTGGAGCTGCAAGAGGCACACATGAACTATGAAGAGGGGGTGATCTTCCCCCATCTGCGTGACTCCCTGACCGAGGATGACTGGCGTCATCTGGAGCAAAACTGGCAAAACCGCGCCATTGGCGACCCCCTGTTCGGGGCCGAGGTGAGCCAGCACTTCCAGGCACTGGCCAAACGCCTCTCTCTGCCGCTCAAGACCGGCTAAGACGAGCCCGTACCTGCCGTGTGGCGGGTATTGTGTGAGTGCAACTTGAGTGAAAACAGAAAGGCCTCCATCCGGAGGCCTTTTGCATAATGGAGCAAGCTTACGCCTGTGGTTTCAGGAAGTTGCGATAGAGCATATAGAGGTGGGCCGAGCTCCAGCTGAAGTTGCTGGCACCCTGCATGGCGCCGGTCTCCGGATTGTAGTTTTCGCGGATGGGGCCGCTGCCTGCCAACCCTTCAGCGTTGTTGAACAGCTTGTTGACCAGAGCCTCGGCATCGCTGCGATAGCCGTAGTTTTCGAGCCCCTTCACCCCGAAGTAGAACTGATCGAGCCATACCCGGCCGCGCCAGTAGATATTGGGGTCGTAGGCCGGGTTGGTCAGCGCGGCTGTGCCCAGCGGGATCTTCGTGTTGAACTCCTGGGCGTTGAGCATGACCTCGCGCACCCGCGCCGCTTTCTCCTTGTCTGCGACCTCTGCCCAGAGCGGGCTCCACCCTTCCGGACCACGGCCGCGAGCGGTCAGCAATTTGCCGACGCAGCCGTTGCCGTCAGCAACATCCCCCTGAGCAATCTGGCGATCGTAATAGAAGCCTGATGCCTCATCGAACATGCAGCTATTGATGTAACCAGCCAGCTGGGTCGCGCCATCGCGGTAGCGGCTCGCGTCGTCCGGCTTGCCAAGCAGGTCGGCCATGTCGGCCAGAATGCGTTTCTCCTTGGCGAGGAAGGCGTTGAGCTCCACCGACTCCTGATCGATGGAGAAACCGATCAAATCGCCATTGTCCTGATGGTTTTCAAAGAAGGCGACGTTCCAGTCCTGACGCGCCTTGGCCAAATCTCCGCCATAGGTCTTGTCGGCATAGCGTTGCAGCTGGCTCGGTTCGATAAAGCCGAAACGGGCGGCGTTGTCCATGCCGGACTCCCAACCGGCGCCGTGCTGGGCACCGATATCCATGTCGCTGTAACCGCCCACGTTCAACACCTGTTGATAGAGCGGCATACCGGCGCAGGCATACCAGCCATCCCCCTCACTGGTACAGCTGGAGAGATCCAGCCCGGCGGGAATACCGTTGGAGTACTGCACCTTGAAGGTGATATTGCCGTACTCGTCATTGTGCTCCACATGCTTGGTGGCGCCATATTCGATGATGCCGTTGCGGTTGTTGTCCCGCGCGCGGTACCACCAGTCGTGGTAGGCCTGCAGCTTGGGATACATCTCGGCGATAAAGGCCTTGTCCTTGGTGGCACTGTAGATTTCCCAGATAGCCCAGGCGGAAAGGGGCGGCTTGGTGTCGCGCTCGTTCCAGTTGCCGCCATCGCCACCGCGATCCGCCAGCTTGTTGTAGAAGACGGCATCGATCACCATGCCCGCATCCTGCGGTCGTACCGGATCATCCGGCTGTACCTGATAGTCATACATGGCGCGCACGTTGTTCTTGGCTACCTCAGGGTTGAAGTGCGCCATGGCATAGGCGTGCTTCCAGCTGTCCCAGGCCCAGACGCCGTCGAACCAGCGTGCTGTATTGGAGGGGGTTACCCCGTCGTGGAGGATGGCGCCAGCCGGGGAGCGCCAGTTGCCATTGAGGGTCTCCATCGCCTTGACGGCGATGCGACGCTCCGACTCGGGGATCCCCTGATTGGAGAGACCCTTGGCAAGGTAGCTCTCCCAGCGGCGGATGGAGTCGGCAAAATAGCTGGCCGGGTTGGCCAGCAGGGCTTGACGGCTCTGCTGATGGCGGCTGGCGTCATCTGCGGAGTGGAGATAGCTCTGCAGGGTGTAGATATCTTCGCTCCCCTTGGCGGCCAGGGTAATGCTGGCGTCGCTTTGGTAGCCCAGTGTCTTCTGGTCGAGGGTGGTGCGACTTGGCAGGGTACGGTCGATGCGATAGCGGGCGCCGCCGCTCTGCATGATGTTCCAGGTGCTGCGCAGTTTGCCGAACTGGAATTCGATTCCTTTGTCGCTCTCGCTGATGGTGCGAGTCCAGCCTGGATATTTGCTGGCAATCGTATCCTTGGCATCCCATTGATTGAGCAACTCGCCCTGCCAGTTGAGGTTGAGGGTGAGCGGTGCATCGGTCTGGTTGATTAGTCGGGTGCGGATAAGGGCGGTGCGGGCATCGCCATAACGCAGCTCCAGCTCCAGCGTAAAGGGCTCGAACTCGAAGCGTTGCACCAGTGCGCCCGGAATCGCGTACACCTCCTGCTTGCGGGCGCTGGTGAGCGGGAACGGGCGGCCGCTCGCATCGCTCAGGGTGAGCTTGTCCAGCTCGCTGGCAAAGAAGAGGCTGTACTCCTCCGAGATGACCATGGGGCCGGTAAAGCCCCCCCACTCCTTGTCGCTGCCAGGCAGCAGGAAACCGTGCCATGCCCCCAGATCGAGCAGCGGGTTGTATTTGAGGTTGGAGTAGCTGTCAAAGTCTCGGAATTGGGTCGGTGTTCCCCGACGGTCGATCACGTCCTTGTACTGGATGGCCTGCTCCGGTTTGGCGACTGTGCTGCTCTCTGTCTGGTTATCGTTGCAGGCAGTCAGTCCGAACAGGGCGGTGCCGAGGGCTACCGAGAGTAAAGTTTTACGAAACATTTCTCGCTCCAATTCCGTTTATGTAGGTTAAAAGGAAGATTTTTTACGCTTGTTTTTAGTGAAAAGGTGTTCAGTAGCCATTGTATGGCAAGGGGAAAGGGAGCGTTGGCGCGAGATCACACTCTGAAGAGGCGGCAATGTGAGCGGGATCACCGGGTTACATCAGGTTACATAGAATGGTCTTTAAGTAATATTTTACTTTTCGTTGCTCGCCAATCTGGCAGGGCAGGTGTGCAGGTATTGGTGGGGCGTCAGGCCAAACTCCTGTTTGAAGCGGGCGGCAAAGCGGCTGGGGGAGTCATAACCGCAGGCGAGGGCGACCTCCAGCGGGGTCAGGCCCTGTTGCAACAGGTTGAGGGCGTGGCTCATGCGTACCTGAGCCAGCAACTGGCGAAAGCTGCGACCTTCGGCGGCCAGCTTGCGCACCATGGAGGCGCGGCTCATGGAGAAGTGGGGGGCCACCGCCTCCAGGGTGTGGTCCATGCCGGGTTCCACCGCCAGGTAGCGTGCCAACCGCTCTGCGAGGGTCATGGTGCTGGCGGGAAAGAGCAATCCGAGGGCGTTGGCGGCCCGTAGCTCGGCATAGAAGCCGCGCAGCAGTTCGGCCTGGGTTGCTTCGCTCAGTCCCCGTTCGGCCATGGTGCTGATGAGCTCAAAGCAGAAGGCGAGCCCGGGGGTGATCTTGACGGCGGGTTCCTCCAGGTCGGCGTGGGAAGGGGCTGACTCCGCCAGCCACTCCGGCGGTGGTGGGGTCAGCAGCGTGATGGCGTGGGAGCGAAACTTGCCCTGATCAGGTTGATTGACGAAGGTGAGCTGGTGGCCTGCCGGGATCAGCAGCCACCGCTCCCTGTCAAACGACAGACGTCGCTCGCGCCACCACAGTTGCTTGCTCCCCTGGGTGACCCAGATGAGGGTCGAGGCGTAGATGAGCACCCGATGCAGGGGCTGCTGGCGGATCCCGAGATAGTGGCTCTGTTGCAGCAGGGGAGTGCTCATCCGGTTGGCTCCTAGGGGGTGACGAAGGTGGCGGTCAGGGTGGCTTTGCCGAGCGCCATGCTGTTGAGCATGTAGCCTACCATAGCCGGCGGGGTATCAGCCTTCACCTCGAGATCATGGGGCAGGGCCCAGGCGGTGAACTGATAGCGGTGCATGCCGTGACCTGCGGGCGGGCAGGGGCCGCCGTAACCCTGGCTGCCAAAGTCGGTGCGGATCTCCAATCCCTGCTTGAGCTTGCCTGAGGCATTGCTGGCAAGCTCGCTCTGGGTGGCAGGCAGGTTAACCACCAGCCAGTGCCACCAACCGCTGCCGGTAGGGGCATCGGGGTCATAGGCGGTGATGGCAACACTCTTGGTGCCTGCCGGCAGATCCTGCCAGCTAAGTTGGGGCGAGTGGTTGTCGCCGCTGCAGCCAAAGCCGTTGAAGCTGAACTGTTTGTCCATCAGCTGGCCTTCGTGGATATCGCTGCTCTTCAGGGTCATGGCAAAGACTGGCATGGCCGTCAGGCAGAGCAGTGGCAACAGGGCACTCTGTTTGAGCAATTTCATCGGGTGACTCCTCGTGTGGTAACGGGTTCACTTTAACGAGGGCAGGGTAGAATGTTATTGCAGAACGGCTCAATGTGAGGTCGATTGGTGAGTTAATTGAGCCTTTTGGTGGTTTTATGGCAAGAAGGTAAACGGCAGCCATAAAAAAACCGGCATCAGGGATGCCGGTTTTTTGTTTGACGATAAGAGGTGCGGCTTAGCGCAGGATCATCTCGTCACGGCCCGGGCCGACGGAAACCATCGGAACCGGTACGCCGAGCAGCTCTTCGATACGCAGCACGTACTGCTGGGCAGCGCGGGGCAGCTCTTCGAAAGTGCGGCAACCGGTGATGTCTTCGCTCCAGCTTTCCATCTGCTCGTAAACCGGCTTCAGGGCAGCGGTTTGCGGCCAAATCGGGTTCTCGGTGTGGGCACCTTCGTAAGCCACGCAGATCTTCAGATCCGGCAGGCCGGTCAGGCAGTCCAGCTTGGTCAGTGCCACTTCGGTGGCGGCTTGCAGCTCGACACCGTTCTTGGTGGCGACGGCGTCGAAGTAACCGACATCACGGGGACGGCCGGTGGTGGCACCGAACTCGTTGGTGATCTTGCGGAACTCGTCCTGGTTCTCCATGGCGGTCAGCAGGGTGCCGGTACCGACAGAGGAGCTGAATGCCTTGGCCACAGCGATGACGCGCTCCGGGCGCAGACCCGGCAGACCGCCACCGATACCGGCGTAGGCGCCAGATACGTGGGAGGAGGTCACCCAGGGGTATTCGCCGTAGATCAGGTCACGGCCAGCGCCCAACTGCGCTTCGAACAGCAGGGTCTTGCCTTCTGCCTGCAGCGCTTTGAGCGGCATGCTGACGTTGCACACTGCGTCGATCCAGGGGGCAGAGACTTCCAGCAGCCAGTCGGCCATCTCCTGGGCAGTCTGGGTGAATTCGAAGGAGGGGTAGATAGCCTTCATCTGCGGCAGTTTCCAGTCCAGCATGAACTGGATGCGCTCGACCAGCACGTCCGGCTGTTTCAGCCAGCCAACCAGGATCGCTTTCTTCATGACGCGATCGCCGTAGGCAGGGGCGATGCCCTGACGGGTGGAGCCATAGGCGCCGTCACCCAGACGTTGCTCTTCCAGGGTATCTTCCAGTGCGTGCAGCGGCAGGCAGAGGGTCGCGCGGTCAGAGATGGCCAGCTTCGGAGTCACGCCGGAGGCTTTGACTTCCTCGAGCTCGACGGTCAGTTTCTCGGGGCTGATCACCATGCCCGGGCCGAGGACAACCAGGCAATCCGGGTTGAATACGCCACTCGGAACCTGGTGCAGCTTGAAGGTGCCAAGGTCGTTGACCACGGTGTGGCCAGCGTTGTTGCCGCCCTGGAAGCGAATGCTGGCGCCAGCTTGACCTGCCAGATAATCCACGATGCGGCCTTTGCCTTCATCACCCCAGTTAGCACCTACGACTACGATAGACGACATGACTCTTTCTCCTAAGACGTTAGGCGTCCATCCTAGGAGTCTGATGCGGATTAGAAAAATTAATTATCTTTATAATTCCGATAAGAGAACCATATAATTATGGTCAATTAAGCGGCAAACCGTCCGATTTTGCCTGGCAAGCCCCGCACCTCGCGGGTTGAGGGACTCTTATGCTGGATATTCACTGGCTGCAAACCTTTGTCACACTGGCCCGATTGCAACATTTTGGCCAGACCGCCACCGAGCTGCACATGACCCAGCCCAATGTCAGCCTGCATATCAAACGGCTGGAGCAGGCGACCCGGGTGCGGCTGATCGAGCGCAGCCCGTTTCGCCTGACGCAGGCGGGGGAGCGGCTGCTGCAAAGCGCCGAGCGCACCATCGCCGAGTTGCAGCTCTGCCAGTCCGATCTCAATGCCCTCAACCAGCTCAGTCAGGGGACGCTGGCCATCGCCGCCAGCGACATCATCTCCCGCCTGCTGCTGATCCAGCCGTTCCAGCGCTTCAAGCGGGAGTTCCCCGGCATCGACCTTACCCTGTTCAACACCACTTCGGATCAGGCCGCCGAGCTGGTCAAGGCGGGCAAGGCGGATCTGGGTTTTGTCATGGCGCAAAAGCGCAGCGAGCCGCTCTTCTATACCGAGCTGCAACAGGTAACCTGGTGCGCGCTGGGTCACGGCCTTGCCCGCTGGCAGGCGCGGGCGGTGGCGGGGGAGAGCGACCCCCTCGACGAGCCGACCCTGATCCTGCTCGGTCACGACACCCGCACCCGGGCGCTGATCGACCCGTCCCTGCCGCTACTGGCCTTGCCCCCCTGCCGCATCATGGAGGTGGGCAGCGTGGACGCCCAGCTCGATTGGGCCGAGGCGGGCTTTGGTGTCGCCATCGTGCCGGACTTTTCCCTGCATCCGCGCCTCAACCTCACCGCGCCGGTCACCAGCCTCGGCGACTTTCCCGGGACTAGTCTGGGTTATGTGGTGCGTCAGAATCAGGTGTTGTCGCGGGCCATCAAGCAGTTGCTGCACTGGGTGGAGGAGGAGATCCAGAAGCCCAACCCCTATCTGACCCGGGTGATAGAGCCATAGCAGTACGGCAAGGTGAGCAGGCCTATCGGGGTGACTGTGCCGCCATCAATTGCGTCACTATCGAACGCGCGTAAACAATCAGGGCAGCCGAGGCTGCCCTGATGCGTTTGTGGGCGCTGACCACTCAGGGTTGCAGCGGTGTGGCTGCGCTGGTGGCAGGGGCGGGAGGGGTGTCGGTTTTATCCTGCGGTGGGGTTTCGTCAGCAACCGCACTGCTGGCAGGCTGGGTTGCCTGCTCTTGCGGCGCAGTGGCTGCAGAGGCGCTTTGTGGCAACTGAGTCGACACGGCAGCCGATGGTGATGGAACCGTTGACGCTGCGGCCGAAGGGGACACGCTCTCATCATCGGTGGTCGGCGTGGCAGTGAGCTCGGGGGTGATCTCGAGCGCCTCTTCGGGCAAGGGATTAACCTCTGTGGCTTCTATTGCCACTGCGGCACTGCTGGTGGCGGTCGCGTCGGAGGGCGCCTCAATGGGCGTTGTCGTCCCGTCGGCGGCACTCACCTGCTCTGTCGTGGGCACCGCTTCCGAGGTCGATGGTGCTGGTGTTAACGGCTCCGGCGTCAGCTGTTCCGCGGTTAACTGCTCGGGGGTCAGTGACAAGGGAGCTGGCGGTTGATCCGACATTCCCGCATGGAGGGGCAGCTCGGTTTGCGCCTGCAACTGCTCGGGAGTCACCTTGCTAAGGGCGGGATGCAGCCGACTGAACTGTTTGACCCGGGCCAGCAGGGTATCGCGCACGGTACGGACGATGGGGTCCGGCAGGCTGGCCAGCGCCACCAGTTCGGCACTCATCCCGATGTTGTTGATGGCGGTGGTCTGCCCCGGATAGAGGTTGGCGGCGATGCGGCTGCGCTGGTAGTAGGGGTGTTGTTTGAGCAGCGTGTCGATCTGCTCCCCTTCGATGGGAATAAGGCGCACCTTGCAGCGGCTGATCAGATCGCCGACCGCCAGACTGGGGTGACCGGCAACCACAAACGCGGCATCCAGCGAGCCATCGCACAGCCCTTCCAGCGGTTCGCTGTCCGACTTGAGCTGATAGGCAGCAAACTGCACGGGTTGCCATCCCATGGCCGCCATCAGGGCCTGGCTGGTGATCTGCTCACCGGCGCCCTTGTTGCCCGGATAGACCCGCTTCCCTTCGATATCTGCCAGGGTGGTGATGCCGCTATTGGGGGCGGCCAGCAGGGTCAGCGATTCTTGATAGAGGCGAAACAGGCTGCGCAGCTCATTGTTGGCCCCCTGCCCACTGAAGGGACCGGTGCCGTGCAGGGCGTGGTGCAACACATCGGATTGCACCAGCGCCAGCTGTACGTCCCCCTTGTCGAGTGCCTTGAGGTTGGCCATCGAGCCACGGGTGCTCTGCACGGAGCAGCTGTCCCCATGCAGGGCATGGCCGGCATTGAGCACCCGGCAGATGGCGCCACCGGTCGGGTAGTAGACCCTATTGAGCGGGCCTGTTCCGATAGTCAGCGCCTGGCTGCCAAAGGGGAGCAGCGCAGAGAGTGCACAGAGGGGAAGCAGAAGGTGATGCAAGATCCGTAGAGACATAATTGACCGTTGACTGAGTTGACCGCTGGCTAATGACACAGGGAAAAAGGGATGGGGCTTGCCCATCCCGTTGCTGGCTGATCAGGGCTTGTTGTTGAGGATTGCCCGCTCCATCCGCGCCAGCGCGTCGGTCAGCAGTGCCCTGGTGCAGCCGAAGTTGAGCCGCACGAACTGACCGTCGCCAAACTGGGCGCCTGGGGAGAGACCAACGCCGGCCTGCTCGAAGAAGGCGATGGGATCGGCAAGGCCAAGGGCGCTCACATCAATCCAGGCCAGATACGTCGCCTGATGGTTGGCCAGCTTGACGCCGGGCCAGCGGGCAACCGCCTGCTGGATCAGGGCCAGATTGGCCGCCAGATAGTCGAGTTGCTCGGTCAGCCACTGTTCGCCACCCTCATAGGCCGCTTCGGCGGCGACAAAGCCCAGCAGGTTGACGTCGGCGCTGATGCCGCGCATCGCCTGTTGCAGCCTGAAGCGCAGACGGGCGTTGGGGATAATGGCGAAGGAGCAGCAGAGACCGGCGATATTGAAGGTCTTGCTCGGGGCCATCATCACCGCGCAGCGCTCGGCCGCTTGCGCACTGATGGCGCCGTAGGGAATGTGGCGGGTGTTTTTATCCAGCAGCAGATCGCAGTGGATTTCATCGGAGCAGATCACCAGATTGTGGCGCGCGGCGATGGCATCGATGGCCAGCAGCTCGTCACGGGTGAAGATGGTGCCGCCCGGGTTGTGGGGGTTGCAGAGCAGCAGTAGATCTGCGGCGGGGGCCTGACGCTCAAGCGCTGCCAGATCCAGCACCCAGCGACCGGCTTCTTCAATCATCGGCACTGTGAGCAGGGGACGATCATTGAAGCCCGGCGCCTGCAGGAAGGGGTAGTAGACCGGCTTGGGGGTGATGATACCGCGGCCATGCTGGCTCCACGCCTTGCAGGCAAGGTTGAGCCCCGGCACCACGCCGGGCAGGAATACCAGCCATTCGGGCTCGATGGCCCAGCCATAGCGGGTTGCCATCCGTTCGATAATGAGTTCGATCAGGCGCGGCGAGGGGCGTGAATAGCCGAAAATGCCGTGGGCGACCCGTTTGGTCAACGCCTCGATCACGGACGGGGGGGAGACAAAGTCGGTATCGGCAACCCACATGGGCAGCACATCCTGACCCTTGTACTTGTCCCATTTCAGGCTCATGGTGCCACTGCGGTCTACTTCCTGATCAAAATCAAACATGCGAACTCCTTGTGCTGGCAGGATGGGCTTTCACTCTACGGGGTCGCGGCCTCCCTCGCAAGGCGCACACCTGCTTATGCCATCCTTGAGCCCGCTCTTGATAGTGACATAAGATAGGCGCCGAATTTTCATACGGCTGCCGCCCGTTAGCCCGTATCGTCCCTCCAATCAGTGGTAACCCTATGAGCTTGTCGATAGCTGCGGTCAAACGCCCTGACCCCGTCTCTCTTTCATTTCTTGCCGTGACCTTTATGACCGGCGTCGCGGTGGCACTGCAGGTGCCTACCTTAAGTCTGTTTCTGGCCGAAGAGGTGCAGGTGCGCCCCTTTCTGGTCGGGCTCTTCTATACCATCAATGCTGTGGTGGGCATTCTGGTCAGCCAGTGGCTGGGCCATCGCTCCGACAACAAGGGGGATCGCAAGCGACTGATCCTGCGCTGCTGCTTTGCCGGGGTGGCGCTCTCCTTGCTGTTTGCCTGGAACCGAAACTACTGGCTGTTGGCGAGTCTGGGGGTGATGCTGGCGGCGCTGGCGGCCACTGCCAGTCCCCAACTGTTTGCGCTGGCGCGGGAGTACTCCGACAGCCGCAACCGGCGGGCGGACATGTTCAGCTCGGTGATGCGGGCCCAGTTTTCGCTGGCCTGGGTCATAGGCCCGCCCATCGCCTTCGCGCTGGCCATCGGCTACGGCTTCGAGCTGATGTACTTGGCCTCGGCACTGGCCTATTTGCTCTGTGCCCTGGTGGTGTGGCGCTGGCTGCCCTCGCTGCCGTTGCCCAAGCTGGCCGAAGAGAGCGAGCGGGTCAGCAGCTGGCGGGATCCGGCGGTGCGGGCGCTATTTATTGCCTCCACCCTGATGTGGACCTGCAACAGCATGTACCTCATCAATATGCCGCTCTACATCACCCGGGAGCTCGGGATGGATGAGAAGCTTGCCGGTATCCTGATGGGCACGGCGGCGGCGCTGGAGATCCCCTTCATGCTGCTGGCGGGTTACTACACGGCGCGCT
Organism: Aeromonas sp. Y289-2; assembly: GCF_027705925.1. Taxonomy (NCBI): domain Bacteria; kingdom Pseudomonadati; phylum Pseudomonadota; class Gammaproteobacteria; order Aeromonadales; family Aeromonadaceae; genus Aeromonas; species Aeromonas sp. Y289-2. The sequence goes on from NZ_JAPDCH010000003.1 coordinate 318,890, forward strand.
TTGGCAAGCGCCCCATGATGTTGCTGGCGGTGCTGGCTGGCGCGGCCTTTTACACAGGTCTGGTGACCCTCACCGACCAATATGCCCTGATCGCCTTGCAGCTGTTCAACGCCATCTTCATCGGTATCGTGGCGGGGATCGGCATGTCTTACTTTCAGGATCTGATGCCGGGGAGAGCCGGGGTGGCGACTACCCTGTTTGCCAACAGCATCCGCACCGGCTCCATCATGGCAGGGGCCATCGCCGGTGTGGTGGCGGAAGTGTGGAGTTTCCACGGGGTCTTTATGGTGGCGCTGGGATTGGCGCTGGTGGCACTGGCCGCCAGCTGGCGGGTGCCCAACGTCTGACAGGGGGCTGGCTGTTATTTGTCGTGTTGGGGCTGGGCGTGCGGGAGCTGCGATGACTCGCCCTGATACTCGTTACGCAGGCAGCGCAGCAGCAGCTCGGTCGCTGGGCCGAGAGATTCGGGGGAGAGAGTCAGCAAGTAGGTGTAGAGGTGGCGCTCGTTGCCGCTCTCCAGATCCAGCTGTATGAGTGAACCTTCCGCCAGCTCCCGCTCTACCAGATGGCGCGGCAGCCAGGCATAGCCGAGGCCGAGGCGCAGCATGGCGAGCACTTCGTGGTAGTGGGTCGCCTTCCAGCCGGTGTCATCCGCATCGTTCCAGTCCACCGAACGGTGAATGGGGGGATGAAGGCTGATCTGGTTGTGGCTGGTCAATACATCGCTGCGGATGGGCCCCTCCTCTTGCGCCAGCGGATGGCTGGCGGCGCAGAGGGGCAGCAGGCACACCTCGTCCAGCAGCAGACCGGTGCGATCGCCGGGCAGGTGCTCGGAGAGCATCAGATCCCCCGGTTGCAGGGCGTTGAAGTGGCAGTGAATGCGTTCGTGCAGGTTGACCCGGCAACCCCGGCTGCGGGGATAGAAGCTGGCCAGCGCCCGATAGAGGCGATCCCTTGGCTGCAGCGCCGAAACATAGAGGTTGATCTGCGGCTCCCATTGCCGCTCCAGGTTGTTGGCCAGATTTTCCAGCTCTTCCACCTGTTGGCTCAACTGACGGGCCCGCTTGAGGAAGATCTCGCCCGCCGGGGTCAGCACCGCCTTGCGGCCTCGCACCTCCAGCAAGGGCACCCCCAGACTCTGCTGCAACTTCGCAACCGCATGATTGAGGGAGGACTGGCTCTTGTTCAGCGCCTCGGCCGCCTGGGCGTAGCCGCCGCAGTCGACCACCGCCTGAAAGATCCGCCATTGCTCAAACGTGCTCTTGGGACGAAACATAGTTCAACCTGATTGGAGATAGGATGGTCAGTGGTTCGAACAGGGAGCCTGTGCCCCCTATTCAATTTAACCCCTGCCGCACAACACTCTGGGTATTTTATTGATTTATTTGGGCTGAGCCGCCTGTTTATTTTGGCTGAGCCACGAAGGTCTGGCCGGTTTTGCCGCGGCTGTCCGACCCCATCAGGTAGAGGTAGAGCGGCATCAGGTCGGCCGGGGTCTTGAGGTTCATGGGATCTTCCGCCGGGAAGGCGCTGGCGCGCATCTTGGTACGAGTACCGCCCGGGTTTAGGGTATTGACCCGCACACCTGTGTTCTCAAGCTCGTCGGCCAGCACTTCCATCATCCCCTCGATGGCGAACTTGGAGATGGCATAGGTGCCCCAGTAGGCGCGCCCCTTGCGTCCCACGCTGGAGGAGGTGTAGACGATGGAGGCATCGCCCTGCGCCTTGGCTGTCTGGCGCAGCAGCGGCAGCAGCGCCTGGGTCAGCAGGAATTCTGATTTGACGTTGACCTGCATCACCTCGTCCCACTCCTTCTCCTGAATATGTTCAAACGGAGAGAGGGTTCCAAGCAGACCGGCGTTGAACAGCACGCCGTCGAGGCGGCCAAACTGCTGGGCGAAGGTTTCGGCCATGCCGCGGTAGTGGGCAGCGGTGGCCCCTTTCAGATCCACCGGCACGATGGCGGGCAGCGGATAACCGGCCGCTTCAATCTGGTCATACACGGCTTCGAGTTTGGCGCTGGTGCGGCCGAGCAGGATCACGGTGGCACCATGAGCGGCGTAGGTGAGGGCGGCTTCGCGGCCGATCCCGTCGCCGGCACCGGTGACCAGAATGACTTTATCCTTGAGCAGATCGCGGGGTGCCTGATAATCGAGCATGACAACTCCTGTTAACAAATTCCGGCCATAAGTGCATGGCAATCGGCGCCAAGTGTACTGATCCGCGCGCCTGTTTGACCAGCCAGCGGCAAGAAAAATGTGAAGAAAATAGAGAGGTTGTGATGCTCGGGTTGGTTTTTTCGGGCGCTGGCTGCGATTTTTTGCGCGCATTCACCAAACTCCCTAGAATGTGACGAAAACCGATCCATTCTGGAGTCCATCGTGACATTTCTGACCGAATATGGCCTGTTTCTGGCCAAGACAGTGACCTTCCTGCTGGCCATCGGCGCCATCATCCTGATGATCGTCAGCACTCGCCAGCCGAAAGCGCGCAAGGGTGAGCTGGTGGTGACCGATCTCTCGAGCGAGCTGGAACAGGGGCAGTTTGCGCTCAAGAGCGCGCTTGCCAGCAAGGCCGAGCGCAAGGTAATGGAAAAGCAGCAGAAAGAGGAGCAGAAAAAGCGCGCCAAGGCCGGTGATGAGCGCAGTCGCCTGTTCGTGCTCGATTTCAACGGCAGCATGGATGCCAAAGAGGTGGCCTCCCTGCGCGAAGAGGTGAGCGCGGTGATTGGCGTCGCCCAGCCCGGCGACGAAGTGCTGCTGCGACTCGAATCCGGTGGCGGCGTGGTGCATGGCTATGGCTTGGCCGCTTCCCAGTTGCAGCGACTGCGCGATCGTGACATCAAGCTCACCGTGGCTATCGACAAAGTGGCGGCGAGCGGTGGCTACATGATGGCCTGTGTGGCAGACCAGATCCTGGCTGCCCCCTTTGCCATCGTCGGCTCCATCGGGGTGATCGCCCAGATGCCGAACTTCAACAAGTTGTTGAAAAAGCACGATATCGAATTCGAGATGCACACTGCCGGTCAGTACAAGCGCACTATCACCATGTTCGGCGAGAACGACGATCTGGGGCGCGAGAAGTTTCGCGAGGAGCTGGCGGCGATCCACGAGCGATTCAAGGCCTTTGTGGCCGAACACCGCCCGCAACTCGATATCGATCAGGTCACGACCGGTGAGCACTGGCTGGCGAGTCAGGCCAAGGGGCTGGGGCTGGTGGATACCCTCTGCACCAGTGATGACTATCTGCTGGCGCAGGCCAGCCACCACAAGGTGATCGGCATCAGCTATCGCAAGCCAAAAAGCCTGACCCAGAAGCTGGGGCAGCAGGGCGCGCAGGCGCTCGAGGCAGGACTTGGGCGGCTGTGGCAGCAGAGCCCCTGGCGCTAAGCCTGGCCCTCTGGCGCTAGCCAGAGGGAAATCCCGCGATAAAAAGGCCAGTCGATGCCCATCGGCTGGCCTTTTTGCATCCGGTTGCACCTTGTCGGTGAGCGAGGGTTGTTTCTATTGAGGCCCTCTGTTACAACTGAATGCTTTCCCCGTTTATGGCAGGATCTTGTGGTAAGAGCTGCGGGGCATGGAGCAAAGCGATGTCATGGAGCACCTTCAGGCAATTTACCCCGCTGGTCTGGATCGTCATTCTGGGCACCTTTATGGTGCGTACCAGCTACTACATGGTGTGGCCCTTCCTCTCCATTCTGCTCTATCGGGAGTATGACCTTTCGGCCACCTTCATCGGCCTGTTGCTGGGGGGCTCAATGGCCCTCTCTACCCTGGTCAGCTTTTACGGCGGCTGGCTCTCTGATCGCTTCGGGCGGCGCAGCATACTGCTGGCCGGTTGTCTGGTGGCGATGATCTGTTTCGGCCTGCTAGGTTTTTCGCACGAGGTGTTCTGGCTCGGGGTCGGGGTGATGGGCAGCGGCCTCTCGTCGGGGCTCATCGATGCCCCCGGCAAGGCGTTGATGGCCGACAGTCTGGCCTCGGCCAAGGCGCGGGAGCTGGCACTGCACCTGCGCTATTTTCTGCTCAACCTGGGGGCGGCGTTGGGGCCGCTGCTCGGGGTGACCCTCGGGATCAACGCCCAGCAGGAGACCTTCCTGTTTCTGGTGGTGAGCTATTTGCTGCTGGCGCTTGCCTTTGGCTGGGGATTTCGCCGGGCTGGCAGCACAGGCAAGCCGGGTGCTGCTGGCCCCGGACTGCGGGATGCCATCAAGGTGTTGCTGGCGGATCGCGCCTTCCTGCTGCTGGTGATGGCCAATCTCCTGATGGTGCTGGTTTACTCCCAGTTTCACTCGCCGCTGGTGCAGTACCTGACCCGGGCCGGTATGCCGCAGGTGGCCGAGCTGGTTGCCCTGCTGGTGGCGACCAACGCCCTGACCGTGGTGCTGCTGCAGTTTCCGCTGCTGCGCTTGTTGTCGCGCTGGCCGGTGCGGGTGCGGCTTCATATCGGCATGGCGCTCTTTCTGGCGGCCCAACTGCTCTTCGCGCTGGGGGACCCGATGGTGCGCAGCCACTGGTTTGGCGCCGTGCTGCTGCTCAGCATTGGCGAGACCATCCTCTTCCCCCTGCTCAACGTGCTGATCGACCAGATGGCCCCCACCCACCTCAAGGGAAGCTATTTTGGCGCCAGTGCACTGGCCGGGTTGGGAGGAGCCGCCGGCGCCCTGCTGGGAGGCTGGATCCTCGAGCAGTGGAGCGGTCAGTGGCTCTATGTGCTGATGGCGATGCTTTGTGTGGCGATTTTTGCGCTCTATGAGTGGGGGGCCAGAGTACAGCGTCCCGCAGTGGCCACGTCTGTGGTTGAGCGGGGCTGACCCGGTTAATGCGGGGATCTGTGATGCTGAATGTTCAGTGCGTGCTACCCGGCGTCTTCTCTTTGAGCGCCTTCTTGGCTGCGTACATCCTCTCGTCGGCGAGGCGGATCAGGTTTAGCCCGTCGTCGTAGTGCTCCGGCCCGGTCTGCACTATGCCCATACTGAGGGTGAGATCGCCCAGCTGCTCCTTGACGGTGTTGACCAATCGTTTGAGATAGATATCCCGGGCCTGACTCTCGTTGCAGTTGGGCAGGATCAGGCAGAACTCATCTCCCCCATAACGAAAGCAGCTGTCTTCGGCGCGAAAGACCTGACGGATGCAGTGGCCAACGATGCGCAGGATCTCGTCTCCGCGCTGGTGACCTTCGGTATCGTTGATTTGCTTGAAGTTGTCGATATCGAGATAGGCGATGGCCATGGGTTCGGCACGGCGCTGACAGGTGCGCAGGCTTAGCAGCAACTGCTCGTTGAGGTGGCGAACGTTGAGCAATCCGGTCAGGGCATCGGTGCGGTTCAGCTCCTCCAGTTGCTTGGTACGCTCGCGTACTTTCTGCTCCAGACTCTTGGCATAGTTCTCCGATTTCTCTCTGGATGACTCTATTTCCGATACCAGACTGCGAATGTAGGTTTCGAAGACCAGAGTGATGTCGAACAGAAAGAGTTTGTCCAGTGCGGCCAGCATGACGAGGCGCTCCGGTTCATCGCGGATCTGCTCGAACATATCCTCGATCAGCAGGGCTTTGAGGGTGTTGATGGCGGCCAGATAGAGCTTGGGTTCGACCCCGATCCGCTTGTGAACCAGCCCGATCCGCAGCCGGTTGTTGACGTACTCCAGATCGTAATGGCCGCTGAAGAGATCGAGCACATAGCGCCGTTGTGCGGTGCGCAACCGTATGAGGGTATCAGCATCCCCGATCAACAGGGCGATTTCGGTGATGGCCGTCTGCTGCTGGTAGAAGCGATCCACCAGGGCGTCGATCCGTGGTTCTATCTTGCTGCAATAACTTGCCAGCCGCGCCACATCCTGCTCATTGAGCAGCAATAACTCCTTGCGATGGGCAATTTCGAAGTCGGTGATCCTCATCTGCTCAAGCAGGGTCTGTTCGGTCGGATTCATCGTCGTCCTCGGTTTATTACTGGGCGTTACGCTGTCCGTGAGGTGGGACAAACAAGTAAGCGTGGCAACTGATAGTGTAGTCAGTGAGACTGGCGGCGCGCGCAATGCCCCCGTATGGCGGGGGCCATGGAGGGTCAGATGAGAGCTAAAGGAGCAAGAGATCCGGAGGGGGTGATCAGAAGGTCAGCACCTTGTCGGCAGCCAGGGTCCATTGGGCCAGCATCGGCAGGGTGCCGACCTCAATGCCCTCGATCAGCGGCAGGGCTGTGATGCCACGGGCATCGGTGCAGGTCTTGCACAGGCGAATGGTGACGCCCTGTGCCAGCAGGATCTCCAGCATCTGGCGCAGGTTGTACCCCTCGGCCGGTGCCTGACCGGCCAGCGCTGCACTCACCGCATCGGACATCAGGAACAGCTTCAGGCTGGCACCACCCTGTTCGTTGAGGGCGATAGCGAGACGCAGGGCGTTGAACAGGGATTCGCTGCCATAGGGGGCACCGTTGGCAATGACCACAATTTGTTGATTCATAACAGACTCCCGATTGGAAAGAGCGCCATTGTAGAACCAACAGGGTGGCAATTGCGTGATGTTGCACAACTTCTGTCGCACCTTTTTCCCGCTTGCTTGACCCTGCTTCCGATCGAGGTTTTTATGGTCAGCTCGCAAACAAGACCGGATGAATCGAGATGTGGAAAGTATTGGGAGCCGGCTTGCTGCTGTTGGCGGGTCAGGCCTTTGGCAGTGAGGCGGTCGGTTGCAAGGCCCGTCTGCAGGCCATCAATGACCAGCTGGTGTTTGCCAAAGCACACAATAACGCCGGGCAGATTGCCGGGCTGGAACAGGCCGCGCGCAATATCAAGGCCAACTGTACCGATGAAGGTCTGGTCAAGGAGCAGAAAGAGCGGGTTAACAAACTGCGTGGCGAGGTGGATGAGCGTCTCCTTGAACTGCAGGAGGCGAGAGTCAGTGGCAAACCGGAGAAGATTGCCAAGCGGCAGGCCAGGCTGGAGGAGTCCCAGACCCGGATGCTGGAGGCCCAGCGTGAGCTGGACAAACTGATCCGGCTGGTCGGCAAGTGATGGCCAGCCGCTGCACGCAGGATCAAAAAAGGCCGATTGCTCGGCCTTTTTTCGTTTTACGGTCTGTGTATCCGCTACTGCCGGTGCATCCGCACAAATTTCTCCATCAGCTGATCTTCGGTCTCCACATGAGCGGGATCCCAGATGATGCAGTCGATAGGGCAGACACTGATGCAGGTCGGCTTCTCATAGTGACCGACGCACTCGGTGCAGCGACTGGGGTCGATCTCGTAGATCTCCTCACCCAAGCTGATAGCCTGGTTGGGGCACTCGGGATCGCACATGTCACAGTTGATGCACTTGTCGGTGATGAGCAGCGCCATCTCAGGCCGCCGTATGGGGGTTGCGGGTGTCTTCGCGATCCCCGAGGTTGCGCAGCAGGATACCGAAGTTCACATCCAGATCTTTGGGAACCGGCACATAGACCACGTGACCGTTGCCCGGCGCTGTGTCGATAAGCTCCCCTTTGCGGTTCTCCATCTGCTCCAGATTGAAACGGACGTTGCCCTGCGGGGTCATCAGCTCCAGGTTGTTGCCCACCAGGAACTTGTTCTTCACCTCGACCTCGACCATGTCACCTTTGCGACCGGTGATCTCGCCGACAAACTGTTGGGTGTCGGAGACGGAGTAGCCGTAGTCGTAGTTCTGGTATTCGCTGTGGTTGTGACGGCGCAGGAAGCCCTCGGTGTAGCCGCGGTGGGCCAGATTTTCGAGAGTGCCCATCAGACTGCGGTCGAACGGACGACCCGCCACCGCATCATCGATGGCCTTGCGGTAAACCTGAGCGGTACGGGCGCAGTAATAGAAAGACTTGGTGCGTCCTTCGATTTTCAGGGAGTGAACGCCCATCTTGGTCAGTCGCTCGACGTGCTCGACGGCGCGCAAGTCCTTGGAGTTCATGATGTAGGTGCCGTGCTCGTCCTCGAACGCGCTCATGTACTCGCCCGGGCGGTTGGACTCTTCCAGCAGCACAAGGGCATCGGTCGGCTTGCCAAGGCCTAGCGTGTTGTCCGGACGCACTGCGATGGGCTCCTGACGGTGGACGATCTGGCCCACGTCATCTTCTTTACCCTCGTGCACCTTGTACTCCCAGCGGCAGGAGTTGGTGCAGGTGCCCTGGTTGGGATCACGCTTGTTGATATAGCCGGAGAGCAGGCAGCGGCCGGAGTAGGCCATGCACAGCGCGCCGTGAACGAACACTTCCAGCTCCATCTCCGGCACCTGCATGCGGATCTCCTCGATCTCGTCCAGCGACAGCTCGCGGGAGAGGATGGCGCGGGTCAGGCCCATTTGATGCCAGAACTTCACCGTGGCCCAGTTGACCGCGTTGGCCTGCACCGAGAGGTGAATGGGCATATCCGGGAAGGCTTCACGCATCATCATGATAAGGCCGGGGTCGGACATGATCAGCGCATCCGGCTTCATCTCCACCACAGGGCGCATGTCGCGGATAAAGGTCTTGAGCTTGGAGTTGTGGGGCTGGATGTTGGCCACCACATAGAACTGCTTGCCCAGTGCATGGGCTTCGTTGATGCCCAGCTGCAGGTTTTCGTGATCGAATTCGTTGTTGCGCACCCGCAGGCTGTAGCGGGGCTGGCCGGCATAGACGGCATCGGCGCCATAGGCGTAGGCGTAACGCATGTTCTTGAGGGAACCTGCGGGGGAGAGCAATTCTGGTTTAAACATGGCGGACTCTTTATATCTGATTGCAAATCAGGACGATGCCACCTGATGGCATCGTAGTGGTTGAGTTGTGGTGCAAGATGCCCTCCGAGAGGAGGCTCAATGCAGCACGACCCGATGACGGCATATCCGGGCCTATCTACAGAAGATGCGCCGGATATTCGGGGTGCGAGATTGTACTCGCCCCCACGTCATCATGCAATTTGGCAGGACATTGTTGGCTGCGCGAGCCGACAGGATGCCGAAATGAAACCGCCGCTCAGGCCCAACGGGAGAGGGGGGAGGGCATGGCGTAGACGTAACCCTGTTGATAGTCACAGCCGAGCTGATCGGCAATCTCGATATGGGTCTGGTTTTCCACCCCTTCGCACACCACCTTCATGCCGAGTCGCTGCAGGTACTCCACCAGTCCGGTCAGCATGCGCAAGGCATGGCTACTCCTGGTCGCTTGCAGCAGCAGAGAGCGATCCAGCTTGATGACCTCGTAGGGGAGCGCCATCACTCGCTGAAAATTGCACTCCTGGGTGCCAAAGTCATCGCAGGCGATATGGGCACCGTGGCTGCGCAGTACTTCGATCAGGGCCAACTCCTTGCGCTCTAGCGGGGCGTACTCCACCACCTCGAACCAGATTGCAATATCCAGCTTGCGGGCCTGCAAGAGGGTGAGTAACAGCAGGTTCTTATATGTAGGGCTCTCAAAAGCGGGGTTGAGGTTTATCGAGAGGGAGCAAGGAGCATGGCGTGCCAGCGCGGTCAGATCACTCCAAATCGCTCTGAGCATAACGATATCCACATGCAGGGACTCTTCACTGCTGAGAGAGGGAAAGTCTATTCCCTGATAACGCTGCTGGCGGGGTTCCCAGCGTCTGGCCAGCGCCTCAAAGCCGATGATCTGGCGATCCCGGTCAACGATTGGCTGATAAAATGGCACGGCAATGTCCGCTGTCGTCAGGGATGCCACGTCACCGACCGGAAACTCTTCTTTAAACGCAAACATGTCACTTCCCTGCTGACTGAGATGATTTCGGATAATAGGGGAGGATGTTGAAAGCTGGCTGTAGGAATTGTCTGATTGTTTGCAGAAAAAATACTTTGGCAGTATCAGATTATTCCGATTAAGTCCGCTGTGTGGATTATCTAAACTGGCCTCAATGACGAATCGCCGAGCCAAATATGATCATCTGGCGATCTGCATATATGGAATTCGTATATTTTTCGGAGCCTTCAATGAATGAAGGCACCACTCTCTATCGTTTTTACAGAGTGATAATTATTCATGAATAAGATTTTTACTGTATTGCTGCTTATATTCAGCAGCAATGCCTTGGCATCGCCTGATATTAGCGTTGGCACCTTATATGACTATATGTCGGCAGAAAAAACTACGCTGCTCAAGCGGGTTAGAAATCTTGGTGATGAGACGGCCTTTGTCAAAATAACGCTGGCCGAAATTATATATGGTGCCGATGGCGTGCCGAAGGAGCGGGAGTTACCGGAGGAGGGCGTTCGTCAGCTGGTGACAAGTCCATCACGGTTGATTATTCCGGCAGGTGGTATGCAGGCTACCCGTTTTATCTATATGGGAGTGCGGGAGCGAGAACGTTATTTTCGGGTGCGTTTTGTGCCGGTCAAACCACAGGACGATGAAATAACCGAATTACCACCACAGCAACAAATTAGCGCCGGGGTCAGCATCATGACCGGTTTTGGCACCATTCTCTTTGTGGCCCCCAAAGAGACCCGTTATGACACCCGTATTGACCGTAAAAACGGTGTTCTCTATGTGGAGAACCGGGGCAATGCCACCGTTATTCTCGATTATCTGGAACTGTGTGACCAAAAAGAGAGCTCATGCAGTCAACCGCAGAAGATGCATCTGCTGCCCGGCGTTAAAATGCGGGTCAGTCAAGAGGCAACCCGGACGGTTCGTTTTGAACTGATCGAAGGGAAAAAATCGGCATTCAGGGAGTTCAAGCTCTGAATCCCGATATATCACAAGAACGACAATCACACCTTAAGGAGTGACTATGAAGATGGTATCGCTTTTTCCCGCCCTGTTGCTGGCGAGCGGATCGCTGATGGCGGCCGAGCGCATCGAGCATACGGTGACGGTAACGGCGCAGATCCCGACCGAACACTTTTATGTGCAACCCGTGGGTGACTGGATGAGTACCCCACAGAAACTGACCTTCAACCCCTTTAGCCAAAAGCTGGATCCCTTGGCCAAGCAGCTGGAGATGAAGAGCACCATTGGTCCCATCAAGGGTTATCTGGTTTATCCCGCAACCATGGCCAGCGGCAAGGAGAGTATCGACTTGACGGTCAAGGTGGCAGGCGTTGCGCTGACCACTACATCTGCTGACTTGCTGAATCAGGCAGATGCCAATACTGGCAAACAGGTAGGGCTGGAGATTATTCCGGCCGCGGCGCCAACCGGTGGCTACAAGCCCGGCAACTATCAGGGGATTGTCAGCATGATGTTTGAATCGGAGGCACCGCCGGCACCGCCTGCTCAAGGCAGCTGACATGAGTATGTGGGGGTCATCAGGCCCCCTTTAATTGATATTCCAGGCATTCAGGTTGTTCTTCATGGTTCGTTCTCTTCTTCTCTTGCTCGGGTCGTTGCTCTCTGCCTCACTGGCGGCGGCAGACCCGGCACTGTTGCTGCAACAGGCGCGGCAGTTGCCAGAAGGGTTTGAAGCGCACTTTTTTGGTGTTCCCCTGATGGTGCGGGTGACCGTCGACGGTCGCCTGCTGGGGGATGGGGAAGTGCTGCTCGGGCGGGATAACTCGGTACAGCTGCTTTCACTGGTGGATGTGCAGGAGAGCGATTTTGACGAGGGGGCGCGTGAACGCTGGTTGAGCAAGCTGGGAGCCCAGCAGCCGCTCGGCGAGTGTGGCCGGACCTGTCCTGAAGGCATAGTGGGGTTGCAATACAGCCTGGAGGAGTCCCAGCTCTCGGTGCTGACCGGTGAGGTAGAACAGGAGGCACGGGATCAGCGCTTTATAGCATTGCCTCAAGAGAGCAGGGGGTTGCTGGTCCAGAACCAGCTGAACCTGGTACAGGGCAGTCAGCGCAACGGTCACTACAACCTGCAGCTGGAGGGCAGCTTGGGGCAGTGGACCCCCTTTATGGAGGGGGATGCCACTTGGCAGGAGGGGCAATCGAGTGAAGTGGGCCTGGCTCAGCTTTATGGCGAGCGACTCCATGAGGCCAATTTTTATCGCCTTGGTTTCTTCTTTCCCTCAGCTCAGGGGTTGGTACGTCAGCCGAACTACTACAGTGGCGCGACCCCCACCGTGCTCGGGATGATGTGGGGCAGTTCGGATCTGCTGCGCCGGGAGCGCGGTGTACCCAGTCTGGCGCCGATCCGGGTGGCTCCGGCCCGGCCGGGCATGGTGGAGATCTATCGTGACGGCAACCTGATCCAGTCCCAGCCGGTCGTATCGGGTTTGCAGGCACTTGATACCCGATCGCTGCCCGGAGGTATCTACGAGGTAGAACTGCGGTTGCTGGAGGATGGTCAGGAGACCCGCCGTTGGCGCGAGATGATCTACAAACCCTCCAACTGGCAGACGCCAGAGGAGCCGTGGCGCTTCAACCTGTTTGCCGGACGCCAGACCCGCTGGCTGGTACGCCAAGGTGATAGCGATTTGGAGGGGGCCAGTGGCGGCGTAGCGGTGAACCACCTGTTGCTTCCTTCGTTGGTGGTGGGGGCGGGTAGCCAGTATGTGGACAGACGGGCTCAGCACTCCCTCTCGCTCGACTGGGAGGCGACCAGTCAGCTTCACGGCTTTGCCTCTCTCAATCAGAGTGTTGGCATGGGGTGGGGCTACGATCTGCAGGGGATCTACTGGCATGGCAACAGCAGTCTGGTGGCCAGCCATTCGCGTAATCTGCGCAAGCAGGTTGAAGCAACTGCGGTGTCCAGTCTGTCACTGCAACAGTCGCTGGAAAAGTGGGGCTCCCTCAGTCTCTATGTTTCTCACCAGTCTGGTCGTGGCAATGGTGCTGATGTGGGGTGGCACTATAGCGATCGGTTGTGGGGGCGTTGGGTGACCTGGGGGGTGACCCTGTTCGATCGTCCCGGCAGCGAGAGCACGGCGCAGCAGCGGGATCGCGGTAGCACGCTGAGTCTCACTATCAACTTGGGGGGAGATGATCGCCAGTTGTCGCTGGGGCTGGGCAGCAATACCTCACGCTCGGGCGGTGCCCAGCGCAGCGCCTATCTCAACTACCAGCAGGAGGTGGATTGGGGGCCGCTGCGTCAGGTCAGCGTGGGCAGCACCCATGACAGCTATGGTACCGGTCTATCCGGCTATGGTCGTTTCGCGTCGTCCTGGTTGGGTGGCGACCTGTTTGCCCAGCACTCCTCCTATAACGCAGAGGTGACCGGCGGCGTCAACCTGGAGAGTGTGCTGGCGCTGGGGCATGAAGGGGATCTGGCGCTCGGTTTCCGCGATACGGGCGGCATGGGCAATGAGGCGGCGATGATCCTCGATATTGCGGCCGATGATGAGGCAGCGCGGATCCGGGTCAACGACGATCTGGGCAGCGTACAGACCCTTGGGCCCGGTCGTCATCTGGTCTCGGTGCCAGCCTTGCAAAGTGGCGCCTTGCAACTGGAGATGGCCGACCACGAGGGGATGCCACTCACCATCAAGCCCACCGTGCTCCCCTACCATCTTAATCGCGGCGGGGTGGGTTATGGCCAGGTGAATGCTGTGAGCACCGTTACTGTGATTGGTCGCCTGCTGGACGAGCAAAGCCAGCCGCTGCGTGGTGCCATGGTCAGTAACCCTATAGGGCGGGCATTTACCGAAAATGATGGCTTCTTTGCGCTGGAAGCGAGCCGACGACAGCCGCAATTTAGCGTGGAACACAATGGTACCCTCCATTGCAACAACTCATCAGGAGTGCAGAGCCGCACGGAGGCATCGGAGATTATTATATTGGGAGAGTTAATATGTTCACCAGGTGTGACTGTAAAAAATGAAAACCATTAAAATATTAGTTCTACTGATGTTTAGTCACTCTTCTTTGGCTGATGTGATTAATATTACTGCAGACTATAAACCTGAGAGCTATGAAGTGAGTGGTGGGCGTTTTATCAACACCACTCCGTGCGATGTCGGTCAACCGATTTCTTATTGTGACCCACAGAAGCCGCTAGAGTCATCGGTTATAGTAAAACTCCCAGTGTCGATAGCAAAAACAATAAATTCGGCGAAGGGTAAACAGAACTACCTAAGTTACTATCGACTTTCTGGTCCTAAAAAAGTGACGTTGACGAACAGCAACAATGGAGAACACCATGAATTGGCGTTTATTCCAACCAATATAGGTGCCAAGGTAATAAAAATGGAGTATCCAATTGTCAATAATAATAGATGGCCCATGCATACTATTGGTGGTGATTGCTATCAAAGCTTTAGTACTTGGGGGTGGTTCGGGTCTGTAGTAACTGGGCAACTTTTTTTATATTCTATTAATGATTTAGCTCAAAATGGTGCGTCTGAGTGCTATCACAATAGCCAACTTGGTGATGGAACATCATACTCTGTCGATTGGCTGAATTATGGCTTTCGTATCAAAGCACCTAATCCATTGACTATGTCAAACGGAAAGTATACCGGTAGTTTAAAAATAATGGTGGGGCGTAATAAGGATATTGACCTGGGTGATGCAACTTATTCTGGGGGAACAGAGCATGAACTTAAATTTACACTGACAGTCCGTCATCAATTGAAAGTTGATTTTCCCAAAGGAGATAGCGATGGCCATAGCCAAGTAACCTTATTGCCACCAGGTGGGTGGAGTAATTGGATTCATAGTGGAAAGCGAGAGCCAAGCATATTGCAGCAAGATCTTCCTTTTCGAATATGGTTTAGTGCCCCATTTACTGTCTCACTGCGTTGCCAATATCAATGGTCTACTAGTGGCGAGTGCGCATTAAAAGATAGCAAGGGGCGAACAGTGCCTTTAAAAACGCACTATGTTAACAGCATAAATGAAATATTTCTGTTGACTACAAATAAAACCAGATTTGTACTTCCTGTACAGGGAATTCCGGTTATCAATGCTGCCAGAGCGATTCGATTTCAGATTGTGGGTGGGACGGTCGCCGAGATGATGAAATACCCTGGCTCCTCCTTTAAAGGTGATGTTACCCTGATATTTGATGCGGCTATTGATTAATAGAGTCCGCTGCTTTTGGCATAGTCAAAGAGGGCGCTATCGCTGGTAATACCTAGTCGTATCATGGCGCTCTTTTTCTGGGTGCTGATGGTTTTGACGCTGCGATGAAGGTAGTCGGCAACCTGCGTGACCGACATGCCGCTGGCCAGCAGGCGTACAACTTCGCTCTCTTTGGCTGTCAGTGGGCTGATGTTGTCGTGATGGGCGAGGCCTGCATTGGCCAGCAGTACTTTTACCGCAGGGCCAATATAGCGATGGCCAAGCAATATTTGACGAATGGCATCTGCCAATTCAGTGACGACCGATTTTTTCAATATTAGGCCATTTATCCCGGCCTGAATAAGAGATTGCAATATGGCGTTGTTCTGGATTTGGGTCAGCACAATAATGGGCATATTGGGATAATCCCGACGCAACTGCTGGATCATGACCATACCATCGCAGCGGATATCTCCAGGCATGTTGAAATCGGTGATCAACAGATCGCAATGATGTTGCTGTAATAAATTAAGCAAATCAGATACCTGATATGCCTCGGCGACCACTTCGCAATTAGGGGTTATCTGTTCAATCAGGCTGCGGATCCCTGTCAGAATCAAGGGGTGGTCATCGGCAAGAATAATCTGGAAGGACATGGATGAGCCTCTTATAAAACGGTGAATAATATTCAGGCTATCAAAGCTTACATTTCTATACTACCGTGCGCACCCTATTTTTTCAGGTGCATATATCTTTTTATAAATATATGTGAATCGTTATGTCTATATATTGTTCGCTTATGTCATTAATCAAACGATTCATAATTATTGTCGCTGTTTTATCCTTGACGCCTTCCGTATTTTCGGCGGAGGTACATTCTGTACCAACGATTGAAGTGGGCATATTGGCTGGCGGATGGGGACCATTCCAGCAGTGGGACGGCAAGGTCGCCGCTGGATTCAGTGTTGAATTGATGGAGGAAATAGCCAAAAAGCTTGACTACCGGATTGCCTGGCAGGTTTACCCTGACTGGAAAACCATGTATGCCGATGCCTGCCGTGGCAAGCTGGATATCCTGCTCGATGCATTTAATTCTGAGGTGCGTCAGTGTGTCACCTATAGCCTACCTTACTACACTTCGCCGACTGTGGTGGTGGTGCGCCAGGACAGCCCCCTGTTTCGGGATGTGAGCCAGTTGCAGTCCGCCAGCATTGCCATCGAAAAAGGCTTTCTGACCGAGAAGCTGGTCAAGCTGCACTATCCCAATGTCACACCGCGACTCTTTGTCGATACGCACCGTGCATTGCAGGCGGTTGAGCAAGGTCGGGCAGATGCCTACATCGGTAACCTTCATGTGGCCAATCTGTTTATCGAGCGTCACCCGGCGTTGGCGGTGGTTGCCCAGTCTCCCTTGTTGATGGAAACCCTGCATCTTGGCGTCGCCAGCCAGAAACACACTCTTGCCATCCGGCTTGATACTGCCATTCAGTCGCTAACGGTCGAGGCGCGCAGTGAACTGGAGAAACGCTGGTTGGGGGAGAGCCTGGAGCCCAACTTTATGGGGCACAGTCATTTTTTACTGCGTCCTGATGAGCGTGGCTGGCTCTCGATGCTGCCACCGCTCAAGCTGGGGCTGATCCCCGGCTGGGTGCCCTTCTCCCATCTCGATGAGGAGGGCAATTCGGTCGGCTTGATAGCGGATTATCTGAAGGTGTTGCAAGAGAAGTTGGGGTTGGCTTACAGCCGAATATCGGTAAAGGATTGGCCTGACCTGCAACAGCAACTGCTGCATCACGAAGTCGACCTGGCGGTATTACCCGCTCGCATTATCGAGCGGCTGGTGGGTTGGCATGCCAGCGAACCCTTCGCATCATTCCCGATGGTGCTGGTGACGGCGCGCGGTAGTATTCCGATCGGGGATCTCTCTGATCTGGCTGGTAAAAAGCTGTTGCTGACCGACAGCATGCTGATCCCCCAGCTGAGGGCAATGGTGCCTGACCTTAAACTGATCACGACCAAGAGTGCCAACGAGGGGCTTGCTCGTGTCGCTGCGGGGCAGGGAGATGCCTATATCGGCAATCTGGTGGTGGTCTCCCGTCTTATCACCGAGCAGTTTGATGACCGACTTCATATTGCCGCGCCCACCCCCTTCAAGGATGAGTTGGCCGTTGCGGTACGTGAGCCTTACGTCCCCTTGCTACCCTTGGTCAACCGGGTGCTTGCCAGCATGAGCGACAAGGAGAAGCGCCAGATACGCAACAGCTGGCTGGCGCTCAATTACAGCGAAGGTATCCCCAGAGCGAAACTGGTGCGAACCCTGCTGCCCGCCGGGGTGGCAATCACGCTCTTTATTCTGGTGTTGTCGGTGGCTTACTGGCGGCTGCGTCAGGAGATAGTTCGTCGTCATCAGGTTGAGGCTGCATTGGCCAGAGCCAAGGCCAAAGCAGAGTCTGCCGCCACCCAGAAAGGAGAGTTTCTGGCCACCATGAGCCACGAAATTCGCACGCCCATGAATGGCATTATCGGTATGGCGGAACAGCTCACCTTTACCGAATTGACCCAGGATCAGCGCCAGATGGTGGAGGTTATCAACCGCGGTGCCCAGGGGTTGCATGCGCTGATCGACAACGTGCTCGACTTCGCCAAGCTGGAAGCGGGCAAGATGCAACTCGAAGAAGCGCCGTTTCTTGTCCGGGAGCTGCTTGACGGCGTGCTGACCATGACGGTGAGCGAAGTACATCGCAAGGGGTTGCGCGTCTACCTCTGGGCGGATGCCGGTGTGGCGGCCCGGGTGAGCGGTGATACGCTGCGTCTGCGCCAGATCCTCTTCAACTTTGTCAGCAATGCCATCAAATTTACCGAGCGGGGCTTTATCGAGATCTCGGTGCAACTGCTGTCGCAGGGGGAGGGGCAACAGCAATTGTGCTTCGGTGTGCGCGACAGCGGCATCGGTATGAGCCCAGAGGCGCTTGGCCGGATCTTCAATGCCTTTGAACAGGCAGAGAGCTCCACCACCCGCAGTTATGGTGGTACCGGCTTGGGCCTGAGTATCTGCCAGACCCTGGCCACCTTGATGGGTGGCGAGATCCGGCTGGAGAGTGCCCCTGGGCTGGGCACTTTCATCAGCCTGACGGTCACGTTGCCAGTGCTGGCACAGCGAGAGCCGGATCCTCGTCTCAATGGCGTGCAAGCCCACATCGATCTCCATGACGAGAAGCTGTGCCACACCCTGTTGTTGCAACTTGATGCCTTGGGGGTAACACGAACGTCGGAGTCTGGTGATGCTCAGTTGCGTTTCACAGACCATGAGTTGGCGGGCAACAGGGTCATCCGGGTGCTGCCGCTGGCAACCCCCCTCGGTTATCGTTGTGATGAGGAGGGTTGCACCCTCAACAGCAATCCCATGACCTGGCATGCCGTGCGGGAAGTTTGCTATCACCAGCTTGGCTTGAGCGATGGGACGGCAACGAAAGCGATGCGAAAGAGCGCACCCATGCAGCCCTGTCGGGTATTGCTGGTGGAGGATAATCCCCTCAACCAGTCGCTGGTAATACGCCAGCTCAGGCAACTTGGGATGAACTGCGATGTGGCAGAGCATGGCCAGCAGGCTCTCGAGATGGTCGCGCAGCATGCCTATGAGCTGGTGCTCTGTGACTGTCAGATGCCGGTGATGGATGGTTATGAGTTCACCCGCAGGATACGGGCTGCAGAGAAAGGCGAGCGGCAGCTGATCATCGCCATGACGGCCAATGTGTTGCCAGAACAGGCTGAATGCTGTTTTGCCGCGGGCATGGACGATCTGTTGGGCAAACCGGTGCTGCTGGATGCTCTGCACCAGATGTTGCAGAAGTGGCAGATCTTACCCGCGCCAACCTTGATTGATATTGCAGCTATGGAGGCATTTTTTGGTCATGGTGACAAGTTGCAGCAGATGTTTCCACTATTTCGCCAGGAGCTTGAACAGTCGATGGTGCAGGAGCCACTTGATGACAATGCATTGGCCAATTGGGTGCATCGTCAGGCGGGGACCATCAGCATGATGATGGCGCCGGAATTGGCTGAACAGGCATGGCGATTGGAAGAAAAAATCCGTCAGTTTGGATCGCCAGCTTGTACCGATGAGCTGACACGCTTTCGTACCCAATTACAGCAAATCATCGATGAATTGACGTTATTGAGCGAAAGAGAGGGGCATTCAGTTATCGAGGGAGAGCTGGAGTAAGGGGAACTGTTCGCTCATAAAATTGCGGGGGCTGTGGCCATTGCCTGCGGTGGCCAGCCATTCCCAATCCAGTTTTGGCGAGCCCGCTTTGAAGCGTTGATAGGCAACGCCCTGATGAATGGTCAGAAAGAGGGTCGTGGGGAGTCCCAGCTTGTTGCTGTAGCGCACCATCAGATCACCCTGATAGTCGTTGCTGATTCTGACTTTGAGCGCCTGCAGTGTCAGACCGGTGGCGTGACCATGCTCGTCCCAGACTTCAAACATGATGTGAACACTCTGATGTCGATGATGCCACGATGAGCAAGATGGGATGCAATTGCAACTGTCAGATCTGACAAGGTCGGAAAAGTGTGATGAGAATGGCATAAAGCGAAAACCCGGCGCGAGACCGGGTTTTCTTGAATGATGGTGGAGGGAGAAGGATTCGAACCTTCGAAGGCAGAGCCGTCAGATTTACAGTCTGATCCCTTTGGCCGCTCGGG